>JBCDGZ010000082.1:0-34768 GCA_038750655.1 Bacteroidota bacterium | reverse complement strand
TCCTCATCGGGCAGTAATAACTACTTTTTGACTACCCTAATCGTCATTGGAGTTATTGTACTGATCGCTGTTATTGTGCAGGTTGCCGATAATTTACTGCGGATTGAAGCTAAGGAAACAGGAGCTGAGAAAAGTGGAGCCAACTACTCACTGTTTCCAGGTGTGGGTGAGCTTTTTCGTCCTAAGCTTCCTGATTACGTCAACGGAAACCCAGTTGCTTTTCTCAAGCAAGGACATGACATTCTTCTGGAAGGGGAAGCCCACAAGGAGATCAATGAGTCTTTGCAGGCCACTACCTTTGCCGTACAACCTCCTGATTTTATTGGCATCTCGCCAATTCCCAAGGTACTGGTGGAAAAAGGAGATGAAGTCAAAGCCGGTGATTCCCTGTTTTTTGACAAGAAGCGCCCGGACATTCTCTATTCAGCACCCGTTAGCGGCGAAGTCGTCGATATTATTCGTGGAGCAAAGCGTTCTATCGCCCAAGTGGTTATCCTGGCGGACAAGGAACAAAAGCATCGCGAATTCGAAGGCTTCGATCTGGCCAATGGCAGTCGAGAGGACTTAGTTGCCTATCTGATGAAAACGGGGCTTTGGACTATGATCTGTCAGCGCCCCTTCGATGTCGTTCCTGAAGCAAGCGATAAGCCCAAGGCCGTCTTCATTACGACTTTCGACTCTGCTCCACTCGCCCCTGATCTCAATTTCGTCGTAGAGGGCAAAGGTGCAGCATTCCAAAAAGGTTTAGACGTTTTGAATAAATTGGTTCTTGAGGGTAAGGTCCACCTAGGATTGAGTGCCCGCGGTGAGAGTGCCCCTTCTGATGTTTTCCTCAACGCCGAAAACGTTGAAAAGCATTGGTTTCATGGCCCGCACCCCTCTGGTAACGTTGGCGTGCAGATTCACCACATTGATCCTATCAGTGCGGGTGAAAAGGTATGGACCCTGGGTGTGCAAGAAGTCATTAGCCTGGGTAATCTCTTTTTGGAGAATCGCTACGATGCCAGCCGTGTAGTTGCCATTACGGGTGCAGAGCTGGAAAAACCGACCTATGTCAATACCTTCATTGGTGCCAATATTGCTGATTTGACCAAGGGGCAGATCAAGGGCGAAAAGACTCGTTTCATCTCCGGTGATGTGCTCTCCGGCAAACAAGTAGGCGAGAAAGGATTTCTGAGCTTCCACGATGATCAGTTGACGACCATAGAAGAGGGAGATAATTATGAGCTGTTTGGTTGGTTGATTCCCATTGCTCCACGTCCCAGTATTTCCCGAACCTTTCCGAACTTCCTTTATAGCGACTATAAGTTTACCCCGGATACCAATACCCACGGTGAGAAGCGGGCGTTCGTGGTAACGGGGCAGTATGAGCAGGTGCTGCCAATGGATATTTACCCACAGCATCTGATGAAGGCCATCATGATTAATGATTTCGAACGGATGGAAGGTCTGGGAATTTATGAATTAAGTGAAGAGGATGTTGCGCTTTGTGAATTCGTTTGTACTTCCAAGCAGCCGCTGCAGCAAATCTTGCGCGAAGGGCTGGATGTCATGCGGGAACAAAGTTAATTTCCAAATAAACAAAGCAACTGTTGAGTCAGTAAAAAGATAAATCTTTATGAATTTAGTTAATCTTCTTAAGAAAATCGAACCAGATAAGGAGAAGAGTCCCTTTCTGCATACGCTTTTTGATGGTTTCTTCACCTTTGCTTTCGCTCCCAATAGCGTCACTAAAGGCGGAGTCCACATCCGCGATGGTATGGACCTCAAGCGGACTATGGTCCACGTAGTGCTCGCCATGCAGTTCTGCTATCTTTTCGGGACTTACAATATTGGTCACCAGCACTTTGTGGCCTTGGGAGAATACACTGGATTTATCGAAGGAATTCACCTTAAGATCGCCTATGGCCTTATTCAGCTGCTGCCCATCTTCGTCGTTACCCACATCGTCGGGCTAGGAATTGAGTTTTGGTACGCCGCCAAGAAGGGGCATGCCATCGAAGAAGGCTTTTTGGTATCTGGAGCACTGATCCCTTTGATTATGCCACCCGATATTCCACTTTGGATCCTTTCCCTCTCCATTATTTTTGCTGTATGGATCGGAAAAGAGGCTTTTGGTGGTACGGGGATGAATATCCTGAATATTGCCCTACTGGCACGAGTTTTTGTCTTTTTTGCCTATCCAACAACCATCTCAGGTGATGAAGTCTGGGTGGCGGGAGTAGCGGCTACTGAGGCTGGTTCTGCCGTACAGTATGGTTGGTGGCATATGACTTTCTTCAACTCCTTATTCGAGTCGATGAATCTGGACACTTTCAATGCGGCGGCAGTTGTCGCCGATGGCTACACCGGCGCAACGCCTATGAGCCTGGCAGCCAAAGGCGGCTGGGATAGTGTAACCAGCGTCTACTCTGAAAGTCAGATGTTCTGGGGGGCTATCCCCGGCTCTATTGGGGAGACCTGCAAGCCTGCAATCCTCCTGGGCGCTTTGTTCCTCCTGGCGACCGGTGTAGCCAGCTGGCGAATTATGTTCAGCATGCTGATCGGTGCAGTCTTTATGTGCTTCACCATGAATGCCTGGGGCGTGACGGACTTTATGGCTGTTCCTTGGCAATTCCAGTTCTATATGGGAAGCTTCTTCTTCGCTATGGCCTTCATGGCTACTGATCCGGTGACGGCAGCGTCGACCAATCGGGGCAAGTGGATTTATGGTTTTCTGATCGGTTCAATCGGTATGATTATTCGGGTCATGAACCCCGCATATCCCGAAGGCTGGATGCTGGCCATCCTGCTGTTGAATGTCTTTGCGCCACTGATTGATCACTATGTATTGGAGGGCAATATTAAGCGCAGATTAAAGCGAGCAAAATTGGTCGAGGCCTGATCAATTATAGCCTGATATTTGTTCTAATACAAAGAGCAATTTAAAGTAACCTTCTGAGGCAAGAGTGAAATTTGCTGAAGAATAAAAATAGCTAATCAATATGGATTCTACAGGAAGCGTGTTAAGATTCACATTAATCATGTGTGCCATTACCTCCCTCTTGTTGGCTGGTTTGTTTTACTCTACAAAGGAGCGGGCAAAGCAGAATGAGGCCATTTTTAATAAGCGAGCCATCCTTTCTGCCGTTAGCACCTATCTCGATGAAAATCCGAAAGAGATGTCTGACGAACGCGTATTGGAAATCTTTGACAATCAAGTTGAGCAGACCGTACTGAATATGGACGGTAAGGAGGTGGATGCGGATGCTGTAAAAGCGGCAGGACATAAGGGAGGACGCGCCGAAGATATTGACATGAAGAAAGAAAAGAAGAAGCCCGAAGAAGATCGCCTACTGCCGATGTTCATTTTCAATTCTGATTCGAAAAAGTTTTACATCGTCTCGGTACGTGGTAATGGCCTGTGGGATGAAATATGGGGCAATATCGCCATCGAGAGCGATTTTAATACCGTTGCGGGGGCGACTTTCGATCACGTTGCGGAGACACCGGGTCTGGGGGCAGAAATTAAGGATAATCCTGCTTTCAAAGCACAGTTTAGCGACCTAAAGCTGTACGATGATGATGGAGACTACGTATCGATCACCGTTCGAAAAGGAGGCGCCAAGGATCAAGATCACGAAGTAGATGGTATTTCTGGGGCGACAGTTACCTGTGATGGTGTAACAGAGATGTTGGACCGAGGCATCAAGTACTATGAGCCTTATTTTGCTAAATTACGGGGTACGACGACCAGCAAACCAGTAGGTTTACTGAGTAAGTAGTTAAATTTAAAACCCAATCTAAAAAGATTTTAACTTTCTATACAATGGCTGAAGAAACAGTAAAAGAACCACAAGTCAGTACGAGTGAGCCCCTATTCGGGAAAAAAGAGCGCAAGCTCATCAGCGACCCGTTGACGGATAATAATCCGATTACTATTCAGGTACTCGGAATTTGCTCGGCACTGGCGGTAACGACGCTGGTCTATCCCTCCGTCGTTATGGCAATCGCCGTAGTTTTTGTATGTGCATTTGCCAATCTGTTTACCTCGCTTTTGCGGAATTCGATTCCCAAGCAGGTGCGGATGATCGTACAGCTCGTCATCATCGCTACCCTGGTAACGGTGGTAGAATTGGTGCTCAAGGCCTTCAACTTCAATGTTTACAAAGAACTTTCTGTATTTATTGGTCTGATCATCACCAATTGTATTGTGATGGGACGCTTGGAAGCCTTTGCGATGGCCAACAAGCCCTGGCGTTCTTTCCTCGATGGCGTTGGTAATGGCCTCGGCTACGGCGCAATCTTGATCATCGTAGCTTTGATCAGAGAGATTTTCGGAAAAGGAACGCTCTTCGCCGGTAGCCCGATTGCTATGAATATCATCGGCGCCGATAACATTACTACTAGCTATTGGATCAATACAGCAGCAGAAAGCGGTATTGGAACTTGGTTTTCCTGGTATGCCAACAACAACCTGATGGTACTGCCGGCGGCGGCGATGTTCATCATTGGCATTCTGATCTGGATACAGCGGAGCAGAAATCCCAAACTGGTCGATATTTCCTAATCCCTCTATCTGAAAATTCGAATCAAAATAAATAAAATGGAATCGTTAAATATATTTATTAAGGCGGCCTTCATCGATAATATGGTCCTGGCTTACTTCCTGGGAATGTGCTCCTATCTGGCTGTTTCCAAGTCGGTCAATACGGCCTTCGGCCTCGGCCTCGCCGTCATCTTTGTACTTGGTATTACCATGCCCATCAACTGGATGATTTCTACCTTCCTGCTGGAAGAAGGAACGGGCATGTTTGGTATGGACCTGACTTTTCTGCGATTCATCCTCTTCATTGCCGTAATTGCCTCGATGGTGCAGCTGGTGGAGATGGTGATCGAAAAGGTCTCGCCGTCGCTGTACAACTCATTGGGGATTTTCTTGCCGCTGATTACTGTAAACTGCGCTATTCTCGGAGGCTCGCTTTTTATGGTTTCTCGCGAGTACGCTTTCGGAGAGGCGGTATCTTACGGTTTAGGCAGTGGTTTTGGCTGGTTTTTGGCTATTATCGCCATTGCCGCGATCCGCGAGAAAATTCGCTATTCTGCGGTGCCACCGGCACTGCGCGGCCTGGGGATGGCCTTTATCCTGACTGGCTTGATGGGCATCGCCTTTATGAGCCTGATGGGAATCAATCCTGCGGACTATACACTACTCAAGTAGTAGTTCTATTTCATAACTTAGTGAATTAAGATATTATGATGTTACTTTTTGATGTGATGCCCATGCTGGTCTCGGTCGCTGTCTTTAGCGTCGTGATCGTGGCCCTGGCCTTCATGTTGATCTTTGCGCGTAAGCGCCTCGTCGCTCAGGGCGATGTCAAGATCATCATTAATGGAGATGAAGAAAATCCGCTGCTGGTCAAACCTGGTAGCTCTCTGCTTTCAGCCTTGTCTGACCGCAATGTCTTCCTGCCTTCTGCCTGTGGTGGTGGTGGGACCTGTGCGATGTGCGAATGCCACGTTGATACCGGAGGTGGCGAGGTGCTGCCTACGGAGCTTAACCACTTGACTCGTCGCGAAGTAGCGGAAAAGAAGCGCCTGGCCTGCCAGGTGAAAGTACGCGAAGACATGCAAATCCGCGTACCAGAAGAAATTTTTGGTATCAAGAAATGGGAATGTGAAGTCGTTTCTAACTATAATGTAGCGACTTTCATTAAGGAGTTTGTGGTGAAGTTGCCAGAAGGCGAGACCCTGGATTTCGAATCTGGTGGATACATCCAGATCGACGTACCTAAAGTGGTGGCGCCGTTCAATGATATGGACATCAGCCCGCTGCCCGACGATCCTGCTGGTCAGGAAAAGTACAAGTCTGAGTGGGATAAGTTCAATATGTGGGGCTTGAGCATGAAGAACGACGAAGAGCAATTCCGTGCCTATTCTATGGCTAACCACCCGGCGGAGGGTAACATCGTGATGCTCAATATCCGTATTGCTACTCCACCTTGGGATCGTAAGGCCAATGATTGGATGCAGGTCAATCCTGGTGTTTGCTCTTCTTACGTCTTTACGCGTAAGCCGGGCGATAAGGTAACCATTTCTGGGCCTTACGGTGAGTTCTTTATCAAGCCGACCAAGAAAGAAATGGTTTACATTGGTGGTGGAGCGGGTATGGCTCCTCTGCGCTCTCACGTTTTCCACCTCTTCCACACCCTCAAGACCCGCGATCGTAAGGTGTCTTACTGGTATGGAGGTCGCTCACGTCGCGAGCTGTTCTACACCGATCATTTCCGTAAGATTGAGAAAGAATTTAACAATTTCTCTTACCATATTGCCCTTTCTTCTGCTTTGGAGGAGGACAATTGGACGGTTAAGAAAGATATTCACGATAAGGATGCCGAAGGCTATGTAGGCTTCATCCACCAGGTATTGTACGACAATTACCTCAAGGATCACCCCGAGCCAGAAGAAATCGAATACTACCTCTGTGGACCTCCACTGATGCTACAGGCTGCTCTGACTATGCTTGAAGAGCTGGGCGTTCCAGAAGAAAATATTGCATTTGATGACTTCGGTAGCTAATCCAAGCTCCTAATAGCATACAAAAAGGCCGGCTGTAAAAGCGGGCCTTTTTGTTTTTTGGGGACAATATTTTTTGTATACTGCATTAGCCTAATACTGAAAACGGAATGTCCCGGACGATACAGCACACTTTTCTAGAATCCATCCTGCAAAAATTCCAGAAAAAATCAGAGGCCGTCGATGCGCTTTCTGGCCTGTTAAATATTGGGAAAGATGGCGTTTATCGTCGCCTGCGAGGAGATACCTACCTAACACCCGAAGAGATTGCCCTGCTGGCAAAGACCTATAAAGTCTCCTTCGATGCCCTAGTTTTCCAGCAATCCGATTTGCTGCTGTTTACTTATAATATGATGTCGAAGAAAATCAATAATTACTTTGATTATGCTTCGCAATTAAATCACAGCATTGATCAAGTACTCAATATGGTCGATACTCGATTGTCCTACGCGACGCACGAGATTCCGCTGTTTCAATACTTCCTTTTCCCCGAATTAACTGCCTTTAAGCTCTACGTCTACGGGATCACTTCCTGGAACTTTGATTTCCTCAAAGATCGCTCCTTCAGCTTCGATCTCATCCCCCAACCTACGCTGGACCTCACAGCGGAAATTGGTAGGAAATACAACTTGCTTTCTAGTCGGGAGCTGTGGACGGTCTCCGTTGTTGACAATACCCTCAATCAGCTTAAATACCTTTTGGATATTGATAAATTTGCCAATCGCGGCGATGCCCAGCTGATCTGCGACCGCCTACTTGATTTGATCAACCACACCAAAAAAATGGCCTCTAAAGGGAAAAAATTTGGCCCCGGATTGGAGCCCACAGAAAAGAATGCGGATTACGAATTGTTCTACAACGAATTTGCCAGCACCAATAATACCATACTCGTTCACACCCGCGCCGGCAAACTCCTCTTCACCACCTTCGGCAACCCCAACTACCTCAACACCACCGATCAGGCCCTCTGCGAAGAGTACGAAAGCTGGTACAATGCCCTGATCAATAACTCTACCTCGCTTAGTACCGGGCGCAGCCGGGAAGCCTACTTCAACACCCTGGAAAAGAAAACCAACGAGGTGAGGAGCCGGATCAACTGATCCCAAAAAGACCCCTACCAGCGATACTGCAAGCCAATCGTTCCACCGTAGCGACTCAATATAGATTGGTGCTAGTAAACTACCCAGGGTAAGTCTGTTCTATTTATTGCTTACCATAGTATAAAATATCTACTCGACGATTTAATGCCCTGGGGTTATCGTCATTAATTTCTCCCTTCCCTTCGATAGTGATCTTATCGACCTTAATGCCCTGTTGTTTGAGGTAGAGCGCCGCCGCATTGGCCCGACGTTCGGAGAGCAGGAGATTGTATTTATCACTGCCGATGAAATCACAAAAGCCAACGATTTCTACACCGGGGTTGCCCAAGCCGTGTATAAACTGAGCAACCGAATCCAGCTTTTCTATGGCCTCGGTCTGCAATAAGTCCTTATCAAAAGCGAAATAAATGCTGGTTGCCTTTTGTCGATAGAGCTTAGGTGCTTCCGGCTTATTTTTGGGGCGGTAGGGCTGTAAGAGCAATTCGAGTGGATAGAGCACTTTGTTATCCCACTCTGGGATGATCAGATTGCGTTGGTAGAACTGATAGCCCGTCTCAAAGATGTGAAATTTAAAGGGATCATTAGCGGGTAGGCAGATGAAAAAACGGCCGTTTTCGTCGGTGCGGATGGGATTTTCTCCTTTGATACGCAGTAGCGTTTGGATGGGTTTTCGGGTGATGGAATCGCGGACAAAGCCTTCGACTAGCGTAATGGGATCGCTTTCCATTTCTTTGGACAGCTCGAACATGTAGATGTCCATACCGCCGCTGCCGCCTTCGCGGCGGTTGGAGGAGAAGTAACCTTGGCGGCCGTCGGCAGAGAGGAAGAAGCCCAGTTCGCGGTAGGCGGTGTTGATGGGGCGGCCCAGGTTGATGGGGTAGCCCCATTGCTCGTCGGCCTGTAGGCGGCTCATGAAGATGTCCTGCTCGCCGAGGCCGAGATGGCCGGTGGAGGAGAAGTAGATGGTTTTGGCATCGTTGGTGATGAAAGGGGCCTCTTCGTCTAGCTTGGTATTGATGCGGGGGCCGAGGTTCTGGGCTTCTCCCCAGCTGCCGTCGGCCTGACGGTAGCTGACCCAAATGTCGGTGCCACCGTAGCCGCCGCTGCGATTGCTGGCGAAGAAGAGCGCACTGCCATCGCAGCTAATGGAGGCTTGCGACTCCCAAGATTCGGTGTTCGGCGTTCCGGACAGCGGCTGCGTCCAGAGGATACGATTACTATCAGCCTTAGCCTCCTGAATATCGCAGGTGCCCTGCACATCGCTGCGGCCGCAGGCGGTGAAGAACATGCGGATGCCGTCGCGAGTCATAGTACACATGCCTTCGTTGCGCAGGGTGTTGAAGGTGGTATCTACGGGTTGGCCGCTGGTCCAGCGGCCGTCGCGATAAACGCTGTAGTAGAGATTTTCGTCGCCCACCAGCGAGATGCGTTTAGTATAAAACATCAGGTCTTGCTGATTGGTGAGAAAGGGGAAGTATTCATCGCCCCACGAGTTGATCGAATCGCCAAGGTTGGTGACTGCTTTGACGTTGAGGTTGCGAATAGAGTCCATAGCCATGCGGCAGGCCCGAAGGTTTTCGGGCAGTTGAGCGATGTATTCTTTTTCTACCTCTTGCTCCGCATTTCCATTATAGCCAAACTCCTTGATGTCGCGTTGGAGCAAGTCTTGATACATCATAAAATAGCGCTTGGCCTTGTGGTAATTGCCGGAGCGGTAATTGGCGACGGCACAATCAAAATAAATGGCTCTGGAAAAGTAGGGATTCAGTTGAATGGCCCGTTCCAGGTTGGCAGCGGCTTCGGGGAAATAACCCAGCAGCTCCTGCGCGGCGGCCAGGCCGCGGTAGGCCGGAGGAAAGCCCGGGTACTGATCAATGGCAATGCGATAGGCCCGGACAGCTCGCTCGAATTGCCCGCGCAGCAAATCCTGCTCGCCCATCTGACACAGCTCGTTGAGCCGGGAGGGGAAGGTGTCCGTCGGCGGATTGTCTTGAGCAGAACTCAGCAGAGGTAGCAACAGCACCAAGAGTACTGTGAGCGCAGGATTTTTCATATCTAGCAAGGCTTAAAAAGCTATCGCTTTGAACATTTTAAGATACTATTTTCTTTTCGCTAAACGATCCTGCAAAGGAGAAAATTGGGTCTAGAAACAAGGAGCGTCTACTTTTTGGTAAATAGCGGCCGTTGATATTCCTATAAATCGCCGGGCCTCTCCCGTAACTTATTATTTGGCATTAAAAAAAGAACCCTCCCAATAGGAAGGGTTCGAAAAGGCTATAAACTTAATCAAGTAAATAGCAGGAACACAAAAAAATAATACCCTTACAAAGGATTAATAATCAATTTCTGCGTAGCCACTATTTTACCCTTACGTTGTATCAAAAGATAATATACCCCCGGTGTTAAGGCACTGGTGTTTAGGCTATGGGGCTGGGTTCCGGAGGGGAGTATTTCTGATTGCAGTTCTACCCCCAGGATATTGACTAATCGCAGCTCGGTAGGCGTCGTTGCTGTTTTTTCATCCATCTCATAGGCTACCCAAACCTGATTGCTAGCAGGATTCGGCCAAACTTTCAGCTGCTCACTAGCTGCCCCAAAGGACGATAGGGTATCGCCATTTTGCTGGCGCTGCTCGGCCTCTTCACAGCTGTCCAGGAGTTCAGAAATGCAGTATTCACGCGTATCGCCTTCGCTTTGTCCCACCGTGACAGTAGCATCAAAAGAGGTTGTACCTAGCGGAACGGTCAGGAAACCTCGCAGCGTATTATTGCCCAAAACCCTTAAAAGCCTCAGCTCTCCAACCGTACTGCTGCCGCTAAAGACGTTGATGACGGGCTCGTCCGGCAATCGCAAATCAAAGTAGTAGCGTTTGTTGACGGCATTGACCCAGTGGCAATTATGCGTGAAGACATAATTAGAAGCGGTAGCGTTGGTAGTGCAGGGATAATCATTGAGGTCAAAACAGACGAAAGATTGGCAGTAGGGGCCGAAGGGCGCAGAGGTGTAATTGATGAAAAACTCGAAGCAGGCGTAGTCCAGCAGGATCTCATCGTGCCAATCCAACTGTATAGCCCCTTCGTAGAATCCATTGGCATTTGCACTGACATTATTGATGACGTAATAGGGAAGTCCCACCGTATTATTGAACCTTCCAGTACGAGTGCTGATCAAAATATCGAAAGTGGCATTCGGAGGTAGCGGAAGTACAAACCTCAGATCGATCAAATGAGAAGTTTGTTCGCAGGGGTCTTCTACACATTCGATCGCATTGATGCTGACATCCAGGTTGCACGGTTCCTGCACCGGACAGGGTTCAAGCAAGTCATTGTATCCACTGACGCTGGGGCAGACTTGGATACGGGCGCATTCAATGTCGGTGCCTGGAATACAGAACGGAACTTCCCAGCACTTATCGCCCGGTGCACTGTCCGATACTACCATCAAACCTTCAAAAGTCCAGGTCCAATTTGCATCTTCGCTATAAATCGAGCCGGGGATGAAGTATCCGCCAGGGAAACTAATATCATCAAAATTACAAGGCTCCGCATCACTGCCATTTTTGGGAATATTCCATTTGACGTAGTAGACCTGTTCGTTTACGCCATTCTGATCGCAATTGATGACTTCGACGATTGGATCACCGGGGGGAGTACAAGCTGTACATTCGATGACTTCAAAGCAGAAGGGCCCTGATTCTTCAGTACAACCATTGTTGGTAATGAGCAAGGTGATTTTACCCGCAATTTCGGGAATCAATGGCAAAGGCGTGATCTCCCCAGTGCCTGAAGGCAGCGAAGGATGCGGCATACCGTCCAGGAGCCAGGCCCAGCTGTCGTAGGTGCCCGGAATGCCAGCGAGAAACTGCGGATCGCTGATCAGGTCTTCTCGACAAAATTCATAGCAGCCCGTCAGGAAGGCACTGAAATCAATAGGTGGAAAGACCCCAATAGCATCCGAGTTCATTCCACAGCCATTCTCATTAACGATATTAACCTGATAGGTGCCACCGCTAAATACCTCCAATGTAGGCCCACTGCCTATGATATTAAACAGATTGGTCCACAGCACCTCCTGGCCCGCTGTCGGCGGAGTGGCTAAAGATAGGCGAGCACTGAAGGGATCACAGCTTAGGTATTCTACAATAACTTCGGGGGCATCGGGACTGGGCAAAATGTTGACCACAACGCTCTCGGAAGCGCAGATTTGGCCGTTGATCATGGCATTGACCGTAAAGGTGTAGGCCGGCTGGGTGTAGGGCTGTGAGACAGGATTGGTGGAGATACAGCCGGGGGTATTGGAGTTGAAAAACCGCGGTGGGCTGATTCCCCAGGCGTACTCAAAGCCGCTTTGTGGGGTGATGCACAAAGAGATGGCATCGTCGCTACAAACGTTTCTTGCACCGCTGATACCGGTTGGAAAAGGATTGGTCAGCAGTACGGGAAGAGGATCGGGGACGAAGGTGCAGCCATTGGCATCGCTGACGGTCAGGGCGTAGATGCCGCTTTGGGTGACGGTGATGCTAGGGTCGGACTCGCCGGTGTTCCAGTTGTAGCTGAGGTCGGCGGGATTGCCGCTGCCGGTGTAGTCGAATTGGAGCTGGGCGGTCGTGGGGCAATCGTCTGGTTGGGCAAGGAGGCTACCGTCGATGTCGCCGGCGATCAGGTCGATGTTTTTGGTGGTGCTGAAGGTGCAGCCCAGGTCGGTGGTGACGGTTAGGGTGACGATCTGCGTTCCGCTGCTGTAGAATTCTTTTGCCGGATTTGCTATACTGCTGAAAGTACCGTCGCCGAAATCCCAGAAATAATTTTTGATGCCCGTATAGTCTTGATTAATCATTGTCTCAAATTGTACCGGATTGTCTTGACAATTGGTGCTGAATTCAAAATCGACTTCTGGGGTAACAGGAACCCAAATAGTATAGCAAGCCTCACAGTTGGATGGTGTGCTGCGAGTCAGTGGATCAACACTGCGGTTCAGACAAACGTAGTAGGGTAAGGACTGGTTGGATTTTGGAGCCGTAAAAACAAAATCTTCAGTCGGATCATTGACAATATTAAGGCCATTATCCGTTACCGTCCAGCTGCCTCCCCAGCCATTAGGCGTTGTACCCGGCAAGGTCTGCGATTCATCTCTCAACCTCACCCGATAGCCCTCATTGGCATTGGCTGAACACTCATAGGTCCAGGAAAAATCACTGATGACCGAAATCTCAAGGATGTCATTAACGATGACCAGACAACCATTTTGATCCAAGGCTTGCAGCGTTATGGGGTAAAAACCAGTAGCGGGAAAATTGTAAAATTGAAAAAATGAATCTCCGTTGGTCGTGATCAATTCAACCGGAGGATTGGCCCCGGTAGGATCGCTGATGGTCCAGCGTGGACTGACAACCTCGGGGCTAGGAAGCGTGATCACATTACCAGCATCATCCAAAAAGCGCCCTATGACCGCCGCAGCTCCGCAGCCCGAATAGTTAATCAGGGTAATCTCTGGCTGAATAAGCGCATCCTTGCAAGTCTCCGGGCAGCCTGGATAGTTTACGTCAAAGCTGGCACTGGCCTTACAGAATCCATTATCGATTTCCAATGTGTACAGCCCCAGTGCAGGATTGGTGCCGGGGATATGAACAACCGTAAATGTAGGATCAGTACCGACTACAGTACCATTATATCGCCATTCATAACTGTAATTCCCCACTGCCCCAAATAGTTGAGGGTAAAGGGTAAGGGAGAAAGGAAGGGGATTGTTTTCATCACAAAGGGGCGGAATACCGTCTGGGGTGGTGAGGTAAAGTTCTGGTTGTGGCTGCACATTGATGGCCTGACTTTCTTCTACTACCAATCGGCAACTGCCAATTCCTGTGACCCGAACGGAGACCAAATAAGGACCTGGATTGGTAAAGGTGTAATCAATGGCATCGCCCGTTCCAATAGGAATGGGATTATTATTGCCAAAACTGAGATCTTGAATAAACCATTCGGTACTGGTGGGATTGGTATTGGCACTAAAACTCACCAAAGTATTGGTGCAAACCTCCTGAGGAACTTCCAGCAAAACTGCGGGAGGCTCCGTGACCGTAACAGGATAGCTAAAGCTCATCGTTGTCCCACAGAAATCAACCAGCAGCCGGATCGTCGCCGTTGCCGGAGCCGGAACCGGGAAATGCCACAAGATCATCACAGTGGCCGAGCCTTGCCCACTAATAATAGTCCCCAAGGCTGGATCGATAGCCCACTGATAGTCGCTCGCTCCATCAAAAGAAGCCGAATATTCATGAGGATTATCGGCGCAAACTTCCTGTGGGCCGCTGATGCTGATATTGGGAAATTGGGCCTCCTCTACGGGGACCTCCACCCGATCTGAGCTACAAACCAGGCCATTAAAATCGCGGGTGCGCGTGAGCCCCAAAGCATTGGGATTATCCCAAACCACCTCCACCGTCGTACCCGTCGACGGCATCACCTGTCCCAAGTCCGCATCCCAAACGATCTCCGTATTGGCGACCGTATTTTGGTAACTGTAGATATAAGATTGCCCCAGACAGACCTGCCGAGGCCCCTGCACCTCCGTAGGGTCCGCCACTGCAGGAACCTCCTCCAGTACATCGAAAACAAAGGGGCTAATGCAGTCTATCGTCGCGCCATTTCCCTCTAAAATTTGCGCCTCCACACGGTACAAGCCCGAATTGGTAAAGCTGCTGCCCGGAAAAGTGACATTGATGGAATTGTTGGTGATCAGCTCCGTGACCAGTTGATTAGCATTATTATACAACTGCCAGGTCACCTGATAGCCAGCACCCGCAGGAGCAGTATTCAGCGTAAACTCAGCATCGTTGCCAAAGCAGCCCCGCAAGGGACCAAAGATCAAATAATTATCGACACTTACCGCCACTGCTGAGGAGCTGGTGCACCCTGCGATGGCATGATCGACATCTACATTGATGTTCAGTTCTCCCGAAAAACCATTCATACTCAAGCAAAAGGTATTGCCCTGGCCGGTAGTAGGCGTAGGGCTTCCGCTACCACTGACGACAGTGGCGGTCCAGTTGTAGCTGGCCCCTGCCCAATTCGGAATGCTGTAGCAAGCGGTTGCATCGGGAGAGCATAGCTCCTTGGGGCCATTGATGAGGGGCTGGGCCGGAATAATGGGAACGATAAAAGTAGAGACCTCATCGCAAAGGTCATCTGGGCAGTTGCTGATCAGCTCCACGATGCCAAAGCCATTGAAATCGCTACTAAGGTTGCTGAGGGTCCAGGTTGTGGCGACTGGATTGCCGGTTTGCTGATCGACGAGCATTCCGTCGGCATAAAAATTCCAGGTAAATAGCGCGTTGAGATCGGAAGGGCAGGCGGGGGTGGAGTAGCTTACGGTTTGTCCTTCACAAACTACAGAAGGGCATTCAATTGGTCGGACGGTGCCTTCGCTTACTTCAATGCCAATGGAAACCGGAGGCGATTCGCAGCCATAGCAACTCGTGACCTGTAGGCTGACTAGGTAAAATCCGGGGGTATTGAAAGTGTAATCGAGCTGTGTAGCCGTTCTGCCTTGTAAGACCGTCATGGGGGGATTGCCCTCGTAGGTGACGGTCCAGGTGTGGTCAATTAGCGGTTGGCCATTGCTGGCCGGGTTGGGAGTAGTGCTGAGGAAGGTCAGCTGCTGATTGAGGCAGATGTCAATAGGGTTATCGGTATAGCCTACGGCTTCCAGGCTGGCTGTGGGGAGGTCATGGATCGTGATGCTGGTACAAGCTTCGTTGATGCAAGCTGCCGAAGAAGTTTCGGTGACACAAACTTCGATGAGCCCCGGTGCTCCAAGCTCAAGGGTGACCTGATCGTTGGTAGCGGTGTAAGAGGGAACGCTGGCGGGAATAGTCCAATCAAAGGTGCTGCCCTGCTGTCCGCTCACGAAGAGGGTAATCTGATCGCCCGTACAAAATTGCAGGCTGGGTCCTGCCGGAATTTCTGAGAGACCACACCTTGGCTCGTATTGAGGGGTAATCTTTGGAGGAGGGATAGGGCAGTCTTGTGCCCCGGAGGAAAAATTGCCGAGCAGTAGCAGGGCAAAGAGTAAAAGGTTGATTTTAGATTTCATTATTTTTTGTTTTAGATACAAAGTTTCAATAGATGACCTACCGTAGCACCTGCGGTCAGGCTACGGCTGTGAAAGGAGAAGTTGTAAAAGAGTAGAAAGACCAGGGCGGGGCCCTGGTGGGATGTTACGAAAATAAAAATGTGTAGTACATGGGATTAGAGCACAGCGAGGTCGGCGACGATGATACCGTCGGCGGCTCCACCTCTAAGGCGGCTTTGCTGAGAAGTAGAAAGTTGCTGTGTGGTACGAATGAGTTTCAACTTCAATTTTTTGTTTTTCATGGTTACGCTTTTTTAGTGGATGAATAAAAGTGTGGCCGATGGCCTATTCGAGTTTTTATTGCAGCAACTTGGGAAACGTAACTTATTGGGAGGAAAAAAATAAAGAATAGCCTGCGGCGCTGTTAATTTTTCAGTGCCTTGAGGATGCCTTGTGCTTGGGTTTGATAGCTGCTGCTGGGGTCATCAGCTAGCGGTTGGAGGTAGGCCCGCGCGGCCTCCGGCAGCCCCAGTTGCAACTGCGTCAGGCCCGCGTACCAGCGCGCCTGATCGCGGTACAGCAGATCATCGGCGGCCAGGCTGCGCGCGAAGTAGGGGAGAGCGGCCTGGGCTTGGTTGAGCTGTAGGTGGCAGTTGCCCGCGGCGAGTTGCAGTGGGATATTGTTGGTTTGATTCTCTAGCAATTGTTCGAACAGCGGCAGGGCTTGTTGGTATTGGCCTTGTTCGTAGAGGGCGTAGGCTTGGGCTTGCACCGCCTGATTATCGGGGTCTCGGCTGGCGGAGGGCAGTTCGAAGACTTCGTAGTGAGCCGCGTAGAGCTGCTGCGGGGTGGGGGCAGGACCTTGTAGCCACCAGAAGAGTAGGGCGGCCAGCCCGAGGGCCACCAGGGCGATCAGCCACCAGGGCAGACCGGGTTTCTTTTTCCCCTCCGGCGGCGGCTTCACCGCCTCCCCCTCAATCACCTCCCGATGGATGGCCTGCAGTTCTGCTTTGAATTGCTGTTGACTAAAATAGGCCATACCGCTGAGTAGCTTCCGCTCCTGCTCCACTTGCTGAGCCAACTCCGGCTCGGCCGCCATCCGCTCCTCGAAAGCCTGGCGTTCGCCCTCCGAGAGCTGCCCCAGTAGATAGGCTTCGATGCTGCTATATTTACCTTGCTCATCCATCAGCGAAAGAGTTGTTGGAGTCCAGGAGATTCCCCAATCAGGGTTTTCAATTTTTTCATACAGCCCGCCTTTTTGTTTTTAGCCACCTGTTCGTTGGCCAGGCCCATACGCTGAGCGATGTCGCGCATTCTTAGTCGATCGAAATAAAAATACCGCAGAATACGCTGGCACCCTTCCCCCAGGCGAGCCATCAACGAAGCGATTTGTTCCTTGCTTTCATCAGCCATCAGAACGTCAAGACTGTTTTCATCGATAGGGATGGATTCCAGTTCATCGTTGAGCTGCACCTGCTTTTTGCGGCCCCGCAAGCGGTAGAGCCATAAGTTCCGGCAGACAGAGTACAGATAAGTCAGCACACTACAGTTCAGTTGCAGCTCGCCCGTGCGAATTTTGCGATAAAAAACAATAATCGCATCCTGGAAGATGTCCGCGGCATCATCCGCCGAGCCATTGTTCTGGCTCACAAAGTTGGCAATCACCGGGTAGTAGCGAGCATACAGCCCCTTCAGGGCCTTATTGACCTCCAACTGATCCGATGATTGTAAGGCGGCGATGAGCTGATCGTCCGTTAATTCGTCCATTTTCTAAAAAATAGTGCGATCTGTCGATTCTTCGAATGTATGATAGAGTAAGTTAAGGTAAAAAAGGATATTTTTGAAAAAAAATTGGCAAACGCCAATCTCATCAAAGGCTAATTGTAGTGCTGCCGCGGCAGCCAATTGATCCCCAAATCATTTTTTTGAAAAAAAAAGCGATTAGCACCATTACCTTTTTTCTAAGGCTGCTATAAACGTACGGAAAGAATGCAATCCTGATCTACTTATGCCCATAACAAAGGCCTGTCCGATTAATTGTACAGTAATCGGCTTTTTGATTCATTCTTTCCAAACAGCAGCCACTGGCCCGGGACGGTGCTGCGCTATGAATTGATTACTTAACATCTATACTCATAAAATTAAAATTATGAAAATTACATGCTTACGTTTTTTGCTGGCAGTCTTGTTAGTCAGCATGATGTCTACTACTGGAATTGGGCAGTCTATTTATCACCTTGAAAATGAAGACCCAGAAGGACCTCTACCATCAGAAGGATGCCTCTACGAGATGAGATTTAATGTAAGACTTGCAAATCTTGAACTTCTTACTACGCCAAACAGTCAAGGCCTTTATCCTTTACCCGCGAGCTATCCTGCTATGTACCTTAGATATTCGTTATTTGATAATTGTTGGACAGGAGTTGATCAGGTGAGCCTTTTTAGGTTTGACCGTGATTTTACTAATGCTGTGAATAATGGAATAAATTATTACGAAGGTACTGTTTATATTCCATCGGCGAATTTCGCTGACGCCTGTCTTTCTGCTGATGCTCAGGGAAATATTACACTTCCTTTTACCATTGATTTACAAACGCAATCCGGCTCTGCCTATCCAATGTGTCTCTATACAGATACAGATAATATTTTTGCTTGTGATGCCTTTAGCATTACCGCACCTTATTGCGGTAATCAAATTACACTACCCGGTAGTGGTGGTGGAAATAACTGTGTTTCTGCTAATTTAGCGACCTTCGCTGGAACCATTCAGATTGCCTGTAGAAGTTGTGCAGGTGATGAGCCTGGTGATGGCTTTCCGGATAGTTGTTCCGGCTCAGGAAGTAGAAATGCGGCAGCAACGCTATCTGCACCATTAGAAAACATCGCAGTAAGCCCAAATCCCTTCCATGATCAATTGCGTGTATCATGGCCATCAGATGTTGCGGTACAAGAAGTCCATTTATTTGATGCTTCAGGAAAGCGTTTAGAGTCTCATGTAGCCATTACCCAAATGAGAGATGGAACCCTGTATCTCTCTACAGGTCAATTCTCCTCCGGGCTGTATTTCTTACAAATTAAGAGTATAGACGGAACAAAAGTTGTGAAACTCGTCAAGCCTTAATGGCTTTGCTTTAGTGGTATTTTAATTAGACAAGGAATTGTCTTATTTACCGGCTTGCTACAAATTTCTGTATTATTGTAGCAGTCTGGTAAGTAAGGCAATTTTTTTTATAAAAACTAAGAAGTGCTCATGTCCATCATTCGTTTATTCCTCATCACTTATTGTATTTATCTATCATGCATAGTTTCTGTATTTAGTCAGCATGAAGATCAATCGATTTCAGCCAAGCCTGAATTATCGGAATTAATTGCACGTGGAGAAAAAATATCTCAAGAAAATATAGATTCTGCCCTGGTCATTTACCTACAAGTTCAGGGGCTTGCTAGAGAGCAACAGCGCTGGGAGGATTATCTCAAGTCTTTGAATGCGCTTGCTGTAATTCACTACATAAAGGAGGATTATGAGCAATATGAGCAATATGCCATGAAGGCATATAAAGCCGCCAAGAAATACCTGGGAGAACAACATGAGGCCTTCGGAATTGCGATTAATAATTTAAATAGTCTCTACTATCGCAGAGGAAATTATCGAAAAAGTTTAAGTCTGCTTGAGCAGTCTCTTCAAATTAAGGAAGCAGCTAATGATTCTAAAGATAATCTTGCCGCTGTTTACGCCAACATGGGAAATGCCTATTACTCTATTGGTGATTTTGATCGGGCGCTGGAATTTCAAAAAAAAGCTCTAGAGTATAGATTAGATGCTTTAAAAGTAGGGGATGCTCGGATAACGAATAATCTTAAAAATATCGGTATGGTATTTAAAGGTGCGATGGTATTTGATTCTGCTTTGGTCTATTATAATAAGTGTATTCTTGCCATGAATAACCCTCAGCAATTGAAGAAGAAACGAGTTTTTCATAGTGTTATATCCTCTTTTCATGGATTAGCTGAGACTCACCTATTTCGAAAAGAATACACAGCAGCTAGAAAATATCTTGAAAGGGCGCTTTCCTTACAAAAGGAAGACAAAACCTATCGAAAAGCATACACTTATGAATTAATGGCACGTATTGATCAGGCAGAAGGCCGGCTTGCTACAGCTTTGCAAAACCTGACTATTGCGAACGATCTTGCTCAAAAGTATTATAAATCCAATGGTTACCCCAAACTAGCTCGCAAGCAGCTCGCTACGGCTAAGGTCCATACGGCACTGCAAAATTACTCGGAGGCACAGCGCTATTTTCAAAAAGCTCTGCAAACACTATCCCCTGCCTATCCACTCAAGGATGATCTTGACAACCCGCCGCTGGAGGAATTACTCGCTCCCCCCGACGCCCTTAAAATCTCTGAGGCCAAAGCCCAGATGCTCTGGCAATACTACCAGCAACAAGCCGATACCAGCTTGCTCACCGCCAGCCTGCGGACCTACCAAAATGCCGCTGGCCTAATTCGTGAACTCCGTCAAGGGATCCTTACTGGGGAATCCAAAAATACACTGGCCGAACGCTCCCTTCCCGTCTACGAAGGGGCCATCAAGGCCGCTGTCGAACTCTACCAAAAGACTCAAAGCCCCGACTACCTCCGCACCGCCTTCCAACTGGCCGAAAGCAACAAGGCCCTGCTCCTCCTCGAATCGGTCAACGAACAGGTCGCCCTGGGTCATGCTGACCTACCCGATAGTCTCCTAGAGCGCGAAAACGCCCTTCGTATCGATCTGGCCTACTATCGCCGAATCATGCTGGTGGAGCAGCAAAGGGGAGACAAGGCGAATGCTGAAAAGATCAAAGGTTGGAAGGATCAACTGTTCACCTTGCAAGAAGATTATGACCGCCTTAGCCGTACGCTTGAACAAAACTACCCCCGCTACCACCAACTCAAATACCAAAACGCTCCCGTCAGCGTCGCGCAGGTGCAAGACCAAGTCCTGCAACCCGAACAAGCACTGCTCGAATATTTCATTGGCGACGACGAAATTTATCTCTTCGTTCTGGCCGCCAATCAACCTATCCAACTGCATACCTTACCCAATAGCGGAGCTACACTGGAAAACATCGACGCCTTCAAGGCCATGTTACAAACGCCACCCGATGAGGGCCTCAGTGCTCAGACCTTTGCGGAATTTACCGGACTGGGTCATCAGTTGTACCAGGATTTGTTGCAGCCTGCCCTGAGCCAGCTGCCGACTACCATTAACCAACTACTGATCATCCCCGATCAGCAACTCGCTACGCTTCCCTTCGATCTGCTGCTCCGCGCTCCGGCGGGCGAAGAGGCCCGCAATTTCAGCCCCGCTACGTTGGACTATCTAATGGAGCAATACGCCGTTAGTTACAGCTACTCCGCCACCTTACTGGGCAAAAATCAAGCGCGGGAGGTGCAGCCCTTTGAGCAAGATTTCATTGGCTACGCTCCCTCCTTCCAGCCCGCTATGGCCGACGCCACCCGCTCGTGCACCTCCGATGAACTGTACAGCCTGCGCTGCAATGGCCCGGAGGTGGAAGCCATCAGCCAGTTGTTAGGCGGCGAAGGCCGCTACGGGCTAGAGGCCGGGCGACAGCACTTCGAGGCCGAGGCCGCCAACTACCGCATCCTGCACTTCGCCTCCCACGCCTGCGTAGATGTCGACAATCCCATGCTCAGCAAAATCTACCTGGCCGATGATTACCTCTCGCTTTACGATCTCTACAACTCTGGCCTACGCTCCGAGCTGGCCGTCCTCAGCGCCTGCAACACCGGCAGCGGCAAGCTGCTCAAGGGCGAGGGCGTCATGAGCCTGGCCCGAGGCTTCATCACCTCCGGCTGCCGCAGCACCCTGATGAGCCTCTGGTCTGTCGACGACTGCGCCACCTCCGACATTATGACCCAATTCTACACCCACCTCAACGATGGGCAGAACAAGGCCGCCGCTCTCCGCCAAGCCAAGCTCGATTACCTCAACTCTGCCAGCCGCGCCCAACAGCATCCTTACTACTGGGCGGCTTTCGTCCAGTTCGGCGATGTCCGTCCTATGGAACTTGGGGGGATTAGATGGTTTTTTTGGTTGGGATTGGTGGTTGGGATTGGGCTCATTTTGTTACTTTTTTCCGGGCGATCAATAAAATAGGACTTGTAGGTATTGATAAATGTTGACTAATTATACAACATTTGTTATCTTGAACCATCACAAGAAACACTATCCTAATGCCTTGTATCAAAATCATTGATTCAATAAAAATTTATTTGTACAGAAGGGATCATAATCCACCACATTTTCACGCAATCTATGCAGAATACGAAGAGCTGATTTTGATTCAAAGCCTTGAAACTTACTCCGGCCAAATACCCGCTAAACAGAGAAAGAAGGTAATAAAATGGGCGAAGGCGAACCAAAGCTATCTAATGAAAATCTGGAAAGAATTTAATCCAGGAAAATAAAACAGCAATTGATCATGAGAACAATCAGAAGAATTATCAAAATACACAACTTAGACGGATATAAGGTGAGCTGTCTCTTTAACAATGGAGAATCGAGGATCATTGACTTTGCGGCTTTGTTCGAAAAGTGGCAAGTGAAAAAAGGAGATATTGAATATCCACTGATGGAATCGGAGAAGGCATTTCAACAGATTAAGGTAGTGGATGGAAGCTTTTCCTGGGAAAATATTAAGGTGGAATCTACAGATGAGAACGGCAAGAAGGTCGTTTATCACTATGACCTGGATCCGATTGTGATGTATGAAGAAAGTCAGGTAGATGAGTCAAGGAAAATTGAGTTGGGACTGATGATTCGGCAAGCCCGGAAAGAGCTAGGATTAACTCAGGAAGAACTGGCCAATAAAAGCGGTACATCAAAGCATTATATCTCAAGAATTGAAAACAATAAATCCGGTATAGAGCTTTCTACTCTGGTCAGAATAATTGAGGGGGGCTTGGGGAAAAAATTACAAATCAATATCATTTGAGAAATTACCGAAATCCCTGACAATCCTTATCTTCGCCACAATTGAACCTTCGGGGCGTAGACTCCGTTATTCCATCATCATCTGAATGGAATTCATCAAGTTAAAAATATGAGTGACGCAAAAAAGTACCTGATTACCTCCGCTTTGCCTTACGCCAATGGGCCGCTACACTTGGGCCACCTCGCTGGGGCCTATCTCACTGCTGACATCTACACGCGCTACTTGCGCTTGATGGGCAAGGATGTGGTCTATGTTTGCGGGTCGGATGAACACGGTGCTGCGATTACCATTCGGGCGAAGAAGGAAGGGCTTAGCCCCCGCGATATTATTGACAAATACCACCACCTCGACGAGGAAGTGTTCCGCAAGCTGGGTATTTCTTTTGACATCTATCACCGAACCAGCGACCCACTGCACCACGAGACCGCGCAGGATTTTTTTACCACCCTTTATGAGAAAGGAGAAGAATTCGAGGAGCGCAGCAGCGAGCAGTATTACGACGAAAAGTTTGACCAGTTTTTAGCTGATCGCTACATCGTAGGGGAATGCCCCAAGTGCAGCTATGATAGTGCCTACGGTGATCAGTGCGAAAATTGTGGCTCGGCGCTCTCGCCTACGGAGCTGATCAAGCCGCGCTCTACCTTGAGTGGTGAGCATCCTGTCTTGCGGAAGACCAAGCATTGGTACTTTCGGCTAAACAAGCATGAGGCTTGGCTACGGGAGTGGATTGAGCAGGGGACGATTGATGGGCAGCCCCACCACGATGCTCGGAGTTGGAAGAAGCACGTCGTTGGTCAGTGTCTATCTTGGTTGGACGGAGGGCTGCAACCGCGCTCTATCACTCGCGATCTAGACTGGGGCATCCCCGTTCCGGTCGAGGGAGCCGAAGGCAAGGTGCTTTATGTTTGGTTCGATGCGCCGATTGGCTACATCTCGGCGACCCGTCAGTGGGCCAAGGACAATGGTAAAGATTGGGAGGCCTATTGGAAAGGGGAGGATGTACAGCTCGTTCACTTCATCGGCAAGGACAATATTGTTTTTCACTGCATCGTCTTCCCTTCGATGCTGAAGGCTCACGGCGATTATGCCTTGCCCATCAATGTGCCCGCCAATCAGTTTCTCAATTTTGAAGGCCGTAAATTTTCTAAATCCAGAGGCTGGGGGATTGAGTTGCACGAATACCTCGAAGAATTCCAGAATTTCCCGAACAAAGAGGATGCCCTGCGCTATGCCTTGATCCGCAACCTGCCAGAAAATCGTGATAGTGATTTCAAGTGGGATGATTTTGTAGATTTTTATGACAATGAGCTGGTGGCCAACCTGGGGAATTTCATCAACCGGGTGGTTGTGTTGACCAATAACTACTTCGGTGGCCAAGTGCCTGCGGGCAGTTCGGCCAAGGGGGAATTGGAAGGATTGAAAAAACTCATAGGAGAACTGCAACAAGAACTGGAAGCTTTTGGTTTTAAGAATGCGGTAATGAAGTTGATGGAAATTTCTTCTTTCGGAAATGGCTACCTGCAAGAGCAATCGCCTTGGAAAGTTTATAAGGAAAATCCGGAAAGTCAGGAGGTTAAAGACTGCCTCTTTAACTGTCTGCAAATTGTAGTGGCGCTGCGTAGTCTTTGTCAGCCTTTTTTACCCAATACTTCTGACAAGATTAGTGCCTTGTTGCAATTGGATAAGGTGGAAAATAGCCACCTTGCGATTATGCTTAAAGCTCTGGAAGCAGGGGAGGACTTACTCCCGGCGGGTCATCAGATTAACGGTCCTGAGCTTTTATTTGCCAAAATAAATGACCGAAAAGATAAGAGTCGCTTGGAGATCATAGAACGTCAGAAGGCGAAGTTGCAAGCAGTTCTCGATGCCGAGCAAGCCAGCAGCCGGGAGCCGCTGAAACCAACAATTAGCTTCGAGGATTTTACCAAGCTAGACATTCGTACCGGAACCATCGTTGAAGCAGAGAAAATGAAAAAGGCAGATAAGCTCCTCAAACTCACGGTAGACCTGGGATTCGAGCAGCGAACGGTGGTTTCTGGCATTGCCAAATACTACAAACCAGAAGACTTACCGGGGCAGCAGGTACTGCTGTTGGCCAACCTGGCCCCGCGCAAGCTGCGTGGCGTAGAATCGCAGGGAATGATTCTGATGGCGGAAGATGAAAATGGTGCCCTAAGTTTTGTCCATCCAAAGGAAGGCTGGGGCAACGGTTTTGGAGTAAGTTAATCACAAACACACCAATCAATACCCTAACTATGGAAGTCAAAAGTGGTCTCGGCCTAGGTCCCATTCGCTTTGGGATGCGCCGAAAAGAAGTAGAAGCCGTTCTAGGTGAACCTGATGAAATTGAACGCTTTGATGGCGACGAGTTCGAAGGGTCAATCACCGAAAGTTGGCATTACGATGAACAAGAAGTCTCCTTGTCTTTTGATGAAGAATCGGGCTGGCGGCTGATTGTGATTTCTGTAACCTCTAATGATCATTTGTTTGAAGGGCAGGAATTAATTGGAATGGAGCTAGAAGAATTTGAAGACTTTATTGATGCCCTCATCTTTGGAGATATGGATTATGAGGACTGCTCCACCCCTGAAATGCCCAATCATCAACTCATCGAAGTAGATGAGCTGAGCATGAATTTTTGGTTTGATGATGATGCCCTGACGGAGATTCAGTGGAGTCCATTGTTTGATGATGAGGAAAGCATTATATGGCCAGTAGAGGAGTAAGAAGAACGGCCCTGATCGTCGCCCTACTGGCTACCGTCGGCTTTGGCTACTGGATGAGCAGCCGCTACGCCCAGAATCAACTCTGGGGGCATCTGCCGCTGCTACTGTTCCTCTCTGCCTGGGCTGCTGTTGCCCTGGTGCGAAGTATCCGACGAGAGCCATCGCGGCAGGAACTGCGCTGGCTGGGCCTCGCCAGCCTCAGCGGCCTACTACTCTCCCTAGGCTTTCCACCCAGCCCGCTCACCCCGCTGGTGTTCATCGGCTTCATTCCCCTCTTCATGGCCGTCAGTGAGATTACCGACGGCCAAGCCCCCCGAGCCAAACAAGTGCTTCGCTACGGCTTCAATGCCTTCATTTTGTGGAATATCCTCACCACCTTCTGGGTCGCCAATACTGCATTTATCGCCGGGGTGATCGCCATCGTAGCCAATTCGCTGCTGATGTGCATCCCGCTGATCCTATTCTACTATACCCGCCGGGCCTTCTCGGGCCGCTTTAGCTACTGGCCCTTCGTCGTCTACTGGATTACTTTCGAGTACCTGCATATGCAATGGGAGCTGACCTGGCCCTGGCTGACCCTGGGCAACAGCTTTGCGCAATATCCCTCATGGGTGCAATGGTACGAATATACTGGCTGCTTCGGCGGCTCGCTTTGGATACTAGTGGTCAACGTTTTGGGCTATCAGGGCTGGTTGAAATACCGGGCCGAAGGGGCTGGGGCCCTCCGTAAAGCCCTCCTCCGGCCTACTCTGCTCCTCCTGCTCCCTCTCCTTGGCTCTCTAGCCATCTACTTCAACTACGAAGAGCAAGGAGCCCGCCGGGAAGTCGTTGCCGTACAACCCAATTTTGAGCCCCATTACGAAAAGTTTGAAATCCCCCAGCCGGCGCAGTTGCAACGCTTCCTCAAGCTCTCCGAAGCGGCGTTGACCGACTCTACAGACTACTTGGTGTTCCCCGAGACCAGCTTTCGACGGATCAACCAGCGGAGTCTGGGCGGCAATAAGGCCATTCGTGAATTACAGCGCTTTGTGAACCGCTACCCACGGCTTAAGCTGGTAACAGGATTGAGTTCTTATAAGATATACGAAGAGGGGGAAGCCCATTCGCCTGCCGTCCGAGAAGAGGTACGGAGCAATGGGAAAACACTTTACTGGGAAAGCTACAATTCTGCCGTGCAGATCACCAGCGGCGATCCTGAAATTCCGGTGTACCTCAAGTCCAAGCTGGTGCCGGGGGCCGAGATTTTCCCCTACCGCCGCCTCCTCTTCTTCTTCAAACCCCTTGTCGATGCGCTAGGTGGGGCACTGGTACTAGGTCGCCAGCCAGAGCGGTCCGTATTCTTTGATCAACAGTTATCGGTAGCTCCGATTATCTGCTATGAGTCTGTTTTTGGAGAATATGTAACGGGCTACGTTCGCAAAGGCGCAAATGCTCTCTTCATTGTGACCAACGATGGGTGGTGGGACAATACGGCTGGTCATCGCCAGCATCTACAATTTGCCCGGCTGCGGGCCGTCGAAACCCGCCGCAGCATCGCCCGCTCAGCCAATGTTGGCACCTGCGCCTTCATCAACCAGCGCGGGGACGTCTCTCAGCCTACCGCCTACGGCGAAGTCGGCGCTATCCGAGAAACCATTCAATTTAATACCCAAGTTACGTTCTATACCCGCTGGCAAGATATGATTGCTCGCCTGGCCTTGTTCACCAGTATTCTATTTTTGTTGAATGCCTTGGCCAAGGGGCTGGGGAAGCGAGCTGGCGTTAAGTCAAAGGGGGAGTCGGCGTAACGGTGGAGCGCCTTTGGTGTCCCTCCCTATTTCATCTTCTTATACCGAAATCCACCTTTCCTTCCCATCATACCCCGGTGGTGCTTCGCTTGACCGCGGTTGGTAATGGCCTTTTCGAACTGTCGGATTTGTTCTTTCAGTTGGGGTTCGGTGACTTTCAATTTTTTAGCGGCATTGAAGTGGGCTTTGGCCTTATTCCAGTTGTTTTTCATGCCCTGGATGTTGGCCAGTTGGAGCAGCACCATCGCTTTTTCGTTGTCCGAAGGGAGTTCGATGCTTTGGGCCTTGGTGAGCCACTTTTCGGCGGCATCGTTGTCTTTGCGCTGCATGGCCAGGGTACCCTTGATGAGGAAGTAGAAGGCGCGGTTGGTTTTGTAGAGCCAGTTGGGCTTGAGGGTCAGGTCGAGGCGTTTTTCGGCTTCATCGAAGCGGGCTTCTTGTACCATTTGGGCAGTCGATTGTACCGTACCGAGGAAGATATAGCCCCCTAGTAGGATCAGGCCCGCCAGCAAAAAGGGGAAAGCATACCAAAAACCATAAAGAAAGGTCAACAGAATTCCTCCGCCGAGAAGCAGTGCGATCAGTGCGAAACGCAAGTATATGTTAATCGTGAACATAGTAATTATCGTTAAATGAGGCTCAGAACTAAGGATTGAGCAAGTATTAAATCCCAATAAAGGTACAACAATTTAGGCGAAGATCGGTTTGATCGACGGCCAAAAAGGGGGGGAGTGGGCTAATTATAGGGAGTGGCTAGTACTTTCTCTAATTCTTCGATATGCTGTTTGATAAGCAGGTCATTATTGGGATGGGTCTTGGCGGTTTTGAGGTATTCGCGCGACTCTTCGTGGCGGTTTTTGACGTAGCAGATATGGGCCAGGTTGAGGGCAGTCAGGGCATTGTCGGTTTCCGATTTGAGGCCGATTTCTAGTGCTTTGCTTAGATCGACTTCACTTTCGGGTAGTTTTTCACGTTGCAGGGCAATCATGCCTTTGACGAAGTGGTAGTAGGCGCGGTGGCGCTTGATGAGCCAGTTGGGGCGACGTACTTGCTTGATGAGGGCTTCAGCCTGGTCGAGTTTACCGCGTTTGAGGTGGCTGAAGGCAGCGGGGATATTGCCAAAAAGGAAGTGGGTGATGAGCAGTAAGATTCCAGCGATGTAGAGATAGAAAGCACTTTCGAGGCCCAATTGGATGTGCAGGATGAGCCCCAATGCGAAGAAGAGAACAATAAGAACGAGTCGAATTCGGCTATATAACATGAGCTAAGCCATTTAACTTACTTGAGAACATCGCTGCGATTGAACAGCATCCAATTGCCTTTTACCTCTAAAAAAGTGCCACTCTCGAAGACGCGGCTGAAGTACCGATCATAAAATTCATGAGCGCCTTCTATATCCTCCCGGGTGACGGCCAATCGGTTATACAATAATACTCCATTTGGGTTTAATATGCTACGCAACTGCCGTAAAAAATCACTTTGCTGAATGGTATCAGGGATGGTATCATCCAAAAATACGTCGACGGCAATCATATCGAATTGCTCCTGACATTGGGCGACGAAGGCGGCGGCATCGGCGCAGATCAACTCGATAGGGGAGTGAATGGCCGGGAGGGCGTACTTGTTGGCCAGGTAAAGGACGTTTTCGTCGATCTCGATGGCGGTGTAGTGGTATTTTTTTTGGAATTGTTGTTCGAGAATGAGGGGAATGCTGCCTAACCCAAATCCCAGAATGAGGACCCGCTGAATATCCAGTTCCTCCCATTTCATGTGCTCGAAAGCGGTAGAAAAGTTATCGTAAAGGTCTTCATAAGAATAGATGGCATTGGCCGTGCAGAGTTGATAGCGGCCTCGCTTTAAACTGACATAGAGGTGGGGATTGATCTCGCTGGGCGCACTTTCGATGTGAATTTCAGTCAAGTAACTGAGCAGGCGTTTCCAGAGCGGTTGACGCATAGTACTGAATTTACTCGGTGGCCACCTTCTCCCAAGCCCGGTATTGTGCGGTCTCTTCGTAGACGTGCTGTAGCAGGGCTTCTTCCTTATCATCCAACTCCTTACCCCGACGAGCCATCACCAACCGAGCTGTATCCATCGCCTTAGAAGCCTTATAGGTCGAATAACCACTGGATCCACCCCAGGCGAAAGAAGGCACAAAATTGCGCGGATAGCCGCTGCCGAAGATATTGGCAAAGACACCCACTACCGTACCCGTGTTGAACATAGTATTGATCCCGCACTTGGAGTGATCGCCCATAATCAGCCCGCAAAACTGCGTTCCCGATGGCAAAAACCGCTCGTTGGGATAGTCCCAGAGCTTAACCTCCGCATAATTATTTTTGAGATTGGAAGTGTTAGAATCTGCGCCCATATTGCACCATTCGCCGAGGACCGAGTCCCCTAGATAGCCATCGTGGGCTTTGCTGCAATAGCCAGTGAGGATGGCGTTTTTGATCTCGCCACCGCCCTTGCAATGCGGGCCGAGGGTAGTCGCCCCGTAGATTTTGGCCCCCATCTTGACAATGGCGTGCTCGCAAAGGGCCACCGGGCCTCGGAGAATTGCTCCCTCCATAATCTCGGCATTTTTACCGACGTAGATAGGACCGGTTTGGGCATTGAGAATGGCACACTCGACTTTAGCTCCTTCCTCTATAAAGACATTGTGTTGGCCCAGTACCTTATTCGTTGAGCTGAGGGGCTCCGAAATGCGGTTTTCCGTCAGCAATTTGAAATCGTCGCGAATCGCTTGGTTATTGGCCTGAAACAAGTCCCATGGGCGATTGATTTTTACAAACGGCGTATCCTCGACTTCAAAGCCTTTAAGTTCTTCGATCTCTTCTTCATTCATCAGGTATTCAAACTGTGCTCGACCGAGCTTTGCGGCGATGAGTTCACCATCTTGCAACAGGGCCTCGTTAGGCTCCAACTGCTTAATCAGGCGGCAAAGCATCTCTGAGGGCAGTACAGAACCGTTGACTACAAAGTTTTGGTCTTCAATATAGATAGGAAACTTTTCTGCTAGGTAATCTTGCGTGATACAGGAACTGCGTCCATTGAGCCAGCGCTCCCACTTGTGGCGGATTTTAAGGATACCTACCCTTAACTCACATACCGGGCGAGTGAAGGTCAATGGTAATAGGTGGTCTCGGGCTACATCATCAAACAAAATGATATTGTTCATAGTACAGATGTTATTGGGACTTTAGGGTCTGTCTTAAGGTGCCAAATTTACACTTAAATTCTGTTAACGTTAAATGATCGGTAAAAAATATGTGTATCTATACAAAAAGCCCCGCTTGTATCAAGCGGAGCTTTTTGTCTGGTATGCTTAAAGGGCTAAGCGGCGTGCTTACTCCTTATCTTTCTTAGCAAATTTGGTCTTGGCAAACTTCTTATTGAACTTATCGATACGTCCAGCCGTATCCACAAATTTCATCTTACCAGTAAAGAACGGGTGAGACATATTCGAAATTTCCAATTTAACCAATGGGTACTCTTTGCCATCTTCCCAAGTGATCGTGTCTTTGGTTGGTGCACAAGAGCGAGTCAGAAAGGCTTCATCGCAAGAGAAATCCTTGAAGACAACCATTCTGTAATTCTTTGGATGAATTTCTTTTTTCATGACATTTCTTTTTTATCGGAGTGCAAAGATAAGACTTTTTTCAAGTTTAACCACTTTTTTGCGGAAAAAAATGGCTCAGCCTACCCCCAAGCGCCGCATCAGTTCTTCCTTGTAAGTCTTACTGACCCGCAGCACCTTACCGTCCTTCATCACTACCTCCACATCTCCCATGCCCAGGCTGTTGATCTCGGCGAGGAAGGAGAGGCGAATGATGGCCGAGCGGTGGATGCGCATGAATTGCTCGGCGGGTAGGCGATCTAGGATGCGGCTTAGCGATTCGCGCAGCAGGTGCTTTTTTTCGGAAGTATGGATTTCGATGTAATAGCCGGAGGCCTCAATGTAGCGGATGTCTTCGATGGGGATGAAATAAATCTTGCCGGCCAGTTTGATGGGCATCAGTTGCGGATTGCCCTTCGGGGCCTTTTCGATCTGTCCCGGCTCACTGCGCAGCAAGCGCAACAGCGACTGCAACTGCTGGTCGTAAGCAGCAGGCTGCTGTTGGGCCAATAAGCGACGGGCCTGCTGCAAAGACTGCATAAAACGCTGATCCTTGAAGGGCTTGAGTAGATAGTCAAAGGCGAAGTACTCGAAGGCCTGGATGGCGTACTGATCGTAGGCTGTGACGAAGATGGTGATGGGGCGATCTTCGGGCAGCAGGCTCTCCAAAACCTCAAAGCCATTCATATCTTTCATCTGGATGTCAAGAAAAATTAGATCGGGCTTGCTGTTGAGAATACTGTCGATAGCTTCCTGCCCGCTTTTGCATTCCCCAATCAGCTCAATATCCGATTGGCGGGCCAGCAAATCGCGGATGCGCTGGCGCGCTGGCGATTCATCATCAATGATCAAAGTCCTTATCATGAAACTCAAATTAGGGTTGCTTCGGCAAAACTCAGCGGCAGTGTGATGTGGACTTCGGCTCCAGGATGCAGGTTGCGGATACGCATTAGGTCGCTCCGATTGTAGAGGGTTTGCAGTCGTTTGTAGGTATTTTGCAAGCCCATCCCACTTTGCATCAAGTCTGTGAGGTTTTCGGTTGGAAAGCCTCGTCCATTATCTTTGACAATTAGTACTATATTTTGGTTCTGCTGCTGGATGCTTATTTCAACCTTCAAGGTAGGGTAGTCTTTGGAGTAACCGTGGTTAATAGAATTTTCGACGATGGGTTGCAGCAGCATATTGGGGACAATGGCCTGCCGAAGGCCCTCGTCGATCTGCAATTGGATGCCCAACTGCTCCGAGAATCGAGTTTTTTCGATGTCCAGGTACTTGTTTAAGATGGTAAGTTCCTCTTCTAGGGTGATGGTTTGCCGCTCGCCGGAGTCGAGGACGTGGCGGAGCAGGTGGCTCAGATCGGCCAGCATGTCGCGCGCGCGAGTCAGATCGCTGGTCATGATGGAAGCAATGCTGTTGAGGGTGTTGAATAAAAAATGGGGCTGCAACTGCGATTTGAGGACGGTTAGGCGGGCTTGCAGCAGTTGCTGCTCAATCTGTGACTTTTGGATTTGGTTGAGGCTATTTTGCTGGATATAATAATAGGTATAGGTCAGGCTAATGGTAAAAAGGATGATGATCAACAGGCTATCGAAATTTTGCAAATACCAGAGTAGGATGTCAAAATCGTAATCTTTTTCACTTCCCAAAGCCCCCTGTGTATATTCAATTGCCATACTCGCCAGTAAGAAGGTACCGTACCAGAGCACAGAAAGCACCACGGCGATGAGCAGATGAATCGCACTGATGGCCAACCAGGATTTTTTGCGGAATAAAAACAGTCGGGTGGTTTTAACAATAACAACAATGAAGAGTATCGACACCAACCAGGCAATAACGCGCCCCTGCATAAAGGTCCCCCAATTCATTTCCTCTCCCTTGAGGTTCATACGCCAGTACATACCGATAGAAGTCAATATTCTCAAAAAGGTAAATAGACCAATAAGCAGCAGAATGAGCTGCGTATCCGAATTCTTAGCATTGAACAACTTCCGCATAGCCCCCCAAAAGTAAGCCAATATTGATTCCTTTAGAAGTCATTTGCAGCAGTATTTATTGCATTCACATCAAAAGGCGGGTAGCTAGGAGCATTTTCCAATATTCAACAGCAATTTGGCCTAACTTAGTTGTGGGTAATTACACAAATCCGGAACTAGAGAGCCGGAAAATTCCAAATGTCGAGCAGTACAATCCTTTGATGAGGGTTGTACTGTTGTTTTTGGGATAAGGTTGGAAATCGCAGTGTCCCCTGATCGGGAGACACGGCTTGGACTATTTTTTGACCCCAGCCGTCAAAGCCGTGTCTTTCACGGAGGACACGGCATTAAGTATTCACTACTCACACCCCAAATCAATCCGCGAAAAGGGATCATTATTAGGGAAACAGTTACCCGACAAAATCCTATCAGGACTATGGCGGTTCATCTCTGGATCGTAGAGTCCTTCTTCGAGGAAATCCACCAGCGCATCAATTTCCGATTCCGTCAGTTCTAGTGGGCGGAAGAAGGGAGCGATTCGATCTTCGGGAACATTGGCGTTTTCCGGAATTCCGTCGTTAAAGTATTCGACGACTTCGCGGAGGCTGTGCTTGCTGCTGCCGTGGAAGTAAAAGGGAGAGTTTTTGAGGTTGTACAGCTGAGGGACTTTAAATTTATAGAGGTCCGCATCCTGGCCGGTGAAGGCGCCCCGGCCCAGGTTTTTCTTGTCGTTGATGTCGGTGTTGAGGCCACCTGCTTCGTAGAGGTCCTTGACGCCGATGGCGTAGAATTGCTCCGAGTTGTTGAGCGAGGTGCCGTTGTGGCAGTTGAAGCATCGGGCTTTGCCGAAGAATATGGCCGCTCCTAGCTTCTGGCGGTCGGTCATGGCGGTGTGGCGGCCTTTGAGCCATTGCTGGAAGGGGGCTTGGTTGGAGATTACACTGCGGAGGTAGGCCGAGATGGCCAGGCTGGCGGTTTCGAGGTTGTAGCGCTCTTCCGACGGGCGCTCGCCGAAGGCCGCATCGAAGTAGGACGTATAGCCATAATTATCTGTAATTTCCTTGCTGACTTCCATACGGTGGAGCTTCACCCCTTCCATATTTTGGCTTTCCAGGCCCATAAATCCTAGATGATTGACTTTGGTCATTTCGTCTTTGTCCCATTGATCTTCCGTTCCAGCATTGGCTCCACCTCCTCCAAACTGCCCGCTCCAACTCGTATTGGTCACAAAAGCCACATTAACCAAACTGAGCGGGCGAATACCCTGTATGTCCAGTTCGTCGTCTGCGTAAGTTTGAGCCAAGTTGGTTCGCCCCTCACCATTGTGTCCAAAGCCCAATCCTCCATCAGCAATACCTTGCACCCGGCAGGGCATAAAGCCAGCACTCGGAATATGGCAGCTTCCGCAGGAGTAGGTCCCTCTACCAAAGTTATGCGCTGGCGAGAGAGCGATTCCCGTTTCGAAGAAAAGCATTTTACCCAATTCAACCTTTGCGGTACTCAGCGGGTTTTTAGGGTCGGCAGGGATGTTGGTGAAGTCATTCGATTCTGGAAGTACGAAATAATCAATAGAGCCGGTCTTGGAAGCGGCTTTGAGTGCGCTGGTCAGCTTGCTGTCCAAAGGATTGGACAATTCGTCTTTGCTACAGGAGGCGATAGAAAGGACAATAATCACTAAAAAGAATAGATAACGATTCATTACAGTGTATGTTCAATTGGGCAATCAATAAAATCTATGGCGCTATAGGTATAACTTATAATCGTCAAAGGTAAGACCAAATCTCAGAAAAAACAATACTTTAAAAGAGGTATTTTATTTATAAAATATCTTTGTGGTATGATCCAAAAAAACCGCCTGTTTTGGGTAAAAACAAGCGGTGAGAGAAGGAAAATAGGATTTATATGAAGTCAGATTATCTAGGTTCGAGAAATCGTCG
>JBCDGZ010000081.1:0-34792 GCA_038750655.1 Bacteroidota bacterium | reverse complement strand
GAACCCATTGGAAGAGACGAAAAAAACGATCACAACAATTTTATGAATACTCTTTCAACTGCAATAAATACATATTTAGCATATGATTTATATTTCAATAAATATATCAGTATTTGAAAAATTACTATTTTGTTCAATATTAAGTCAATTCATTGAACAGACAGTTACGGGGAAGTTAACAAATCCCCCTCGTTTTAAGGATTTAAGATTAACTATTTACGCAAATTGAACCCTATACCTATGGTAGGAAGAATACTTTTCCGAACGACTTTTTCCCTCATTCTTTTCTTTTGCTTTGCCATCAATTCCAATGCCCAAACGATTGTCAGAGGCGAGGTGCTGGACAAAGGCAATAATGAACCCCTCATCGGTGCAACAGTAGTCATCAAAGGTACCACCATAGGGGTGATTACAGACTGGGATGGCAGCTTTGAATTGAAGACCGATCAGCCGCTGCCGCTGCTGCTCTCCATTTCCTACACCGGCTACGCCGCCGAAGACCTCGAAATTACCTCTACCGATAAATCGATCAAAATCAAGCTGAGCGAAGATGCCATTACCATCGACGTGGTCGAAGTCAAAGGCCGACGCATCTCCGAGAAGCAAAGGCAGTCGCCCCTCACCGTCGAAACCCTCGACAATATTGCCATCAAGGAAACGCCGGCGGCCAACTTCTACGATGGCCTCGGCTCTCTCAAGGATGTCGACTTAACGGCGGCCAGTTTGGGCTTCAAAGTCATCAATACCCGAGGATTTAACAGTACCAGCCCGGTACGCTCGCTGCAAATCATCGACGGAGTGGACAACCAGTCGCCCGGCCTGAACTTCTCGCTGGGGAACTTTCTCGGTGCCTCCGAGCTGGATGTCAACCAGGTTAATCTGATCGTCGGCGCAAGCTCGGCCTTCTATGGCCCGAATGCCTTCAACGGCGTTATCAGCATGCAAACCAAGAATCCCTTTCTCCACCGAGGCATCTCCGCGATGACCAAAGTTGGAGAGCGCAGTCTCTTCGAGGGCGCCATCCGCTATGCGGAGGCCTTCAACAACAAGCAGGGACAGCCCATTGTCGCCTTCAAAGTCAATGCCTTCTACATGCAAGCCGACGACTGGGTGGCCGATAACTTTGACCCTGTTTTTGATACAGAAACTGGCCTCGATAATCCAGGGGGCTATGATGCAGTTAATATTTACGGTGATGAATACCAAGGTAACTTTGATCGGACAGATAATGTCACCTTCCCTGGACTGAACATCTGGCACCGTAGAGGATATATCGAGGAGGACTTAGTAGATTATGATTCAGACAACTACAAGGCCAGTGCTGCGGTACATTTTCGCCTAGCTCCTAGCCAGGACGTCGAATCTCCAGAGTTGATTCTCTCCTCAAGCACAGGTGGAGGAACCACCGTTTTCCAAGGGGACAATCGCTTCAGTCTACGTAATATCCGCTTTTATCAGCATCGTATTGAGTTGAATAAGAAGGATCACTACTTCCTACGCCTTTACGCTACGCACGAAGATGCGGGCGACTCCTATGATCCTTATTTCACCGCACTCCGGTTGCAAGACCGGGCCAAGGAAAACAGTGATTTCGGTACGGATTATGGCAACTACTGGTCCCTGACCGTTGTCCCTCAGATGCAAGCGATGGAAGGTTATCCCGATGTCTTTGATTTCATCGGTAATCCCGATGGTTTCCGCGCCGCACTGAATACCTTCTTAGATGGTATCCCTGATGAATTGGTTCAGTGGCACCAAGAAGCACAAGAAGCGGCCAATACGGGAAATTCAGTTGTTGGAACTACCGACTTTTTGGAGCCTGGAACGGAGGAATTTCAGGAGGCCTTCGACGACATCACTGGACGCATTGCCAATCTGGAAGGTGGAACTAAATTCTTTAGTGAGTCAGCGCTGGTTCATGCCCACGGTGAATACCAATTTAAAGACCTTTACAACGGTGATATTATCTCCAACCTTGATGTGCTCGTAGGGGCCAATTTCCGCCGCTATATGCCCAATTCAAAAGGATCTATCTTGCTGGATACTCAACAGCCCGACGGCAGCTTCCTCAATATTGATACGGATGAGTTTGGGATATATACGGGAGGAACGGTTGAGCTGTACAATAAGCTCCGCATTAATACCTCTCTTCGCCTGGACAAGAACGAAAACTTCGACTACCTGCTCTCGCCAGCGGCCTCAGCGGTATATACGCCATCGCCAGGGACGGTTATTCGCTTTTCTTTCTCTTCGGCCATTCGTAACCCAACCCTGAACGATCAGTACCTCAATTATAATGTAGGACGTGCCATTCTTGCGGGTAATTTGAATGGTTATGAAGACCTGGTCACCGTAGAATCCGCAGAAGATTTTCTAAATGCCCTCTCTCCTTTAGTCTTGGATTCTTTCAATGTAGCGCCAATCCAACCAGAAAAGGTCAGAACGATTGAAGGAGGGATTCGGACCACGCTCTTTGATAAACTCTATCTAGACGCTGGCTACTACTTCAGTTTTTACAGAGACTTTATCGGCTTCCAGTTGGGCGTTGATCTAGAATACGATCGTCTAACCAACCTGCCGACCACTGTCCAGGCCCTCCGGGTCGCGGCCAATGCCACTGACCAAGTGACGACCCAAGGGTTCTCGCTAGGGCTGAACTATTATTTCTGGAACTACTACGCTTTTACGGGGAACTACTCCTTCAATACTTTGAATACCTCTACTGATGATCCGATCATTCCGGCCTTCAACACGCCCGAACACAAGTTCAACATCGGTATTGCTGGCCGCGACGTGCCCATCCGCATTGGAGATATGGAGATCAATAATTTCGGATTTAACATCAATTACAAGTGGATCGAAGGCTTCTTGTTTGAAGGCTCTCCTCAGTTCACTGGGTTCATTCCCAACTACGATTTACTGGATGCCCAGATCAACTGGCGGGCTGCTAAGATCAATACGACCTTCAAATTGGGGGCTTCCAACTTGTTAGATAACCAGCAATTTCAGACCTATGGAGGGCCAAGAATTGGCCGTTTAGCGTATTTTTCTGTCCTATATGATTTTAGAAAGAAATAATATAAACTTCCCGGACAAAATCAGCATTCTATAGAGGGCAAACTTTGTCTGTAGGATAATAATTTAATCACTAAAACACCTAAGATTATGAGCTTTAGATTTTACAAATTCTTTCTTCTCACCCTAGTCCTAGCGATTACTACTCAGGTTCAGGCCCAGACGCGCTACCTCGATGAAGTATTCAGTGGGGTAAATGTTGAACCCAATGTGGTTTATGGCAACAATATTTCCGTACTTACGGCCCCTAATGTGATGGCTGAAGATTTGCTGATGGATATCTACACTCCAGATGGAGATACTGCCAGCAATCGTCCAGTAGTGGTCTACTTCCACACCGGTAGTTTTCTTCCACCACTGTTCAACGGTGGCATCACCGGCGCACGTTCTGATTCTACTGTAACAGAAGTTTGTAGAAGAATGACCAGATTGGGCTATGTAGCCATCGCTGCTACCTACCGCGCAGGCTGGAATCCAACTGCCGTTGGCCCGACCGGCCAGGATATTCGTACCGGTACGCTGCTCAACGCTGCCTATCGCGGTATCCAAGATGCGCGTACGCTGATCCGTTTCCTCAGAAAGAGTGTAGCAGAAGAAAGCAATCCCTATGGCATCGACACCGATAAGATTGTTCTTTGGGGACAAGGTACTGGCGGTTATATCTCCATGGGTGCTGCTTTTCTCGATCGTTTCGAGGAAGTTAATCTCGCCAAGTTTCTGGATTCTGGAACGCTGCTACCTTACGTAGATACCAATCAGGTAGGAAATGTATTTGCATCCACCCAAAAGCCCCTTTGTCTTCCTAATCATCTTGGCTACAGCTCCGACTTTGCAATGGCGGTCAACATGGGTGGTGCACTTGGTGACAGCTCTTGGATTGATGGAGGAGGTAATGAGCCTCCAATTATTGGCTTCCACACGGTAAAAGATCCTTTTGCGCCATTTGGCCACGGTGCCGTAATTGTACCAACAACGGGGGACTTCGTGGTCAACGTTTCCGGTACTCGTCGCGTGATCAGCCGTTCTAATGCTACAGGTGTTAATGACATTATTGATGAGGCCAACGATCTTAACAATACCCTCAATTCCCTTAATGATCTCTACGAATCGATTACGGTAACCCTGCCTGGTGATATGGTCACTTTGTCTGAAGATAATATGTATCCTTTCAATACACCCGGCCTGGAGGCTGGCCCCTGGGATTGGTGGGACCTGCCCACGCTGCGCGTTGTTGTTAATTTAACCAATATGGCTACTGGATCAATGTTCAATGCTGATACCCTCCACAGAGACGGTTTGCTGACCAACCCAGATATGTCCGCAGAGAAGGGTAAAGCCTATCTCGATACTGTAATGGCCTACTACATTCCAAGAGCTTGTGAAGTACTGCAATTGGAAGGCTGCTGCGAGGAATTGGGAATCAACTGCCCAACGTCTACCAATGAGGCTATTGCCGCAGAAGTAGGTTTGAAAGTCATGCCTAATCCTGCTCGTGACTATGTATTCTTCCAATCGGAGGAGCGGCCGATCGAGGGGCTACAGCTCTACGATATGTCGGGCCGAGTACTTCGAAGTTTCAATGGACTTAATGACTATCAATTTGAGCTATCGCGAGGAAATATTGCCTCAGGTATATACATCGCTCAACTGCAATTCGGCGATAAAGTCGTCAATAAAAAGATTATATTTGATTAGTCCTTAAAATCATTCTGATCTCAAAAAGGCTATGTTGCTTCGCGCGATATAGCCTTTTTTCTTTCCCCTCTCCCCTTTCCATAGCCACTTGGCTTAAAGTGTCAAAACAATGGCTTATTAGGTCAAGTCTCGCCCCCGTTTTTAGGCCAATTTTGTTTCTGTAACCAACACGGAAATAAAACACTTTTTAATCATGACAATCTCCATCAAATCCCTAAGTCTGCTCGCAGCCGTCTTGCTCACCGGGCTCTCGGCAGGACTGTTCTGCGCCTGGATGGTTTCCGTTATTCCTGGTACCCGCAGGGTCTTCGACCCTACTTATCTGGAAAGCATGCAGTCCATCAACCGAGCAATTCTCAACCCGGCATTCTATCTGATCTTCATGGGAAGCCCCTTGCTGCTAGCCATCAGCACCGTACAGCAATACAACAGCGGAACGACCTTTTGGCTATTACTCGCAGCAACGCTGCTCTACCTCTTCGGCACCTTCGGCGTCACCATCTTCGGCAATGTGCCCCTCAACGATGCCTTGGAAGCCCTAGAACTCGGCAGCCTCAGCAAGAGCGAAATCACCGAATTTCGCAGGTCCTACGAAAGCCCGTGGAATCGCCTGCACCTGATCAGAACGGTATTTTCCGTCCTTGCATTCTTGCTTTCTATTGTCGCACTAAGCGGCTATTCTAATGGATAAACAGTAATTCAATTTTCGTAATCAATATTTATAAAACTCAATATCAAATGACAAGTAATATCTTAGTAACCGGAGCCACTGGCAAAACAGGACGCAAAGTCGTCGAAGGATTGAAACAACAACAGCAAAATGTGCGGCTCGGCACCCGCCGCAACACCCCGGCATTCGACTGGGATGACCCAGCGACTTGGCCAGCCGCCCTGGCCGGGATGGACAAAGTCTACATCGTTTACTACCCTGATTTGGCGGTGCCTGGCGCCTACGAGGCGGTCAAAGGGCTGACGGAGGCCGCCCGGCAAGCAGGGGTAAAGAAAGCAGTTTTGCTCTCAGGTAAAGGAGAGAAAGAAGCAGAACGCTGCGAGCAAGTAGTCGCCCAATCGGGCCTGGAATACACCTTGGTCAGAGCCTCCTGGTTTAGCCAAAACTTTAGCGAGAGTTTCTTGCTCGATCCCATCCTGGCTGGCCACGTGGCCCTGCCGATGTCTCATGTCAAAATACCCTTCGTCGACACTGGCGATATTGCCGAAGTGGTGGTCCAAGCCCTGCTGGATGACGTGCACAACGGCAAAACCTACGAAATAACGGGCCCCAGAGCCTTGACGTTCAAAGAGGTCGTTCAGGAAATTGCGACGGCCATAGACAGAGACATCCAATTTCAGGCGGTATCACAAAAGACCTACAATTCGATCATGAAGAAGGCCGGCGTCCCCGACGATTACATCTGGCTGTTTGACTATCTGTTTCGGGAAGTACTGGGGAATGAAGCCAATCAAGTCGTCAGCTCAGATGTAGAAAAAGTGCTGGGCAGAAAGGCGACTGACTTCAAGGAATATGTCCAAAATACCGTGAGCAGTGGCATCTGGCAGCCTACACTGAGTGTATAAACGTAAGATGGGAGTAGCACAAGGATTAGAAGCCGCATTTTAGTCCTTGTGCTCCCCAAAATTGAGCGCCAATCACTGCAACTTTTAGCAGGACTTTTTGTTTAAGAAAAATACTGTATATTTAGACAAAATATGTGATGCCGCAGAACAGGACACCTAGAATGGAAAACAGAAATAGCGATACCGAAGAGCAACGCTCAATGTTTTTTCATCCCTACAATATCTTACTAAGCTTGGTGCTGTTCAGCATTACTACGCTTTTTTTGGCCTTTTCCGCCGCATACATCTACACCCGCTTTGAGGCTAGGACGCCCCCTATCAAGCTGCCAATCATTTTTCTTTTTAATACCGTCATCCTGCTGGCCAGTAGCGTGAGCATGAATTGGGCCAAGCAATCCTACAAAAATGACAATACCACGACCTATCAAATGGCCCTGGTGACGACCATCGTGCTGTCCCTTATCTTCATGGTGGCCCAGTTTATTGGCTGGCGGCAATTGTTTGGCCAAGAAATCTTTATCAATTACAGCAATACGGCCTCTTATCTCTACGTCATCTCCGGCTTGCACTTCGCCCACGTCGTGGCGGGCCTGCCCTTTTTGATCCTCTTTTTAGTCACTGCTCACCGCCGAATGAAGGAGCCAGTTAGCGTCCTGGTCTATTTTTCTGATCCCGAAAAGCTGCTCAAACTGCGCTTGCTGACGGTTTACTGGCACTTTCTGGACGCCTTGTGGATCTACCTAGTCTTATTTTTCTACATCAATTATTGGATCAGCTAGTTTTTCACTTTTTTGCTAATTACCTAGGAGATATTATCTTTGCGTTTTTACAACTTATATTTCCTACTTCATGCAGCTTACAGAGCCTACAGTTACTGTAAAAATTGCGGAAAGCCTCGGCTTGACGGCCGACGAGTTTGATCGCATCCAATCCATTCTGGGACGTATGCCCAATTTCACTGAGCTGAGTATCTTCTCGGTCATGTGGTCAGAGCATTGTTCCTATAAAAACTCCATTACCTACCTCAAAACCCTCCCCCGCGAAGGCCAACGCCTGCTGGTGGGCGCCGGCGAAGAGAATGCCGGATTGGTAGACATCGGAGACGGGTTGGCCTGTGCCTTCAAAATCGAGTCGCACAACCATCCTTCAGCGATCGAGCCCTACCAGGGCGCGGCCACCGGCGTAGGCGGCATCCACCGCGACATCTTCACCATGGGGGCCCGCCCCATCGCTGCCCTCAACTCCCTGCGCTTCGGGAATATCGACCTGGGCCACACTCGCCACCTGGTCAAAGGCGTAGTGAGCGGCATCGGTAACTACGGCAACTGCTTCGGGGTACCCACCGTCGGCGGCGAAGTCTACTTCAACGACTGCTACAACCAGAATATCCTGGTCAACGCCATGTCGGTGGGCATCGTTAAGGTCGGTGAGACCGTCTCCGCCATCGCCGATGGCCCCGGCAACCCGATTTTCATCGTGGGCTCTGCCACCGGCAAGGACGGCATCCACGGGGCGACCTTCGCCTCGGCCGACCTCACCGAGGATTCCGCCGAAGACCTTCCTGCCGTTCAAGTGGGCGACCCCTTCCAGGAAAAACTGCTCTTAGAAGCCTCTTTGGAAGCCATCAAAACGGGCGCTATCGTAGGCATGCAGGATATGGGAGCAGCAGGCATTACCTGCTCCACCTCCGAGATGAGCGCCAAGAGCGGCACCGGTATGCGCATCTACCTCGATCGCGTTCCAACCCGCCAGCAAAATATGAAGCCCTTCGAAATCTTACTTTCGGAGAGCCAAGAGCGGATGTTAATCGTTGCCCACAAGGGCCAGGAGCACCTACTACAAGAGGTGTTTGACAAGTGGGATTTGGAATGTGAGCTGATTGGCGAGGTGACCGACACCGGGCGTTTGGAGTTTTTTGAGAATGGGGAAGTTGTCGCCGACGTTCCTGCGGAGCCTTTGGTGCTCGGCGGCGGCGCTCCAGTCTACCAGCGTGAGTACGAGCAGCCCGCTTACATTGATGGTTTGAAGGAGTACAACAGTGAAAATATAGCTGCACCAGCGGATTTACAGGCGGCGGCCCGCCAGCTGGCCACAGCACCCAATATCGCTTCTAAGCGCTGGGTCTATGAGCAGTACGACTCGATGGTGCGTACCAATAGCATGAGCACCAACGACCCTTCGGATGCGGCGCTGGTGCGCGTCAAAGGCTCTGATAAAGCCTTGGCCGTGACTACCGATTGCAACTCCGCCTACGTCTACGCCGATCCCTATAGGGGGACGATGATTGCCGTATCAGAGGCCGCTCGCAATATCGTTTGCTCCGGCGGAGAGCCCGTAGCCATCACCAATTGTCTGAATTTTGGTAACCCCTACAATACGGGGGTCTACTGGCAGTTTGTCCACGCTATCAAAGGAATGGGAGAAGCTTGCCGGAAATTCAACACCCCCGTCACCGGAGGTAATGTCAGCTTCTACAATCAGTCGGTAATCAAGGAGGAGGCTTCCGGGGAAACCCGCACCGAGCCGGTCTTCCCTACCCCCACCATCGGAATGCTGGGTATTTTGGACCATATCGATCAGCAGATGACCCTTGATTTTAAGGCAAAAAATGATCAAATTTACTTACTCGGACAGAGCAGGGATGATCTGAACTCCTCAGAATACCTGCGTACCGTTTGCGGTGTGCCCTTCTCTGCTGTTCCCTACTTTGATCTCGATGAAGAATACGAACTGCAAAAGGCGGTAAAACAGCTCATCAGTGAGCAGCTGATCCGCTCGGCTCACGACATTTCGGAAGGTGGAGTCTTTGTATCTTTGCTCGAAAGCGCGATGGCTAGCGGGCTAGGCTTCAAAGTGACCACCGGCGCTCAACTTCGCAGCGATGTCTTCCTTTTCGGAGAAAGCCAATCCAGAGTCATCGTAACCGTTCGTCCAGAGCAAGTGCAGGCTTTCGAAAACCAAATGGCGTCGACGAGCGTTCCGATTAGGAAACTTGGTGAAGTTTTTGGTAATGAGATCATTATAAATGGTGAGAATTTTGGTGGTTGTGCATCGTGGAAAAGCGACTACAACACCGCATTAGGCAATAAATTAGACGACTAAATTTTTAACTACATAAAATCTTAGTGAGCATGAAAAGTAATCTTTCTTCACTTCTCTTCGCCCTGGCGATGATGGCTATGATAGGCTTCACCGCCTGCGGTGATGGCGGCAGTGGAGCAGTCAACCCTGCCACTGTCGAAGGAAGCATCATTAATGGAACCATCAGCAATGCCGTAGGCACCCAGGTCTTCCTCGATCAAATGCAATTAAACGGCAGCGGTACGCAGGTCCTGGCCAAGGCAGATGTTGGAGAGAATGATAAATTTACGATAGAAGTATCGACCCCCTTGGAGCGTGGAATATACCGCCTGCGCGTGGGCGCTCGCAAAGCGGTGCTTCCTATTAATGGCGACGAAAAAGTAATCACGGTCAACACCGATGTGGCCAATCTTAGCAAATACGATTTTGAACTGCAAGGCTCTCCCGATGCTGCCTCTTTCGTAGAACTGATGAAAGGCATCATCAACCAATCAAAGAGTCCGGCTGACGTTCAGCAGTTTGTTGCCGCTGTCAAGAATCCAATTGCGGCCGCCCTGGCGGCCCTCCGTGGCATTCCTTTTGGCAAAGAAACACTGGCCCAACACAAGGGCATCGCTACCCGCTTAGAAAAGGAAATGACGGGAACGAGCTACGCTAGGGATTACAAGTCCATGATTGGTCAGTTTGAGCGCCAGCTAGCCGCCCAAATGGCCCAAGAGAAAATCAAAGTGGGAGAGCTTGCGCCGGATATTCGCCTCCCTAGCCCAACGGGTAAGGAGTATTCGCTGTCCGATCTCAAAGGTCAGGTCGTACTGCTCGACTTCTGGGCCAGCTGGTGTGGCCCCTGCCGCCGTGCGAATCCGCATGTGGTTGAGACTTATAAGAAGTACAAGAATAAAGGCTTCACGGTCTTTAGCGTCTCACTGGATGGGCTGGATTCTCGTACCAAGGCTAGGCTGAACAACGCCGAGCGAATCGCCCAGCAAGAAAAAGCGTCTAAAAATAAGTGGGTCGCAGCCATCGAAAAGGACAACCTGATATGGAAATACCACGTTAGCGACCTCAAAAAGTGGGAATCTGCTCCGGCCGCCACCTATGGCGTTCGCGGTATCCCTCGCACCTTCCTCATCGATAAAGACGGAAGAATCGCAGTGGTTAACCCGAACCACTTCCAGTTGGAAGACGAGTTGAAAAAGCTGCTTTAGACCAAGGCCATTAGGTCTTAGAAAGGCGAAGTCCCTGCGGGGGCTTCGCCTTTTTGCTTTATTGGTGCATCAGTTTATTGCTCATTCATCGAGCATTAACTCTAGTACTTTTTCAAGCTCTGTGTCTTTTTTAGCTAAAATTTCGTCCAGATTTTCACTCATTTGATAGTCTGGAATGATCCCTCGGTTTTTTGCAAAACCAGTAACAGCTGTCTGATAAGTTTTTGTTGCTACGGAGGCATTGATCCCGGTATTTTTTAATTCGAAATTAATGGTCTTAGCATTGCAACTATAGGTGGCTCCCGTTTCACTACCAATTAATGTTCCCAATTTGTTATGTTTTAGGATGGAACAAAGATGCCCTGTAGTGGAGCTGCAAAGGGAATTAATTAATACATAGAGTTTCCCCGAGAAGTTATTTTCAAATGGAATAATCTTCTCTTCTAAATCCTTATAATAAGTTGTCGTCCCTTTTTTATAATAACTGAAAGGATCATCTGAAAGGTATTGCAATAAATGTACTGCGCAATAAGGGTCCCCACCGCCATTGCCTCGAAGGTCAATCACCACATTTCCTATATCGTGAAGCCTAATTTGGTTAAAGCAACTATCTATAAAGGATTTAAAAACAGGAAGTCTATCGTTATAATACACGAAACTCTTAATCGTCACAATGGCTAGGTTTTTATGCTTTTTGAGCGTAAAGTCTAAATTTTCAGTTGGAGAATTTGAGGAGCTTCGAGAATCAGGCAGTTCCTTATTCAGTAGCACTTCTTTTTTAACTCCATTTTCTCGAATTTCCACCTTATAAACTTTGGGAAAGTTGAGTTGATAGGCACAGAAATAACCAAAACTCCTATTTATTCGAGCATCTATATATTTTTGGTTATGACCATCTGAGGAAATATGAGCCGCAATTTTTGTTCTTAAATCCAGTACCTCTATCCCGTTTATTTTCAATATTTCGACTCCTGATTTTAATTCATTATTAGGTGGGTAGGTGTCTATGATGTAGAGTTTAGCATCAATGTATTGCACAGGTACGGGAAAGAACATTTCTTGAGAAAAATTTAATAATTGCCCTGCTGAGGTGTAGGTGTGTACACAACCGACTTTCGAAGCAATGGCGCTGCAAATCCATGAAAACTCACCTATGGAGGTAGAATCAGTGATCATACTTTTCTTTAGATTAACGAATTGATCAAAGCTATCTTTTGCAATGAATTCATAGGGTTGCGGATGATACGTTTGAATAGAGTCTACTAATTGGTTGAAATCTTCCAAATAGGTAGCTTTAGGCCGTATCTCATGGACAGCGTATCGGTCAGATTGCGAACAGGCTTGTTGAGTCAATAGGAGAATTAAACTAGCTATAGATAATAGTGCTTTCATAGCGTTGTATGACGATTTTATGTAGACAAAATTAGAGGATATAATATGCCTAAGCAATCACATATGTTAATAAATCAATTATCACTCATTAACGAAAAAGACTCTATCTGGGATCACAGCCTCCTATAACTCCACAGAAATACTGTAAGCAATCACCACAAAGATGAGCAACCGGGAAAGCAGCTTGCGATAGAAGCGCGAAGCACGAGCATTGGTAATTTGAAAGACATAAAGCACAAAACTGACGAAACAGAGGCCCAAACCGCTCATCATACTCAGATAGATCATTTCATTGGCATTATTCCACATTTGCATTTTGTAGACAATTCCTACGACCAGGGTGGCAAAGACTAAACCGGTGAGAATTGAAAGGAGGACTTCAATGAAGACGTATTCTTCTACCTTGAAGAGGAACCAGGAGAAGCAAAGGTAAATTAGCCCAGATACCAACCCACCGATGACGATAAAAATCCCGCCCCCGGTAACATGGGTAGACTTCAGGTAGATGCCGAGGCCGATGAGGAGGATGGGAATCCATTCGAGGTAGAAAGCCAGGCGGCGCAGCCGATCTCCCCGGACGTCTATCGGGGCTTCCAGTTCTTCGTAATCCAGCGGTTGTTGTTGATCAGACATAGCGCGATTGATTTAGCGGTTTAACAGGGCGGCGCAGAGGATGCCGGTAGCGACAGCGGCGTTGAGGGATTCGGCGCGGCGGCCTTCGGCCCGAGGGATGGCTAAGCGATGCGTCAGCAGGGCCTGCCGCTCCTCAGCGATACCCCGCCCCTCGTTGCCAATGATGATCAGCCCCTTGTCCAGGCCAGCGGCGGCAAAGACATTATCACCTTCCATCATCGCCCCCAGTAAGGGTAAGGCCGGTAGGCGCTCGCGAAGCTGCTCTAGCTCCGTGCGCAGGACCTTCACTCGGAGGAAGGCCCCCATGGAGGCCTGTAGCACCTTGGGATTGTAAAGCTCCGCACATCCTGCTGAACAGAAGACATAATCTATACCAAACCAATCGGCGATGCGTAATATTGTCCCCATATTACCGGGGTCCTGAATATCATCCAAATAAAGGGAAAATTGACGGCTCAACTGCGCTTCATCGATCGCCGGTATCCATTGCCGCAGGATGACCAGCACCTGATTGGGGCTTTTCAGGCCAGAGATACGCCCCAATTCCTTTTCTGACACAATTATTGTTTTGTTAAGGCAAAATGCCAACTCCTTCTTGTGCGTTTCTATCCAAGAGGCTAGGGCAAAAACCTGCTCAACCTCCGCTACTCGTTCCCTCATGATCTCTACAGCCATTTTATCCCCTTCAACGATAAAATTATTATATTTTTGTCGAAACTTTTTTTGCTGTAGGGAACGTACATACTTGATCTGGTTACTAGAAATCATCGAACTACGGTTTTGCTTATGAGGATAAAACGACGGTACAATTATCTTAATACCAAACTGCTGCTCCATCTTTCTGCACAAGGATGCCTACTGTTTAGTCTGCTGCTTGTTTTGCTCCTTTCCTCCTGCGGTACCAAGAAGTATCTCGAACCGGGTCAGTCTTATTTGACCAAGAATACCGTAAAGTTTGAGACCCGTAAAAAGCTTAAAGACAAGCGCGGATTAAGTTACGATCTTAAAACTATTTACAAGCAGAAACCCAACGAAAAATTCCTGCGCCTCTTCCGGGCCCGCCTCTGGTTGTACCACAAATTCAACAATCCCAATAAATCCTCGAAATTTCGCAACTGGATTCTTAATAAAATCGCAGAGCTTCCGGCTATCTATGACGAAGAGTTGGCCGATGCGACGGCTCAAACGATGAAATATTTCCTACAAAATCGAGGCTACTATGATGCTAAAGTCTCCTTTGCAGCGAAGCACAGAAGGAAAAAAACAGAGGTCATTTATACGGTCCAACCCGAAGATTTGTACACGGTAGACACGGTCAATTTTGTCAGCAGCGATGAGCAGGTGCAGCGCATTCTCGATGACATCAGCGCAGAATCCTTCATCAAGCAGGGCCAGCCGGTGAGCGAATCGATCTTTGATCGAGAAAAAGGACGCATCACCAATACCCTGAAAAACCTGGGCTACGCCTTTTTCGACCACAATTTCATCGAACCCATTGGCTATGTAGATACAGCCAAGCACCTAGTCAATGTCGTCTACGAAGTGCTGCCGCAACGCAATGGCCAGGATCATCAAATCTATACCGTTGGATCAATCGAAGTCACCCCGCGCTACCTACCAGCCGAGTACGCCGAACTCAAGGACAGTGTCATCAATAATGTTTTGTTCCATATCAATGCCGAAAGGCCCTTTATCAAGCCAGAAACCATTCAGAAGGCCATCATGCTCCGCCCTGGCGAGTTGTTCCGCAAAGACAATCTTGATCGAACCAATCGCCTGTTGTCTAACCTCGAAATTTATAAATTTATCTCCGTCAAGCCCATCGTCGATACGGTACAGACCAATGTAATTAACTTCGAAATTCGCCTTACCCCCAAAGATCGGATGGTCCTGGGTTGGGACGTCGAGACCAATACTTCTAACTATAGTATTAGTACCAATGGATCGCCCCTTTCGTTGATTGGAATGACCGGAAAGGTCAACTTTCGGCATCGTAACGTTTTTCGAAATGCGACCATTCTTTCTGCGGAATTTCTGGCGGGTTCAGAATTGGATTTGGGAAATAATTTTTCGGTGTTCTCCCTGGATGTGCAGGCCAACTTTGACATCTTCATCCCTAAATACAAAGGCGTAACGGGTTTTTGGCGGGGGCTGAATGCCCTGGGCTTGGTGAGTGATCGCTTTTATGATAAATTGCGAGAAAATGCCAAAACCCGCTTTTCGCTGGGCTACAATAACTTTTCGAACTTCAATCTGTACAGCTACAATTCGCTGGACTTTAACCGAGGTTTTGACTTGCAATTGTCTCCGGAGAATAGGGTCCGCATCAACACCTCGGGGATCAATTACTTCTCTCCGCGATTCACCGAATTTTTCCAGGATAGCATTTTGGATTTCAATCCCTTTCTGGAGCGCAGCTTTGACCGGCAGCTGTTTACGGGCTTTTTGTTTCGGGATGTCAACTTCGCCCATACGGGCAAGCGCAATCGCTTCGGGCAGTCCTGGTTTTTCGGGGCCAGCTTTGAGCTATCGGGCTTTGAGACCTTACTCATCAATCGCATCTACAACAACATCGCTGACCGTACCGGCCCATTTAGCATCGATCAGGTCAACTTCGAGCAATACATTCGACTGGAGCTGGATGGGCGATATTACCGGCGCCTTTCCAATCGAAATAGCCTGGCGGCCCGCCTCAATATTGGCCTGGCCCGCCCCTATGGCCCCTACTCCCAGGAGACGCCTTATGTCAAACAGTTCGCTGTCGGCGGGCCCAACAGCATCCGGGCCTGGAACCTCCGCGAGATCGGCCCCGGCGCTTTCCTCGACCCCGATGCTACCGATAATATCTTCTTCCAGGCTGCCGATTTCAAGATAGAATTTGGCCTCGAATACCGCTTCGATCTCATCTATGTTTTCGAAGGGGCCATCTTTCTCGACGGCGGCAATATCTGGGCCATCGATCAGGATGACCCTCGGGGCAGCGAGGCACTGCTCACCAATCGCTTTTATGAAGACTTTGCACTGGGGACGGGCATTGGACTGCGGGTAGACATCAAATACGCTATTCTGCGCTTCGACTTTGGCCTCAAGATGCGGCAACCCTTCACCGATCCGGATGACCCAACGGCCAGCCGTTGGCTCTTCAACCGATGGAGCAACCTCAATGATGACTTATTTAATTTGAATCTAGCGATTGGTTATCCTTTCTAGTCTCTTTTTCCAGCCTATTTAAATAGACTCTTCCGCCCAAATTTACTGCAAATGGGACAAGTGTAAGGATCATGTCCGCGCGCCGGGCAATACTCCCGTCCAAAGAAGATGATCTGCAAGTGCAGCTTATTCCATTTGTCCTTCGGAAAGAGGCGCTTGAGATCAGCCTCGGTTTTCTCTACATTCTTTCCCGTACTCAAAGCCCAGCGGTAGGCCAGGCGGTGGATGTGGGTATCGACGGGAAAGGCAGGGAAGCCGAAGCCCTGCGACATGACTACGGAAGCGGTCTTGTGCCCTACGCCCGGCAGCGCCTCTAGGTCTTTATAATTCTGAGGAACCTCCCCTCCGTGCTGGGTGATCAGCATTTGCGAGAGAACAGAGATGGCCTTGGACTTTCGGGGCGACAGCCCACAGGGGCGGATGATGGCTTTGATGTCCTCTACAGGCGCGTTGGCCATATCGTAGGGATTATCGGCCAGTTGGAAGAGTGCCGGAGTGACCTTGTTGACCCGCTCGTCAGTGCATTGAGCAGAGAGGAGAACGGCAATCAAGAGGGTGTAAGGGTCCTGATGATCTAAAGGAATAGGAGTAGTTGGATAGAGTTCTTCAAGAATATCAATAATGGCGGAGACTTTCTCTTTTTTGGTCATGGCTATTGATTTTTGGCGCTAGGCTTAGGAGATGCTGAGCAAAAATTGCATGGTGTCCACCCCATCGGCGTAGTCCATCAAACCGGGGTTCTGGGCCTTACCCGGCTCGATGACCGGCAGGCTACCAACGGGCTTTTTGGCGACAATGCATTGAATCTCTTCGGCGCGGGCGCGCAGCTTTTCCTCCAGGCTACTGGTATCTGCATAATACTCAAAATGCAGGCTGGCAATGCGCGAATGTAGCGATTCGTCTTCAACCAGCAGCACACAACCATTGGACAAGTGGGCCCGTTGGTTGAGGATGTATAGGGTGAAGTTGTAATCAAAGTTGTTTTTGTACTTGTTATGCAGCGCCAATTCATTGAACTGATGCAACGTTTCCATCAGAAACTCAAAATCATAGCCTTCCGGGACATAGAGTTTAGCTACATTGCGGCAGCCCAGACCAAAGTACTGAAAAATATCTTGCCCCAAGGCCAGTAAGTCGGCCTCTGTCTCTGCGCCGTCCAGCACTGCTACCCCATTGCGATTTTTACGGATGATGTTGGGATATTTTCCAAAGTAAGCTTCAAAATAGCGAGCAGAATTGTTGCTCCCCGTAGCGATCACCGCATTAAAGCCGCTCAGGCGCTCGATGACTTCGAAGTAGGGGGCGCAGCGCGCATCGATGGCCACCATTTGTTGGATTAAGTAGGGCAGCAGCACATCGTCTTTCTCCGAAAGCTTGATCTTGGCGTGATGGCCACAAAGGAAAGTACACAACAAATCGTGGAAACCGACCAGCGGGATATTGCCCGCCATGATAATCCCGACCTTCTTTGGTTCTATTGGATTACTGGGGCGGTAATGCCCTGCCAGGTCCTTTAGCGCATCAAGGTCCAAGAACTTTTCAACTAAGGCGCGCAAGGCGATTCGGACGTTTTTTTCTGTAAACCATTGGTTGTGGATACCTGCCCGGTGTACCGTGGCATCCAGGGTTTCAGAGGGAGCCTGAAGGGCTTGCCCTAGCTGGCCCAAAAGCTCAATTCGTTCATCTAAGGTCATGTTACAACAGTTGCTTGCGGCTGGACAGATAGGAACGCCATTTGTCCAGCACGGTGGTCATATCTTGTGGAAGTTCTGATTCGAAAAAAACACGCTCGCCCGTACGCGGATGGGTAAAACCCAATGACTTGGCGTGTAGCGCATGGCGGGGAATTTCTTTGAAGCAATTGAAAACGAACTGTTTGTACTTGCTAAAAACGGTCCCTTTAACCACCTGATCCCCCCCGTAGCGATCATCGTTAAAGAGCGGATGCCCCTGGTGTTTCATATGCACGCGAATTTGGTGGGTACGGCCCGTTTCCAATTGGCATTCCACCAGGCTCACGTAATACAGTCGTTCCAGTACTTTATAGTGGGTAATGGCTTCCTTGCCTTCTTCTCCTTCGGGAAACACGTGCATTTTGCTCCTCAGCCGAGGATGGCGGCCGATGTTTCCTTCAATGGTCCCCTGATCTTCATCAAATTCGCCCCAAATCAGGGCCTGATACTTCCGCTCGATGGTATGGTCAAAGAATTGTTTGGCTAGGTGGGTCATCGCCATTTCGGTTTTAGCGATGACCATCAGGCCGGTGGTGTTTTTATCGATGCGATGGACCAGCCCGGGGCGATTGGCCATATTGCCGGGTAAAACGGGCAGGTCGCTATTTTGAAAATAGTACACCAGTCCATTGACCAGGGTGCCGCTGTGGACGCCAACGCCAGGATGGACCACTAGTCCGGCCGGTTTGTGAAGGACGAGGACGTCCTCATCTTCGTAGCGAATATCCAGCGGAATTTCTTCGGCGACGATGCCACTGTCTGCTTTCGGAGGGCGGGGCAGCAGGATGGTAATGATGTGGCCAGGCTTGATTTTGAAATTGGGTTTGACGGGTTGGTCATTCACGCGGACTGCGCCGGCGTGAGCGGCGTTCTGAATGCGGTTGCGCGACGTGCGCTCCAGGCGATCCATCAAAAATTTGTCAATACGAATAGGTGACTGTCCCGGATCAACTACGATGCGGTGGTGCTCGTAGAGTTCATCATTTTCACTTTGCTGCTGCATTTTCATTAGAAAGCCACTTTAATTGGCCGCGAAGATACAAACTTACGGGAACTATTTTTTAACCCGAATACAAAAGGTCTTAGCAATTTTATCGTGCAGGGCCTGCCGACGATCATCAAAGAGAACGAATATGGCAGAAACCATTACAATAAAAGAAGCGATGCTGGAAAAATCCTGTAGCGGGCTCTCAAATTCGGCCTGAAAAGTAGCCAATTTCATAAAATCATCTGTTTCCATAAATTCGGGCTGCTGGAAAAGCTGGAAGGTAAACAGCACGCTGATAGCCGTAGAGATGAAGTAAAAAATGAAACGCAGGTAAGACTGATCCAGACTGATGGGTTGATAATCATAATTGACAACCTTGATTTTTACTGCCATTTTACCTAAAGTAGCGCCATATTTCCACTCCATCAAGGGTTTGTAAGCCACGTAGGCCAAACTTTGCAGGACCGCCAGTAAGAAAACCTTACCCATCAACATATTGTACATACCCAATAAGGCCAAAGGCATCATGACCAGCCCATCGATCAGAGCGGCCCAAACGCGAGTCCAGAACCCCGCCATTTGCACCTCCCCTTCGGGCCCCTGCTGCCGACCAAGCTCACTATCCAGAATTTCATTTTCCATGAGCTTTAAGATATAATCATTGGCTCAATTCTACAAGTCCTTTTGTTAATCCATTGGGCCTTGCCCGAAATTAAAAATCTGGCCAATAGGGGTCATGGCTTGCAAGCAGGGGTCTGCTCAGTTAATTTCTAAGCATCACATTGGAATCCCCTCGAAAGGTAATACGCCACATCCCTCTCAAATCACCACTTTTATAATTAATCGCCCTGTCGGACGGATACAGCTCTCGGATCAGCTCGTAGTCCTTTTCCATCAATTGTTCGCCAACCTTTCCATGACATTTCTGGCACAAAGGCATCACATGAATGGGAGCGTAAAATGCGGTCTGATTGGCGATTTTATGAATTACTGGTTTTAATTCTTTACCAGCACCAAACTGTTCCTGATAACTTTGAAGTTGTTGCCTTTCTTGTTCGGTAGGCTGATTATTAGGGTTTCTTACCTTCAAAGAAGTCCGTTTAATACTTACCTGATATAGCTGCTCCAAGCTATCTACCAAAGGAGACGCTGCTATATTGCAATACTTTACGGCATTGGGTACCCCTCCTGCTTTCATTGCTTTTTGCAAATTACTGCTTAGGGTAGTAAAAGTCGCCATTGCTATTTTTTGCCCCTGTGCAATATAATCGCGACTTGGTGTTTCCTCCGTTGTGTTCTTGTCTGGAGCAGTATTAAAGCAATTGGAAAACAGGACAATGCAGCAAGCTATAAGTAAGAAGTATTTCATATTCAAAATGTAATGCTCACAACTTTGCCTAGAGCATCGTCGTAGGACAAACACAAATCATCTTTTGACCTCGTATTAATGGCGCTGCTCCCCTGCTCCATGACGGTATCCAAACTTGTCGCCAACTTTCAAAACTTGACCATCTTCGGCTACCACTTTATCAAAATCCGTTTCCATTGAGGTCGGACCGTATTGGTCAACTAGCCGTTTTGCTAATGCTATTCGGCTTATACTTTAGAGCGATATGTATCCAAATCGATCTTGCCATTCTAAAAACCCAGACAAAGAAAATAATAGAGATGAATACTAATAATACAAATGCGCTATTTACACTCCAGCCTAAGCCGAAGACTAAGCCCAAACAGAGCAGTACAGAAAACCATCCATAGAAAATATAGGAAATGAACATCGCCCCGTAGTAAAAGCCTGGCTCGGGCATATAACTTTGATTACAACAGCTACATTTAGCGGGCATATCAAAAGGTTTTTTAAAAGAAAATGTACCGGTATCAAACAAATCACCTTCTCGACATCGGGGACATTTCATATTCCATATAGAGGAAAGAACACTTCGATTTTGCTTACTCATAAAACTATCTTTTTGGCCTACAAAAATGCATCTCAAAGATACTCCATATTGATCCTTCGAAGCGTAACTTTTGTTACCTAACACACCAACCTACTCTTTGGGGGAGAATTCCAGAACCTCTACATGATTACGGTGGGTCGTTATCTTATTATCAAGCATTAATTTTTTCATCAATCTAGATATAACTACTCTTGAGGTATTGAGGTCATTTGCAATGCGATAATGTGTAATTTCTAAGATAGGAGACTGCAATACCATAGCCCTGTCTTTTAAATATTTATACAGTCTTTGTTCCATATTAAAAAAGGCGAGCGAATCGATAGTCTCTAGCATTTCCTTCATTCTGGAATCATAGCTATCAAAGACAAATATTCTCCAGGATTTATACTTTATCAACCAGTCTTCCATACGCTGCACAGGAATCATGTAGATTAAGGTATTTGATTCTGTTATTGCTCTAATTTCACTTCTTTTGCCTCCCAGGCAGCAACCCATTGTCATGGCACAAGAATCTCCCTTCTCTAAGTAATAAAGTAAGTACTCATGTCCATCCTTATCCTCATCTACGATTTTTATGGCCCCTTCCAGGATTAAGGGCATGTGGGTGATCTTATGCCCCTTATCAATCATACAGACCCCTTTATCTACTTTTCGGAATTGCCCTTCTCTGATGATTTCGCCAATAAGTTTTTCTTCAAAAACGTATTCGTATCGTTCTTTTAGTAGTTTTTCCATGAGCCCCAAGATATAATCATTGGCTCAAATCTACAAGGTCTTGAGTTAATCCATCTGGCCTCTTCCAAAGTTAAAAGTCAGTCCGATATGGGGCATAATGAGGTCTGTAGTGGAGTTGGTGGGTTCGTAGACCTCGATAGGGTCATTGGGGTTCAAGATGGCCGCATCATCGCGCCGTACAAAATACTCCGCAGAACCGCCTTTGAAGTAGGAACAACGGAGGTCCAAGGAGAGGTGCGAAGCATCATCAGCATGGAAAATGGGGATTTCTAAGCCCAGTGCTATCCCGAAGCTGAAGGCATTGTCGCGGTTTTCGGTTTCACTTTCGAAGGCCGAATTATCCTCGCTTTGGGGGTCAAAGAATTTGGTTTTCAAATGCAGGCTTTTAAAGCCTGCCATGCCGTCAACATAGGGCCGAATAAAGAAGTTGGTGGGAGGAGCAATACGGAGCATACCGTGCATCTGAAATACCGCCGGCCGGGTCTCCAGCTCCAAATCTCCAAAGTCCAGTCGTTCTCGATCATAGATAAAATTACCTACTTCCAATCCCGCATAGACGGGAAACGAACGGGTAATCCGAATCAAGGCCGAAGCATTCCAGCCCAGGCTGGCATCCACTCCTGGAACATCAAAATTTCCCGTAGGAATGCCCAAGGTCATTCCACCGTTCAGTTGAAAAAAATTCTTGTCGTAGTAATCTTCAGAGCTGGATCTGGCATTTTCTTCTTGCGTCCAGCCGGGCAGGGCCAGTAGTAGCAGGGCACTCAAAATAGCAATTGGCAGACGGATTGTTTTCATACCCTAAATATAATCCGCAATTATTGCCTTTAGCAAGCCTAAATTTGGGGTTTTCAATTTCTTTAACACTCAAAAAGGGCCGAATGTTAAGGGATTTAAGAGTTCAAAACTCAGTACTGCCCATAGGCTTCTTCTGAGTCACTAGAAAAAGCGTTTTTATCGAAGTTGATAATGACACCCAGATGGGGCATAAGGACGTCGGTGGTAGAATTTTTAGTCTCAAAAACATCGATGGGTTCTTCGACTGTAATGCCCGTAAGGTCTTCCCGGCGAACGAAGTACTCCGCGGCAGCCCCCTTTTGGTAAGCACAGCGCAGATCGAGCAAAAATTGAATCCCTCGGATGCTCTTTCCGATTGGAATCTGCAATCCTGCCGCTATTCCATAGCTAAACGTCCAATCCCCCTTCTCGATATTGCGGTCAAAGGGATCATCATTTGGTGCCCCCAGATCGAAGAAAAGAGTTTTAGCAAATAGGTTTTTCAAACCCATCATAGCATCAAAATAGGGACGGATAAAGAATTGAGTCGGTGGCGCTATGCGCATCATAGCGTGCCCGGTGAACACACTGGTACGCGTTTCCATTTCCACGCTCACCAAATCACCGTTATCCAGGGCCAGTAAAAAGATGTCTCTTTCCCGATCATAATTAAAGCCAGATAGCTCGAACCCAGCATAGATCGGTAATTCTCGATTAACCCGCAGCATCAGTCCGCCTCCGCCTCCAACACCACTGGCATTGAGCTTTTCCTGGAACTGCCCCACCGGTATACCTACAACTACCCCCCCACTAAGCAGCAAGAAATCAGGGTAGGGCCCGGTCGGTTCAGCCCGCATTTCTTCTATCTCCTCCTGCCCCAAAAGGGCCAAAGAGCAACAGAGAACCAGACTGAAACACAAGAAAAGTCGTAGGATAGATTGCATAGACACAATTTAAGGCACTTTCTTTATTGACTGCTACTAATTTTTCGTTTTTTGTAAAGATATTAAAAGAAGAGATGAATTAATCATACAACATCAATCGTCACAAAAAATTGTCCAAAATCATGAAGAATTCTGTCGGCTTTGGTTCCCTATGTGTGCATGAATCAAAAGATAAACGTACTACCCGCCCCCATCAACTCCCCATTTATGCGACCTCCTCCTTTGAATTCGAAAGCATCGATCAGGGAATTAACATCTTTAAGGGGGAAGAAAAAGGCCATGTCTATGGCCGTTACGGCAATCCAACCATAGAAGCAGTAGCCGAAAAGATCGCTCATTTGGAGACCCACGGGCTCGATATGGCAGCCAGCGGCCTGCTGGTCAGCTCCGGCATGTCGGCCATCTCTACCCTGATGATGGGCTGCCTCCAGGCGGGCGACAAAGTCCTCACCCAGGGCAATCTCTACGGCGGCACCACCGAACTGCTGCTCAAAATCATGGGCTCGCTGGGCGTAGAAACCCTGATGTGCAACCTCCAACAGCTCGATCAGGTCGAACAGCTCCTGCGCAGCGACCCCGCCATCAAAATGCTCTACTTCGAAACGCCCGCCAACCCCACTATGGCCTGCGTCGACATCGAAGCCCTCAGCCAACTGGCCCAACAATACCAATGCCTCACCGCCATCGATAATACCTTCTGCACCCCCTACCTACAGCAGCCCTTCCGCTTTGGCGTTGACTTCATCATCCATTCCACCACCAAATTCCTCAACGGCCACGGCAATTCCATCGCTGGGGCCATCATCGGCCGCGACGCCGAGCTGATGCGCAAAAAGGTCTGGCAGGCCATGAAACTCATCGGTACCAACTGCAACCCCTTCGACGCCTGGCTCATCAACAACGGCCTCAAAACCCTGGAACTGCGTATGCAACGCCACAGCAGCAATGCCCTGGCCGTCGCCCAATTCCTCGAACAGCATCCCAAAGTCTCCCGCGTCAACTACAACGGGCTCCCCTCCCACCCCGATCACGAGCTGGCCAAAAAGCAGATGAGGGCCTTCGGCGGCATGCTCAGCTTCGAACTCCAAGACGGCCTCCAAGCCGGTATCGATTTCATGAACCGCATCCAGTTCTGCACCCTCGCCCCTACCCTCGGCGATGTCGACACCCTGGTCCTCCACCCCGCTTCTAGCTCTCACATCAATGTAGCCCCAGAAGTCCGCCTCCGCAATGGCATTACCGACGGGCTGATCCGCCTCTCGGTAGGCATTGAGAATCCGGAGGATATTATTGGGGATTTGGAGCAGGCTTTGGCACCTGCGGTGCCTGGGGTGGACGGTGGACGATGGACTGTAGACGGCGGTACGCGGTGATAGAGGAGGGGTAGAGTCTATGGGTAGTACGGCCAGCCGTCGATCGTATTGGCACCTGCGGTGCTGGGGGTCGACGGTGGACGATGGACGGCAATACATACTACTACGTATCTCACATCCGACCGTCAACCGTCAACCGTCAACCAAAGCGTCAAAGACGCCAACCGTCCCCCCAAGCGCCAAAGACGCCAACCGTCCACCCCAAGCGCCAAAGGCGCAATCTACCAAAGATGGTGTACCGCTCCCTTGATCCGCTCTTCGTAGACCCTACGTACCGCCGCCTGCTGCGCCTCCGTCAAAGGGGGCAAGGTCGTGCTACTGAGATTGGAATGCACCTGGCTGACTTTGGAAGCACCAGGGATGATACAGCTGACGGCTTCAAATTGTAAAATCCAGCGGAGGGCGAGCGGAGCGAGGTTATCGGGGTGGCCGAAGGCCTCCTGAAGTTCGTCGACGGCCTTTAGGCCCTGTTCGTAATTGACGCCGGAGAAGGTTTCGCCCTTGTCGAAGGCTTGGCCTTCGCGGTTGAAGTGGCGGTGATCGCCTTCGGCGAAGGTAGTGGTGGTTTTGTAGCGGCCGGTGAGGAGACCGCTGGCCAGGGGGACGCGCACGATGATACCGACGTTGCGGCGCTGGGCCTCTCGGAAGAACAGCTCGGCGGGGCGCTGGCGGAACATATTAAAAATGATTTGAACACTACAGACGTTATCGTATTCAATGGCTTTGAGGCCCTCTTCGACCTTTTCTACGCTGACACCCAGGTGTTGGATTTTGCCTTCCTGTTGGAGGCGATCGAAGAGTTCGAAGACTTCGGGGCGATAATAGACCTCGGTAGGGGGACAGTGCAGTTGGATGAGGTCGAGGGTTTCCAGCTGCATATTGCGCAGGCTATCTTCCACGAACTGGCGCAGTGCGGCGGGGGTATACGCTTCGTTGTTGTGGGGATTGAGGCGGCGGCCGCACTTGGTAGCGACGAATAGTCGTTCCGATCGGTTTTTAACCAGGCGGCCGACGGCCTTTTCGCTTTCGCGATTACCGTAGACATCGGCCGTATCGATGAAATTGATGCCCTGATCGACGGCGGCGTTGAGGATTGTATCAGCATTTTCGTGGCTGAAGGAGCTGCCCCATTTGCCACCTACTTGCCAGGTGCCTAGGGCGATTTCGGAGATGTGGAAATTGGTCTTTCCAAGAGTTCTGTATTGCATATTTTTTGGCTTATTCTCCCAAGTAATCGGGGGTTAATTCTTCTTCTGATAAGGTCATCCCGTCGGAACTGAAGCGGTAGGCGCGAGCGGGCGGGCGGGAAGAGATGACGCGGTGCAGTTCTTCGTCGATGTAGTGCAGACCAACACCGTCGTCAGCGGCAATACCAGCCTGGATGCTGCCTTTGGCAATCAGAGTGGTATAGGCGGGCCGCCGCAGCGGCTCCCCGTCGAAGTGGGGGCAGTTGCTGCCTCGGAGTAGGCCCAAACCATCCAGCGCATTGAGTTCGTTGGGGACAGAGTCGGTCAGCCCTTGATCGAACCAGCAGATCGCTCCGGCGCTGACGCCGCAGAGGACCGTCCCTTTTTGATAGGCTTCCAAAATAAATCGATCCAATTGCCATTCTTTCCACAAAACCAGCATATTACGGGTATTGCCTCCACCAACGTAGAGGATGTCCTGCTCCATTACAAAATCATAAATCATATTGGTATGCCCCTTGAAGAGGGAAAGATGAGTGGGGATGCAGTCCTGTTGATTGAAAAACTGGTAGAAACTTTCGATGTAGGAATCGGCATCGCCGCTGGCGGTAGGAATGAAGCAAATTCGCGGGCGCTCGGCCGGAGATTGGGCCAGGATATAGCGATCCAGCAGCGGGACCTCCGGCTCCATAGAGAAGCCGCCGCCCCCCAGGGCAATGATTTGTCTTTTTACTTCAGTTATCATGATGCTTAGCTTATTTCAAACTCCCGCGCTTGCCCAGTTCGATCACTTCGAGGTCTTTGATGGCTCCCTCATCGATGGCGAAGCGGAGGAGGGTTTTGATTTTGTGAAACCCGTGGAGGCCACAGGCCCCGGGGTTGAGGTGCAGCAAATCCAGCTTGGGATCGCGCATGACCTTGAGGATGTGAGAATGACCACAGATGAACACATCCGGCGGATCGGCGGCGATCAAGGGCCGCACGCGCTTGTTGTAGCGCCCTGGGTAGCCACCGATGTGGGTCATCCAGACGCGTAGCCCCTCGCATTCGAAGCGCAGGTCTAGCGGAAAGGCGCGCCGTAATACGCCCCCATCGATATTGCCGTAGACGGCTTTGAGGGGGCGAAAGGCCTCCAGTTTTTCCACCACCTCCATACTACCGATGTCTCCGGCGTGCCACAGCTCATCGCAGTCTTTGAAGTAATGAAAGATTTTTTCATCCAGATGGCTATGGGTATCCGACAACAAACCGATTCGGGTCATACACGTACGAAAAGTTTCAATAAAAAAACCTTCTCCCGAACACCCGGAAGAAGGCCGAATTTAGTAAATTCTTATCGTCTTATGCGGCTTGAACTAGTTAAATTTCTTCAAGCGCTTTTTAACTTCACCGATAATGTTTTCCTGCCCTTTAATCTGAGCCGCTTTGGCCTCCTGATCTTTGAGGTTTTGAGCGATACCGGCCTTGGCCTCTTCGATTTTCTTTTCGTACTTTGAGATGTCATTCTCCATGCTCGTCTTATCTTTCTGCATCTTCTTAAGATCGCCAGCCATAGCTTTCAGGCTTTTTTCTTGGTTTTCAAGCTCCCGCTCTACGGCCTGCTTAGCCATCTGATTGGCATAGTCATTAAGCATTTTATTGGCCGCCTCAAAGCGGTCAGGATGGGTATTGGAAGAAAGATAGGCCCCGCCCAAGTCGTACCAAACGGAGAGTTCTACATCATCTCCCTGCTGGTCAAAAGTAGCGTAGACATCTACTGTATTGTTGCTCATTCCATTGACTGTTGCATTATCGGTGAGGTATTCATCAGATTTTTTGACTTTCTTGGTCTTCTTGCCGTAACGCTTCATAAACTTCGTCCAAGTCTTCTCAGCATCCTTTTCACTTGCATTTTCCAGTGTAATGATACAGGCCATATTCAGCCCCAAATTCATCGCACGTTCCTCCTCAGCTACCTCTACCTGTATTTGGGCGAGGGCTGCAAAAGAAAAGAAGAGCAAGGCAATAATAAAAGTTAAGGGTTTCATGATATTTGATTTTGGATTTAGCTAATGTTCAATAATGCGGGTTCCTTGCGGAACAACATCCTTTAGACGAAACAATTGAGAGGGGTCACCTTATTCGTAGAATTAAAGTGGAATATTTCCGTGTTTCTTTCGGGGCAACTGGTCAACCTTATTATTGAGCATGGCGAATGCTTTGATTAGCTTGCGGCGGGTATCCACAGGTTGGATGACCTCATCGATAAAGCCGCGGCTGGCGGCGCGGAAAGGATGGGCAAACTTCTCGGCGTACTCGGCCTCCTTCTCCTTGAGCTTCGCCTCGGGATCATCGGCGGCCTTGATTTCTTTGCGGAAAATGATCTCACTGGCTCCTTTTGCCCCCATCACAGCAATCTCGGCACTGGGCCAAGCGTAGTTCATATCAGCCCCGATGTGCTTGGAATTCATTACATCATAGGCACCGCCGTAGGCTTTGCGGGTGATCAGGGTCACCCGAGGAACCGTCGCCTCACTGAAAGCGAAGAGTAATTTGGCCCCATTGACAATGATGCCATTCCACTCTTGATCGGTCCCCGGCAGGAAGCCCGGAACATCGACCAGCACTAACAGCGGAATATTGAAGCAATCGCAAAAGCGCACGAAGCGCGCCCCTTTCTTGGAGCTGTTGACATCGAGGCAGCCGGCGAGGTGGATCGGCTGATTGGCGACTACGCCGATGCTACGGCCGGCCAGACGAGCGAAACCAATAACGATATTTTCTGCATAATTCTCGTGCACTTCCATAAAAGAACCTTCGTCCATGATACCCTCAATCACCTCCCGCATATCGTAGGGCTGATTGACGCTCTCCGGAATGATGTCCATCAACTGCTCACGACGCTCATCACCCAGTTGGTAGTCCAGCATGGCGGGCTTATCCTCGCAGTTTTGGGGCATATAGCTCAGCAGGCGCTTGATTTTATCGATACAATCAATATCATTAGCCGCAGTGAGGTGGGTGACGCCTGATTTGACAGAGTGAGCAGAGGCGCCGCCCAGTTCTTCAGAGGTAACTTCTTCGTTGGTCACCGTCTTGACCACATTGGGGCCAGTGACAAACATATAGGAGGTCCCTTCGACCATGAGGGTAAAATCGGTCATTGCGGGCGAATAGACCGCGCCGCCGGCGCAGGGGCCCATGATGGCGGAAATCTGCGGGATGACGCCAGAGGCGATGACGTTGCGGTAGAAGATGTCGGCGTAGCCCCCTAGTGACTTCACTCCCTCCTGAATCCGAGCCCCTCCCGAATCGTTCAGACCAATTAGTGGTGCGCCATTTTTCATGGCCAAATCCATAATTTTACAAATCTTCTCTGCATGAGTCTCTGACAAGGAGCCGCCAAAGACTGTAAAATCCTGCGCAAAAACATAGACTAGTCGACCGGAGATGGTACCATAGCCCGTGATGACACCGTCGCCAAAGAATTGTTGGTTTTCCATCCCAAAGTCAGTACTTCGGTGGGTAACCAGCATACCGATTTCTTCGAAGGAGCCTTTGTCCATCAAAAAATGGATGCGTTCTCGGGCCGTGAGCTTGCCTTTGTCGTGTTGTTTTTCAATGCGATTAGCACCACCGCCAAGCAGTGCTTTCTCATTTTTTTTCTCTAATTGCTTTAACTGTTCTTGCATGGATTTAGGTTTTGAATTCTGAACAGAACAAAGGTAATCAATAAGGAGAATATGTTGGTGGGAAATTACTTGCGCTGCAACTGACGGGTCCAGCGGCGGCGCAGCACATACCATTCCAGCTTAATGCGGCAGGAAATGTAGATGGTGTGAAAAAGCATGATCATACCGTCCTTGAAGACCGAAATTTTTTCATTTTCGACATGCTGCCAGGCCACCGGCATGGGGCATATTTTCAGACCGATCAAATGGGCCTTGTAGAGCAATTCAATGTCGTGCGCCCATCCTTTGATGCGGAGGCTGGCGAAGAGCGCCTTGGCCGCAGCGGCCGGATAGAGCTTGAAGCCGCACTGAGTATCGCGGGCACTGATGGGCGTAAAGAGGCGAATCGCGCCGTTGTAGAGCCCTCCGGCGAAGCGGCGCAGCCACAGCGCCTTGACCTGCGACTCTTCATGCTCTCTGGAGCCAATAAGTAGATGTTGGCTGCTGAAGAGCCCATCGGGACGGCGTTCCAGCCATTTGAGCAATTCCAGCGGGTGGGTGGCCATATCGGCGTCGAGGGTCAGCACAAAATCACCGGTAGCGGCGGCTACGCCGAGGCTCAGGGCATGGCCTTTCCCCTGATTTTGCGGAGCATCGATGATCTGAGGTGCTGCATTTCGAAGGGTATTGGGGAGCTGAGCACGCAGTTTTTGCGAAGTATCATCTTTGCTACCATCATTAACGACGATCACCTCGTAGGGCGCAGGCCACTGCGCATCGAACTCCCGAAGCGCATCGACCAGCAGATTGATGCGCTGAGATTCATTGTAGCAAGGTATGATTAATGAAATTTTTTGCATGAGCTTTTCCCTCTGATTCTAAGGGACCTTCATCCCGAATGGTGTAAAATTACAAATTTAGCGAACAGAAAGGAGAACTTGTCTTGTTAAATTACGTATCGAAGAGTTTAAAAGGTAGACACAGACGGATTTAAGTTAGCTTATCCTGTATAAATGAGCTACCTTTGCAGCGTCTTAGCCAATTCTCAGTATAACGAGTAACGATATAACGCAAATACCTAATCATTAATAACTCTACGACTCAATGGCACTTACAGAGACTTTTCCACTTTCTCAGCGCATTTTACGGATGGCAGAATCTGCTACGATCAAAATGGCTCAAATGGCCCGCGACCTCAGAGCGCAGGGACACGATGTTATCAGCCTCAGCCTGGGAGAGCCCGATTTTGATACTCCTGATCACATTAAAGAGGCCGCTGCAGAAGCCTTGCAAATGGGATATACTAAATATACCCCCGTACCGGGGCTCGTTGCCCTGCGGGAGGCGATTTGCACCAAATTCAAACGGGACAATGATCTGCACTTTGACATCAACCAAATTGTCGTTTCCAACGGAGCGAAGCAAAGTGTGGCCAATGTCAGCATGGCCTTGCTCGACGAAGGCGATGAGGTGGTCATTCTGGCTCCCTATTGGGTTTCTTACTACGAAATTGTACGTCTGGGCGGCGGTACCCCCGTTATACTCAAAGCAGATATAGATCAAGACTTTAAAGTCACTCCAGAACAGCTGGCCGCTGCCATTAACGAAAAGACCAAATTCGTGCTCTTTTCTTCGCCTTGCAATCCGACTGGATCAGTCTATACCCGCGAGGAGCTGGAAGGGCTGGCCGAGGTCATCGCCCGCCACGAGGGCGTCTATATCGTTGCGGATGAGATTTATGAATACATCAATTTCACTGGCCAGCACGCTAGTATCGGTGCTATAGACTCTGTACGCGACCGGACCGTCACCATCAATGGCTTTTCTAAGGGCTTTGCGATGACGGGCTGGCGATTGGGCTACATAGGTGGACCGGCCTGGTTGGCCAAGGCCTGTGCGAAGATTCAGGGGCAGATCACCTCGGGGGCGACGGCTTTTGGGCAAATGGCGGGGGCTAAGGCCCTGCTAGGTGATATGGAGCCGACGCATAAGATGCGCGAAGCCTTTTTGAGAAGAAGAGAGCTGGTGGTCAATGGCCTTCGGGCTATTCCGGGTTTCCGCGTTAACCATCCTCAAGGTGCTTTTTACATTTTCCCGGACATCAGTGCCTACTTTGGTAAAAGCAATGGGGAATGGACGATCGATTCGGCGGATGATTTCTGTAACTATCTGTTACAAGTGGCTCACGTGGCGGTGGTGAGCGGCAGTGCCTTCGGCGCTGACAATTGCTTCCGCATCTCCTATGCCGCTTCCGATGAGCAGCTGACGGAGGCGATCAAGCGGATCAAAGCGGCCGTAGGCCAATTAAATTAAAAATCTATAACAGTTGAAAAGAAGCAGCCCGTAGCCTTTTAGGCATCGGGCTGTTTATATTTTTAGGCAGTAGGCAATGAATGAATCGACCTACTTACTGTCTTTCTTGAATTGCTCGAAGGACTGGCTTTGGTAATGATTCCCCTCAATAAATTGGAGCTGCGTCATGAAGTCCTTGGCCTCCGTGTAGCCCTTTGATATGGTGATGCGCTTGACATCGCCGTCCAAAAATACGATGGCAGGGTAAGACATTTGACCATCTAAAAGGGAATAAGCCAGTTGATGCACTCCTCGGCGACCACTCTCTATGAAGTTGAACGTATGCCCATCAAATTCGATGGCTTCTCTTTGTTCAGCGTCCAGCTTGACGGGGTAAAAATGCTCGTTGAGGTAGGAGGCGACATCGGATTTGGCGAAAGTTTTTTTATCCATCACCTTGCACCAACCACACCAGCTGGTGTAGATGTCTACCATGATCTTTTTCTGCTCTTTTTTGTTAGCTTCTATAGCTTCTTCCCAGGTGTACCACTTGACTTCACCCTTTTTGGCGACCTCAGCAGCGGGCTGAGAAAGGCTACAAGCAATGAGAAGATAGGCGGCAAAAAAGAGGGAAATAGCTTTAAATGCAGATTTGTACATGGTCTATTAATTTTAACTAAAAAAAGAGACAATCATTGTTCCATACTTATCCCAAGTTGCGATGAACGAGAGTCAACCTGCCTGCCGGCAGGCAGGTAAGGAAGATTTTGTGAACCACGAGGTGGTGATTCAAATATCTAACGCATTTATTCTTTTAAAAGTGAATCGCAACTTGAATTACTTAAACGTCGAAGCGGATTGCCATTTAAAAAGACATAAATTTTACTTCATTATTGCATCATCCGGCACAGAAGCCACAAATATGTCCTGCGAGGGACACTAGCTACATGAAAAAACTCATCGTCGCCATTGGAGGATCCAGCGGATCTATTTATGCCAAAGTTTTACTCGATCGTCTTTCACAACTACAGGATCAATTGCAGGCAGTCGGTGTAGTCATGACCGAAAATGCCAAATTCAACTGGGAGTACGAACTGGGTAACCCAAATTATGATCAATACCCTTTTGACTTTTACGCCAAGAACGACTTTATGGCACCCTTCGCCTCCGGATCAGCCAAGTATGGCTGCATGATCGTTTGTCCCTGCTCGATGGGGCTGATGGGGCGCATCGCCACCGGCATTTCTAATGACCTAATCACCAGGGCAGCCGATGTCATCCTCAAAGAACGTCGTCGGCTGATTCTAGTACCGCGCGACACCCCTTACAACCTCATTCACATCAATAACATGAAAACCATCACAGAGGCAGGAGGCATCATTTGCCCGGCCAGCCCCTCCTTCTACAGTCAGCCCAAAACCATTGAGGAAGTTGCTGCTACAGTAGTAGACCGAGTAATTGATCTGGCAGGTTTGGAATTAAAATCCTACCGATGGGGGGAAGAGGACGAATAAACAGGTTAATAGCCTATTATTTTACGGCTAAGGCTTTTTCTCCTCCTTCTTCATTTGAATCAAATTATCGATGACTGTCCCCAATTGGTCAGCACCAAGGCGCTTGGAGATGATCTTTTTATCCTTATCCAAGACATAGACTTGCGGGGTTGTACGAATATCGTAGAGCTGTTTGAAGCGAGAGCGCAACATCTTATCCGAGACATTAATCCAAATGTCCATCCCCTTTTCGTCGATCATATCCCAGCACTTGGCCTCGGCATCTTTCAGCTTGGTACAAACCGCAAAGACTTCCACGCCTTTGTCTTTATAATCATTGTAAAATTTGATCATATCGGGCATTGACTTCTTGCAGTGCCCACAATCCGGATCCCAGAAGAAAAGGACCGTATACTCGGACTTGACATCATAAAGACCAAGTGTGCTGCCATCTTTTTTATACATTGTGATCTTTGGCGCCTGCTTTCCGATCAGCAGAGGGGCCAGCTTACGACCACTATCAATGATTTTATTCAACTGCTCCTCTTCTGTCCACGGTGCACGGCCCTTGGCGTAATAGTCCTCGATGATGTGAACGTATACAGCGTCCATTCCAACGATCTTGGACTTGGCGTATACATTGAGGAAGTGGATGAGGTAGAATTGGAAAGTCTCCTGGCTTGGCTCCACCATCTTAAGCACCCGATCAACCCCGATAATCAGCGAGTCAGGATGCTGCGCCACCAGTTTGGTCATGTACTGATCGACTTTTTGGAACTGCACGGGGCTGCGTAAGAGCCTTGGATCAGCCATATTCAAATTGTCGAACCAGTGTTTTTTGAAAAAATCCCACCGCTGGTATTCTTGTTTGTCTCCCGTAAATTCGGGAGTTTTGAGTTCTTGCCCGGAGCGGATAATGGCTGCCGTGAGCGTCTCTGTATGCTTTTTCATGATCTCCTGCTGGTAGGCATTCACTTCAGCAGTAATGGCATCCAGTTGTTTTTGCAATTCCGCCTTTCTGGCTTCAGACAGCTTTTCCTGGCCCATTTCCTCTTGCAGAGGCGTTGCCAGCTCGCGCTTTTGGTCCAAGAATCCCATATAGTCATAAAAGAGCTGATTCTCCGCAGAACCTTTAATTTCAATATTGGTAACCGGATCATCCGTCGTCGTGCTCAAAGAAAAATGCTGCTGTTGTTCATCGACCAATACCTGGATAAACTGGTTATCCGGCGGAAGGACAATAAGGTACATGCCGCCATCTAGTGGCTCCTCGCCTTCAAAGACATAGTTGCCATTTTCGCTCATCTGAACCGTATCCTTGATATACTGCTTATCGCCGTAATGGTAGCCCAGATAAATCTCATCTCCTTCGAAATCCAACAAATTGACTTCGATGCGATAGCCATTGTCCGCCCAGCTTTGGGGAGCGATAAAGAAGAGGGCAAATACGAAAAATAGTGCTTTTTTCATCTTTAGTATTTCCTAGTTTTGTTAAACCGTCATAGATCACTTACCAACAACAAATATCCTTCCTTTCTAATAGATATTTCGTCTTAAAACAAGCAATTAATAATTCTTTAACTACTTTCCGCCGTTGGAGCTTTCCTTTTCTTTGCGCTTCAGCTCCTCTTCGAGTCGTTTGAGCTTTTTGATCAACTCCTCGGAGACTTTTTCAGCCTCTTGGGCAGCCCCTACGGCAGCAATCCGTTGCTGGTCGGCCTCAGCGGCGGCCGCTTCAGCCGCCTTCGCCTCTTCTTCCGCCGTTGCCACCGCCGTCTCGGCGGCCGCCTGGCGCT
>JBCDGZ010000080.1:0-34803 GCA_038750655.1 Bacteroidota bacterium | reverse complement strand
ACCTCGCCCGAGCGATCCTCAGAAAGCTCAAACTGCTGCGCATCGGTAATCATCCGATCAGGGTGGTAGATGATATTATCTGAATCGATCGAGGCCCAGAGGTAGCGGATGTTGCCATCGGCGATCATTCCGCGATTGCTCAGGCTGATTTCGCCCTTGAAAGTCCCTTTGCCTTCGTAGTTGCCGTAGCCTTCTTCGGGGCTTTGGGTGGTGAAGCCCAGCGAGTGGTCTTCTTCGTCCAGCAAGAGGGTTTCTTTGAATTCTGGAAAAATGCCTCCCGAGACCATCGTCCCCTCAAAATGGACATCATCTTTAGTGAAGTTATTGAGGTTATTGAAATTGAAGGGGTCGAGTTTGAAGTAAAAATTGTCGCGACTGTAGGCGCTGTCCTGCGTTTCTTTTCGATTGTAGTAGACATAGGCAGGTCCCTGGGTATTGAAAGCAGGGAACATGTCGATCTTATCTTTTCCCGACTTGTTGGCCGGCGCGTCAATCAGCAAAACCCCCTTAGTATGTTCAATCCGAGATGCAATTGACAGAGCTACTGGATTGCCTTTACGGTCCACCTCTCCGGAGGGAATGAAGAGGTCGAAGTAGCGGACGGAGTCAAGCTGAACATTGAAGGGATCGTATTCAAAATGAAAATCTTTACCTTCCAAGGTTCCAAAACCAGCGAAGAGGCGACCATCGAAGTCAATATTGCGGTTTTTACGGATCAAGACCTGATCATGAGCGGGGCGGGCCGCCACCTTGCGACTACTACTCAACTCCAAGACCCGCACATCGTGGGCCAGAATGCTGTTGGTCTTACGGTCCATCACCGCATTGGTCCCCTCTGAATCAGAGATAAAGCGGATGTTATCATAGTCGGCCTTGCCCTGGCTAGCATCAGCGTAGTGAATAACTTTGTCCTGCACGCGAATCATCTCCTGATCGTGATCATACCAAATGAAGCCATCTTCGGCCAAATCGTAGAGTAAGCTTTTGATGCTGCTTACATCGAAGGAAGGATTGATCTTTTGGGCGTAGGTCAAGGCTTTGAAGTGTTTGCCCTCGGTCACGGTGACCTCCTTGAGCAAAGCGATGGGATTATGGGTAGCTACATTCTGCAAGCGGCGATAATCGCGAACATCGAAGTAATGGAAAGATTCGAAAGTTACGCTTTGTCCAATATTACGAATTTTCTGATCTCTTTGATTGATGACAATAGAATCGGCCTCCAAAAACCAGCTGATGCGATCGGAGTCGATGTTGACCTTGTGATAGGAATCGAAAAAGGGATTGCGGTCACTTCCTCGCTTGCCTCGCGCCAGGTGGACGACCTTGGAGGCGATGTCGAACTTGAGTTTTACGGAGGGGTGAAAGATCGAATCTTGATCGAAGGTATAGAGCACCGTAGCAACCTGTTCGCCGCTGATCTGCTCACCGATGCGGATGGATAATGACTCGGCTTGGCTTCGGAAGGCCAGCTGGCCGTCAGCCCCGTCGACACTAATAGTCGCCTTATGCTCGCCAGCGCCATTGCCACGGATGGTATTGCCCTCCAGCTGAAAGCCGCCCTTGTAGTGGATACCTGAGCCGAGGTTTTCGATTTCTAGCAGGTGCTGGTCGGAAGAGAAGCGAGGATAAGAGGAGTCTTTTTTCTTATTTTGGATAACGACTTTGTCTTCAAATCGGCCTTTGATGGGACCTTCGGGAAAAAGAGCGGTGTACTGCAACTCGGCAGTTTCGACGCTGTAGAAGCTCTTAGTCACATCGATTTCGTAGCTGCCGAAGGTGCAGTGGATGTCTTTATGTTCACCGTGCCAGTTGACTTTTCCGCCTTCGCCGCGCCAGCGCTTTTGCAGGGGCAGAAAGCGGCCGGAGGTTTGACGAATCTGGATGCTGTTGTTCTTGCGTTGGCAGCGCAGGTCCAGTTGTTCGAAAAGCAGTTGAGGCGTTTTATCTTCGTAGCGGAAGGTGTACTGATCGGCCTCCACCAGCCAATTGACGCCGGAGGTGGAGTAGCGAAGTGCATCATGTTCGAAAAAATCGACAGAGAAGGCCAGGAAAGCCTTGACGCCCTTGAGCTTACGCTTTTCGATGTCGGCCACTAAGGCGCTGTAGGTAGCGTGCCAGTTGTCCAAAACGGCTTCTTCCTTGATCAGGGTCAGCATTTGCAAATAACCGATGAAGTAGGGCTTGGCGGCCATGCGGTGTTCCAGCATCGCATTAGAAGTCAGAATAATCTGATTGACTTGGGCATCCGAGAAGGCATTGCTCTTGAATTTGCGTTCAAAGCTGGTGAAGATGGCTGTAGCCTGTTTCTGTTTGCTGGCAGTAACATAGGCTTTAAGTTCTTCCAGAAATTCTTTAGGCGTTGCCGGAAATTTATCCGCAGGATCATTAGAATAAAAGAAAGAAAAGTTGATGCTTACACAAATAAGCAGCATGATACCTAGAGGTCTGTTCATGACGTTGTTTGTTTTTGTTTTGAAAGGAAATAGAAGGATAACTCACTAGCAGCACCGCTTAGGCATAGATCGCATCTACGCAAAAGCAGCCTGCGTCAGGGGGCAGGTAACGGTCAGACAAATCAGCTGAGCCCCTTTTGGGGGTCAAGCATGGCAGTCCAAATCAAAGGAGTAAAGGCAAATCTCCCGTTTAATGGACGGCTTTTGGGAGGTTGTTTTAAGGGGGGGGATAAGATTATTATGCTTCTTCGACAGATACTGTGGATGTACAATTAGGAGAAGCAAAAACGACCGTAGGGAGCTGTTGATTTTTCTAATTGTATATCTCAAAACACAGGAGTTGTCGAAGAAAAACTACCGTGGAGTGGAGGGAGATAATGCAATAATCACTAGGGTCTTGTTCGTAGTTTTCGTTTGTCTCGGGTAAATTGAGTTATTGCAATAAACAATTGCAGTCGATATACGACCGCACTACAAAGGTAGGATAAATTGAGAGGAAGTACATACCCCAAAAAGGGTAAATCAAAAGGCGGGAAACCAGCTATCGACTGATTTCCCGCCCTTGGAGGACAAAGCAAGAGGCGCCTAGCGCGTCGCCTTGATGCGATTAACAAACATCTGAGCCGACCCGGGCTCCACCTCCTGAATTTCGAAAAACTCGCCGTCCTTCATTTTAATCATCTTCTCTTTCTTCTTCATCGACAGCAGGGTTTCGTTGAACTTGGTATTGTTGGAAACAATGCTCAGTACACCTTGCTGATAGCCGTAGAAGTAGTAAAAGTCGCTCGGAGAGCGGATGTAGACATAGACCCGGTCGTCGTTGTTAGAGGGCATCTTGAACTCCACAAAGCAGCTCAACCAGCGGTTGATGGGCGTACCCGCCACGCTGTTGAGACCAATCTTGTCGTTGGCCGAAACGAAGGACTGATAGTCCGAATTCCACTTCATTGGCAGGTTGCTGAAGAAAAAGGAGTATTTATCTTGCTTGCTGGGCAGGTGCAGCCCGGAGTTTTTCATCTCAGAGATGGTACTGTTGTACGACTTGGCATCGGGAATGAACTCGGAGAGCGTACGCTCGTAGAAGCGGGTATCCTTGTTATAATCCAGTACTCTGGCGTCGAAGCTACTGGCGCGCAGGTCATTGATCATAATTTTGAGCAGCTTTTCGGGGATCATCATGTCGATACCTGCCATCAGCTCAGCCAGGAGATTAGCATCGCCGGGCTGACCGCTATTGCCGCCACTGGTCTTATCATCAAAGCTGGCGCTGACGCGCCCCGCCGCATTGACATTGATGTAATCCAGCCCCGACCCGATGTCGAGCTTACCTTCCGCCAGAATCTTACCATCCTTATTGGCGTAAGTCAAACGATTGCCCTGCATTACATCGTCAACAATTTTCAGAGAATCTCCAAAGTTGAACTCGTCCCTGACCTTATCGTACTTGAACAAACCCTTGGCCGAGAAAATCGGACGGTCTTTGGTGAAAAACAAAGGCATCATCACTCGAGGATAAATCCGTGCCGTCTCCTTGCTCAAAAACAATCCCGTATAAAGGCGCTGCCCTTTGTAGTTCTTGGGTACATCATAAACAATGGCCAAGTCATTTTTATCCCCCTCAAATTTTACCGAAAACCACTGTGGGTCCGGCATCAGCGGCGCATCCAACCGGGCAAAGCCCTCAAACTGCAAGTTCTTAGATTCTGCGCTGAGGCTAATCTTCCCGCGATATTCCGTCTTGTGGTCGATGTAGAAATTATCATCCGCCTCTACCTGCCCAGTGGCCCGAGTCACCGTCTTTTTCTCCGAACGCTTCCCCTTTCCTACCCGCGTACCGATGATGTCAGCAAATTCAATTTCCTGGGTCTTATCACCGATATTGTATTCGTAGAAGCCCTTGGCCTTGTATTCTTTTTTTCCCAAAACATCCACAGTAGCACGATTGATAATGTGGTACTTGCTAATCGTATCGGCGATAATTTTGGCATTTTGTAAAGTCGTCATTACCCCACCCTTCTGGATTTCAATATCGCCACTTTCAGTATACACAAAAGCATCACAGGTTTTGATGAATGGCACCCCACCGATTTTCAGCTCGTTGGTCTTCAGATCGTAGAAGGCGGTTTTCCCCTGAAAAGTCAAAGAATCCTGATCGGGGTGAATGGAGCGGAAATTACCGTATCTGTTTTCATCTGCCTTGAAAGTGATGGTCTCCTCGCTCATATCCCAGAAGAATTCGTTCATCGAAGTCTGGTACTGGTTGTACGGCATGGTGGTGGAGAGCTGATCCGAGTTGGCCTTGATCCGACCAATCTGCTTGTCGAAGTCCAGCGAGGCTGATACGTCCCGCGTATCAAAGGCCAGGTCGTTCGTTCCAAAGGCGTAGATCTGCAAGTCCGAGGTGTCGGTATCCACCGAATAGGCGCCGAAAGACATCATATCCGATCGCAGTAAACCTTTATCCCACTCAAATTCGCCCTCTGCTTTCAGACCACCAGGCGTTAAAATCAACATCCCATCCAGGGTATGCTCACCAGCTTGAAAAAGCTCAAAGGCCTTTTCTTTTGAGGTAATGTACATACTGTCACTGTAGGGATGCCAATCAATAGATACATCGTAACCCACCGCCTTGGGCACCTCCACCGCCCCGGAGCGATCCTCCTCCAAGTCGAAGCGGTCCGCCGTCGCCAGCAGTTGCTTGGGTTTGAAGACAATATCTTCGGAGTCGAAGGTCGACTTGAGGTAGGTCAGACTGCCTTTGCCGAGGAACCCGCGGTTGCTTAGGTCAATATCGCCTTTGTAGTTGCCCATGCCTTGGTAGGTAGGGTAGCCTTCAGCGGGAGTGCTGGTGGTGAAGCCCAGCGATTCGTCCTCATCCCTGAGCAGCAAGGTCTCCGTAAAATCCGGGAAAATCTCCGCAGATACCATCTTCCCCGTGAAGGTGATGTCTTCGCGCGTAAATTTGTCCAAACTATTAAAGTTGAAGGGGTCCAGCTCAAAGAAGAAGGAATCTCTCCGGTAGCAGCCCGATTGGGTACTGTCATAATCGTAAAATACATAGGCCGGCCCCTTGCTGTTGAAGGAGGGAAATATCGGAATATCTTCCTGCCCAGCTTTATTATTGGGGGCATCGATGAGCAAAACACCGTTGGTGTGCTCAATCCGCGAGGCGATAGACAGGGCGATGGGATTGCCATTTTCATCCTCCGCATCCGTAGGAACGAAGAGGTCGAAGAAGCGAATCGAATCCATATCCACTTGATTCTTATCGTAGGTAAAAAAGAAATCTTTGCCTTCCAAGACGCCGTAACCCGCAAAGAGGCGACCGTCGAAATCCATATTTCGGTTTTCAAGAATGGTCAGCTGCCCTTCTGTAGGCCGCAGAGCCACTCTTTGGGCCAAGCTAAAGCCCACATTCTTCACCCCCGTGGACCGAATAGCCCCATCCTTAAGGGTAAAGACTGCATTGATGCTATCGCTATTAGATACCACTTTCAGAATATCGTAATCCACCTTTTTCTCATTGGCATCCGCATAGTGGAAAATCTTATCTTTCATCTCGATGATCTCCCGGTCACTATCGTAGTTGATGAATCCTTTGGAGACCAGATCGTAGAGCAAACTCTGAATACTGGAAGCATCGAAACGACTGTTGAATTTTTCCGCCAAAATATTGGCACTCACCACATTGGTCCCTTCCTCCTCCGCTACGCGCTTGAACATGGCCACTGGATTAAAAGTCGCAATGTTCTGAATCCGCCGATAATCCGCTTCAGAGAAGTATTTTAGCGACTCAAAGGAGACCGCCTTTTCCCGACCAGTGATGCTCACCTTATTTTTCCCAAAAACCATCGAATCCCGGTTCATGTACCAGTCGATATTATCGGAATCGAGGTTCATTTTGTGTAAGGAGCTAAAAAATGGATTTCGATCACTTCCCCGTTTCCCCCGGTTTAGAGAAAGTATTTTATTAGGAATATCAAATTTGATGTTCACCGAAGGGTGGTAGATGGAATCCTGGTTGAAGTAGAGAATGGCTTCCAGACGCTCGGCCGCCAGTTTTTCCTCTTTTCGAATGACAAAAAGCTCTGAGGCTCCACTAAACGCCGTCTTATTCTTCCCATCTTTGATGATGATCCGAGCCTTATTGTCCTTATTTCCATAGCCATACACCGTCGTACCGTGCAAGCGGAATCCACCGACATAGTTGATCCCCTCTCCAAGGTTATCGATCTGTAACACAGAGTCCTGAGATTCAAAGCGCGGGTAAGAACCTTCGGTAGCGCGGTTGGCCGTGACGACCTTATCGATTAGCGTTCCTTTGATGCTTCCTCCGGGAAAGAATTCCGGGTAATTCAACTCTGCTTCGGCCACTTCGTAGAGGGCTTTTTTGGTATTGATAACATAATCACCCAACTCGCAATTAATATCATCCTTGAGGCCAAAGCGTTCCCAGCTGACCTTTCCGCCCCTGCCTTCCCAGCGCAGATCAATGGGATAATAAGTCCCCGAAGTCCCAATGATAGCAATCGAATCTTTCTTCCGAGAAGCGACGAGATTGAGGTTTTCGTACATCACCACCGGCTCATTGTTCTCATATTTCAGCTCATACTTATCAGAAAGGGCCGTCCAGGTCACCCCATTTTTGGAGTAGCGTAGGGTATTTTTTTCGAAAAAATCGAGCGAAAAGGCCAAAAAAAGCTTGTAGGGCGTCAACTTACGGTTCTGGATGTTGGCCAAAATATTATCCAATACCTCGTGGAGGTTACTGAACTGCTGGCCATCTTCCTGGCTTTGCTTGAGCGAGATGAGGCATTTGAGGTAATTGCTAAAGTAAGGGCTAGCCTTCATCTTCTGCTTAAGCATGGCATTACTGATTTTGTGGATCAGTATAAATTCTTCGTCCGTAAAAGTGCCTCCCTTGAATCGCTTGGCGAAGTCCTTATAGATGTCCTCCATGACGTTCCTTTTACTAGCCGTCATCAGGGATTCCATCTGCTTGAGGAATTCCCCCCGGTTCTCGGAGAATTGATCTAGACTTTGAGCCGAGAGTAAAAATGGTAAGCAAGAAAATGCAATGAATAAATATAAATGTCGGAGCATCATAAGAATGGTCATTTTTCTATAGTTTCAACGACATACAAAGCCAATTGTTTCTCTGTTGTCGGTTGATAATGGAGAACCCACAGTCCGTGAGGTGTTGGCCTACAAGCCCTTCATCTTCAACTAAAATGCCAGAGATGAGCAACAAACTATCGGTTTTCATCATACGATATAACGCCGGGAGGCTCTGCAAAATTACATTGCGATTGATGTTTGCCAGCAGCACCTCATACTGGTGCCCCTCCACCCTTTCGATGCCTCCCAGTTGAATGTCAAGCGCCCCGGCTACACCGTTCAGCTGCGCATTGTCAAGGCTATTCTCATAAGCCGGCTCCTCAATATCAATGGCATCAACCTGGGCGGCCCCCATCTGAGCAGCCAATATGGCCAAAATACCCGTACCACAGCCATAATCTAGCACCTGCTTGCCCCCAAAGTCGAGCCCAGCCATCTGCTTGATCATCATGTAAGTCGTTTCGTGGTGGCCGGTGCCGAAGGCCATGCGGGGGTTGATGATGATTTCGTAATTGGTATCTTGATGAGAAGGATGAAAATCAGCTCGAATGACACAAAAATCGTCTACACGAATAGGCTGGAAATTGGCCTCCCATTCGGCATTCCAATTAACAGAGGGAATCAATTCTTTTTGGTAGCTGAACGCCCACTGCTCTGCCAAGGCAGCCAACTCCATCTCCACCTCCGCCGTAAAGGCTTGCACTGGCAAAAAGGCACAAAGCTGCTCGGGCTGCTCCTCAAAAGCATCGAAGGGCAGGTCCGACAAAAAGGCGAGCAGCACTTCCTGGGGGTGGGAGGCGCTGCGGATGTCCAGGCGATAGTAATCCATAGGGTGGATCAGCTGTAGATTTCTTTCTTACAGGCCTTCAAGGTGTTCATCAGCAGCGAGGTGATGGTCATCGGGCCGACGCCGCCGGGAACGGGGGTGATATAGCTGGATTTGGGGGCGACTTCTTCGTAGTGGACATCGCCGCGGAGGCGATAGCCGCGCTTGGCCGTCGCATCCGTCACCCGGTTGATGCCTACATCGATCACTACGACGCCCTCTTTGACCATATCGGCGGTTACAAAATCGGGGCGGCCGAGGGCGACGATGAGGATGTCGGCTCGGCGGGTGAAGTTGGCCAGGTCGCGGGTGCGGCTATGGCAGAGCGTAACGGTGGCATTGCCCGGCCGCGCTTTGCGCGAAAGCAAGATGCTGATCGGAGAACCGACAATATTACTACGCCCGAGTACCACGCATTCTTTTCCTTCCACTTCGATATCGTAGCGATTGAGCATTTGCAGGATGCCGAATGGAGTGGCAGGCAGGTAGGCAGGCAGGCCCTGCGCCATCCGTCCAAAATTCATCGGGTGGAAACCGTCTACGTCTTTGCGCGGGTCAATCGCCAGGGTAATTTTTTCTTCGTCGATATGCTGAGGCAGGGGCAGCTGTACGATGAACCCGTCAATGTCCTCATTATTATTCAACTGCTCCACAATATCCAGCAGCTCTGCCTCTGTAATGGTCGCTTCTTTGCGGATCAGCGTAGATTCGAAGCCTACTTTTTCGCAAGCCCGTACCTTTCCCCGCACGTAAACCTGGCTGGCAGGGTCTTCTCCAACTAGTACCGCAGCGAGGTGGGGCGTCTTGCCTCCGGCAGCTTTGAGGGCCGCCACTTCCTCGGCGATTTCGTCTTTGATGGAGGCGGCTAATTGTTTTCCGTCGATGATTTGCATAGGTATTGTGTATTGATTAGGAGGAGTTGATTCAAGATTTCGAGGCAAATGTAATAAAGGGGCGTTTAAAAACCATCTTTTATGCGCTGATAAAACGCAATCAATCGCGCTTGCTCCTTCTCCCAGGTTAGTTCGCGGGCGGCAAGGCGGCAATTGGCCTGTAGCTGGGCGTATAATTCCGGTTGCTCCAGCAGGCGGTTGATGGCTTTGGCCAGTTGTTGGGGATTTAAATTGTCCATCAGCAGGGCGACTTCGTATTGTCGGTTAATGGCGGCATACTCTGGGAAATTCATGTGCAGGGCGGGTAGGCCAGCTTGGATGTAGTCGAAGGTCTTGTTGGCTAGCGAATAGTAATAATTGAGCCCTCGGTTTTCCAGTAGATTGATGCCGATGCTGGCCTGCGGCGTCAGTCGATGCAATTCTTCCGGCTGCAAATAGCCCCAAAAGCGCACCCGCGCGCCCAGCCCCAGCTCCTCGCTCTGCCGCCGCAGGGCCTCCGACAAGTCGCCCTCTCCTGCTAACCACAGCTGCGCGTTGCTGATCAGCGGCATCGCCTGCAACATCGCCTCCAAACCGCGCCCCTCGTTGAGCACCCCCTGATAGAGAATCACCGGCGGCTCCACCCGTTCAATCTCCCAGCCCTCTCCTTGGGCCCAGGGCACATTGCGGATCACCTCGAAGGGGCGCCCGTAGCGTTCCTCAAAAATACCGGCCAGTCCCTCCCCCACCGTATAGCAAAACTGTATTCGGGGAATCAGTCCATTCGCTAGTCCCTCCCAAACCCGCTTCACCTTCGGCCGTCTGACCACCTCCGGCACCTCCGTAAAGTACTCATGCGCATCGTAAACCACGGCCTTCCCCCTAATTTTTCCACACAAAAATCCAGGCAGTAAGGTATCCAAATCAATGGAAGCAATGATATCACAGGAAGCAAAGAGCAAATAAAAGAAGAGGCGCAGATTGTACTCGGCGTAGAACAGCTTGCCCTGCTCAAAATAGCAGCGCAGCCGCTTTTGCTGAAAGGGTCGATCCAGCAGGGGGACGGACTGTGCCCGCTGTCGGCCTACCAAAATCACTCGATAACCCGCTTCAACCAAACTGCTACAAATGCGGATCATGCGCTGGTCGTAGCTCAAATCATTGGTCACCGTAAAAATAATCCGGGTAGGGGTACGCATAGTTTATTTTTTCCAGCTCAGTCGATCATTTTCCCGGTCGGCAAGGCCCTCGTCGATCAGGTATTCTAAAGCCTTTAGGACTTGCTCGCTGCGTTTTGGGGAAAAAGAATCAATAATTTCTTCCACCTTGAGCGGCCCGTCCTTCAAAAGTCGGCGGATTTTACCTTTGAGGCGTTCAAACTCTTCGGTGCTGATTTCTGCTCGGGTGCGGCCCAGGCAGACATCGCAGATCCCACAATTTTCGGCCGCCGTTTCTCCAAAATAGCTCAGCAGTTGGCGACTCCGACAGATGACATCCTCGACATAGGCGATGGAGCTTCTAATGCGTAGCATTTGGCGATTTTTGCGAAAATCGTACATCGCCATGTCGATGGTCAGGTTCTCGGAGGGAATGCGCTCGTGCAGGAAGATCAGCTGCGGATCATCTTTCTGTGGTTTGTAATTGATAATGCCGTCTTGTTGGAGAATGCGCAGGGCATTACTTAGCTCCTGCCGTGGCATTTTGAGAAAGCGCGCCAGCTGGCTTTCCCTGATTTTGACATAGTTTTGAAATGCTCCCTGGTAATTGCGGAGAATCGTTTTGAGGATCAGGTCAAATTTGCGATGGCGCAGCTGGTAGTCGTACAATTTCTCCTTACTCACCTTCACCATCAAGCTAGAGGGGATATAAATGGCATCGGTCAGCACAATCCAGCCAGCTTGCTCCAAAATGCGGAGGCTGTGGTAGCAACTCATGGTATCGAGCTGATAAGTGCGAGCAAAATCGGTGATGTCGAAATTGAAACTTTGGCCTTCTCCGCCGCCAGTAGCCAATTGGCAGTAGTGCCCCAGTGCTTGGTAGGTCTTGCGGATGGTCTCCATCGGAGGGAAGGAAGCCTCAAACTTGCGCTCTAGGCTTTGCCGATCGCTGTCGTTATACAGCATGACAGCGTATGCCTTGGCCCCATCTCGCCCGGCGCGCCCGGCCTCCTGAAAATAAGCTTCCAAGCTGTCCGGCAGATCGATATGTACCACTAGGCGCACATCCGGCTTATCAATGCCCATCCCAAAGGCATTCGTCGACACCATAATCCGTACCTTATCCTTCATCCAAGCTTCCTGCCGCTTACTGCGTTGCTCACTATTCAAGCCCGCGTGGTAATAACTGGCGGTGAAGCCTTGGCGCTGTAAAAATTCAGCCAGCTCTTTGCTGCGGTTACGGCTTCGGACATAAATAATGCCAGAGCCCTTCACATTGCGGATAATCTGTAAAAGCTTTTTGGCTTTATTCTCCTCCTTAAGTACGGAGTACGAGAGGTTGGAGCGGGAAAAGCTCTTCTGGAAAACTTGAGGCTGAGTAAAAGCCAGTTTGTCCTGGATGTCCTTGACCACCTCCGGCGTCGCCGTAGCGGTGAGGGCCAAAACAGATACCTTGGGCAGCAACTCGCGGATATTGGCAATTTCCAGATAGGGTGGGCGAAAGTCGTAGCCCCATTGAGAGATGCAGTGCGCTTCGTCCACGGCCAGTAGGTTGACATTCATTCGCTGTAGGCGCTCGCGTACGATGTCCGTTGTGAGCCGTTCGGGCGAGAGATAGAGGAATTTGTAGTTGCCGTAAACGCAATTATCCAGGGTGCGGTCAATATCGCGAAAGCGCATCCCAGAATAAATGGCAACGGCAGGAATATCCCGTTGCATCAGGTTTTGCACCTGGTCTTTCATCAAAGCTATCAGCGGAGAAACGACGATGCAAATGCCTTCTTGACACAGGGCGGGCACTTGGAAGCAGATGGATTTACCGCCGCCGGTAGGCATCAGGGCCAGGCTGTCCTGACCATCTAAAGTAGCCTGAATAATATCCTCCTGTAATGGCCGAAAGGCGTCGTAGCCCCAATACTGCTTGAGTACATCGTTTGGCTTTAGTGTTTCGGACACACCGGAGGAGGATTAGGCGGCAAAAAAAGGATTTAGAAAGTTGGGCAGCCCGATTTTCTACGGCTGCGATTACGGCTTCCTACCAGTCCATTATCCGCAAAATTATAGGAGATGGTCAATCCACCGATGAAGTACCAATCGCGGTTGCTGTCATTGCCTCGTCTGCTGCCTGCAGTAATTTCACTGCCTGTACGGTTACTCAGTTGGGAGGCTAGTTCACCACGGGCGGCCGTAAGTTCCACTTGATCGGGGTAGATAGTACTAACATCATCGAGGTAATCGGTAAACGTGTAGCGGATGCCTGCTTCTAGTCCCAGGTTCCACTTATCGTTAATAGCGTATTTGACGCCGCCACCGAAGGGAATAGAGATTATAGACTTGCTGTACAGCTCCGTATCGGGGTTAGAGCTGAGGCCCTGTCCTTCGGTACCCAGCGGTTGGAGTTCGACCCAATCGCCATCGATAAAGGCTCTAGGATTGTGGCTAGTAAAGGCTATACCAGCAAATATATAGGGCGAAAAGATTCTTTCGAGGTTGTAGGGTTGATAGCCCAGGATGTTGAACTCCCCAGTCAGTCCGACTTCAAAGAGTCGATTGCGGAAGCTGAGGTTGCGCTGGCGTCGGCTTTCGCTGCCGCCGGAGGCATCATCACCGGAGATGGTGGCACTCATCAGGCTGAGGCGAGCAGTGAGGTAATTGCTAAAGTTGTAACGCAGAAAGCCGCCGTAGGCAGCGTGGGTCTGTTCGAGGCTGGCAGAGATGGTTTCGGCGGAGAGGTCCCCCTGATAATTAGAGATGCCCACCATAACTCCCACTTCGAATTGAGCGAAGAGAGAAAGCGGCATAAAGCCAACCAAAAGCAGAATCAATCGTTTCATTATCGTACAGTTTAGTGATTTGTTCGCGTATGAGTTCTACCGCGAAGATAAGATTTTATTGGTAACGACGGGGGTAATCGATAAATTATGCGATCCTGAAATCAGGAGGCAAAAGCTTCCCGTACAGATGGGTAGAATTTATTTATTAGTCTGCAAATTTGCTACCATTTATCTAATTTTACAGACAATTAGATACTATTGTTGCCTTTTATCGTTATAAATATTCTAATTTTAAGGCGGCCTAGATTTTTCGTAATCAAAGCCCCTTTTATCTCACAAAAATAATATGATAATGAAGTTGAAATTATTTCTATCATTCCTGCTGACCGCAGCATTCGCCCTAAGCTATGCCCAGGATGAAGCCCCCAAAGATTGGTTCCTACTCGACCCTGCCACTAGCAATTATCCTGGCGTAGGAATCGAAAAAACTTATGAGCAATTACTCAAAGACCGCAATTCTGAGACGGTTATTGTAGCAGTGATTGACTCTGGCGTAGATAGCGAACATGAAGACCTCAAGGATGTGATGTGGATCAACGCGGATGAAATCCCCGGTAATGGCATTGATGATGACAAAAATGGCTACATCGATGACGTTCACGGATGGAACTTCATTGGTGGCAAAGATGGTAGAAACATTAGCCACGATGCGCTCGAAATCACTCGCCTTGCTGCTCACTATATGAAGAAGTTTGAAGGTAAGGATGTCAGCAAGCTCTCCAAAAAGGAGAAGAAAGAGTACGACAAATTTCAGGCAATCCAAAAAAAGATTAAGGAGAAGAAAGAAGGACTGATGCAACAGTCTATGGGCGTCATGATGTTTGTTGAAGCCTTCAATAATATCAAAAAGGCCGTAGGAAAAGACAAAGTCACTAAGGAAGACCTCGAAAACCTCAAAACGGATGATGAGGGCCTACAACAGGCCGTATCTATGATTCAGAATATTCTGGGTAAAGGAGCTACCATGGAAGATTTGGAAGGCGACCTCAACGACGCAGCCGATTATTTCGAAAGCCAAATCGAATACTACTACAATACTGATTTCGATCCTCGTGATATTGTAGGCGACGATTACAGCAATCCTAATGAGCGCTACTACGGCAACAACGACATCAAAGGCCCTGACGCTAACCACGGCACCCACGTTGCGGGGATCATCGCCGCTGTTCGCGACAATGATCTTGGAATGTCTGGTATTGCTAATAATGTGAAAATCATGTCTGTACGCTGTGTTCCTGACGGCGACGAGCGCGACAAAGATGTCGCTAATGCCATCCGCTATGCAGTAGACAATGGTGCTTCTGTTATCAATATGAGCTTCGGAAAAGGCTACGCCTGGAACAAAGATGTAGTTGACAAAGCGGTTCGCTACGCTATGAAAAAGGATGTACTCTTAATCCATGCCGCTGGTAACGATGGCAAAAGCAATGATACGACCAGCAACTACCCTAACGATTTATTCAAGAAAAAGGGCCTCTTTAAGCCCAAAATGGCTAAAAACTGGATTGAAGTCGGTGCCCTCAACTGGAAAGGTGGCGAAAATCTAGCGGCCAGCTTTTCCAACTATGGCAAAGAAAAGGTAGACATCTTCGCTCCTGGTGTAGCCATCTACTCTACTGTTGTAGGCAATGAGTACGACAGCTATCCTGGTACCAGTATGGCTTCTCCAATGGTCGCGGGTGTAGCTGCTGTTCTGCGCTCCTACTTCCCTGGCTTGACGGCTCAGCAGGTCAAAGACATCATCATGTCTTCTTCGGCTAAGCAAAAAATGAAGGTCAAGCAGCCTGGTACCAAAGACATGGTGGAGTTCAGCGAGCTGAGTGTCACCGGTGGCACTCTGGATGCCTATCAAGCAGTAAAGAAGGCGATGAATACGAAGGGCAAGAAGAAGATTAAGAAGAAGAAAAATGTTGCTCGTCCGTAAAGGGCGGTTGATGCCTGCGGCATTTTGGTGGACGGCGGACGGTAGACGGAAATGCTTACGGCATTATTAATCATAAAATATAGATAGACGGCCTAGCGCGTTTGAGATGCGTTAGGCCGTTTACCGTCCACCCAAAGCGCCAAAGGCGCACCCTACCGAATCACCACCTCCTGAATATACTCCTCCCCTAACTTCTCATTCAATAAAGATTGGATTTTTTCGCGGCCATAGTGCAGCTCCTGCTTGAGGGGGGCAGAGTCGATAGTGATGTAGAGGGTATTTTTGCGTAAGCTGATGTGCTTGGTGTATTTATCGATGCCGGGGCCCATCAGCTCCGACCAAAGGCTGCGGATTTTAGTTTGGTGCAGCTTGGGCTTTAGCCGGTAGGAAGACACCATGTCTTTGAGAATATCGTTGATCTTCTGGTCGTTGTGCTTTTTCATGTGGTCTATTGTTTTCCTAGAACTGTTCCTCCTGCACCTGACCTTTATCCACTCGGAAAAGTTTATGTGCAGTTTGGTAGGCTTCAATCACCTCTTTGAGTCGATGATTATGGGTATCTGTAATACACACCTGCCCAAAATTTTGTTCCATCAGCAGGTCAATGAGTTGTTTGACGCGCTGGCTGTCTAATTTATCAAAAATATCATCCAAAAGTAAGAGCGGAGCAATATTTTTCTCCTGACGAAGAAAGTCGTACTGGGCCAATTTGAGGGCCAGGACGAAAGATTTCAGCTGGCCCTGCGAGGCAAATCGCTTGAGGACATGCCCATCGATGAAGAGCTTGAGATCATCTTTATGAATACCGGCGGTGGTGCGTTGTAGAATGCGGTCTTTTTCGCTAGCAGCCTCCATGAGAGTGAGAAAGTCCTCCTTTTCGAGTTGCGAATGATAGCGGCAGTCAACTTCTTCTTGTCGACCAGAGATGCTGCTATAATATTGTTGAAAAACGGTAACGAACTGGGCAAGAAAGGCCTGGCGCTTTTGGTGAATATGCCGCGCCGGCTCCACCATCTGCTGATCATAAGCCTGAATCAGCCTCAGGTTGAAGCGCCCCTCCGCCCCCATCTGCTTTAAGGCCGCGTTGCGCTGCTTCAACAGCCGGTTGTAACGCAGCAAATCGCTCAAGTAGGCGGCATCGTACTGCGAGAGGGTATTGTCTACCAAACGGCGGCGCTCCTCGCTCCCCTCCGTCACCAACTTCGTATCATCCGGAATGATCATCACCACCGGCAAAAGACCGATGTGCTCGCTCAATGTTTTGTACAACACATCGTTGCGCTCCATCGACTTCTTTTTGCGAGGGATGACCTTAGCTACCACCTTCTCTTTCTTCCCTTCTCGCACAAACCGCCCCTCCAACCGAAAAAAATCCGCTTCGTGCCGACAAATATGCCCATCCGTCAGTCCAAAATTGCTCTTGCACATGCACAAATAATAGATCGCATCGAGCAGATTGGTCTTCCCCATCCCATTGCGGCCCACAAAACAATTCAAGCCCTCCGAAAGCCGCAGCTCCTCCGATTCATAGTTTTTAAAGTTCGTTAGTTTAATGTGGTTGAGGTACAAATTATTGATAATTAATTGACAGCCGCAAATATAGAGAAGTGGCTGAACAAAGTCACATTACACTAGTTATACATTTTAGGGAGCTCTCTATGATAAATATAGAATTAGCCCTATCTTTACAGGTAAGCATTTCTTTAATCAAGCGAATCTTCGCTACAATTGACAGAAAAGAGATATGACGCAGTTGGCGAATAAAGTAAAAACGACTAAGACCAGAAAGAAGAAATACAGCAAGGAGATGTACCTCAGCTGGTACGAAACTATGCTTCGCATCCGCCGCTTTGAGGAGCGGGCGCTGATGATGTATGGTCAGCAAAAAATCCGGGGTTTCTGCCACGTTTACATTGGTCAAGAGGCCATCACGGCCGGCATGGAGAGCGCCATCCGCCCCGAAGATGCCATCGCTACGGCCTATCGCCAGCATGGTACGGCCATTGGACGAGGGATCGATACCAAGTTAGCTATGGCAGAATTATTTGGTAAAGAGACTGGGATTGTAAAGGGAAAAGGAGGCTCTATGCACTTTTTCTCGGCGGAGCATCGCTATTTTGGTGGCAATGGCATCGTTGGAGCGCAAATTCCGATTGGTACCGGGATTGCTTTTGCGGAGAAGTACAAGGGTACGGATAATGTGTGCGTGACGATGTTTGGTGATGGTGCAGCCCGTCAGGGTGCCCTGCACGAGTCTTTTAACATGGCCATGACCTGGAAGTTGCCCGTGATTTATATTTGTGAAAATAATCACTACGCCATGGGTACCTCGGTGGAGCGGACCAGTAATGTCCACGACCTTTATAAGCTCGGCTTGAGCTACGATATGCCTTGCGAGCCTGTTGATGGTATGCAGCCCGAGACGGTCCACGAAGCCATGACTAAGGCACTGAAGCACGTTCGTGCTGGCAAAGGTCCTTATCTGTTAGAAATTAAGACCTACCGCTACAAAGGGCACTCGGTATCAGATCCAGCCAAGTACCGCTCTAAGGACGAGGTACAAGAATACAAAGATCAAGATCCGGTTAAGGTGACCGAACGCAATATTTTAGACAATAAAATTGCGACTAAAGAGGAAATCGATGAGATCAAGGCTCGCATTAAGGAGGAGATCAATGAAGCCGTAAAGTTTGCCGAAGCTTCTGCCTACCCTGATCCGAGTCAGCTTTTTGAAGATAATTATGTACAAAAGGATTATCCTTACCTGGATTAATCTAGGAAGATTATAACATTCATAAGTAGAAAACTACACTATACTTAGAAAATAGGAGCAGCTGTCCCCAATGGCTATTCCTATTTTTTTTTAGCCAACATCCAGCATAAAATTGAAAGTTTACTTATTTTTGCCACGCTTTTAATAGCATGGTATGATTTTTTCCCGAAAACATCTAAACTAACACATAATATATGGCTCGTAGACGTAATCCAAAGAAAAAGGATGAAACACTTGTTGACCTCGGAGAAGCTAGTGGACAGGTACAAGACTTTTTTGAAGCAAATCAAAACACCATTATCGGTGTCCTTCTGGGCCTGGTAATCGCTATTGGTGGTATTTATGCTTACAATAATTTTTACAAGAAGCCACAGCAGATGGAAGCAGTCCGTCTGATGTCCAAGGCTCAACAGCAGTTCGAAAGGGATTCTTTTGCGCTGGCATTAGAAAATCCTGGCGACGGCGGAATGGGCTTTCTGCAAATCATCGACAATTACGGTGGCTCGGATGTAGGCAACCTCGCCCACTACTACGCTGGTGTTTCCTGGCTCAACCTTGGCAAATATGATGCAGCCATTGCCTACCTTAAGGATTTCAATCCAAGCGGTGAAATTACGCCCATTATGAAGTTCGGAGTCATGGGAGATGCCTACTCAGAAATGGGAAAAACAGATGATGCCATCAGCCACTATAAGAAGGCGGCTAATGCTAAAGACAATCAGTTTCTTTCCGCTTATTATTTGAAAAAATTGGGGCTGTTGCAGCAGTATAACGGCAATCTCGAAGCCTCCAAAGAAGCTTATCAGGAGATTAAAGACAAATATCCTGACTCTCCGGAAGCCAGAGACATCGACAAGTTTATCAGCCGGGTCGATAACAATTAAACAAGCTCCTCCAAAACGAGGATGATTCATCATATTCTGGGGAAAAGGTAAGCTTGCTGCGGCAGACTTGCCTTTTTCTCATTCCAAAACCTCCAAAACTATGGCTAGTGCATTAAAAAATCTATCTGAATATTCTGAAGACCAACTGCCTTCGGCAGCCGACCTCAACTTCGGAATCGTCGTAGCTGACTACCACGCCAACATCACTCACCAACTCTACGAAGGCTGCTATGCTACCCTGACCAAGCATGGCGCCAAGGAAGAAAATATCCATACCATTCAAGTACCCGGCGCTTTCGAACTGCCCGCTGGAGCGCGCCTCCTCTCTGGTAAAGAAAAACTCGATGCCGTAATCTGCCTGGGCTGTGTCATCAAAGGCGAAACCCCCCACAACGATTACATCAATCAGGCCGTCGCCAGCAGCCTCAGCCACCTCAGCATGGCCAGCGGCAAAGCCTTCATCTTCGGCGTCCTAACCCCCAATGATGAGCAGCAAGCCCTGGACCGCGCCGGTGGTAAACACGGCAATAAAGGCGTAGAGGCCGCCATTTCTGCTATCCGTATGGCCGCCTTAAAAGAGGAACTGTCGAGCAGTGCTAAGAAAATCGGATTTTAAAAAGATTCCTTATCTTAGCTTCCTAATCACTGGCCGTTTCACCTGCTAAATTATCTATCGATGAAAAAGCTAATTGTCTTTCTCACCGGGATATTGCTGTGCGGCCCACTCTCTGCCCAACAATTGTTCCTGGAAGCCTTTTCCGGCTACAACTTTACCTCCTACGACCTCGAAGGTTTTGATGCCTCCGCTGGGTACGTTCCCATCGGCTTCCGTATCGCCGGCGGCCTCGAACGCCTACAGCTGGGGCTAGAGTACCAGAGCACCATCACCGATCCTCGCTTCACCTTTCAGGACAATACAGGCGAGGATATTGCACGTACCGAGTTTTCTAACTCCTACTACGGTGCCCTCCTCCGGTACAATACTTCCAGCCTTCCCGCCTACCGCTTCGGCGTAATCTTCAAACTCGGTGCAGGCTTCTACCAAAGCGAACAGAGTAACTTCCTCCTGCCCGCCGAAAACCTCTCCGAACCCATCATTGAATACGAGCCCACCGTCGGATTCAATGCCGGCATAGGCATCTCTGCCCCCATCTACACCCTTTTGCACTGGGAGATCGGGTATATGTTCCATTACATCGAATGGGAGGCAGAGTCAGCCGCTGCCCTGCCCACCTTCAATGGGTCTTACCACTCTATTCAGGTGGGACTGAGCCTCAACCTGGTCTTTGGAAAAGTGCGGGCCAAGTGCCGCCGCCTGATCAAGAGCGATCGCAGCAACCGAGGCTTTCGGTAAGTTTAGGAGTGGATCAGCGCGGTTTCCAGCTCACTGGCCTGGGTGTACTGCTGAAGGGCTTGCACAGCCGATTCGGTCGCCTCGGCCAGCGGCTCGCCGGCGCCGAAGCTGAAAAAGATCATCAGAAAGTGCTCGGTTGGGGGGCCGACCATGGTGCGCTGGGAGTCGCTGGTGGGGCTGCCGAAGGCACCGAGCTGATCGCGCAGTACGGGCAGGCCCTCGATGTTAAGCGCGCCGCGGCCGATGGCTTGGTAGGGCTCTTCGGGGCGGCCGCGCCCTAGGCGGATAGGGCCTTGGATGGCGTCGGCGTTGTAACCGCCGATGGAGAAGCCATATTGCAGGGAAATGAGGTTGAGCAGATCGACTACGTTGTTGATGCGGTAGATGCCTTTGCCTTGCGCGACGCGGCGGCGGAGGGCCTCGGCGGAGAGGCGGTAGCGGCTGGGGTCTTTGCCCAGGGCTTTGTAGGCCTGCCGCGAAGATTGGAGGATGGGGTCGCTGGCGATGGTGCTCAGCTCCAGGCGATTTTGTAGGGCGTCGATGGCCGAAGGCAGATAGCGATCTAGCTCCACCTGCTTCGCTCTTACTTTGACCTTGCACTGAATGCAAGATAGGCGCAAGTCCGGGCAGCGAGCAGCAACTTCTTCTTCAATATTTACAGCAATCATATTGATGCGTTTAAAAAGCAAGATAGGAATTTAGAACTATAATCCGCCTTGGAAAAGTAGAGAGAAAATTTCCGTAACAAAACCAGCATCTTTCCGATAAATTATGCATATTGCTCATCCATTCAGCTCTGTCCTGTATAAAGGGCATACATCCACATTATAATTAAAAGATTCTACAATTTTGGTGAGTTGAGTTCCAACACTCATCAGAAGAGTTAAGTTCTGACGAATACAATCGTCCACTTCTTTCTACGCGCCCTCTTACAAGTTTATCCAGCTTTTTCAATTCTGATGCTGCTTCCATTATTGGAACAGTGGCATTGCTATGTTCTGATTATTAATCATTTAAATATTTTGCCATGAAAAATTTAATCTATTTATTCCTTTTTGCGGGTTTGCTATTGAGCAGCCAGACGATGAACGCCCAGTGTGGGATAACTGGCCCTGATGCTATCAATTCGGGGAGTACGGCGACTTACTCCATTCCTATTACGCTTGTCTCCGGTATCTTTTGGACAGTAACGGGTCCCTTCACAATTAATGGCGGCAATACAGGGACATCTATAAATGTAGGGACGACAGCAAGCTCGGGTTCGGGCTCAGTGTGTGTCACTCGTTTCCTAACTGGTGCGCCTCCATGCTGCGAGTGTAAACCCATCTCTATTAACTCTCCATGTGCTGTTGCAACAGGCTTAAGCGTTAGCCAAGTGGAGATTCCTGGTGAGGGCTGCCCGGGCGACGATATTAAGTTTATAGCGACCCTTATCCCTTCTGGTGCGGCGTCTAGCAGTTCCAGCTTCTTCTGGGAGGCCGGAACAGGTACTCTTGGTACCAACATTTTCTTTACCTCTACCACCGGGAACATGGTTACAATACCTACCCCCGCCATCAACTTCGGTGTTTGGGTCAGGGTCACGTTCACCTCTCCTTGTGATGGTTCGCAGATTACCCGGATTACGTTCGTGACCTGGGAGAGTGATTGTGAGTTCTTTAAAATCAGATCCAATGAGGTAGGAGGAACAGCTAAACCTCAATTACTGGGGGAGCCCAATGTTTTCCCCAATCCATTTAGCAACAGTGCAGAATTGCGGTTTGAGGCCAGTACAGATGCGCAGGCACAGCTGAATGTCTTCAACGTGACGGGGCAAGCCATCCATAGCCAGACCGTTCAGGTGGTGAAAGGGCAAAATACGATTGAGCTCAACCAACTACCTAATGACCAAAAAGGACTATTGTACTACCACTTGTCTGTTGGAGAAGAAATTTTGTCAACCGGAAAAATGATCCGCCAATAATCAGTAGATCGTTCTCCAGGATTTTCAAAAATCTTCTTAGCATCACCTGTCCATGAAGCGCGGGTGATGCTTTTTACATTATGGGCAATATCTACATCTTTTATCAAAGAAGGATGTTATTATTGCAGAGTAAAAAATTGATGACTCATGCTACAAGAATTGAATAAAGAATTGACCGCTAAGGCTGCACGATTGGTGGCGGTTTCCAAGACCAAGCCCGAGGAGGACATTTTGCGCATCTATAATGAAGGACAGCGATTGTTTGGGGAAAATCGAGTACAGGAAATGGCGGCTAAATATGAAGCCTTGCCCAAAGACATTGAATGGCACTTGATTGGCCGTTTGCAGACCAATAAGGTCAAATACATCGCCGAATTTGTAGGGATGATCCATTCGGTGGATAGCCTGAAATTGCTCAAGGAAATCAATAAGCAAGCCGCTAAACACGAGAGAGTGATCGATATACTACTTCAATTTCATATCGCCCAGGAGATGACCAAAGCTGGCTTTGACCTCTCCACGGTCCGACAGATACTGTCCTCCGAAGCTTATCGGGATTTGAACCACATCAGGGTTTGTGGGGTGATGGGAATGGCTACTTTTACGGATGATGAAGCGCAGGTTCGGAAAGAATTCCAGGACCTCAAATCCATCTTTGAGGTATTGAAACAGGACTTTTTTGCCGATCAGCCCGCCTTTAAAGAAATCTCTATGGGCATGTCCGGTGATTATCAGATCGCTATTGAAGAGGGCAGTACGATGGTACGCATTGGGAGCTTGATTTTTGGGGCTAGAAATTATGGCTAGTACTGTTCGTTTTCGAACACCTAGCGTTCAATCCTGAACATTTTTCAACTTAAAACGCCTGCCCTTAAAATACGTATGCCACTGATTATCAGGCCAATAAATCAAATGGCACACCCCTTGTCCTTTTGAGAGCAAACAAAAACGTCTGCCTATGTTTCGCTCTTACCTTACAACCGCCTTCCGCAACCTTTGGAGAAGAAAATCCTACACCGTGCTGCACATTCTGGGTCTTTCGATCGGCCTGGCTACCTGCCTACTGGTTTATCTTTATGTGCAGCATGAGCTTAGCTTCGACACCTATCATCCTAAAGCAGATCGTACTTATCGAATTAATTATGCCTCGATTTATGAGAGGGGCTCCAACTATTCTGATTCTACTCCTCTCCCACTAGCAAAGGCATTGCGACTGGATTTTCCGCAACTTGAGCATATCGCAATGGTGTATCCCCAAAATTCGGCTACTCTCACTATCGGTCAGGAACAATTTAACGAAAAGCAGCTGCTCTTCGTCGAGCCTTCCTTTTTGGATATGTTTGCGGTTGATGTGCTTGTAGGAGATGCTAAAGAAATATTGGCTCAACCCAACCAAGCCCTGCTCAGTAAATCTACAGCCCGCAAATACTTTGGCGAAGCTCAAAAGGCCATTGGCCAGCGGCTAGAGATCAACAGTCAACTAGAACTCGAAGTAGCTGGTATCTTTGAAGATAGTCCCAGTAATACCCACTTACCAGCCAACATTATGATTTCGGTTGCTTCCTTCAACGATGATTTTATGGGGAAATATCTTGACAGTTGGGGGCTGACCGTGGGCAGCTCTACCTTTATCACTCTGCCACCTCAGGTAACGCCAACTCAGATAGAAGAGCAACTGGTCTCCGTTACTAAAAAATACCTGACGAGCGATGAGAAAGAATCGATCCTGAGTTTACAAGCCCTCAAGGACATCCATCTAGATACCAACTGGCAAAGCCACGGCCCCGTCTCTCCGATTCGTCCGATATACTTGTGGATTTTTGGTTTGATCGGTTTTTTTGTACTCTTATTGGCCTGTATCAATTTCATCAATCTGGCTACTGCGCAAGCTGTAGATCGCAGTAGGGAAGTCAGTGTCCGTAAAGTCATGGGGGCCCAGTTTTCTCAGCTGATTACTCAATATATGAGTGAAGCCTATTTGATTACTTTTGTCTCCATTTTTCTGTCCGTTCTTTTAGCTGAGCTCAGCCTACCTTTTCTCAACCAGAACCTGGGACAGTCTTTAGTGCTCGACATCTTCGGTAACCCTCAATTGATGGGCTTTCTATTGATCAGCTTTTTAGGCGTCGGCCTCTGTGCCGGATTTTATCCCGCCTTTGTCCTCTCTCGCTACGAGCCCGCAAAATCCCTCAAAACACAGCATACAACCAGCAGCGGTGGTTCGGTCTGGCTGCGTCGCTCTCTGGTTACCGCACAATTCCTCATTACCTTCGTTATCCTCATTGGGACCTTAGTCGTCAACCAACAGCTCAGCTACTGTAAAAACAAAGATCTAGGCTTTGAAAAAGATGCGATTCTGATGGTCGATATGCCCAAGCAGGAACATTTCGAAACCCTCCGTAGCGAATGGCTGCTCCATCCCAGGATTGAAAAAATCTCCTACAACATCGGCGCTCCAACCGCCAATAGGGGCCTGGGCATCAATTATGGTACCCTCCCGCGTGGGGAAGGCTTCCAATCAAATGCCAACCTTAAAACAGTGGATGAACACTACAGCGAGCTGTTCGGACTCAAGCTCCTGGCTGGACGCCTTCTGAACAAACAGGATGCTCATCGGGCTAATCAAGATAGCCTAGATAACAAAAGTAAGTACGCCTTTGTGGTCAACGAAACCCTAGTTCGGGACATGGGCTACACCAGTCCGGAAGAGATTTTGGGCCAACGCATCTTCGTAACGGTCAACAATATTGAAGCAGAAATTGTAGGTGTGGTTCAGGACTTCAACATGAGCTCTCTGCACAGTAAAATCAGGCCGATGATTATGGTGAACTACCCGCGCTACTACGCTCGTGCAGCGATGAAGGTCAACACCAGTAACCTTGAAGCCAGCATTGCCCATATCAAGGAGGTCTGGACGCAGCAATTCCCGGAATACCTGTTCGAATTCAGCTTTGTGGATGACCAGCTGGCGCGATTATACGACAATGAAAGTCGGCTGTTTTTTCTCTTCAGCATCCTGGCGGGGCTGGCCATCTTCATCGGTTGCCTGGGGCTGTGGGGCCTGGTGGCCTACACGATACAGCAGCGCACCAAAGAAATTGGCGTCCGCAAAATCCTGGGCGCTACCGCCAAAGATATTGTCTTAATGCTGTCAAATGAATTCACTTTGCTGATCATGCTGGCCTTCCTCTTAGCCGCTCCCATTGCTTGGTACCTGACGGCACTGTGGTTGCAAAACTTTAGCTACTCCATCCAACCCGGTATTGGAGTCTTTCTCTTCGCCTTACTCATTACCTTGATTGTAGCTTGGTTAACCGTGAGCTACAAATCCATTCGGGCCGCCCTGTTTAATCCAGTGGATGCCCTCAGACATGAATAGTTTATCACAACTTGAATTTTTTAATTATTTCAGATTAGTTGTAGACGACTGGCAGCTCCATCGCTTCTCCCGGTGGCAGCGCCAGCCAGTCTTCTGCAAGCTGGTGAAATCGGCGGCGGATTTCTTGGAGGGCTGGCTCGTTGAGGCCTTCGGGGAAGGGGATGGCTTTTTCGGAAACAGTTGTACCAACTATTTAACCACGAATTTCTGACTCCTGTTCTCTTCTGGTAATTCAATCGTGAGAATGTAGATGCCGCTACTGAAATTTTGCAACGGAATTTCGAGTTGCTGGCCATTAAAACTACGGGTTTGCAGTGGACGCCCAAGCAGATCGTAGACCACGGCCTGACCCCGTCCCGCCTGCGGCAGTCGTACATTCAACAGCTCAGTCGCCGGGTTGGGAAACAATTCGAACTCCGCACCTCCCCATACTTCCTCCAAACTCGTCGCTAAGCTGCTTCCGTAGACACTAATCCCGCCACTCCGATTGCCCACCACAATGTCCAGCCGATCATCGCCGTTGAGATCACCAAAAGCAATCCGGCTGTCTAAGCCAGTAAAAATATCACCATAACTTTTGGTCACTAGGTCGAATCTACCATCTACATTACCATCAATATTATCGTAGACATAAATGCCCCCTTCCACACTTCCCGAAAACATCATCAACGCTCCATCTTGCTCTAAAAACTGAGGAGCAGAGTTTCCGTTAGCAAATCCAATCGCGCCTATTATCGCCTGGCCCAAACGATCACTGGTTGGTATAGAGTCAAACATGGGGGCTGTAACTGTACCAATATTTTGGTAGTAATTACAATTTCCACGACTGTCTCCAACCACCAAATCCAGTAAGCCATCGCGATTGACATCAACGATACTAGGCGTACTGAGGCGCCCCTGATCAAGTTTCATGTAATTGTATTGGAGCGGATTGAATTGCATAAAATTACCCGGCCCAGCAATATTCTCTCCATAAAATAAAGTACCCGCTTCTTCTCCAATTAGAATATCCAAGTCACCGTCACCATCCAAATCACCGAAGGTAGGCGCCAGGTTATAATTGTTGTCACCAACCAAGCTATTCATCCCCAGCCAGTCATCATCAACCAAAATAAAGCGAGGATTGGTCTTGGTTCCCGTGTTCTCGTATAACCACAAACTTGGGTTCCAAGGGCGATCATCATCGTACATAGATTCGTTGCCAATGACGATGTCCAATAGGCCGTCAGCGTTGTAATCCACCAGCGCAGGGACAGACCCAGAGCCGACATCGATCATATCCTCGACGAGAAAATCAGTTTGCCGAAATTCAAAATCGGGAAATTCGTTACTGCCGACATTTTTATAAAACCACGAGCATTCGTAGTTATCTCCACGAGCAACGGTTTCGTTCGGGGCGGCCATGAGGTCTCTGATGCCATCCCCATCAATATCTAGCATAAAAGAGGCGGGAAAACTGGTAATCTCAACGGGTGTATCATAAGAAGGGAAACTACAATCTTGCCGCACCATCCAGGCATTATCGGCTGTCCCTCCGTTGAGTGTATACGTCAAGGAGTTGAAGCTCAAATCCCCCAGCACCAGTTCCTTATCTCCATCATTATCAACATCAAAGGTCAACAAAGTAGAACCAGCGTGCCGTACCCCTCCAGGCCCCGTGAAGCCCGAAGAACAAGAATCCGCCCGACTGCTCAGGGTGACGCAAGCGGTGACGCCGCTTTCAAAGAGTTGGCCGAAGCAAACATCGGTACGCTCAAACTTAAAGCTGTCTCGACCAAAGCCCCGCTGCATCGACATATTTTCGTACAAATAAATATACCCACCGTTCTGGCTAAAAGTAACAATATCCATATCCCCATCTCCATCAATATCATCAATTGCGGGATAATCAAACTTGGTCACATAGGCTTGGGTAAAACTGCCATTGGACTGCTGGACATACAAAATATTATGAACTCCTTCGGATGTAGGCAGTTGACGGAAGCGTATTTTTCCGTTTTCATAATAGCCCTTATAGACATCGATTCCAGCAACGCTACTCACATTGGTATAGGCAAAGATATCGACGACGCCATCGTTGTCATAATCCCGCAGCAGCACCCAGTGGTGCAATTCGGGAAAGCCCTCTTCGTACTCCGGGCGATACTCGTAGGCGGCAGGACCGCTGCTACTGGTGTTGAGAAAAGTCATGCCTTTGTCCCTTGCCTTATCAAAAACATAAAGGTCTTGACGGCCATCATTGTTAAGATCAACAGCAGAAAATTGAGGAGAATCGAGGCCACCAGCCAGCGGAGATACGAGCTTACGCCCATCGTGATAAACATCAAATTCGATTCTCTCAAGAGTCTGAGCGTAGCTGTAAAGAATGCTACAAAGGAAGGAAAGCAGTAGTAGAATGGCCTGTCTTTTCATTTCGTGTGATTTGGTGATCTGCTGATTAATTTGTTAATTCAGGCTGGGAAGCCAATCGGAGTACTCCCAGTACAAAAATCTAAAATTACGAAATGAAGTTCCAACACCTCTTAACTTTACTGTTCTTTTGTACATTATCTGTCAATTTAAATGCCCAAGAAGCGACAGATAGCCTGCCACCGGCTCCGCCAGCTCCTCCTGCACTGGAGCGCGTAGCTCTGCAAGACTACAGTCTGTCGATGAACAATGAGGGAGGTGTGGAGCAGCTTGTTTTTAAGGCCGCCGGACTCAGCAGTGGCTTTGATACGATCAGTGTGAATGGCGAGGCGAAGCGACTGGAATTTAAGGCGGGAACAGCCAGCACCGCGATGGAGACGGATCAAAAGGGGCAGTTACTTTTTATTGAAAATCCAAGCCAGGGGAGCTATCAACTCTTTCATATTTCAGAAACGGGTCCTGGGCAATACAGAATCCGCAGCATCCCGCTGTGGCTCTCCATCCTTCCGCCATTAATTGCCATTGGGCTGGCCTTGGTTTTCAAAGAAGTCATCATCTCTTTGTTTGTCGGTATTTGGGCTGGTGCCTTCGTTGTCAGTGGCTTACGGGTGGGCTATCTGTTTAGCAGCTTTTTGGAGGTTATTGAAAAATATGTCATCAAGGCCCTCAACGACGGGGGGCATCTTTCTGTCATTGTCTTTTCGCTGTTGATTGGGGGGATGGTAGCCATCATTTCTCGCAATGGAGGGATGGCTGGAGTGGTTTTGTCGCTCTCCAAATACGCCCGATCGCCGCGCAGCACCCAATTCATCACTTGGCTACTTGGCGTAGCGATCTTTTTTGATGACTATGCCAATACCTTGATTGTGGGGAATACGATGCGGAGTGTGACCGATAAGTTTAAAATCTCCAGAGAGAAGCTGGCTTATATTGTGGACAGTACCGCAGCGCCGGTAGCCGCCGTGGCCTTTATTACGACCTGGATTGGAGCCGAGCTGGGCTATATTGAGGGGGGAATCAAATTGCTGGATAATTTTGATGCTTCGCTCAGTCCCTACGCCATTTTCATCAGCTCCCTCAAATACTCCTTCTACCCTATTCTCACCCTTTCGTTCATTCTGATTTTGATCTACACCAAGCGAGATTACGGGAAGATGCTGAAGGCGGAGCTGCGGGCCCGCAGCACCGGGCAGGTCTCTCCTGCCGCCACGCCCGGCGACGACGAGCCTAACATGGAGGACCTTAGCCCCGTCGAGGGTGCCCCCCTCAAATGGCACAATGCCGCCCTGCCCGTCCTCGCCGTCATCCTAATGACCATTTACGGCCTCGTCAGCAGTGGGATGGACGCCCTGCAAGGGGAGCTGCTGGCCGCAGGCGTCTCCACCCAAGGCTGGGGAGACATCTGGGGGGCGCTGGGCAGCCTCTCCGATGGCGATCAACCCTCCTTTTTTATGAAGCTGGGCACCCTAATTGGCAGCTCGGATTCCTACGTCGCCCTCCTCTGGGCCTCCCTCTCCGGCGTTCTGCTGGCCATTATCCTAACCCTAAGCAGCCGCATCATGTCGCTGTTCGACACCATGCACACCCTTGGCACCGGCTTCAAAACCATGCTCCCTGCACTGATGATCCTCACCCTGGCCTGGTCGCTGGCCATCACCACCGAGGAACTTTACACGGCCAACTACCTGACCTTACTCGTGCAAGACAGCGTCAGTCCTTATGCCCTACCCGGCATCATATTCATCCTCTCCGCTCTAATCGCCTTCTCCACCGGCTCAAGCTGGAGCACCATGGCCATCCTCTACCCCATTGCCATCCCCACCACCTGGGCCGTCTGCCAAAGTCAGGGCATCGCCCCGGAGGTCAGCATGGAGCTGCTGCTCAATGTGATCGCCACCGTACTGGCCGCCTCCGTACTCGGCGACCACTGCTCCCCCATCTCCGATACGACTATCCTTAGCTCTCTGGCCTCCGACTGCAACCACATCGACCACGTTCAAACCCAGATGCCCTATGCCCTGACTGTCGGAAGCGTCAGCCTGATCGGCGGTACGCTGGTCACCTTCCTGGGCGGTGGCCTCCTAATGTCCCTGCTGATCCTAGTGGCCAGTTTGGGAACGCTGTACGCCATCGTCATGCGATTCGGAAAAGTGGTCGATTAAATCAGTGCTTCATGGCAGCAGCGTCCCTCAATCAATTGCTCCAAGAAATTCAGCGTTGTACCCTCTGTGCTGATCACCTGCCGCTGGGCCCGCGCCCCGTGGTTAGTGCTGCTCCCAATGCTCGCATCCTCATCATCGGCCAAGCCCCCGGCTCCAAAGTCCACGCCAGCGGCATCCCCTGGGACGATGCCAGCGGACGCCGCCTCCGTCAATGGATGGACCTGAGCGACGAGCAATTCTACGATCCTCAGCAGATTGCCATCATCCCTATGGGCTTCTGCTACCCCGGAAGAGGTAAATCTGGCGATCTCCCCCCTCGCCCAGAATGCGCCCCTCGATGGCACCAGTCTCTACTAGATCAACTCCCCCAGCTCCGCCTCACCCTTTTAATTGGTCAGTACGCCCAAAAATACTACCTTGGCCGACGCCGCCAGCGCAACCTCACCGAAACTGTGATGGCTTTCGAAGACTATCTGCCCGAGTTTTTCCCGCTGGTCCACCCCTCGCCCCGCAATGGCATCTGGCTGCGCAAGCACCCTTGGTTTGAGGAGGCGGTGGTGCCGGCTTTGCAGGGTCGGGTTCGAGAGGTTTTAGGCACCTAACCCATAACATCACCGTCAACCCAAAACGCCAAAGGCGTAAAAATGCAAAGCAGACAGGAATACATTAAAAGAATAAACGAGGTTCTAGATTTTATCGATGAAATCTCTGCTGTACTTGAATAAAATACCCTTTTGATCAAATAAAAAACATGAAATACCATCACCTCCTCTTTGACGCCGACAATACCCTCTTTGACTTTGATCGCTCTGAGCAGCACGCTTTGCGCGGCAGTATTGAAGCTAAAGGGATTCCCTTCCAAGCCCATCACCTGCACACTTATCACCAAATCAATAAAGCATGCTGGACGGCTTTTGAGGAAGGCCGGATGACGCAGGACGAGCTGCGCAAGGAGCGCTTCGTACAGTTTCTGGAGGCCATTGAGCTGAAGGCAGACGGGGAAGCCTTTGGTCGAGATTATCTCTATCGGCTTGCCAATACCGACTTTCTGATTCCCGGGGCCAAGGCCCTTTTGGATCGCCTGCGGGGCCAATTCCGGCTGGTGATGATTACCAATGGGCTGAAGGAGGTGCAGCGACCTCGCCTGCGGCATACGCAGTTGGGCCCCTACTTTGACTTGATCGTAGTGTCGGACGAAATCGGTGTTTCCAAGCCCCATAAAGGATTTTTTGACTACACCTTCCAGCACCTTGGGTATCCGGAGAAGGAGCAAACCTTGGTCATTGGTGATAGCTTGAGTTCGGACATTAAGGGCGGGTACCAATACGGGCTGAACACCTGCTGGTTTAACCCGCAGGGCAAAGACAATGCTTCGGGTATTCAGCCAACTTATGAAGTCAATAGCATGTCGGAATTGCAGACTTTCCTCAGCCCTCAGTAGGAGGATTTTTTACTTTAAAATCAAAAACATCGGGGCGATTGTAGTGCCCGGAGGTATCCAAACTCATCTTTTCTCGGGCGACCATGGAAAGGTCTTCGATCTCGTGAACGATCAGGGTTTTATCATTGTACTGAGGGTCAAGAAGGTAGTGGCCGTTGGGAGCGATGATGCTACTGCCTCCTTTGAGCACGGGGCTGTCGGGCTGCAGGTAGTCGGGCAGTTGCAGCTCTGGCGGGAATTGGCTGGCTTGCATCAGCTGGCCGACGGCGACGACGAAGGTTCGGCCTTCGAAGGCGTAGGCGCGGCTGGCGATTTGCAGCATTTCGTGGACGTTGGGCCAGAGGGCCAGGTGGATGGTTTCGCCGCAGTTGTGCAGGGTTTGGCGGGTCAGGGGCATCCAGTGTTCCCAGCAGATGAGGCCGCCGATGCGCCCGAAGGGGGTTTGGACCGTGCGTAGGCCTCGGCTGTCGCCCAGCCCGTAGATCATCTTTTCGGTGTAGGTAGGCATGAGTTTGCGGTGGTGCAGCAGCAGCTCGCCGTTGGCACCGAAGAGCAGAAAGCTGTTGTAGATGGTACCGTTGCCGACGCCAGAGCGAACGATTTCATTGACGCCTATACCGATGTAGAGCTGGTGCTGCCGGGCTTGTTTGGCCAGTAGCTCGGTGACGGGGCCGGGCACTTCGATACCGCTCTCGTACATGCGGGCAAAGACTTGTTTGGCGGGTTCGTAGTCCCAGCGAGCGACGTGGGGGCAGTGGTCCAGCCAGGCGGGGTAGCCACTGAGCCAGGTTTCGCCGAAGACGACGAGGTCAGCCTGCTGGGCGGCGGCCTGGCTAATGAGGTCGCTGGCCTTTTCAAGACTTTGGGGGAGGTTGAGGTGGACGGGGCCGTCCTGGACGATGCCGATTTTGATGCTATTCTTTGTCTGCATAATTCGCTGTTTAAGGAAAATTTGGCCGTGCAAGCTCCTTATTTTTTTTGTAAATTTGACTCGTTTTCAACGAATAATTATTATTGTAATACATTTTCTTTCGATAGATTCTATCGAAAAACCTAAGCTAGTGAGTTATGGCAGGTCATAATAAATGGTCGAAGATTAAAAGAAAGAAGGGAGTGGCGGATGCCAAGCGTTCCAAGATTTTCTCAAGAATCATCAAAGAAATTGCAGTGGCGGTGAAGGAGGGCGGCAGTGGAGACCCTGATTTTAATCCGCGCCTCCGCCTGGCTATCGCCAATGCTAAGGGAGCCAATATGCCCAAGGAGAATGTTGAGCGGGCCATCAAAAAGGCCCTAGATTCGGATAGCGGAGCCATTTTCCAGCCCACCTACGAGGGCTACGCCCCCGGCGGCGTCGCCGTCTTCGTTGAAACCACCACCGATAATACCCAGCGCACCGTCTCTCATATCCGCGCCATCTTCAGCAAACGAGGCGGCAACCTGGCCACCTCCGGATCGGTCGATTTCCTCTTCGAACGCAAAGGCATTTTTATTCTCCACCTCAATGACCAGGACCCGGAAGAATTGGAGCTGGAGCTGATTGACGGCGGTGCCGAAGATCTGGAAATAGACGCAGAAAACGGCGAGGTAACCGTTACGGTTGATTTCCCCGACTTTGGGAATATGCAGAAAAAGCTGGAAGAGATCAACATAGAGGCGAAGAGTGCAGTGCTAGAAAGAATCCCGACGACCACCACTACCCTAGACCTGAGCGCCGCCCGCAAAGCGTTAATACTCATTGAGGCCCTCGAAGACGATGATGATGTACAAGCAGTATTTCACAATCTCGAAATGACGGAGGAGCTGGCCGCAGCCTTGGAAGCCGAAGCCTAAGGTTGGTCTGGCAGATCGTCGAGATTGTAGTATCTTCGCGGGTCATCGCCCAGATTGCGATTGATCCAGTTGACTAGGCTAAAAACCTTAATAGTGCTTTCCCTCATCACCTCAATATCAATAGACAACAAGTCTGCTCTCAACTTCCGTAGTGCTTTCATCCGCACCGCTCGATCAATGGAAGGATTGGCGACTTTCCGGGAGAACTTAAGGAAGTTGATTTCAACCGCATTATCCTTATTTCTGAGGTCCATAAAACGCTGCAAAGATTTATTGATCGATTCCATTAGACGGAAGTTCTCCAACTCAAAATGTAAAGCCAAAGCCAGAAAACGGAAAAGCAGGTACTGGTCTTCGTGGATATTTCGGTCAATATCCTGCTCGGCCATCATCAACCATTCAAAACTCTCTTCCCGCCTCTTAAGCGCCAGCAAAGTCCAGCTAATCATTCCCATCGTCCAAATCTCCCGTTTCAAAAAGCGCACCTTAATCCGTCGCTGCAAATAATGATTGTACTGCGGTAAAATCTCATCAATGACTCGACTAAACTGCCCCTTGTAGGTATGGTAGGTACTAAGGAGGTTCATCACCAAGCAATCTTTCAACAGTTTGAGGTGATGATGGGGAGGAGGCACTTTGAAAGTCAGTAACCTTTGATGTTCTTGTGCAAACTGATCAAATCGATTGGTCACCAGCATGCTCTTCAAATAGTTGTAAATGATCTCCAGGTGCAACTCTTTGTAATTTTCCCGAAAAGCCGGAATTTTCTCGAAGTATTCCATGGCTTCCAAATTGCTTCGATACCCCTGTTCTCCTTGCCGATTAGAGCGATAGTGAATATCGCGAAAGCTGTAAAAAGCATATCTGGCCCTTATCGTAATATTGTCTTTTTCAAGCTGCCCTAAGGTGGGGCTATCGCAATCCAACTCTCCATTAACCCTGGCATCCAAGTATTGACATTCCAGCCCAGATTCATTCGTCACTGCCTGCAACAGTTGTTGCCTTTCCGAGAAGAGTGATTCGTACTTTTTCGATAATTCTACGGTTTCATTAAGGTAATAGCTGAGTTGAGTTTCCCACCGAAGAAGCGTCAAATGATAGATGGTGAGGTCGAATTTTGTCGCAATTCTAATTCCCTTCTGAAGGAGTTTAAAACAGTTTTTGAACAGGCCTTTTCGATACAGGATTTCGACATCGATTAGCAGCTCCGCCACCTGCATTTGCGCCGATCGGGAGTTGTTGTTATAATTGCGCAAGCAGCGTAATAAGAGTTGATATAAGTAATTTTTGGCGACAGAGAAGCCATTGGGGTTAGCCGAATAGCCCAATTTAGCGATTAACTTTTGTTCATCGTATTTTTTTTGTTTTAAAATCTCCTCAAACAAGTATTGATACCTATTATTTTTTGATTTTTCGTTTCCTTT
>JBCDGZ010000079.1:0-35081 GCA_038750655.1 Bacteroidota bacterium | reverse complement strand
GAATGGGAATAAGGACTCGAGATGGTCTTAACGCACTTTTATCAGGTTGATCTGCTGAATATGCTCGGCCGTCTTAATTGTACAGGTGTAAAACCCTGCGGGCCAATTGCTGCCATCCACTCTTAATTGGTGATTGCCTGCCGGCCGAAGCACCGGATGTTGAAGTACCAGCCGCACCGGCTGCACCGGGCTCGACAAATAAATCGCTACCTCCGTAGCTTTACTCAGCTGGTACTCTATCACCGTAGAGGCTCCAAAGGGGTTGGGCCAAGCCAATAACTGCGCCAGCTCTGCTCCTTTGTCCAAGCTCGTCGCTGCGCTGCGGACCGCCGCAGGGCAGGTACACCGCCAAGCCTGGAGCTGCGGAACATCCAATTCCTGGCCGGGGAAGACCACCTGGACCCCCTCATTGGTCAAAATAAACTCGTACGCATCTGCCTTGCCCGCCAAAAAGGGGTGATCGTAATCCACCCCGTCGGTTACGGGCTCAAAGGTGATATAGTTGAAATCGGTATCGTCCTGCGGTTGACTAAATTGTAGCCGATAAATGGATAGCTGCTTGGTTCCTGAGCGGTCAATACGCGAAGCCTCGACAAAGTAGCGGCCCGTATTGTTACAGTTGGCGTCAATCTCAAAATGGAAGGAGGGCTCTAGGCTGCGGTCAAAAGATACCTCTACGGGGGTGATGTCTGGGCACTCGGCAGTACCGCGCAGGAAAATGTCTTTGTCAATGATGATGTAGGATAGGCCCAGATCAAGCAGCATAATGTCGATCGTACTTTTGCCGGTAGGGCTGTTGGATTGAAAAGCAAAGAGGTGGAGCGTCTTGTTGGGAGCCGCCACGGTCAGGAAGGTATCCGGGGCTGTACTCGTTCCAATTAGCCCTGTATGGAGATTTAGCCAGCTTACGGTATAGTCCGTACTGCCCGGAACGGCGGGCCAGCTAAAGCTAAAGTCGGCGTTAATGGGATCAATAGCGGTCAGCTGGGCCGCCGGCGCAGAAAAGTCGGAGCGGACGTTGCCTTGCAGGAAGAAAGAACTCAGATAACTGTTGATGGTGGCCTCTCCTACAGGGATTTGTTGTTGAAATTTGGCCTTGAGCGCCTGTGTAGTAGCAAAGACGGAGGCTGGCTCGACAGGAATAAGGCTTTGGGCGTGAATGCTTATGTTGAATAATAGGAAGAGAGGAACTGCTAGGTTTTTTAATTTAGACTTCATGATAGTTGGTATTATGATAGCTTCGTTATAGGTTTCTCTACAAAGTTGATATAAAATGCATTAAAAACCGATTACATTTTTTTACACTTTTTTGAGAATACACCCAGCGGTACGCTGTCCCCAAACTGATGAGAAAATATGCAAAGGAGCAAACTAGTTGCGATTCTAAAACACCTCGAAGAAACTGAGCTGGAGCTGTTGCGGCAATTTTTGCGGTCGCCCTATTTTTTTAAAGGAAAAATAGAAGAGGAGGCCCTGCGCCTTTTCGAATATATTGTAGCCGCCGCCCCCGATTTTAAGGCCGAATCACTCGATAAATCCAAAGCCTGGGCCCAGATATTCTCCGAGCAAGTATTTAATAAAAGCAAACTCGATCAGCTAATGACTCGGCTGCTCAAAAATGTCAATCGCTTTCTGGCCTACCACTTCGACGATCTCGAAGGCGATGCAGTGCGGCAGCAGTTGGCCTTGAGCCGCTTCTTTCGGGAGCGCCGGCTGGGCAAGCAGTTCGACCGCAATATCGAAGGGCTGCGCAAAAAACAACGCAGCATTCCCCGCAGACACCGGGCCTTCTATTTCCAACAATTCCTGATCGAAAGGGAATTATCCGACTACGAAAGCCTCTACAATACCCGCAAGGCGGACCTCAACCTGCCCGCCACCCTCCGCAGCCTGGATTTGTACTACCTCATCACCAAACTGGAATATGTCTGTATGCTATTGGCACAGCACAAATACCACCACGCTCTCGACCTCAAAGACAGCCTGGAGATCATTGAGCTGATGACACCCATGATCCAGCAGAAGCACTACCAGGAAGTGCCTGCCCTCAAGCTCTACTATCAGGCCTTCTGTATGTTGCAAAGCGAAGGCGATGATGATGCCTTCCAGAGCCTTTGCTATCTGCTGCGAGAGTATGAAGATCAAATTCCGCTGGCGCAGCTCAAGGATTTGCAAACCCTCAGTCGCAATTATTGCATCCGGCAATACAATCGAGGGCACAGGGATTACCTCAACGAAGCCTTTAAACTCTATCAGCAACACCTCGATCAGGGGTACTTACACTACGAAGAGGGCCTCGTAGCCGGAACCATCCGCAATATCGTTTCTATTGGCCTCAAACTCCATCAGTACGATTGGGTCTTGCAATTCCTGACCGATTATAAAGATAAAATCGTTGGCACCAATTATCCCGACGAAGTTTACCACTTCAACCTGGCTACCTACTATTTTGCGCTAGGCGACTATGATGCTGCCCTGAAATATCTCGCTGACACCTACGAGGATACCTACTATAAAATTGCGGCCAAGCGTATGGAGCTAAAAATTTATTATGAGAAAAAATCGGTCCTTCTGGACCCCAAGATCAACGCTTTTAAAGTCTATATTTTCCGAACCTCTAAAAGGCTGCTAACGGAATTGCAAAGGGAAGGCAACAACAACTTCATCGATTTCCTTAAACGCATCTGTAGCCCCAAAACTTCCTGGGATAGTGGGCGTATCCAGAAACTAATCAAAAACCTCGAACAGAGTCGGATTGTTACAGATAAGGAATGGCTACAAAATAAGCTCCTGGAATTGCAATAAGCAATGACTGTTACAACATGAATTGTATATTTGATGCTCAAACGATGAGGTACTCGCAATGACGACAGACGATTACAAAAAAATTGCTCCTACTTTACCGCAGCAACCTGGGGTGTATCGATTTCTAGATAGCGAGGATATTATCCTTTATGTTGGAAAGGCCAAGAACCTAAAGAACAGGCTTTCTTCCTATTTCGGCTCTCGCAAACACCAGGCTCACAAGACCCGCATTATGGTCAAAAATGCCGACCATATCGAGTACACCATTGTTGAGACGGAGGCAGACGCTTTACTGCTCGAAAATACCCTCATCAAGCGCTTTCAGCCTCGCTATAATGTGATGTTGAAGGACGGAAAATCCTATTCCTATATCTGTGTCAAGAAAGAACGCTTTCCCCGGGTCTTCATTACTCGACGGGTCATTCGCGATGGGTCCATCTACTTTGGCCCCTATACCTCCCGCTTCCGGCTGAAAATGCTGCTGGAGTTGATCAAAACCCTTTTCCCCCTGCGGACCTGTTCTTTCAACCTATCACAGCAAAATATCGAAAAAGGTAAGTTCAAGGTTTGCCTCGAATACCATATCAAAAACTGCGAGGGGCCTTGTGAATCCCTGGAAGAAGAGGAGAATTACAACGAAAAGATTGAGCAGATCAAAAATATCCTCAAAGGGCATTTCGGCGCCGTAAAAAGCCATTTCAAATTGGAGATGCAACGCTACGCCGAGAACCTGGAATTCGAAAAGGCCCAGCAGCTCAAGATCAAAATGACTGCTTTTGAGGATTACCAAGGTAAATCTACTGTGGTTAGCACTACAATTCGCGATGTCGATGTCTTCTCTATCGCCACCAACGAAAAGATGGCCTATGTCAATTGCCTTAAGGTGGTGAACGGCGCTATAATGAATACCTATACGCTAGAGATGACCAAGAACCTGGATGATGATGAGAAGGATTTATTGGAATATGCCATTCCGGTCCTGCGCGAGAAGTTCAACAGCATTACCAAAGAGCTGATTTTACCTTTTGAGGTGCAGCTATTAGAAGAGGATATGATCCAAACCCTGCCGCAGCGGGGCGATAAGCGCAAACTTCTGGAGCTATCGGAGAAAAACGTCAAATATTTCCTATTCCAAAAACAGAAGCAAGCCATCTCACGGCTCAATAAACAGTCGCCCGCCGAGCGCATCCTGCGAACCTTGCAGGGGGACTTGCAGATGGACCGCATGCCAACTCACATCGAATGTTTTGACAACTCCAATATACAGGGGGCCTTTCCGGTCGCTTCTTGCGTCGTTTTCCGCAACGCCAAACCTGCCAAGCGAGACTACCGCCATTTTAAGATCAAAACTGTCGAAGGTCCCAACGACTTTGCGTCGATGGAAGAAGTGGTCTACCGCCGCTACAAGCGCCTGCTCGACGAGGAGCAATCGCTGCCTCAGCTGGTCATTATCGACGGAGGGAAAGGGCAGCTCAGCTCGGCTATGAACAGCGTGAAAAAACTAGGCTTGGAAGATCGAATGACCGTTATCGGCATTGCCAAGAAGTTAGAAGAAATTTTCTTTCCACACGACCCCATACCGCTGTACATTAACAAAAAATCGGAGTCGCTGAAGTTGATCCAGCAGGCCCGTAACGAGGCTCACCGCTTCGCCATTACCTTCCACCGCAACCAGCGCTCCAAGGATTTCACGGGCACCGAGCTGACCAATATTCCAGGGATTGGGGATAAGACCGCACAGAAGCTGCTGAAGCATTTTGGCTCCGTCAAAAAACTGCGAGAGGCGGATGCGGACTCCGTTGTCAGTTTGGTAGGGAAAGGTACGGCGGCGAAGCTAGCCGCCTACTTTGCGCAGGGCAAGGCCGAGGAAGAATAGCCTAGTTGAATTGGCTGGACAGGGCGCGCTGGCCCAGTTCGCGCAGCTCCGCGTGGAAAGCTGCTCCAACCTTACGCTCCAACACCCGGCCCTTCTGATCCAAAAACAACAGCGTAGGGTAGGCCGTTACCTCGAAGATCACTGCTAGATTTTGCCCATTGCCCTTCTCTCCATCTACCTTGTAGTTGATGAAATTTTCGTTCAGAAAATCTGCGGTTTCCTGATGGGTAAAGACCTCCTCGTCCATAATCTTGCAGGGCAAGCACCAGGTGGCATAGAAGTCAACAAAAACCAGTTTATTGGTACGAGTAGCTTCGTCCAGGATGTCGGAGAGGGTGGGAGAGGGGGTAAAATGGACGGCGGTGCCGTTAGGCTGTTCGGGGATCGTATCGCCGCCCGGGACCGTTTTTTTGGCCGTCTTGCACTGGCTGAACAGCAGCAGCGTCATGGGCAATATCAATAGGAGGATTTTTTTCATTACGGATTCATTTTTTGGAAAACGCCGGGGTACTGAAGTTAATTATGATCCAGCGGTTGGCCAAGCGTTTTTTGTGTGTTTTTTAACAGGTTGGTCGCTTTTCAGTCCGGGCCGTATCTTTTGGCCAGGGGAAACGGCGATTTTTTCTTATAGAAACTCCACTTTTGTAGTACTGTCAGTGTCCTCTGCGAGAGACACTGCCTTGACAAACAAGGGCTAAATCGAAGATTTTGGACCTTACTTAAAGGCATTTATTTCGTCCGAGCCGTGTCTTTCATAGAGGACACGGCGACCTCTACCTAGCACTTAAACCTCCCGAGCCTTCCAATGCAACTCCCGAATCTTAACATAGCGCAAAAACACCCCCCAAGCCATAATCACACTAATGATCAGCCCAGTTCTTCCATCTAAAAATCCTCCCTTGAGGATATAGTGTTTAAAGAATCGGAAGAGCGGCTTTAGGAACAGATGATAGGCTGTTACCTTGGGGGTTTTAGCCAGGTGATCCTGGGCTGACCAGGTACTGTAGCGACGAGTTTTAGCCAGATAGTGCTCCATGCTTTTGTACGTAAAATGCTCCAATTTGTTGGTCAGCCGTCCTACTTTGATGCCCGAGGTTTCAATTTCTTCGTGTACCTTGAGTTGATTGTAACGGCAGCGATCGCGACGAATCAAGCGGATGACGGCATCGCCTTGCCAGCCGCTGTAGCGAACCTTTTGGCCCATAAAGTAATTCTGTCGGCCGATCCAGTAGGCATCGCGCTCCGGCTCCACCGCCAACAACTCCTGAATCTCCCGCCGCAGAGCCTGCGGCACCCGCTCATCTGCATCCAAAATCAGTACCCAGCGATAACGCGCCTGCCCAATTGCCCAGTTCTTCTGCTCCGCCGGCCCCTCATAGGCCCGCTGCACCACCGTGGCCCCAAATTGCCGGGCCCGCTCCACCGTCGCATCCGTGCTAAAAGAATCCACCACTAGCCATTCATCCGCCCATTTTACCGACTCCAAAACTGGAAGAATGTGCTCCGCTTCGTTGAAGGTAGGGATGATGACTGAGAGTGGAAGCATATTGATGGGCTATGCTTGAGCGCGTCTGGCCGCCGCGACGAAATGAGGGTTGAGCAAATCGGGCTTATTGTAGATCAACGGCTGTTGGTCCTCGTGGCGAAGCACCTCGCCGCCCGCTTCTTCCAAAATGATTTGCGCAGCGGCGGTGTCCCACTCCATCGTTGGAGCCAGGCGGGGGTAGAGGTGGGCCTGCCCCCTGGCGATGACCAAGAACTTGAGCGAACTGCCTTTGGCAACCAGCACCGGCTCGTTCAGCGCATTGACAAATGCCTCGGTTGGTGGGTTGAGGTGAGAGCGAGAGCAAACCACCCCTAGCGCCGGGTCGTTCCGGTCGAAACTTTGAGCTTGGAGTGCTTCTCGTTTCCCTGCTGCCTCCATCCAGGCCCCCAGGCCTTTGGCCGCCCAGTAAAGTGCCTTTGTCTCTGGAACATAAACGACCCCGAGGATTGATCGCTGCTGGTGAATTAGTGCGATGTTGACCGTAAATTCGCCATTGCGTTTAATAAATTCCTTCGTTCCATCCAGTGGGTCGACCATCCAGCAGTACGCATAATCGCGGCGCTGCTCGTAGGGAATGGCCTTATTTTCTTCGGAAATAATCGGAAATTTCAAGCGCAGTTGTTCCAGCTGATCACAAATGATGGTGTTGGCCGCCCGGTCGGCCCGAGTCAGGGGAGAGTCGTCCGCTTTGTACTCCACACCGATGCCTTGGTCATCACTATAGATTTCCATGATGGCCTGGCCTGCTGCTTTGGCAATTTTGGCCAGCTCTTCCAACAAGAATTGACAGTCTTTTTCGTTCAGCATATAACAAATTGTAGCTAACTTCGTAAGAATTATTGATACCTGTTCATTTACAAAGGTATCAGATCACACCGAATTTTTATCATGATATGAAAAAAGTATTAGTCACCGGCGGTTGCGGGTACATCGGCAGCCACACCATAATTGATCTCATCAACAAGGGATTTGAGGTCGTATCCGTTGATAATTTGGTCAATGCGGACGAGCAGGCTTTGGATGGTATCGAAGCCATTACGGGAAAGCGCGTGCAGAACTACGTCGTCGATCTCTGTGAGCTGGAAGCCACTCGTCAGATTTTTGCGGACCATCCCGATATTGTCGGCGTTATTCATTTTGCGGCGCTGAAGGCCGTAGGGGAATCGGTTGAACAACCGACGCGCTATTTTCGGAACAACCTCAACAGCTTGCTCAATATTATGGATTGTGCGCAGGCCGCTGGTGTCCGTCATTTCATATTTTCTTCCTCCTGCTCTGTCTACGGCAATGCTACTGAACTGCCAGTAACCGAGGAGACCCCCTTTAAACCCGCCGAGTCGCCCTACGCGCGTACCAAGCAAATGGGGGAGCAGATGATCCGGGATTTCTCCCTGCCCTTCTCAGATTTTACTTCGGTCATCCTGCGCTATTTCAATCCCGCCGGGGCTCATCCCACTGCACTGCTCGGAGAGTCGCCGGTCAATAAAGCACTGAACTTAGTGCCGGTGATTACCGAAACGGCGATTGGCAAGCGAGAGGGGATGCACGTTTATGGCACAGATTACGATACCCGAGATGGCAGCTGTGTGCGAGATTATATTCACATTATGGACCTGGCCGATGCCCACAGTAAAGCTTTATTGTACTTGTTGGAGCAGCGCAATGAGGTGCAATGTGAGGCGTTTAATTTGGGCATTGGAGAAGGAGTAACCGTATTGGAAGCCATTCAAGCCTTTGAGAAAACAACGCAGCAGCAGCTCAAGTATCAGCTGGGGCCTCGCCGTCCTGGTGATGTGGTAGCCATTTATGCCAACAACGATAAGGCCGCTAATCGCCTTCGGTGGACCCCCCAATATAGTATCGACGATATTATGCGTACGGCCTGGGAATGGGAGGTAAAACGCTCCTCCGTTACGACCGAATAGTCGCTCTCCAAAGGGGTAAAAGCTGGATTAAAAGACCGCAATCGCATCGCTTTTCAAAATATAATATTTTTGATCGTATTAAAAATATTGTAATTGGTTTCGCTGTTTGGAGCCCCTTTTTTTGTATAATTCGATAAATATTACCATCTTTGTAAAGAGTCATAATTGTCATATTGACTCAATAAATCTATGGGTTAAGTTCTATATGAACAGTCATAGGGTGTCCATAGTCTTGTTGCCTTGTCGGGATTCCTTGCCCGGCAAGGTTATTTTTTTCGAGTCAAAATCCCTCGTTGCATCACATTGATTGGCCAGGTAGTAACGGCGGGAATTGAGTCGCCTTTGACTACAGTGTTTCCGGTAACGCTGGCTGGTTTGTCACTGCCAGCGAGGATTTCGAAGACCAGTTCTTCCCCCCTGAGTTCATGCGAGGCCATGATAATCGTACCCTGCACTTCGTACCAACTCACCAGCTTATTATCGAACAAAAAAGTTTCGATTTTAATCGAATTATTCTCATCTACTAAATATCTTCCCAAGGCTTTATCGATCGTGAGGAGGTTGTAAGGCTTGTCGACCGGGCGATCGCCTTTGTAGCTGGTTTTCCAGTCCAATCGACCCGTAGAATCCGGGGCACTGATGGTCATTTCCATGGGGATGCTCTGCAGGAGTTGGGTACCGCGATAGATGCCGAGTTCGCCGATCCAATTGCCGACCCAATCGGCGGGAAAGGTGGGCTTGCTCATTGCTGCTGCGCTTGGGGCAGGTTGCGCGACAGGTTCAACGATTTTTTCGGAGCAAGAAACAAACATCAGCAGGCATACCACCGTACACATGAACAACTTATACATAAAATAATAGCGTTTGAGGATGAAGAATAACTGAATGGATGTAATATCAAATACAATGAACAAAATACTCATTTGTCTTATCCTTTGTACATTTCCGGCCCTTCTTTTTTCACAAAAAGACTATTTCCAGCAAGTCGTCAATTACAAGATTGATGTGACGCTGGACGACAGCAGCCATACCCTGGCGGGCGAAATTAGTATGGAATATACCAACAAGGCCCCGGAGACTTTGGAGCAAATTTACGTACACCTTTGGGCCAATGCTTACAAGAATCGCAACACGGCCTTCGCCAAGCAAAGTTTGGAGTCGGGCAGTACCCGATTTTATTTCAGCGAGCCCAAAGACCTGGGTAATTTCTCCAACCTCAATTTTACGGTCAATGAAGAAGGGGTGGGCTTTGAATACGATCCCCAGCATCCGGATATTGGCATAATCCAGCTAAATGAGCCTCTGGCACCGGGCGGTAAAATCACTATTCACACCCCTTTTATCCTCAAAATTCCAGCATCTTTCTCTCGCCTTGGGCACGTCGGAGAATCTTATCAAATGACCCAATGGTTTCCTAAGCCTGCGGTTTACGATCGCCAGGGCTGGCATGCGATGCCTTATCTGGATATGGGGGAATTTTACTCGGAATTTGGAGATTTTGAAGTGCGGATTACCTTGCCTGCTAATTATGTCGTTGCTGCAACTGGAGAGGTGCAAGAGGCTGCGGAGAAAGCATTTTTAGAAGAAAAAATAAAGGCGACGAACCTCCTTATGGGCGGTGAATTCCCAGCCGTGGATACCTTTCCTGCTTCTAGCTCAGAGATGAAGACCATTACTTTTCTAGCGGAAGAGGTACACGATTTTGCTTGGTTTGCCGATAAGCGGTTTCATGTGCAGAAGAGTTCGGTGACGCTAAATTCGGGCCGGGAAGTCGACAGCTGGGCTTTCTTTACCAATACAGAGGCGGAATTGTGGAAAAAAGGAACCTTCTACGTTGATCGCTCGCTGGAGTTTTATTCCCAGCACGTTGGCGAATACCCCTACCCGCAGGCGACCGCTGTACAAAGTGCCCTCAGTGCCGGTGGCGGCATGGAATACCCCATGATCACCGTAATTGGCCTCTCCGGCAATGCCCAGGCCCTCGATGAAGTCATCACCCACGAAGTTGGTCACAACTGGTTCTACGGCATTCTGGCTTTCGACGAGCGCGAGCACCCCTGGATGGACGAAGGCCTCAACTCCTACTACGATCATCGCTACACCCGTCAATACTACGAGCAGCCATTGCCCCTACTGCCCAAGGTTATGGTCAGAGGTAGCGATGTAAGCACCTACGAGATTGCCTATCTGTTTCAGGCCCGCCGCAATATCGATCAGCCGCCCGCTACCAGCTCGGCGGATTTTTCTCCCGTTAACTACTACCTAAGCGCCTACGAAAAGCCGGCCCGCATTTTCCGCATGTTGGAAGTCTATTTGGGAACGGCCGAGTTTGATCGTCTGATGAAGGGCTTTTATGAGAAATGGAAGTTCAAACACCCGATGCCGGAGGACCTGCGCAGCTACCTCGAAGACAATAGCCAACGCAATCTGGACTGGCTTTTCGATGGCCTCATCGGCTCGGCGGGTAAAATTGACTATGCTTTGACGGGGATTCGGCAGGATGGGACTCTCCAACTGACTGTCCGTAATAAGGGAGATTTGAAAACGCCCTTCTCCATTTCTGGAATGAAAGGGAAAGAGATCATTGAAACGCGCTGGTACGAGGGCTTTCCCGGAGAGAAGGTCGTCGATTTTCCGGTGGGGGATTACGATCGTATGGTGCTAGACGCCAAGCAGGAGATTTTGGATGTTAATCGCCAAAATAATAATATCCGTACCTCGGGGATTTTCAAAACCGTCGAGCCGCTGCGCCTCAAGTTTGCAACAGGCATCGAGCATGCTCAACGTACTAGCCTCTACTGGTCGCCGCTATTGGCCTACAATGCCTACGACGACGTGATGGTCGGACTCACCCTCTACAATTCCCTTATTCCTGCCCGCAAATTCGAGTTTGCCCTGGCTCCCCTCTACGCCTTCGACAGCGGCGATCTCACCGGAATGGGCCATGTACGCTACAATATTTTCCCCAAATCCTCCAAAATACAGCGCCTCACCATCGGTTTGAGTGCCAAGAGTTTTAATTACAACTACATCGAACGCGATGATTACCACCTCAAGTACCGCAGGCTGGTGCCTTCGCTGAGCCTGCAATTTGGCCAAAAGCCCGGTAGCTCGGTACAGCATACGCTAGACGCCCGGGCCATCCTACTGGACGAAGAGCTGGCCCGACGCGACACCGACGGCGTTTACCTCGGCAATGAGTTCGATAATTCGCTGATCTTTGACCTGCGCTACACCCTCGAAAATCGCCGGGCGCTGAATCCCTTCAAGCTACAACTAGGGCTAGAGCAGCAGAGCTATACCAATCTCAGCGGCGATCAGCACTACCTCAAAGCCTGGTTGGACTGGCAGTCGGCTTATACGTACAACACCGGTCGGGCCATCGATTTCCGCATCTTTGTGGGCGCTTTTTTGGACAACTCGCGGCGCAATGCAGGGGCGACATCTTCGCGTCAGCTCGCTCGCGGGAGTTGGTCCTTGGTGGCCGAAGGCTTTACAGATTATCGCTACGATGGGCTCTACTTTGGTCGCAATGAGGGCACGGGCATCTGGTCGCAGCAAATCAATCAGGAGCAAGGTGGGCTGAAGACGGCCTTCGGCAGCAGCTTCGGCATCGGGGAGAGCAACAGCTTTATTGTCTCACTGAATATGAAGGCTGACCTTCCGCAGGATTTACCGCTCCAACTACCGATCAAACCCTATTTCGATATTGGTTACTTCGACAATGCTCAGCCCATTGCCAGCGATGCGACCTTCACCGATCAGCTGATGTGGAGCGGCGGCCTCATGCTGGACTTTGTTGATGAGACTTTCGCTATTTATTTCCCCCTTATCAATTCCGATAATGTGAAGACTTTGTACAACGGGCGAGACAGTGGAAATTATCTAGCAAGGATTACTTGGACTTTGAATCTCAATCAATTGGATCCCTGGCGATTTGTAGATCGATTAGAATTTTGATGTATCCTTTGTTCAGAACGGCGTTCTGGTTATAAAATATCCGGCTATGTTCAGGTCCATCATCATTGTACTTTTCGTTTCCTTTTGCTTCAACAATACCACTACCACTGCCCAGAACCTGGTGCCTAATCCCAGTTTTGAGCAAAGTGGGTCCTTTGGCGATCGCTGGATCTCTACCCGCTCCATATTTGATACCTTGATGGCGGAGTGGACTTCGCCCAACGAGGGCTCCCCTGATATTCTTTTTGTGGAGTCAATAAAAGAAAAAGCACTGCGACCTCCACGAAGATATGTCAATCTCATGCCTTACAGGCCGCATAGCGGAGAGGTCATGGTAGGCATCAAGACCTATGGTTGTGAGACACGTATGGTGCATTGCCGAGAGTACATCCAAGCGGAACTCAAGGAACCCATGATCATCGGGGAGACCTACTACGCGGAGTTTTGGGTACGACCGATTAAGTATTCCTTTTTTCATAACTATTTGGGAATGGCCTTTTCTACTTATAAATGCGATGATAAGGAGCCAGGGGTAATGCATTATCAACTGCCCCTCATCCTTTCAGAGGAGATATTGAATGAACAACGGTGGATCAAAATTTCGGGCAGTTTTGTGGCAGACGAGCCTTATACCCATCTGCTTGTTGGGAATTTCTACACGGCGCAGAATATCACTTTAGATTCCATTACTCCTCCCAAAATGGACCATGCCTACTATCTGCTGGATGATATTTTGCTCCGCCACGAAAAACGATTTCAAGAGATTGCGGTGGGCACCTCTTTGGTTTTGAATAATATTTTCTTTGAAACGGGAGAGGCCATTTTACTCTCCAAATCTTTTCTGGAGCTGGACCAGCTTTATGCTTATTTGAAAGAGAACAGTAGTGTGCGAATCCAACTGTCTGGGCATACCGACAATATTGGGGATAACGATTTTAACTTGCAGTTGTCGATTGATCGGGCAGAGGTTGTCGCGGATTACTTGCAGAGCTTGGGCATTGAAAAAGAGCGAATCGAATACCGGGGACTAGGGGCTAGCGATCCTGTGGCGGATAATGACACCGAGGCGGGGCGGCAGCAAAACCGACGCGTAGAACTATTGGTGCTGAGTAACTAGCTTATGCCTCCGCAGCGACTTGGTCTTTCACCTTATAATACAATTCCGAGCAATTGGAAGGGGTGAAAATCTGCTGCGCAATTCGCTGAATATCTTCGATCTGTACCTGCTGATACAACTCCGCCTCACTGTTGATCAGTTCTGCATCGCCGAGCAATTCGAAGAAAGCCAGGTTGATGGCTTTATTGAGCACATTGGCCTCAGAGAAGATGAGGCTGCTTTCGATTTTGTTCTTATATTTTTGTAACTCGCGCGCGCTCAGGGGCTCCGCCTTCAACAACTCCAATTCCTTCCAAATGGCCAATTCCGCCTCTTCCAGACTCCGGCCTTCGGCCGGCCGACCCTCGATGATCAATAGTCCTGGATCGATATTCCCCGTGATGTAAGCGTCGATCTGAGAAAACAGCTTCTGTTCCTTGAGCAAACGGCGGTATAGCCGCGAGGAGTTGCCATTGCAAAGCACATCCGAAATCAAGTCGACCGCATAATAGTCGGGATGATTGCGGGCAGAGATGTGAAAGGCTAAGTAGAGCGCATTGACGGGGACATTGGCGTGCTGGATGCGCTGGTGCAGTCGACCCTGCGGCGGCTCCTGCGGCAAGCGCCGCTCTGGAATCTTACCGGGCTGAATATCGCCAAACCACTTTTGCGCCAACTGTTTCACCTTTTCCAATCCCACTTTTCCCGCCACTACCATGATGGCATTATTGGGGCGATAGTAAGTGTAGAAGAAATGACGGACATCTTCCAGCGTGGCCTCTTCGACATGCCGGGGCACTTTTCCGATGGTCGGCCAACGGTAGGGATGTACCTTGTAGGCCAGGTCGGCCAGATGATGCCAGGCATCGCCGTAGGGTTGGTTGAGGCAGCTTTCTTTGAATTCCTCTACCACCACTTTGCGCTGAACCTCTAGCGACTTCTCGCTAAAATTAAGGCTATTCATCCGGTCAGATTCCAGCCAGAATACCGTTTCCAGATTCTCGGCGGGAACGATGTCATAGAAATTGGTAATGTCGCTGTTGGTAAAGGCATTGCTGTCTCCTCCGGCATTTTGGATGGGATCATCAAAATCCGGGATATTGGCCGACCCTCCAAACATCAGGTGTTCGAAGAGATGGGCAAAGCCTGTTTTATCCGGCGACTCATCGCGCGCACCAACATTGTACAATATATTCACAGCGACCATCGGTGTGCTGTGATCCTCATGGACCAGCACTCGCAGGCCATTATCAAGCTCAAATTTTGAAAAATTGATCAAGGGCTTAAAGTTTTATCGACTGAATGCAAAAATAGTTGATTTAAAAAATATATGCTACTCATACACCAAAATTTGGTGCCTCAACATCTATTAATCTGAAAGCTTTCCGAAAAAGACCAGTTTGCTGGTTCATCTTATAATTCTTTTACAATTGCACTTTTCTGGTATTGGCTCTTCGCCGTACAGCCTGCTGCGCTGTCACTGCAGGCTTGTGCTATTGTTTAACTTTAAACTCCTAATCTGATGATACGACCTGACATCTCCCGCCTCCAAAAGAACCGTAGCATTTACATGAAAATCGGTTTCATTGTGTCGATTAGCCTCTGTGTGATGGCTTTCAACTACACGACTTTCGAAAAACCCTTACACGCTCCACCCGAGGAAATTGTCGAATTTGATAACGATATTCCCGTGGTTCGTACGCCCCCCCAAAAGAAAAAGCCGTTGCCGCCACCGCCCAAGCTAGAGGTCTTAGATAAAATCATTGAAGATACCCCAGAATTTATTGAAGAACCCGAACCAGAGCCCATTGATGATGTTGTCGATGTGGAACCCGCAAAAGATCCCATCGTCAGCCTACCCGTTACTCCCACTGAGCCTGCCCCAGAACCTGCCCCCATCGTCTTACCTCAGGAAGAGGAGGAGCTGGATGATATTTTCATTTTTGTCGAAGAAATGCCGCGTTTTCAGGGCTGCGATGAACAGCAACTCAATAAAGAGGAAAAGCGGCTATGCTCGGATAGGAAGATGATGGAATTTATTTATAAAAACATCAAATATCCTGCGATTGCCCGCGAAAACAATATCCAGGGAACGGTCGTGATTGCTTTTGTCGTAGAGAAAGATGGCAGCATCGGCAATGCCAGGATTATGCGGGAAATTGGCGGCGGCTGTGGTAAAGAAAGCTTGCGGGTAGTGAAGAAAATGCCGGACTGGGTTCCGGGCCGTCAGCGCAACCGCAAGGTCCGGGTAGAGTACAAATTACCAGTGCAATTTCGGTTGGACTGATCAAGAATATCAGAGTTGGCAGGCTACTGCCAGCTCGGTAGTTTTTCGACGACAAGGAGAGGGCGCCTTTTGGGTAAGGTGTCCTTTTCATTTTTTGTAGTAATATTAGGGAAAATAGCTTAGCGATAATTCCATCAAACTGCTTATTTTGAGCAGACAAATTATCCGAGATGAAACCCGACTTTTCTAAGATCGCCCTGAAATACGATTTTTCTGATTCTACCCCCTCCGAAAGCGAGAGTTGGGAAGCCCCCGAGCAGATTAAAATCAGTGCTCATTATCAATCTGAGGCCATTCAGGGCCTGCGACACCTCGATTTCGTCGCCGGTATTCCGCCCTACCTGCGCGGTCCCTACAGTTCCATGTATACCGTTCGCCCCTGGACCATTCGGCAGTACGCCGGGTTTTCTACCGCCGAGAAGAGTAATGCTTTCTACCGGCGCAACCTGGCTGCTGGGCAAAAGGGCCTCTCCGTCGCCTTCGATCTGGCCACCCACCGAGGCTATGATTCCGACCACGAACGGGTGCGCGGCGACGTTGGAATGGCAGGGGTCGCCATCGATAGCGTCGAAGATATGAAAATCCTCTTCGACCAGATTCCGCTGGATAAAATGTCGGTATCTATGACCATGAACGGCGCGGTTATTCCCGTTATGGCCTTCTACATCATCGCCGCCGAAGAGCAAGGCGTAGCCCCTCAGCAGTTGAGCGGCACCATCCAGAATGATATTCTCAAAGAATTTATGGTGCGCAATACTTACATCTATCCTCCGCGCCCTTCTATGCGCATCATCGCAGATATTTTTGCTTACACCGCCCAGCACATGCCCCGTTTCAACTCCATCAGCATCAGTGGCTATCACATCCATGAAGCCGGAGGCACCGCCGACATCGAACTGGCCTACACCCTCTCTGATGGGCTGGAATACCTCCGCGCCGGTCTAAACGCCGGCCTAGCCATTGACGACTTTGCTCCCCGTCTTTCTTTCTTTTGGGGTATTGGAATGAATCATTTTATGGAAATTGCCAAGATGCGGGCCGGACGGATGCTTTGGGCAAAAATTGTCAAGCAATTCGATCCTCAAAATCCAAAATCTATGGCGCTGCGGGCCCATTGTCAGACTTCCGGGTGGAGCCTCACCGAGCAGGACCCCTTCAACAATATTGGCCGCACCTGCGTTGAAGCAATGGCGGCTACCTTGGGCGGTACGCAATCGCTGCATACCAATTCTCTGGATGAAGCGGTTGCCCTGCCGACTGATTTTTCGGCAAAAATTGCTCGCGATACCCAAAAATACATGCAAGAGGAGACCGCTATTACTAAGATGGTTGATCCTTGGGGAGGAAGTTATTATGTAGAGTATTTGACGGATCAACTAGCGCGCCGGGCTTGGACGCTGATTCAGGAAGTGGAGGAGCTAGGAGGTATGGCTAAGGCCATTGAAGAAGGTTTGCCCAAGTTGCGTATTGAAGAAGCTGCCGCCCGTAAGCAGGCCCGTATCGACAGTGGCCGTGATAAAATCATTGGGCTTAATATTTTCCAGCCAGAAGAAGAAGAGCATATTGAATTGTTGGAGGTCGATAATACCGCCGTTCTGAAATCCCAAATGCAGCGGCTGAAGGCCCTGCGGGAGCACCGAGACGAAGAAGCCGTACAGGCGGCCATCCGCGAGATCACCGAGGTGGCCCGTTCTGAAAAGGGTAACCTGTTGGAAGCGGCGGTCAAAGCAGCGCGCCTGCGCGCTACCCTCGGCGAAATCTCTATGGCAATGGAAACGGTCTTCGGCCGATACGTAGCGACGACGCGCACCATCTCCGGGGCCTATTCAAATGAAATGCGCATGGATGATTCCTTTAAGCAAACGCAGGGGCTGGCCGATCATTTTGCAGAGCTGGCCGGCCGTCGCCCGCGGATCATGGTGGCTAAGCTGGGGCAGGATGGGCATGATCGTGGAGCTAAGGTCATCGCTACCAGCTTTGCCGATCTAGGGTTTGATGTAGATATTGGCCCCTTGTTTCAGACGCCGGCGGAGGCGGCCCGTCAAGCTGCCGAGAATGATGTGCATATCCTGGGTATTTCCTCCTTGGCGGCAGGCCACAAAACCTTGGTGCCGCAGGCCATTGCGGAGTTGCAGCAGATTGGTCGGGAAGACATTATGGTCGTCGTCGGTGGGGTCATCCCTCCCCAAGATTACGATTACCTTTTCGAGCAGGGGGTCGTCGGTGTTTTCGGCCCGGGGACAGTGGTTGCAGAGGCCGCTCGCCAGATACTAGAATTGATGATAGAGAGTGAAAAAGATTCCCATTAAATAACCTAAGTTGCGATGAACGAGTAGCAACTACCAAAACCTATCCAAAGACCTATGAGAATTGTACTTACCTTATCCTTCATTTTAAGTCTTCTTTTTATTCCTCCGGCGGATGCCCAGGCTACCCGCCTATTACGTCATCCGGCCATTAGCGCCAACCATATCGCCTTCATGTACGCCGGAGACCTCTGGATCGCGGATGTGGATGGCAGTAATGCGCGTCGGCTAACGACTTTCCAGGGTGTAGAGTCTGATCCGCACTTCTCGCCAGACGGTCAAATGCTGGCTTTTACGGCAGAGTATGATGGAAATACGGATGTTTATGTGTTACCAATCGCCGGTGGAGCCCCGCAGCGTTTGACCTGGCACCCTGGCTTTGATATGGCCCGGGGTTGGATGCCGGACGGAAAAACGGTCATCTTCGTTTCGGGACGAACTCGAGTTCCTTACCCCATGCCGGACCAGTTCTGGACAGTCGGTCTGGACGGCGGATTACCGACGCAGATGGTTGTTCCTCGTATTTCCAATGGTAAGCTTTCTCCCGATGGTAAGCAGATGGCCTATCAGCGGATTTATGGCTGGGAGGTAGAGTGGCGCAACTATCGAGGTGGGCAGTGTCAGCCCATTCGCATTATTGACCTCCAAAGCCTGGAGGAGAGCCGGCTGCCCTGGACGGATAGTAATGATAAGGACCCGGTATGGCTAGGCGATGAGGTGTTTTTCCTCTCCGATCGTGATCTGGTGATGAATATTTGGTCGTATAACGTGAAAACCAAAGACTTACAGCAACGTACGACGTACAAGACTTTTGATTGCAAGAACTTGGAAGGTCATGGGGATCGTTTGATTTTTGAAAATGAAGGGTATTTGCACACGCTTTCCGTCAAAGGAGGGCCCGCCCAGCGGATTAATGTTGAAATCAATGCAGACTTCCCTTGGGCGCGCGAGCACTGGGCAGAGGTAAAAGAAAACATCGAATCGGCAACGATCTCTCCTACTGGTCAGCGGGCGATCTTTGCGGCTAGAGGAGACATTTTTACGGTTCCGGCTAAAAAAGGTAATGTGCGGAATCTGAGTAGCTCCAAGGCGGCTGATCGCAATCCAGCCTGGTCGCCCGACGGGCAATCCATCAGCTGGTTTTCGGATCAGAGTGGAGAATATCAACTGATGATCGCGGATCAATACGGAAAGATTAAGCAAACCATCGACATTCCTAACCCTACTTTTTTCTACACCCCCCAATGGTCACCCGACTCTAAATACCTGAGTTTTGGGGATACTGATCGCAACCTGTGGTTGGTTGATGTTAGCACGGGAAGTAGCCAAATCATTGCCAATGAAGGCTTCGCTCATCCACAGCGCACCATCTATCCGGCCTGGGCGCCTGACTCCCGCTGGATTGCCTATACTGGCCGTTTGAGCAGCGAGTACAATGCTGTTTTTATCTACTCTATCGATCAGAAAAAGCCCTTTCAATTGACTGATGGGATGTCTAACTGCTTGGCACCGGCCTGGGACAAAGGAGGGGAATACCTTTACTTCTTGTCCAGTACTAATTTTGGACTCAATGTAGGTTGGCTGGATATGTCCTCGATAGAGCGTCCGCTAAATCACGGGATTTATATGGCGGTGCTGTCTAAGTCTACTCCTTCACCACTAGCTCCGGAAAGTGATGATGAGGCAGAAGAAAAGGAGGAGGAAGAAAAGGAAGGAGAAGAAGAGGAGGAGGAAATGAAAGTAACCATAGATTTTGACGGCATACAACAACGCATTATTGCCATTGACGTGCCTGCCAGAAATTATTTTGCGCTCAAAGCGGGTAAGGCTGGGCATATTTATTATACAGAAGGGGTGGATAACCAGCCAGGTTTGAGCCTGCACAAATACAGCTTGGAGGATCGGGAGGCGAAAAAGCTGGTGAGCGGTATTGTGGCCTTTGATCTTTCGCATGATGGCAATAAACTGATGTACGGAATGCCGGGCGGTAATTGGGCCATTACGGATGCTATGGCGGAGGCGCAGCCTGGAGAGGGGCAGTTGGCGACTGATGGGCTGCGAATAAAAGTCGATCCGCTGGCGGAGGCCCGGCAGATTTTCAAAGAAGCCTGGCGCTATCAACGCGATTATTTTTATGTTGAAAATGTACATGGCCTCGATCTGGACTGGGCCTGGAAAACCTATTCTCCCTGGGTGGAACATGTCCGTCATCGCTCGGACTTGAATTATCTGCTGGATATATTAAGTGGGGAAACGGCTATTGGGCATTCCTTTGTCAATGGTGGAGCTTTTCCGGATGTGGACCAAGTACCTGTAGGTCTGCTGGGGGCAGATTATGAGGTCGAAGGAAAATTTTATAAAATCAAAAAAATCTACAACGGTGAAAACTGGAATCCCAATCTACGCTCTCCCCTCAGCGGCCCTGGCATCAATGTGGCCATTGGCGATTACCTGCTAGCAGTCAATGGCCAGCCCATCGAGAGCAACAAAAGCATCTTTGCCTACTTCGATCAAACCGCTAACCAGCAAATTCGCCTCACCGTCAACAGCCGCCCAGAGATGCAAGGCGCGCGTACCCTTACCGTCGTTCCCGTCGGCAGCGAATTTGGCCTACGGCAGCTGGATTGGATAGAAGGCAACCGCCGCAAAGTCGACGAACTCTCCAACGGCCAACTGGCCTACGTCTGGCTGCCCAATACAGGCAATGGCGGCTACCGCAACTTTAATCGCTATTACTTTGCCCAAAAAGATAAAAAAGGCGCTATCATCGACGAGCGCTTCAACCAAGGCGGCTACGCCGCTGATTATATTGTCGACCTGCTGAGCCGCGACCTTATGGGATATTTTAACAACCCCGTTGGCGATAAACAGCCTTTTACCAGCCCACACGCTGGCATCTGGGGCCCTAAAGTGATGATCATCAATGAGATGGCAGGCTCGGGGGGCGACTACTTGCCGTACATGTTCAGAAAGAAAAACATAGGCACCTTAGTGGGTACTCGTACCTGGGGTGGCCTGGTGGGCATCTGGGATGTGCCGGGGCTAATTGATGGCGGGTACATTACTGCCCCCCGTGGAGGATTTTTTAGTACCGACGGAAAGTGGGAAGTGGAAAACGAGGGTGTTGCTCCGGACATCGAGGTTGAACAAAGCTCCAAGCTAGTCAGCCAGGGGCGTGATCCCCAGCTCGAACGGGCTGTTGAGGAGGCCCTGCGCAAGCTGAAGAGCGAAGCGGTGGAGTTGCAGGGGCAGCCCGCCGATCCAGTTCGTTCGCTACGTCCTAAACAATAGCAAAATGTTGGTGTAAGTTAAGTCTAGGTCTTGATGAATTTCTTCATCATGGTACCGTTGTCATTGCTGAGTTTGATGTAATACGTTCCCGGAATAGCAGCGTTGATATTGGCGGTGTACAATTCCATGTTGCCATCCTGTGCCTCATAAGTTCTAGAGAAAAGCAGCCGGCCCTGGTTGTCGAAAATCTCTACAAGCGTAGGTTCATTATCCAGCGCCGCACCGCTGACCTTAATCAGATCAACTACGGGATTAGGATAAAGGACAATTGATCTTCGGGTGCCGAGATCGACGGCGATGGTTGGCGAGAAGCTGTACATTCCATCGTTGTCGATTTGGCGCAGGCGATAATAGTTGATCGCCGGGCAGGGCTTGTCATCTATGACGGTATATTGGTGGTTGCCTTCGCCTTTGGAAGGGACGAGGCCGATGGAGTGAAAACTTCGTCCATCGATAGATTTTTCTACAGAAAAATGGTTGTTGTCTGTTTCCGAAGCCGTTACCCAATCCAGCCATACCTCAGCCTCAGCCTTGGCGTATCCTTCAAAAGAAATTAGCTCGATGGGCAAGCTCACCATGCCTCCTACTACACTAGAGCCAAAGGTCAGCCAGCCTTCTACTGGTGGGGGGCAAGCCGCATCATTGGTTACATAGCCGCCGTCGCTCTCTAAGGTAACGACTCCGCCAGCGCTGAACCAGCCATTGGAGGCAGTGTAGTAAGCAAGCTGTAGATTGTCGGTGTCAGCGATGCCGCTGGCGTCGGCATCCGTCCAGTAGAGCGAGACATCGACATCGGCGCTCCCCGAGGCACGGGTCATCGACCAGTGCTCAACGCTGCTAAGACTATTAAGTGGTGCATTGAGCGTCATACTATTGCCTTCCACGGGGGGCGGACAGGCAAAGTACTGTGCAGTATATTCATCGCTAGCATTGCTTAAGGCTGAGATAACAATGGGGGCATAGGTCGTGCTGTCGCCAGTTGGGAAAACAAAGTCCAGCCCATTAGTAGAGCCTTTTTTCGTCACCGGCCCGTCGACATAAGCATTGCTACTCCCCGGGCTGATGGTCGCACCATCAGCAATGATTAGCATGGTAGTTTTAGAAGTTTTAATGATACTGGACGTTAGTTCCATATGATCATTTACCACTACATTTCCTTCAAAGGCAACAGCCTTTCCAGAAGAGTTTTCAAACTGTAGGTTGGTATACTGTAAAGAATCAGAGCCACTTCCGGGCATGTTGGTGCAGGCCAGTATTTGTGGTGCTGTCCCGTCTAGTACAAGATTACCGGTTGGATCCATTTTCAAACTACCAAAGTTGGAGTTTCTAACTAGATTCCCTCCGAATTTCAAGGTTGAGTTATCACCGATTTCGATTTCTACATCCCCTTCCGAGGTCGCATCTATGGTAATGTCTCCCCTGATGACCATCGGTTCCAGGGATTCTGTAGTTAGATCGATGAAGGCATCAACGGCGGAAGAGACAATATTGTAGTCTCCATTAATGGTAATCTTACTGACTTCCCGGCATTTGACTCTGCTGTAACCATCACGTTTACTGCTATTATGATTAACAGAGCCAATGACCGTCATATTAGTGGAGTCATACATACTGATGCTCATCAACACTCCACCAGTCTGTGTAAAGTCGAGATTACCTCCGAAGTGAACTTCTGCTTGGTTGCGCATTTCGAGTGTAAAATTGGCACCGTCCCTCTGTATGATATTGGTGTTACCACCAATAGTAAGATCGGACTCATCCTCCATATAAATTTCTTGTAACAGTTCTATCCCGCTATCGCCATAGTCAAAAGTGAAATGACCGTTGACATTGAACTGGGCATCACCTTCGAGATGGAGCTGTAAGCGCCAGATGGTATTGTTATCTATTGATCGTTCGAACATGGCATTCCCCAAAATATTCACAGCAGCCTTTTGTCCTACTTTGATGCGCGTTTTGCGCTCAGCAGTTCCGAGAAAGGCATTGAAATCATTGTTGATGTTAAGGATCAAGTTATTGCTGTTCCCAAAGATGGTTAGCTCGGTGTGGCCGGGACCATTTACATTACTTAGGCTCAAACTATTGATGGTAATGTTAGGACTATTATCCGTAATGGTAACTTCGTAGCCATCGATAATGACATCATCGGCAGAAGTGGGGGCGCTACCGCTATCCCAGACATCATCGTCATGCCATTCCCCATCCTTAACGGCTTTGACCGTACTCGCAAAACTTACAGAAGTATACAAGCAACAAAAAACAATTATAGAAATGCGTAACCACTGATTCATGGCAATTGGTTTTCAAGGGTTCAATCAATGAAACTTAAACACTAATTAATGGGGGGAAGAATAGCGAGGGGGGAGCTTCTTTTATGCTTCTGTCCAATAACTTTGCCAGATTGCCTATGCAGGTCGTTTTTTTTCCTGTCACAATGCTTTTTTGTAAAAAAAATGAAGAAGCGGAAGCTGTTTTTTTAAGTTTTTTGCCGCTTTGTGACTACAAATTAAAAAACCCGGTACTTCGAAAAGTACCGGGCTATTGGATAAAGCCTTCAAGGTTTTTGTTAATGAATTGACAATGGTGTTGTACCTAACAAAGAGCTACTAGTACAACTCATTCACTATAAAAGATCGGGCGCGAGTCCCGTAGGAATTACAAACTTTTAGGAAATAGGTGCCGGGGACACGAGTATTCATCTCGCTGATGCTCAGCCGATAGACCCGAGTCGCTTCGGGGATAGTACACTGATGCAACTGCCGCCCCTGCTCGTCGTATACATACACAACACTCGGCTCATCATCACGGGCAGCGTCATAAATATTAATGTATTCTGTAGTTGGATTAGGATAGACCAAAACGCTGGTACGCTGGTTCATTTCTACCGCAACGACATTGAAGAGTTCATAGCTGCCATCCAGATCTACTTGGCGCAGTCGGTAATAGTTGGTACCATAAAAAGGGGAATGATCAAGTTCTTTATAACTGTTGTAATTCGCTCCTTTACCATAGACCATAGCGAAAGGGGTAAATTCTACACCATCGGTGGAGCGTTCTAGCACAAAGTGGCTGTTGTCTACTTCCATTGAAGTCTCCCAGGTCAGCACAACGGTTGTACTATTTAATTTCTTCGCATTAAACTTGACCAATTCTACTGGTAATACAACGTTGTTGACTGTTCCTCCAGAAACACCTACGCCTCCAGTTGGCTTAAAACCAAACGTCAGCATTCTTGGATCGACTTCTACTGGCGGCGGACAAGCCGCATCACTAACGACTGTCCCGCTAACACCATTGCCCAAGCCACCAGTCGTCCCGCCGTTCCCTGCACTGAACCAACCCGTCGCGGAGTCATAGTAGGCCACCTGTACCGCATCCAAATCGGTAATGTCACTAGCTGAAGCATCAGTCCAGGCCAGCGATACATCGACATCAGAAGTGCCCGCATCTCTGGTCAGGGTCCAAAACTCCGATGAGCTGACACTAGCCAGTGGGGCATTTACCGTCAGGTTTCCTTCTACCGGTGGTGGACAGGCGAAATATTGAGCAGTATACTGATCGGAGGAGCTACTGAGTGGAGAGATTGTAATTGGCGCATAGATCGTACTATCTCCCGTAGGAAAGACAAAATCTTCTCCGTTGGTAGAGCCTTTTTTGATGATGGGGCCGTCGATGAAGGCTTCGTCGCTACCTCCACTGATGATTGCTCGGTCTTCGATAATCAGCGGTGCAGCGTCTGTGCATTTAATGACACCTCTACTCAGGGTCATTTCGTCGGTAATAATCATTGGGCCGCCTAGTTCCAGGGCCTCACCAGAGGTATTATTGAAGCGAATATTCGTAATGGCGAAGCGGTCACCGCCGTTATTGAATAGCTCGCTAGCTGGTAATTCTTGTTTGTCCACACCGTTGAAGATAATAGTGGATTGTTCATCCATAGAAAGACTGCCAAAGTTATCTGGGCGGGAAAAATTTCCCCCAAAATTCATCGTCGAAGTCGACCGCAGATCAATCATAGCATCGCCACCACTGTTGGCACTCATCTGAATATTCCCGTCAATATTGACAGTTGCACTAGTACCATCAGCTACTAATTTGATAATTGCATCCGCTTTGTCTGAGGTCATGTAATAATCTCCTGTAATGTTGAGGGTACTTTCTTTGCGGACCTCGATGTGGGTGGAATCGCCATTTTTGATAGTGTGATGAAAATCGCCGGTCACATTGACGGAGGTTGTTTTATCCATGTCGAGATAGACATGTTCCCCTCCGTATTGCTCAATAGCCAGGGTATTTTCACAATTAAATTGTGCAGCATCATTCATGTTGATTTTAAAGTCGCTACCCTGACGCATAATAAGCTGCACGGAATCAGTTACCGTCAGCACAGAATTATTTTTCAAATGAATTTCATCACCGTTTTCATTTACATTAGCATTGCCGTAATCAAAGGTGAAACTTCCTGATACATTCAGCTGTGCATTATCCTTCATCTCTAATTTCAACTTAGCATTATTATCATTGGCACTAAGACGAGTGAACTGCATACTTCCGTTTACAGTAACCTGAGCTTGCTGCTCTATCTTGAGATGTACTTCATGATCAGCAGGCCCCATAATAACTTCCAGATTGCCATTGATAATGACTGGTCTATCCGTGTTGATGGTGAGCTTAGAGCGATTGATGTCGCTTAAATTGCGCAGGATTAAACTGTTAATGGTAATATCTCCCGACGAATCATCAATATCTATATCGTACCCATCAATAATGACATCATCGCCAACCTCAGGGATACGTCCTAAATCCCAGACCTTGTCATCCGACCATGCCCCTTTCTTGATAGCTGTGATGGTAGCCGCGCTCGTTACTTCCGATGAGAGCAGAAAAAAAAGTAGAAGTTTTAGTAGTATTAGTTTTTTCATGGTAGTCTTGTGGGATTACGTTCTCTTGCTCAATAATTGATGCTTCTCTAAAAAATTGACACTAATTGATTTAACAGGGGAAACTTGAAAGGGGAAAAATATGGAGAGGTAAGAATAAAAACACGTAATGGCTGACTCCAAGAACTCTGCCAAAAGCAAAATGAATGGCTCGTTTTTGTGATGTCACAACAAACTTTCGTCCATTTTTGGGGAAAATAAAGGTGCTTTGTGCTGCTCAATCGGACACAAATAGCTCCATGGCGATCCTATCGGCTAGTAACTTGCCGGTATTACTTAAAAAGTATTGATTGTGCGTCTGTTGTAGGTGGCCTTTATCGATCCAGACTTGCCCTTTTTCCAAAAAATGCTGTTGATATTGGTCACCCATTTGCTGAATTTTAGTCAAATCGCAGCCCCAGATGGTCCGTAGTCCCGTCATGATGTACTCATTGTAGCGTTCATTCATCGTTAGGGCTTCTATTTCGTAAAGGCCACTAGCTGCCAATTGTTGGGGGCTATCGCTCTGGTCCAGGCAGCGTCGGTAGTGAGCATTGTTGGCGATATTCCACTGGCGACTTTGGCCATTAAAGGAGTGCGCCGAAGGCCCCAGACCAAGGTAGGCTTCTCCCTTCCAGTAGTTGGTATTGTGGCGGGCGTAGTGGCCAGGGCGAGCGAAGTTGGAAATCTCATAGTGCTCATAGCCTTCCTGCTGCGCCCGCTGCACCAGCATCTCAAACTGCTGGGCGGCTTGCTCCTCATCCACCGGCGCGGCGCGGCCACTGCGCACAAAGTGATCCAGCGCCGTTTTAGGCTCCACCGTCAGGCAGTAGCAAGAGAGGTGGGGGACGGCGTAGGAAAAGGCAATGTCCATATTTTTCTGCCAGTTAGCATTACTAGTGCTAGGGCTGCCGTAGATCAAATCGATGGTGAGGTTGGTGAAGCCGTGGTGATGGGCTCGGTCGATGCAGCGGCGGGCCTCCGAGGCGTTGTGGGCGCGATTCATAAAGGTCAGATCGGCATCAAAAAAAGATTGAATGCCGATGCTTAATCGGTTGACGGGAGAGGCGGCGAGGTTTTTTAGCTGCTCCTCGGTAAGGTCGTCGGGATTGGCTTCGAGGGTGATTTCAGCACCTTTGGCGATGGTATAGTGCTGGTGGAGGACTTCGAAGAGTTGTGCCAGTTCTTCGGCATTGAGCAGCGAGGGGGTTCCGCCACCGAGGTAGACGCTGCCCAGCGGCTCGTCGGGGAGGTAGGCCCGTCGGAGTACTGCTTCCTTGGCAATCGCTTCTAGCATCTCCGATTTGTACTTCAGCGAGGTGGAGAAGTGAAAGTTGCAGTAGTGGCAGGCCTTTCTGCAAAAGGGAATATGGATGTAAAGCCCAGGCATTTTTGTAGGTATACGACGAACTGCTTATCGTAGATTGCGTATAAGTAAATATTTTTTGGAACTTAGCGTTAACACTTCAATGACCTTGGCAAAGCTAGCAAAAAATTGGTTTCCAAAAATGGTGGTAGCCCTGCTACTACTGCTGGCTGCGCCGCTCGCCGCTCAGCCTTCCGCCTATTATTTAGAGTTAGAGGCCAGCGACCAAGATGCAGCCTTTCTCAAAAAAAAGCTGAAGTACGAACCGCGCCATCTCGATAGTTTGAGTTTATACCAGAGTTTGCAGCGTCTGCTGTTGCAACTTCACGGCCAGGCTTATTTAACGGCTTCCGTAGACAGTTTGGTGCGTAAAGACAGCATCACCAAGGCCTACCTAACCATCGGCCCTACTTACCGCTGGGTTGATCTGGATACTCGAGGAGTGGATAAAGCTTTTTTGAATCAAGTGGGCTATAATGAGAAGTCCTTTGAGGGCAAAGCTTTCGATTACCTGGCACTGCGCAAGTTGCAGGAGGCCCTGCTGGAATACGCCGAGAACAATGGTTATCCCTTCGCCTCGGTCGGTTTGGAGGCAGTAGCCATCGAAGAGGATCGCATTAGTGCTCGTTTATTGATGAACAAGCACAAGCTGGTGACGCTAGAGGGCATCAATATCATCGGAGAAGTGAAGATTACACCAGCGTATTTAAAAAATTATCTGGGGCTCAGAGAAGGAGAGTTGTATAGCAAGGATAAGATCAAAAAAGTCCGGGCTCGAATCCGTGAGCTGCCGTTTTTGAAGGAAAAACGCGATGTAACGGTTACTTTCAAAGGCGATAAGGCAGTGGTCAATCTCTTCCTGGAGCGCAAGCGCGCCAGCCGCTGGGACTTCATCATCGGTATCCTGCCCAACAGCGACCAGAGCGGTCGACTGCGCCTCACTGGCTCCTTCACCGGAGAGCTGCACAATCAATTCGGCCTGGGCGAACAGTTTTTCATCGACTTCCAACGCCTGCGGCCAGGGATTCAGGAGCTGGACCTCCGCTTTAGCTATCCGTATGTGCTCAACCTGCCCTTCGGGCTGGACCTCCGCTTTGCGCAGTACCGCCGCGACTCCACCTATCGCGACATCACCGCTGATCTGGGGGTCCAGTACCTGCTCGAAGGCGGTAATTTCCTCCGAGCCTCCTGGAATAGCTATTCGACCACCCTCCTCAATATCGATTTGGACCAAATCACCCGCAACCGCCGCCTGCCGGACAATCTGGATATTCGAAATACCAGCGTGGGGCTGGAATATCAGTTTCAACGCCTGGACTATCGCTTTAATCCTCGTCGGGGGTGGAGCCTCTGGCTTAAGGGGGCTACGGGCAACAAGCGCATCAAGCCCAATGGTAATATTCTATCGCTAGAAGACGAAAGCGATCCGACCTTCGATTTCGCCAGCCTCTACGATACCCTCGACCTCAACAGCTTTCAATACCGCCTCGACGCCAACCTGGCCGTTTATCTTCCCTTCCTCAAACGCAACACCATCAAGCTGGGCGCACAGGGCGGGATGATCTTTTCTGAGCAGGAAATTTTCCAAAACGAGCAGTACCGCCTTGGGGGCAACCGCCTCCTTCGAGGCTTTGACGAAGAGTCCATCTTTGCCACTCGCTACGCCGTTTTTACTTTAGAATATCGCTTTCTGATTGGCCAGAATTCCTATCTCTATGCCTTCGGCGACTATGCTTATCTGGAAGACATTATTGCCAACCGCCGCCGGTTCGACAATCCGCTGGGCTTGGGTTTGGGGATGACTTTTGAGGTCAAGGTGGGGGTCTTTGGAATCAGTTTGGCGGTGGGCCGTACCCGTGAGCTTCCCTTTAACTTCCGGGATGTGAAGACGCACTTGGGCTACGTGAGTTATTTTTAAAATAAAGAAGAAATAGCATGGCTGCTAATGCAGCAAATAGGCTTACACCCAGTAATTCTTTAGTCATAATCAGTCCATCTTTAATTGATCCTGGATAATAGGATTCTATAATTCTATTCGTATGCCTATTGAAGCCCTTAATCTATTGTTGAAGAAATCTTCTCCACCCAAAAAACTGGAATAACCATAAGTATTGGTATAGGTAATCCCGGCAAATAAGTCCAAATATTCATTATCGGGAATTAATTGATAAATGACTTGTGCCCCAAATTCCGAATAGGTTCCAATCCCGGCATCTTCACCATCTTGCAGTTCATCTTCCCATTCGCTTACTCGCCTTCCATCGGGAGTAATCCGATCGTCATTTTGGAGGTAAAACCCTGCCCCAAATGCTCCAATAGATAGTGGAAATCTCAGGCTCAATCTTTCTGATTGGAGTTGCAGGTTGTAGGCAATTTCTAAACCAAGTGCGACATGATCTGCAGCTAGCAAGAGTACTGATTTGCCTTTGTAGGTCGTACCTTGAGGCAGGACCAGTTCGTATTCCTGGTGTAAATTAATAGGCCCGCTTCTTCCATAGCTTCGGATACCAATATCCCATTTCTTGTTTTTAGTCGTTATACCAATGCTGGCACCAACCACATTTCCTACGTGATCTTCTAGAAACATAGCGGAATACTCTGGCTGGAAGTAAACACCCATACGGTTATCTTGGCTATATAAATTGAGGGCAATAGTGAGAAAGGATATTATTGAAATCGTCTTGATTAGTTGCATGATAACTGATTTTATGCAGGTTAGAAATTGAAGAATGGGAGGGTACCGTTAGTGGGGGAGCCTAAATTGTACTGGTATCCCAGAGAAAGTTGCCAAAAGAATTTTTCTGTATCTCCGGTTGCACCAGTCATGGGTCCTGCATAGGTCCTCAAAGAAAAGAGGTGTTTGGTTTTTTGAATGGACAATCCATTTAACACAATTGTAGAAGGTTGTTGCTCATCATTGATCGGTTCATCACCAAATTGCATGGCTGTTCTCAGCATAATACCGGAATGAAAAAATAAATTTTCGGACAGTTGAAGTCCAAATATAAAGTTGGGATCTAGTTCTAAACCATTAGTGGAGGAAGGCAGCTCAGCATTGTCATCATTGCTAATGTACCGATAACTGGCCGTTAGGTTAAAGTCAAGTCTGGATCGTTCAAACTTTCTGAGGTTAAACCCCAAAACCAAGCCCGCAAAAGTCGTACTTCCATCCTCGATTGCTATTGCATTTACAAAACGGTATCGAATTCCACTATACCTTAACTGGATACCTGCACTGAAACGTTCTGATACCTGATGTTGAAACCAGATGGTTTCCATGTGATTGTCGTTTTTACTGGTCGATATGGCCAAGCCTGTATTAGATTGGGTGAATCCATTAAGGGCCAAAAGGCACAAAAGTAAAACCTGAAAAAAATCCCTCATTTCCTATTGTATTTTAGGTTATTTGAAATACAGTACTATCGGTATTTTGCTTACCTGGGAGAGTCAATAGCAAATACGGCTAGTGCTGCTTGTTAATAGGCGGGGCTAAAGTAAAATGAAACTATAATCTAGACGCTCTATCTTGGAAGATGGGACCTATTTCCGGAAAAACTCAAGACCTATTTTGGAAGATGAGACTTTCTATATTGTGCGGGAGTCAATCCTATATGTTCTTTAAAAACTCTATTCAAAGAAGACTTCGAGTTAAATCCACAATCCAGACCAAGGCTTAGGATAGTAAATTGTTTGTAGGATGGATCTGCCAAGCGTTTTTTGAGTAAATTGACCCTATAGCTAGCCACAAAATCATAGAAAGGTTTCCCGTGATAAGCGTTGATAATCTGCGATAATTGATAGGGAGGGGCATTAATTTTTTGTGCCAGATCTGATAGCTTGAGTTGACGCTTAGTAAAGAGCTGAGACTCTTCAAAAATTTGTTGAACTTGTTGATAAATTTGCTGCGACTTGTCATCTTTTAAGGCAGACTTTGTGACCAATGTTGTTGCCGACTTGGGTTTGGGGAAAGCAAGTACTGGATTAGAAATACCAACTTGTTGGGAAATGGTTTCTAGACTTTGATACCTTATACCATGAAAGGAGAGGTAAAAAAAAGCGCTTATACTCAAGACATTTACGGCGATATAAATACTGTCTATCTGCTCAATCAACCCCAGGTTGTAAGATAAGAAAGCAATTAGGGAAAAAGAATAAATAAGGATTAATCCGAGTACGTAATGCTTTAGCCAACTCACCCGCATTTTCTCAAGGTAAGAGAAGTGATTTCGTAGATTTAAAGCATAAACATTGAGCTGTTTGAGTAAAAACAAGCACAAAACAATCGAATAGATTTTATTGCCCTTAAAGAAAAAGTGATAGAGCAGTGGAGGATCATAGTAGTAGATTTTTTGCACAGGTCTAAAATCGGCGTGAGCCAGAAAAATATCGTAAAAAAGGTAGAGGGTCATGGGAATAAAAAAAGCAAAGAACAGCCAGTAATACTTTTGCCAGGGTTTATTCGTAATGAGCTGTGAGGCATAAACCATACATACCGAAAACAGCAGATAAGGGGTGACAAGATGTAAAAAGAAATAGAGCGTAGGCATCTCTGGCCTTGCTCGTAAAATGACAAAAAGGCATAGTCCGCAAATTAGATTAAGGCTTATCAGGGTGTAATCTGAGAAACTTTTTTTCTTCTTATACAGGACCAGTAAAATGAAAAACCCAAGGAGGGTAAGTGATGCGATAAGTATATCTGAGAGGTACGGCAAAGAGTTGATATTGATTATTGAATTAGGAATGAGCTTGGCTCTAAAGAACATCCATAAACGCTTTACAAAGGTAGGCGAAGTAGCGAATAATTCAAATTGCAATGTGCCGAAGTATCGTATGCTCCTTTAATCCCTACCTTTCAACCAGTTGAATAGCTGAAACAACTTAGAATGGTAGCGCCGCACTTTAAAGTAAGACTGCTGCCGCGCCCCAAACTGCCGCCGCACCCGCTCGATCGGCTGAATCATACTGCCCAAAAAATCGAAGGTCGGCAGTTGCAGCACCTCGCAGGTGTAGCGAATGGCCTCCCAGGCTATCAGGATGCCGCCGCCGCTGCTGCGCAGCTCTGGGTCGTCGCCAGCCAGCAGGTAGTAAGCTGCCCGCTGATCCCAGATCACATAGGCGACAGAGTGGATGCGCTCTTGCTCGTCGATGGCAAAAAAGAGTTGTCGGGCCTGCCGTTTGGCTAAAGCTTCATCTAGTCGTTTTAAATACTCAAAAGAAAAAGGACAGCTTATGCCCTGACGTCGGAAGCTGCGCTCGTGGACTTCATAGAAAGCTTCGAGCGGGCGATCGTGCACCACACGCAGCTGTTTCTGTGCTTTAGGGATTTTATTGTTACGATAATCTGTGTCTAGACCTTGATAAATTTTTTCTAAATCATCCAAGGGTTCCAGTACATAGGAGTAACTGGTCGTTTGTCGATAGCCCTGCCAGTAAAAGGGCATCCAGTTGCTAACACCATAATGAAAACTTTGCTCGAAATAATCCACCTTGGGTAGGCGCTCGATCAGCTCTTTGTACAGCTTAACTTCTTGTCGTTGGGTTCGGAATTCTGCGGTGAGGTAGGGGCCTAGCATACGACATAGCAGAGGCATGGTGATGTAGCGGAAGGGCCCTTTTTGCCGAACCATATAAGGCAAGCTGGCCACAATTTTCTGATTGCGGTAGACCAAAGCCAACTTCCAGCCATCTTCTCCGCAAAGGGCGTCGAGGTACCAGGGCTGATGGAAGATGGGCAGCTCTGGTTCCTTTTTAGAGAAGGTGATATAGTTGGCTTTGTGACTCATGGTTAGCAGTAGACCATAATAGGCTTATAATTTTCTAGCGATGATTAGCCCATCGCGAATGGGCAGTAAGATATTCTCCACCCGCTCATCATTTTGCACCTTGGTATTAAACGCGCGAATGACTTCTGTGTCCGGATCGTTGACGGGCTGGATGACTTTGCCATCCCAGAGGACATTGTCGGCCAGGATGAGCCCGCCAGGGCGGACCTGCTCAATAACCATATCGTAGTATTGAGCATAGTCCATCTTCCCCGCATCAACGAAAACCATATCAAAGGGCAGTTGCAGCTGGGGGATGATGGTTTTAGCATCGCCGATGTGGAGATGTAGCCGATCGTTGTACGCAGACTGCTGGAAGTATTTGCGGATGAGGTATTCCAGCTCTTCGTTAGCTTCGATGGTGTGGAGTTGGCCCTGGGCTTGCAGGCCTTCGGCCAGGCAGAGGGCGGCGTAGCCAGTGAAGGTGCCGATTTCCAGGATGTACTCCGGTTGCTGCATCCGGCTGAGCCAGCTGAGTAGGCGCCCCTGCAAGTGCCCACTGAGCATCTGGGGAGCCAGGGTCTTGAGATGGGTCTCCCGGTCGAGCTGATGGAGCAGTTCGGAATGCGGAGTGGTGTGAGCCTCACAGTAGGCAAACAATTTGCGCAGATTGGGTTTCATTGATCCAGCTTATCATTATTAATATCGTAGAAACGAAGAACAAAATTAAGGCATTACCCCTGATCTTTGGCGGTTTCTCCTTCAAATTTCTTTCTCAAAAAAGGATAAGCCAGTACGATGGCCATAATCAAGAGGCAGCCCCAGTAGAATCCGGGGGAGAGCTCTTCGTTTTCTTTGAGAATTAGAATGGCCAGTACGATGCCGTAGACGGGTTCGAGATTGACGGTGAGGTTCGAGGCGAAAGCAGAGATGTATTTGAGGGCACGCAGAGCCAGAATATAACCTAGGGTGGTGCAGACCAGGGCGAGGATCAACAGATAGCCGAGATCACTCCAGGAAGGGAGGAAGGGCGCATTCTCATTATTCATAAAATAAAAAGGAAGCATCAGACTGATCAGTAGCCAGCCACTGCCCAGCTCCAGGAAGGTAATGCTCATAGGGTCGGCTTTATCCACCAGTTTTTTGTTGAAAATAGCGAAAAGAGCCGCTAGTAGAGCGGACAGGAGGCCCACCCAAATGCCCATCATCATTTCTAGCTCGGTGGTGTTGACGATTAGGGCCATCGCCGGGATGATGATCAGGCCGAGGAGCAACTCGTACTTTTTGATCGGTTGGCGAAGGAGAAGGGGCTCAAGAAGAGCCGTGAAGGAGGAGGTCGTAGCCATGCAAACTAGGCAAATGGAAGCATTGGCGTATTTTACCGCCCCAAAAAAGCATATCCAATGCAGTGCAACTAGCAAGCCAATGCCCATGTATTGCACAACCAAGCGTCGGGGGATGCTGCGCAGCTTACGACCAAATTGGATCAAAAAGAGCAAGCTAATACAAGTAATCAATACCCGCCACCAAACGAGCACCAGGGCAGAGAGCTGGATGAGGTCACCAAGGATGGCCGTGAAACCAAAGAGGAGTACTGCAAAGTGCAGCTCGAAATAGGCGCGTTGGGTGGGTTTCATTAAGGCTTAGTCAGGCTATTGTCATTAAGTATACGGCAATAAACAAAAAAATACAGAGATTGTTTCTTTTGTGTATATTTAGCTCACGTTGATCATCACTTATCAAAGCATAAATTTAAACAACTATGACTATCAATCCAGGCGATAAAGCGCCTAATTTCACCCTCAGAGCTTCCGACAAATCAGAGGTTTCGCTCGAACAGTATCGTGGCAAAAATGTCGTCCTTTTATTTTTCCCCCTGGCTTTCACGGGCGTTTGTACCGAAGAGCTGTGTACGATGCGGGATAATATTGCAGACTATCAG
>JBCDGZ010000078.1:0-35140 GCA_038750655.1 Bacteroidota bacterium | reverse complement strand
CCAAAGAATAAAAGTATATTAACTGGTCGTTATATCAGCTGTACACCCCGGAGAATGTTTGAAGGCAATCCTCAATCTATATTCCAAAACCTCCTGTTTCACTATGAAAGTATTCAAAATTTCCCTACTCGCTGTTCTATTATTTCAACTTCCTACACTGCTCGTGGCCCAGCAAAGTTCCAAAACCAAGGCGGCCAATAAGCTGTACGAAAAAGGAGGAGAGGTAGAAATTATCAATACCATTAAGATCAACTCGGAAGGGCTGGATTTTTCTCCGGCCTATTACCAGAATGGGATTGTGTTTGCTTCTTCTCGCTACAAAAATGGGGAGCGGGATAAGAAAATTGGGGAAACTTATTTTGAGCTGTTTTATGCGGAATTGGATGTCGATGGTGTGCCGATGGAACCCCGGGATTTCTCTTTACAAGTCAATTCTCATCTCCATGAGGGGCCAGTGACGTTTAATCGCCAAGGCGATCTGATGTACTTTACTCGCAATCATATCAACAAGGGGATTCGCAAAGCCAATTCGAAAGGGCAGACGGTACTTAAAATCTACGAAGCCCATAAGGGGCCATCCGATTGGAAAGATGTTAAGGCCCTGCCGTTTTGTGATGATGAATACAATTACGCCCATCCTTCCCTCTCGGCCGATGGCAAACAACTGTTCTTCGCCTCCGACATGCCCGGTGGCTTCGGCGGAATGGACCTCTATCGCGTAGAGCGCACCACCGAAGGCTGGTCCACTCCGATTAATCTTGGTGCTGAAATCAATACCGAAAAAAGTGAAGTCTTCCCCTTTATCCACAGCAGCGGCAACCTGTTTTTTGCCTCCAACGGCTGGCCCGGTGTCGGTGGCCTCGATCTCTTTATGGTCGATATTAGCGGCCGAAAGTGGGGCAAAGTAACCAATCTGGGCGAACCCTTCAACTCCAACCGCGACGACCTGGGCCTCATTCTGGACCCCTTGGGCAAGCAAGGCTATTTCGCCTCAGCGCGCCAGGGAGGAGCAGGAAAGGATGATATTTACATGTTTGTAGCCTCAGACGGGATTTGGGGACGGACGCGTCCGAGCGACTTGCAGGTATCTCTGACGGTGGAGGATGAGCAGAACCGGCAGTTGATTGCTGGGGCGCAGGTGCAGATTTTTGAGAAAAAGGAGAATGGATTTGTGGATGAGCGCAATGAGCCGATTTATGAGTCGATACTGTTGCCGGCAGCCGAGGGATCAAGCAGTAAGGTGTTCCGCAAGGTGTTGAAGGAATCGGACCAGCTGCAGCAGCGCAGCTTTACGACGGATGCCGCAGGCCGGATGGATTATACCTTTGTAGGAGAACAACAGTATTTGATTGTGGTAAGCAAGGAGGGGTACCAGCGGCAGGAATGGCCCTTCACTGCAGTAGCAGCAGCGGGAGAATCGCTCCGAGTGCCGCTGGCGGCAGAGCGATGCGTCGAGTTGGAGGGGATGGTGAATACTGCCCTGGGCGAAGGCATCGCCAAGGCTTTAGTGAAGGTAAAGAATCAGCGTACTGGCGAGGAGCAACTAGTTGTTGCCGATGATCAAGGCCGCTTTACGCAGTGCCTCCCGGTTGGCGATGGCTATACAGTGACGGGTATCAAAGAAGATTTTACAAAACAACAAATCAATATCTCGAGATTGAGCCGCGACAGTGAGTTGGAGAAAATTGAGCTAACATTGGCCAAAAACGACGGTCCTGCGCCGGAGAAGCCTCTGGAAAAGGGGACGATTATTGTCTTAGAAAATATTTATTACGACTTCAATAAGTCGCACATCCGCAGTGGCGATGCCGCCGAATTGGACGAGTTGCTGGCTATTATGCAGCGCTATCCCAGCATGAAAATCGAACTCAGCTCCCACACTGATTCGCGTGGAGGCACCCGGTACAACCGCCGCCTGTCTATCAAACGAGCGATCTCGGCTATGCAATATCTGGTGGCCAGAGGCATCAGCAGTAATCGCATCAAAGCCGTCGGCTACGGGGAAGCCCAGCTTCGCAACCATTGCCGCGATGGGGTCGACTGTAGCGAGGAAGAGCACCAGTATAATCGCCGTACCGAGGTGCGGGTAATAGAGCTGAATGAGGATGTTCAGGTGCAATATCGACAAAATTCCCCCAAAATAATTGACCGTCGCAACCGCTAAGTGGTCTTCCAAAGGGCCTAAAAAACACCTGAAAAGGGCGAGAATTTTGAACATTTTGGCCCTTTTATCGATTTTTTTAATAAAATTTGTCAGAATTTGGCTTTGGTGCAACCCCCCTGCTCAAAGCTTGTCTATTAAAGAAACGAAACTTCAACATTGGGTTACGACGGCATACATCGAGATATCGTTGAGGCTTGTAAACGCGGTGACCGGCAGGCTCAGTTCGAGCTTTACCGACTGTATTCAAAGGCTATGTATAATGTCTGTCTTCGGATGGTCAGGAACGAGCTGGACGCCGAAGATTTATTACAAAACTCCTTCGTGGATATTTTTACCAAGTTGAATACCTTTCGTTTTCAATCCTCAATCGGGGCCTGGATCAAAAGAATTGTAGTCAACAACTGCATCAACTTTTTGAAAAAGAAGCGGCTGATTTTCGACGAATTAAACAGCCAGTTAGCAGAGCCAGTAGAAGAGCCCCAAGGCGATGAATCACCCATTTACAGTGTAGAAGCGATTAAAGAAGCTATTTATCAACTTCCTGATGGCTATCGGGTAGTCTTCAATCTTTACAGTATGGAAGGCTACGACCACCAGGAAATTGCAGACATATTAAGTATATCCGTAGCGACTTCAAAATCCCAGTATAGTCGGGCTAAACAAAAGCTCCGGGGATTATTACCGCTCTCCGGCGAAAAATTGAGCGGCCGTCGCTAGACAAATGGATCTTAGACATGAAGGACAATTTAGAGAAATTTATTGCTGACAACAGGCAAGAATTCGATAGCGATATTCCTAGCCTGAAAGTTTGGGCGCAGATCGACAAACAACTCGATCATCGCAAGCCCAAAAACAAAAGACTGACGCTCTGGAAGCTGGCAGGTATTGCCGCAGCAGTGGCGGTCTTGCTGACAGTTGGTGCTGCCATTGGTTTTCAAATGAACGATGGGGCTGGGGCCATGGTCGCAGATAGCGAACTAGCCACCGAAATCGATGAGATGGAGCGCTACTACAAGGAGCAAATCAATCAGAAGGCGGCCCGCCTGGCTAGTTTGAATTACGAAGGTAAAGGAGCAGTTAATGCCGACTTGGAGCAATTAGCTACTCTTTTCGATGAACTCAAAATGGAGCTGGCGAATTCCCCCAAGGGGGCTGAGGAGCAGATTATCAATGCGATGATCAACAACTATCAAATCCGAATTGACATTTTGGAGAAAGTCTTAAACAATATAGAATCAACTAATCAAAAAACAATTAAATCCAACAATGATGAAACAACTAGTATTTAAAGGGGTACTCTTGTTTCTGGTTTTAAACTTTGGGAGTTTTGAGGTGAAGGCGAATCATGAGGACCCGAAGATCACTCAAACTGCGCTGAGAAAAGATTTTTCAAAAACCATTAATAAGGAGTTTGACATCAGCTCTGAAGGAGAAGTTGAACTTCGTAATAAGTACGGAGAAATTAACCTGAAAACCTGGGATCAAAATAAGGTGAAAATCGATGTTACTATCACCGTACACGCCAAAAGTGAATCGAATGCCCAGGAAGTTTTTGAGCGCGTAGATGTCGATTTTGCTAATGGGCGGGACTTTGTAAGAGCCCATACCGAAATCCAGCCTAAGAAGAAAAGCTGGTGGGGCAGTTCCGGCAAACACGATTTTAGCATCGACTACGAAGTCTATATGCCTCGGAGTAACAAGCTGAATCTCAGCAATAAATACGGTAATACCTACATTGAAAAGCTAGATAACACTGTTACGCTGGAGATCAAATACGGCAATTTCAGCGCCGATGCCGTCGGCAACCTGAATGTCAGCCTAGGATACGGCAACGGCTCTATCGTACAAGCAGAGGAGGCCCAAATCGAAATCAAGTACTCCAAGTTGCGCCTCAAATCCGCTAAGGATGTCTTTGTCGACAGCAAGTACTCTAAGATTTATATCGATAATGCCAATGATGTGAATAGCGAATCCAGCTACGATCATTATGAGTTGGGCGAAGTTCGTGACTTCAAAAACACAGGCAAATACGATCACTTCGAAGTGGATCATGTCGATAATATCAAGATTTACACGAAATACACCAATCTGAGCCTTGATAAGCTGAGCACCAATGCGGACATCGAAATGCAACATGGAGGGACTAGCATCCATAGCTTAGAGGATGGATTTGGCCGGATAACATTGGTTGGGAAGTATGCCAGCTTCAAGATCGATGTTGTCGATAATGCCAAGTTCCAGTTGGATGCTGTGACCACTCACGCTGGGGTTCATTATCCAAATGCTATGAATGTGATTTACGAAAAGAGCCGAAATTCGGATCACGAGGTTGAAGGCTACATGGGAACGAAAGGGGCGAGTAGTGTAATCAAAGCTCGGCTCAGCTACGGTGGGCTGAAAATCTATTAGGCCCTATTTGATGCAATACTAATTCAATTATTAATAGATTTACCTCATTGCCACTTTAGCGGAGCAATTTATACCGTTAAAGTGGCTTTTTTGTATCTTGTTGTCAACCAAATAGCAGAACATTCGATGAGAATAAAATTTTGCGGAGCAGCTAGAGAGGTAACGGGCAGCGCCCATTTGATTACACTGGATAGTGGATATACGATACTTCTGGACTGTGGACTGTACCAGGGTAAGGAGAAAAATATGAAGGATTTCAATACCTCCTGGTATTTTGATCCTGCTTCTATTGACTGTTTAATCTTATCTCACGCCCATATTGATCATAGTGGCCGCATTCCTAAGCTGGTCGGAGATGGATTTCGGGGCGAAATTTACTGTACTCACGCTACGCGCAGCCTCTGCGCAATCATGCTGCTGGATAGTGCTAAAATTCAGGAGCGAGATGCGGAATACTACAATCGAAAGCTGCTGAAAAAGCGAAAGAAGAACCGCCGCGCCTTCCGCAAACCCCTCTACACCAGTGATATGATTCCCGATACTATGAATCGCTTCATCGGTGTTCCCTACGAGCGCTGGCATCCAGTTAATGATGAGGTAGAGGTTTTGTTTCGGGATGCAGGGCACATTCTTGGCAGTGCCAGTGTGACCTTGAAAATCAAGGAAGAGGATCGGGAGCTGGTGTTTGGTTTTACGGGAGATATTGGAAGGCCGAATCGGCCAATCTTAAGGGACCCTAAGCCGATGCCAGAGGTCGATTACTTGATCTGCGAGTCGACTTACGGCAACAAGGACCACGAGTCGCCGCCGGCCGAGAGCGCCAAATTTCTCAGCATCATCAAAAAAACCTGTATTGAAAATAAGGGCAAACTAATCATCCCCGCCTTCAGCGTCGGGCGAACCCAGGAAATTGTCTACATGCTGGACCAACTAGAGACGGCCGGTGAGTTGCCCAAAATCCCTGTCTATGTGGACAGCCCCCTGGCAGTCAACGCAACCATGGTTTTTGGGGCCCATCCGGAGTGTTTTGACAATCAGCTGCACGAATACATGCTGATTGATGAAAACCCCTTCGGATTCAATGATTTGAGCTATATCCGGGAAGTCGCAGGTTCTAAAGCCCTCAATACTTCACAAGAACCTTGCATCATCATCAGTTCCTCGGGAATGATGAATGCTGGCCGGGTCCGCCATCATCTATTCAACAATATTGATAAGCACGAAAACACCTTATTGATTGTAGGCTATTGTTCGCCGGATACCCCCGGGGGAATGCTGCGAAATGGCATCGAAAGCATCAAACTTTTTGGAGAAATCAAAATGGTCAATGCCTCCATAGAAATTATGGATTCTTTCTCCGCCCACGCCGATCGGCACGAAATCTTGGATTTTATCGATAATCAAAAGAAAAGCTTGAAAAAGCTCTTTTTAGTGCATGGAGTAGCCGAACGGCAGGAGCAATTCAGAACATTATTGAACGCCAATGGTTTCGAAGAGGTAGAAATACCCAAATTGGGTAGTGAATACGAACTGAGATAGTATTGATTTTTCGTCGTATGAGCAAAATAACTCATTTCCATTTGGCGTTTAGGCTACGGTTTAATACTTAATATCTACGCATTAATGACCGTTAGGCGTCATTAATTCCAAAAAAGAGATAAGAGCACCCCGCCTTTAGTAAGTTTTCTTCGTACTATTAGTAGTTCGTTAGTAGCTTTGTATAAATACATTAAAGCTGTTGAGAACTGAGCGATATAATTTCTGATTTAAACTAAACTGGCCCTACTTTATTGAAATTAGGGCGCGAAAATACTGCTCGATGAATCATTTCTCCTCTCAACTGGCCTTCGTCGGCCTAGTTTTCCTCTTGCTCTTCAGCGGCTGTCAAAAGTTCAACGACTTGAGCTCTTTGGAAACCCCGGATCTCGATGCCGAATTTGCCGTTCCGCTTTTCAGCACCCAGACTTCCATCCAGGATTTACTCGAAAGTTTTGATGAGGAGACCTTCATCACTGTTATGGACGATGGTCAAATCGTATTGAATTACAAAGGGGATGTTATTGCCAGAAATAGCTTCGAGCTTTTTGATGTGCTTACGACCTTCGATGGCATCCCACTGCCGATTTTTGATACCCTCACCGCATTGCCTTTTGAACTGCCTAATGAAGTGGATATTGAATATGCCATTCTGAAAACAGGGACTCTAAGCTGGTTTTGGGAGTCTCAGCACGAAGAAGATGTCACCTTCCGCTTTTTTATCCCCAGCGTTTTGGATGACAACGGTGAAATGTTTGAAATAATAGAAAATGCGACTTATACCGCCGGGGAGCCAGTCAGAGGCGGGCGCATTGGCTTTAACCTAGCTGGCTATCGCGTTGAGCCTGAACAGGATTCCCTCTACGTTGGCTACGAATTGATTCGGGAAAATGGGATGCGGGATACGGCGACTAATGTTTTTATGCTGATCAGCAACTTTACGACTTCTTACGTAGAGGGCTATCTGGGTAATGACATCTACGAGCTAGAACGCGATACCATCGAGATTGAATTCTTTGAAAATTGGACCAGAGGCGAGGTCTACTTCGCTGAACCCAAAGTGCTGGTGACGGTAGAAAATTCCTTCGGATTTCCGGTGCGCTCCAAGACCAATTTGATGAATGTCATTACGGTCAATGGAGACCTGTTACCCTTGCGCAGCGAATTTGTCGATAATGGCATCGACATCGATTATCCGCGCTTGAATCAGGTAGGGGAGACGGTTACCACCTTCTTCACCTTTGATAAAAACAATTCCAATTTGGACTCTATCCTGGGAGCCGGGCCTGTCGCACTGGATTACGACCTTGATGCCCTGCCTAATCCCGATGGCAACACTTCTATTATTGGCTTTATGACTGATACGAGTCGCTTCCGGGTACAACTGGAAGTCGAACTGCCCATCTACGGTACCACCTCCGGTTTCGCTGCTCGCGATACGCTCCAAATAAGTTTCAACGATTATGATGATGTAGATCGTGCGGAGTTCAAGCTGGTCGCTGAGAATGCTATGCCGCTAGCGGCAGGTATCCAACTTCATTTCGCCGATGCCAACAATCAGGTGCTGGACTCCCTCTTCATCGAAGAACAAATTGTCATCGAGGCGGCCCCGGTCGACAGTGATGGCAATGCCAACGATATTGCGAAAAAAGAAACCTTTATCGCCTTTGATAACACCCGTTTTGAAAAAATTAAAACGGCGAGCCAAGTCTTTTTGACGGTCGCTTTTTCTACCTACAACAATGCCCAGATACCCGTGAGGGTGCTGTCGGATCAGCAAGTGCAGATTCGCATGGGAATGAAAGTAGGCCTTAATTGATTATGCGTATTGTTCGCGTACGAATAAATAGACTTGTGTTTATGTTAAAAAAATGGACGTTCTTTATCCTTCTGTGTAGTTATAGCCTTGGACTACAGGCCCAGCAAGAGTTGGGCTTACACCTGATGCGTGATGTTTGGCAGTCTAGCCGTACCAACCCGGCACTAGTACCGGATCAACGCATTTTTGTCGGTCTGCCTAATGTCTACTTCAACTATTTCCATACCGCCGGCACCATCAACGAGCTGATTGTCCAGGACGACGGTAGAAACATACTCAATGTCGATCGCCTTATCGAACTGGCGGAGGATAACAACCGCCTTAACATCGATCTGGAAGTCGAAACCTTGCACCTGGGGTTCCGGATCGGCCAATTCGCTTTGAGCCTCAACCACGCGGTCAAATCCATCAATACCACCCGCTACGCCAAGACCCTGCCGCAGCTGTTCTGGCAAGGCAACAGCCAGTTTATTGGGCAAACCATCAGTTTTGGTCCCGACCAGCAAAGCATCGCCTTCAATGAATTTGGCCTAGGAGTGGCCTATGAGCTAGGCAATTTGACCATTGGTGGCCGCGCCAAGCTCCTCTCGGGAATTGGCGATGCCTCAACGCCGCAGACGGACGCTAGCCTCACCACGGATGCCGACATCTATCAGCTGGAACTGCTGACAAATTATCAGATCAATACCTCGCGATTCTCTCCGACCTTTCTCTTTGATAGTCTCGATAATATTGGGATTGAGTACAGCTTTGATGAACTCTTTGATTTCAATGATCTGTTTAGCAGCAACAGCGGCTTTGCCTTCGATCTAGGACTGCGTTACCAATGGGGAGAGAAACTGGAACTAGCCGCTAGTGCTATCGATATTGGCCAAATCAACTGGACCGAGAACATCATCAACTATCGCAGTGAAGGCACTTTTGGCTATGATGGCTTGGAGCTGGATAATATTTTGCAAGATGGGCAGCTGGATTTTGAGGGAACCTTGGATACTTTAGAGGATATTTTTGACTTTAAAGAAAGTAGCGATGGCTATAGTACTAGGTTGCCTGCTAAGTTTTATTTGAGTGCCCTGTACCAACTTACAGAGCGTTGGCGACTGGGGGCGATGTACTACTCTGAGCACTTCCGGGGGCAAAGCTTTACTTCCGTTGCTGTAAATGCGACGACTGATTTGGGTAAATACTTTACGGTTGGGGCCAGTTATGCGGTTCGCAATAATACCTATGCTAACATCGGACTGCAAGTGACTGCCCGAATGGGGTCGGTGCAGGTGTTTGCCATGAGCGATAATGTAGCCGCCGCCTTCCGGCCTTACGACAGCGAGAATGTTAATGGTCGAATTGGTTTAAACTTGCTGTTTAACTAGTTGTTTACTGCATGTAATCCCCATTTGCGCCTATCTAAGTTAATTTAAAGGATGTAGCACTTTGCAGTGCTGCCTCACTTGCTATAGTAATTTTATAACCACTTATTAAGAATGCCTATGTTAAAGAAGTACACTTTTCTGTTTTGTTTTTTTATTGCAATGACGGCCTCCCTTTCTGCTCAAACGTCAGAAGGTTGCGATGGCAATCGTTATTTCCTTGATGTTTTCGATAATACCACCAAAACTACCGTCAAATTTGCCGAAAATAGAACGGGCCTCGGTGCTACACAGGAGCTGTTCATGGATATTTACGAGCCGATGGGCGACAACCTCGACAAACGGCCGCTGATTATTTGGGCCTTCGGTGGCGCTTTCATCACCGGAGAGCGAGAAACGATGGAGCAAAACTGTATTGACTTTGCCAAGAAGGGCTACGTTGCCGCGACTATTGACTATCGTCTGTGGAACATTTCGCTACAAGGAATACCGGATTCTTTAGATTTGCTTGAAAGTGCTGTCCAGGCAACGGCCGACCTCCGGGCGGCGGTTCGCTTTTTCCGCCAGGATGCTGATACCGATAATCTGTATAATATCGACACCGATTTTATCTTCGCTGGTGGAGTCTCTGCCGGCGCAATTGCTGCGCTGAATGTAGCTCATCTGGATGATGGAGATGCCATCCCAGATTATCTGCAAACTATTCTTGATCGGAATGGAGGCTTAGAAGGCGATACTGGAGATTCAACCAATCTTAGTTATTCCTCCGAAGTTAGTGCGGCTATCAATCTCTCCGGCGGGCTGCACCAGCTCAAATGGCTAGATGATAGCGATCCTCCGTTCATCAGCTTCCACGGCGATGACGATGGAACCGTACCTTACCTAACCGACAATGCCGTTGTACTAGGTCTAACTTTCCTCACGGTCAGCGGCAGTGGAGACCTCAAAGGACGAGCAGATGCCATTGGTGTCGATAATTATCTCTACACGGTCCCCGGCGGAGGGCATGAGAATATCTATATCGATCCAGCTTACGCTGCTGATCGCGCCGAATTCTACCTCAATGGTCACAACTTCTTACACAATGTACTTTGTGATAACTTCGTCCTCGATACCGAGAGCCCCGAGCTGCAAACCCGTTTGATCGGTCTATCTCCGAACCCCGCTTCTGAGCAAATCCTCCTCGATGTCGGCGAGCAGGCTGGTGCCTATGATGTACAGATATTCGATCAACTAGGTCGTATGGTGCAACGTTTCAACAATGTTCGTGATCGCCAGCTGCCTCTACAAAGCAGCCGAATCGGAAAAGGGATGTTTATTGTACGTGTAGATTTCCGCGATCAACCCTATGCCCCGGTCACCCGTAAGATTTTATTTCACTAAAAATCAATTTGTGGAACTTATCGCTTTTCACAAAAGTTATAAGCACATGATGATTACACGATTTCATATCAACCAGCGTCGCCCTTGTAGGTCCCCCTACGCCCCTTAAGCTGTTGATATAAATCGAGCTAATAGGCCCCGTAGGTTATTGCAATCTACGGGGCTTATTTTTTTGCACAACAGCCCGTTCGTTCAACGGATTAGGATACCTGACTACCAATCAGGAGATAGAAGTTCTGGCATCGCCACTCCTACGGAGGACTCTTCTACGGGCTACTTATAGACCTGTGGTGTAATTGGCTAGCATACCGGATTTTGACTCCGGAGGTTTCGGATCGTTCCCGGACAGGTCTACTTAGCGAGCGCAGCGCCTTTGGCGCTGCGCTCGCTGGTGGACGGGGAAAGCCTTTGGCTTTTTGGTAGACGGTAGACGGAAAACCACCGCGCTAGACCGTCCATCGTCCACCAAAGCGCCAAAGGCGCTCACCGATCAATCATCCCTGTTTTATGCAAAATTGGCAGCTGGCCGCCGTAGGTTTTGGAGATGTTGTCTTCTGTGAAAGTCGTGGCAGTGTCGCCGTAGGCAATGAGGCGTTGGTTGAGTAGAATGACTCGATCGAAGTAAGTATGGACAGTAGATAGGTCGTGGTGAACGACGAGTAAGGTATGACCCTTAGCGGCTTGCTCTTTGAGGATTTGAACAATTTTTTCCTCCGTCGTTACATCTACCCCCACAAAGGGCTCGTCCAATAGGAAAGTGTTGGCCTCCTGGCAGAGGGCTCTGGCGAGGAAGACGCGCTGCTGCTGCCCCCCCGATAGCTCTCCAATCTGACGGTCTTTCAAAGCTGTGATGCCCACTTCTTCAAGCGCATGCATGGCAATCTCCCGATCTTTTTTTCCGAGGCGTTCGAAAATACCCTTATGAGGGTAACGTCCCATTAGGACGATGTCAAAGACCGTCGCCGGAAAATTCCAGTCTACTTCATTTTTCTGAGGAACATAGACGACCTCCTTCCGCCGATCTTCAATGGACTGCCCCTTGATTTCAACGATCCCCGCATTGATGTCGATCAATCCCAGAATGGCTTTAAAGAGCGTAGATTTGCCCGCACCATTGGGTCCGATTACACCGTATATTTTTCCTGCTTCGATTTCCAGAAATACATTGGTCAGCACTCGCTTGCGTTCGTAGGAAACAGAGAGGCCTTTCACCAGAATAGAAGGAAGGAGCGACATAGTTTATTGGTTTAAACGTCTCATGATAAAGGCGAAGCCGCCGAGTACAGCAATTCCCAAGATGCCGAATAGCAGGATTCGATTGGAAGAGGGAGGCGCTGTTTCTTGGTCAGTCTTTTCTTCCACCTCGGCGGTCAATGCTTTGACGATAGTATCCGTGTTGTATTTCAGCATCGCTAGGTAGGTCGACGCGGGGCTGTCCTCGTCGCCGATCGAGTCAGCGTAAAGTTGGCCGCCGGTTTTGATCCGATTATCCTTAGCCAGTTGGTTCATCAGCTTTGGGTTGATGGTACTTTCGACGAAGATGGCCGGTACTTTATTTTTCCGGATAATACGATTTAACCTCACGATGTCGGAAGTTTGTACTTCTGCATCAGTAGATGTACCCAATGTAGATTCCAGTTGGATGCCGTAGCGACGGCCATAGTACTGAAAGGCATCGTGCGATGTAATTAAGATGCGTCGGCTTTCCGGAATTTTCTGAATTTCAGACTCAATGTAGCGGTCCAACTCTTCCAGTTCCTTTTTATACCGCTGGTAATTGGCCTCAAAGTCCTCGGCGTGTTCAGGGACCAGTTGCGTCAGCGCCTCTTTGATATTTTTAATGTAGACCAGGCCGTGACGGGCATTCATCCAGGCGTGCGGATCGGTCGAATTGGCGTACTCGTCGCTGGCAATGGCCTCGATGCCCTCCGTAATGGTTTTGACAGCAGCATTAGTGCCCGAATTTTTGATCAGTTCTTCCAACCAACCCTCGAAGGTCAGGCCATTTTTTAAGATCAGGTCAGCATCAGCGACCAGCTTGGCATCTTGAGGGGTTGGGATGTGGAGGTGAGGATCGCTGCCGATGGGAACGATCAATTGAATAGGGAGATGCTCTCCAGCGATATTCTTAGCCATATCGAAGAACATGGAGGCTGTAGCTACTACAACTGGCGGTCCCTCCTGAGCCCGGATACTCAGCAGTTGAGCTCCAAAAAAGAGGAATAAAGCTATTTTTTTCATTCGTGTACAGTTAGTAATTATGGTATCGGTTGGGAACTTATCTCTAGAGCGGGCCCCAACCCCGTGAGGGCGCATTAGGCCTTTTGAACCAGTAGGTTTTGTACTACTTTTTGAGTTAGAATCTGTTCTTCTCTATCGTCAATGATAATTTTGATCGACTCATCATACTCAAATTTCTCGATGACTTTGATATTAACCCCCAATTTTAGTTTCAGACGATCAAGGTACTGCAAAAAAGGGGTGGAATGTTCCAAGACCCCAACAATAACCCCGGATTCTCCCGCGTCCATTTCGACCAGACAAATCTGGTGCCGGAGCGTAAAATGGCCATTTTCGTCCGGAATGGGATCACCGTGAGGATCAAACTTGGGATGCCCCAGGTAATTGTCCAGCCGATTGATCAGCTCATTGGACTTGATGTGCTCTAATTCTTCGGCAATATCATGGACCTCATCCCAACTGAAATTGAGCTTATCCACCAGAAAAACTTCCCACAAGCGGTGCTTTCGGATCAACGAAGTAGCGATGCGTTCTCCACGCACTGTTAGCGTAACTCCTTTGTACTTTTCGTAGTGGATCAACTCTTTTTCCGCCAATCGTTTTAGCATATCTGTAACCGAGGCCGCACTGGTCTGAATAGCCTTGGAAATGGCGTTGGTGCTGGCCGTCTTGTGATCAAAACTCAGAATCTTGTAAATAGACTTCAGATAATTCTCTTCTGTATAAGACAGCATAGGTTCCATATTTCAGCTAAATTACTGTTTTTTAGACTAATCTAAAAATTTTATTTCAAAACCTTAAAAGCTAACTTTCTCTCGTACGCCTTTTTTCCATTCGTAGGGAATATGCTCCACAATAAAGGCATTGGCCAGTAGGGGAGCGGCTTGGTTGAAAGGCGCTTGCCGGAGCAAGCTTATATCAGCCTCCAGGACCTCTACCGGTCGGGGATGCCACTGGCTGCGGCGACCGTGGATAATGACGTAGGAATGAGTGGCGGCTTCATAGCTGAAGGTAAAGGGCATTGGGCCTTCAAAGCGGCGGGCCGTCTTAAGGTCGGGAAAAGGCGAACCCAGAGGCAGAGCCTGGTGTGCAGGATCGGTATTGGCCCGGAGGAGCAGATCGCCCTCTCCGGACTTGCTGCGCAGCCGAATGCTTACTTTCTGCGTTTGCTGCAACTCTTCGATTCGGCAGTGTTGATAACGGTAGTTGGTAAACAGATTGCCTTTTAAAACCATTGGCCATTGATCCGTATAGCTGCGCAGCACATAGAGTCCTCTACGGCGCTTGTGCGGCGGATTGTCATAGCGTACAAATATGCGGTAGCCGACCAGGAAGAGATCATTGCCCATAAAGGAAGGCAGAAAGGTAGGACGGATGCCTTTAACTTTAACCAGCGCAACGGCGACAAAGCCCCATTCCTCTTGATAGGTGTCTACTTTAAGAGCCGGAGGCAGCAAGGGCGCCAGGATAGACTGCGGAAAGGCATAGGCCAGTACTAGAGAGTAGTCGAAATGAGCCTGGACATTGAAATATTGGCGACGAAGCAGGTAAAGCATGGTCTTGAATATAGGGATATTTTTTCATAGCAAAAGATAATATGTATCTTCGCGAAAAAGAGAGAACCATATGGAAACCCCCACAGCAGTCAGCACCCTAATTCGACGTCGTCGCTCTGTTTTTCCCCCCCTCTACAACGATCAGCCCATTCCCAAGGAGATTATCGAGGAAATGCTCGAAAATGCCAATTGGGCGCCCACTCACCGCCTGACGGAGCCCTGGCGCTTTAAAGTCATGCGAGGGGCTGCTTTGGAAAAACTAAGCACTTTTTTAGGCAATTACTACAAAACCCATACGCCTGCAGAGAAATTCTCAGAGAAAAAATACGAAAAGACCCTGAAAAAGCCCCTGCGCTCGGCCTGCGTCATCGCCATCTGCATGCAGCGCGATCCCGAAGAGCGGGTACCCGAATGGGAGGAATTAGCCGCTGTAGCCTGTGCTGTCCAAAATATGTGGCTCACCGCTACCGCCTACGGCATCGGCGCCTACTGGAGTTCTCCCAAAGCTATCCATGAGGCAGATCAACTCTTCTCCCTAGCCGAAGGCGAACGTTGCCTGGGCTTCTTTTTCATGGGGAATACGGAGCAGGATCAGTTGCCTGGCCGGCGGCAAGCCATCGCCGATAAAGTACAATGGTTGGACTGATTTTTCTCAATCTCCATGTACCAGTTACAACCACACATTAATTTTTTATGTAATCCATTCATAATTAGATCATTTAGTTGGTCAAAATGCAAAATTACTGTACTTTTGCGCACCTGAATAAAAAGCGAAGAAACCGCTTTCAATTAATAAAATCGAACTCTTTTATTGTAAAAACAAAACGATTATGAATTCATTAATACCACTGATTCCCGTTTTCGGTGTCGTCGCTCTGGCTTACACCTTCTGGAAATCAAGTTGGGTATCTAAACAAGAAGTAGGTACCGATAGAATGGCTGGCATTGCCAAGAATATTGCCGACGGAGCCATGGCCTTCCTCAGAGCCGAATACCAGGTTCTGGCCATCTTTGTTGTCGCAGTAGCGGCCCTGCTGGCCTTCACTGCCGATGCAGAAACTTCTTCCTGGATGGTCGCCGTTTCTTTCGTCCTTGGTGCTATCTGCTCTGCTTCTGCTGGCTTCATCGGAATGCGTGTAGCGACCAAAGCCAATGTCAGAACCACCAACGCCGCCCGGGGCAGCTTGGGGAAAGCCCTCGAAGTGGCCTTTGCTGGCGGTGCTGTCATGGGGCTAGGGGTGGTTGGCCTCGGTGTTTTGGGACTTGGTGGTTTATTCCTGCTCTACAGTAATATGTTCGGCATCGCCGATGTAGCAAGCGTAACCAAGGTGATCACTGTTCTTACTGGCTTCTCCTTTGGTGCTTCTTCTATTGCTCTTTTCGCTCGCGTAGGTGGAGGCATCTACACCAAAGCAGCGGACGTTGGTGCTGACCTTGTTGGTAAAGTAGAGGCAGGCATTCCTGAGGATCACCCCCTCAACCCTGCCACTATTGCAGATAATGTTGGTGATAATGTTGGTGATGTAGCCGGTATGGGCGCCGACTTGTTCGAGTCTTATGTCGGATCAATCATTGGTACAATGGTATTGGGGGCTGCGTTCATGGCTAGCCCAGGTTGGTCAGACGACTTTGGTGGACTATCTGCGATTTTATTGCCTTTACTGCTGGCCGGAGTTGGTATTATCACTTCTATTATCGGAACGTTCTTCGTAAGAGTCAGCGAAGGAGGCGACCCACAGAAAGCCCTGAATCGTGGTGAATTTATCTCCGCTGGTTTGATGCTGATTGCTACTTACTTGATTGCTGATATGGTTCTTCCTGAAAGCTGGACTTTCGGTGGAGTTACGTACACGCCATTCAATGTATTTGTTGCTGTGATCTTCGGTCTGGCTTCCGGTTTATTGATCGGTATAGTTACCGAGTTTTATACAGGGACTGGTACCAAGCCGGTAAAATCAATTGTTAATCAGTCGCTTACCGGTTCTGCAACTAATATTATTGCTGGCTTAGGAGTAGGGATGATTTCAACGGCTATTCCGATCATCATCCTCGCTGCGGCGATCATTGGTGCACACCACTTCGCTGGTCTTTATGGTATCGCCATCGCAGCAGTTGGCATGCTTTCTAATACGGGAATTCAGTTGGCGGTAGATGCCTACGGCCCGATTTCAGATAACGCCGGTGGTATCGCCGAGATGGCAGAGCTGCCTAAGGAAGTTCGTCAGAAGACAGATAAACTGGATGCTGTAGGGAATACGACAGCGGCAATTGGTAAAGGGTTTGCGATTGGCTCTGCGGCACTCACCGCCTTGGCCCTCTTTGCGGCCTTTATGACTACAGCAGGCATCACTTCTATCAATATTGCCGATCCGAAGGTAATGGCTGGTCTGCTCGTTGGTGGTATGCTACCTTTCTTGTTTTCTGCCCTGTCCATGAATGCAGTCGGCCGTGCGGCGATGGATATGATTCAGGAAGTAAGACGTCAGTTCAAGAGCATTCCTGAGTTGAAAGCAGCTTTGGATGTGATGAGAAAAAATGATGGAAAAGAATTTGAGACTTGGAGTGCTGCAGATCAAAAAACCTTCGCTGCCGCAGATGGTAAGGCAGAATACGATAAGTGCGTGGAAATCTCTACCAAAGCTTCTATCCGCGAGATGATCCTTCCTGGCGTGATTGCCGTAGTCTCTCCTGTCGTTGTTGGCTTTGGTGGTGGTGCGGAAATGTTGGGTGGCCTGCTAGCGGGTGTAACCGTTTGTGGAGTCCTCATGGCCATCTTCCAGTCGAATGCTGGTGGTGCCTGGGATAATGCGAAGAAGATGTTCGAAGAAGGAGTAGAGATCAATGGTGAAATGTACTACAAAGGTTCTGATCCACACAAAGCGACTGTAGTGGGAGACACCGTAGGTGATCCATTTAAGGATACTTCTGGTCCGTCACTCAACATTCTGTTGAAGTTGATGTCCGTTGTTGCCCTGGTTATTGCTCCTTTCCTCTAGTAATAGTATAGAAAAGATCATATAAATGGCGGTGCTGCTCGATGACTCGGGCAGCACTGTTTTGTTTGCGGCATCTGCTAAATTGTTGCTATATTCGATTCATACTATCAAATCCATCAATCTATGTATTCTCAACGCTGCCTAGTATTCTTTCTTTCTTGTTTGCTCTGTTTATTGGTGCTGCCGGCTACTGCACAAGCTCCTTATTATCCACCACCCGGCAGCTGGGAGAGCCGTAGTCCCGCCGAAATGGGCTTCAACCCTGACAGCTTGGCCGCCGCCGTAGGCTTCGCCAAAGCCAATGAATACACCGGAGCGAAGGACCTACGCGTGGCCATCCTCCAGGGCTTCGCCCGCGAACCCTACCACAAGCTGGCGGGCCCCACTAAGAAGCGCGGCGGCCCGGCGGGCCTCATCCTGCGCAAGGGCTACATTGTAGCCCAATGGGGCGATGTAGAGCGGGTGGACATGACCTTTAGCGTAACCAAGAGCTACCTGTCTACTGTCGCCGGGCTAGCGGTCGACGCGGGCCGTATCCGCAGTACAGCCGATCCGGTCGCCCGCTATGTCTGGGACGGCACCTTTGCGGGCGAGCACAACACTGGGATTACTTGGGGACAATTGCTTACGCAGTCCTCCGATTGGTCGGGGGAGCTTTTTGGCATGAAGGACTGGGCCGATCGGCCTCCCCGTGAGGGTGGCCTTGACGATTGGAAGTTTCGGAAGCTGGCGGAGCCGGGCGCGCAATTTGAGTACAACGATGTCCGCGTCAACGTACTGGCTTACTCGCTGCTGCAAGTCTGGCGTCGCCCCCTGCCGATGGTCCTCAAGGAAAAGATCATGGAGCCCATCGGGGCCTCCACCACCTGGCGCTGGTACGGCTACGAGAATTCCTTTGTCAATGTCGATGGTATGATGATGCAGTCGGTTAGCGGTGGGGGCCATTCGGGGGGCGGGATTTTCATCAGCACCCTTGATCATGCCCGTTTTGGGCTATTATTTGCCCGTAGGGGGCGCTGGAGGCAGCAGCAGCTGATTTCGGAAGACTGGATTGCGGAGGCTCTTCAGCCTTCGGCTGCCAACGCTAGTTATGGCTACATGTGGTGGCTCAATCAGGGGCCGCGGGCTTGGAAAGGCGTAGAGGTAGCGGCCTATTATGCCGCTGGTTTCGGCGGGAATTTCATCGTCATTATTGATGCTTACGACCTGGTGATCGTCACCCGCTGGCTACAACCTTCGGAAATTGGGACGATGGTAAGTAAAGTGTTGGCGGCGGTGGAGCAATAAATCATGAAAAATTGGCAGTCTGGTAAATTGTCCGAATTATTTTCTCTCTCTATATAAGAGTATCTGTTATAATTACGTTAAAAAGCTAAATTGGCAAGATTATCGCCGAACAATTTAATGGGAAAAATGGTATATTTACTAATTGTACTTAATATGTATTTTTCTTTTCTCCGAAGGATGTAGTGTTAATCAAAAATCTCAATTATGAAATACAAAGGTTCCGTGTTTTTATCACTGGTAGTTTTTACCCTGTTGATAGGGGCAGCTTATTTTCCTTTCCCTAATAATGCAGAGAAAGAAGCCGTGTTGATGTATACCTTGCTGGGTGGGTTAAATCAGTTGCACTTTGACCCGGAAGCTATTGATGACGATTATTCTAAGAAAGTCTTCGATATGTATCTTGATCGCATCGATGGCGGTCGTCGCTGGTTGACACAAGAGGAGGTCGGTATTCTCAAGAAGCACGAAGTGATGCTTGATGATGAGGCCAATGCTGGAACGTATAATTTTTTCAACGAATCCGTAGAACTCCTGAGCAGCAGCTTAGAGCGCTCTCAAGAGTTGTACCGCGAGGTACTAGCAGCACCTTTTGATTTTAGCAAGCAGGAGACTATTGAGCTGGATGGTGATAAAAAGCCATTTGCCAAGAATGAAAAGGAGTTGAAGGAATACTGGCGCAAATCGATGAAATACCAAACGTTGGTTCGCCTCAATGCAGCAATGCAAGAGCAAGAGGAGGGACTAGAGGACGGCAAGGAAAAGAAGAGCTTCGAAGAGTTGGAAAAAGAAGCCCGTGAAGGTGTATTAGAGGCTTATGATGATTGGTATGTTCGCCTTAAGAAGCGCAAGCGTTCTGATTTTCTCAGCAATTATCTCAACGCTTTTACCAATGTATTCGATCCTCACTCCGGCTATTACCGTCCAAGGGATAAGGAGAACTTTGATATTGGGATGTCGGGTACCCTCGAAGGTATCGGTGCCCGCCTTCAGGCCAATGGTGAATACACCAAAGTGGTCCACATCGTTCCTGGCGGGCCTGCCTGGAAGATGAAGGGACTGCAAGAGAATGATGTCATCATGTCTGTGAGACAGGATGAAGAGGAAGAAGCGGTTGATGTGACTGGATTCTTGATTGATGATGTGGTGAAAATCATTCGGGGTAAGAAAGGAACTAAAGTACACTTGAAGATCAAAAAGGTAGATGGTACGGTTAAAACCATTACCATTACTCGTGATATTGTTGTTTTGGAAGAAGGCTATGCGAAGTCTGTTATTCTGGATATGCCAGATGTAGCAGCTAACATTGGATACATCAAGCTTCCTCGCTTCTATGCCGACTTCAATTACCGAGGTGGCCCTAGCTGCGCAGAAGATATTGCCAAAGAGCTGGAAAAGCTCAAGAATGAAAATGTCAATGGTGTCATCCTCGACCTGCGTAATAATGGTGGAGGTTCACTGAGAGATGTTGTACAAATGTCTGGTCTGTTTATCGAAGAAGGCCCGATCGTACAGGTGAAAGCCAGAGGTAATCGCCCTGAGGTGCTAGCGGATGAGGATCCTAAAGTACAGTACGGAGGTCCACTGATTGTCATGGTTAATTCCATTAGTGCTTCTGCTTCTGAGATTTTGGCGGCTGCTTTGCAAGATTATGGCCGTGCCGTTATCGTTGGTAGCCCGTCGACTTACGGAAAAGGAACCGTACAGCGCTTCTTTGACCTGGATCGTGCGATTCGTGGCAACGAAGAGATCAAGCCTTTGGGTCAGGTGAAATTGACCATCCAAAAATACTATCGTGTGAATGGTGGCTCCACTCAGATGAAAGGGGTAACGCCGGATATTATTCTTCCAGATCGCTATCAGTATGTCAAGATCGGAGAACAAGAGTATGAGCACGCTCTGGATTGGACGGAAATTTCTCCAGTAAAATATGGACAGAATGTGGTGAAACTGGATAATATGAAGCAGCTCCAGGAAGCCAGTGCAGCCCGGGTAAGCAGCAGTCCTAAATTCCAGAAAGTAGTCGAAAGTGCCAAGTGGGTGAAGGAGCGCAATGATGAATCGCTCTCTTCTTTGAACTATGAAGCCTTTGATAAGGATCGTAAGGATCGGGAAGTGACTGCGGAGAAATACGAGGATATGTTTGAAGAAATTCCTGGTCTGAAAGCCACTAACATGGAGATTGATCTGACTGAACTTAAAGCGGATGAGTCCAAAATGGCTCGTAACGAAGAGTGGATCAAGACCATAAAGAAAGATATTTACATCGAAGAAACCCTCGCCATTATGAGGGATATGATCAAAAACTAAGCTTCCTTTAACCGGGACATAAAACGACCTTTCAGAAATCATTTTGAAAGGTCGTTTTGTTGTATATTGGGCCACGGTTGTTTAAAAAACTTCATCGACGTGAATTACCTCAGTATTGAAAATGCCAGCAAGACTTACGGCGATAAAGTCTTATTTAAGGACATCTCCCTGCAAATCAGCAAAGGGCAGAAGATCGCTCTAGTTGCGCAAAATGGAACGGGTAAGACCACATTGCTGAGGGTGTTGTCGGATATGGAGAGCCCGGAGGGCGAAAATAGCAAGATGTGGATCAAGAAAGACCTACGCATCGGCTATTTGGAACAAGAACCGGACTTTGACCTGGGCAGCACCGTTTTGGAAGCGGTTTTTCAGGCGGACAATGAGACGGTGCGGGCCGTCAAACGCTACGAACGAGCGATGAGCTTTCCCGAGGATACCAAAGAGATGCAGGCGGCCCTGGCCCTCATGGAAGATTTGAAGGCCTGGGATTACGAGGCTCAGATCAAGGAGATTCTTGGCAAGCTCAATATCCATCAATTTAACCAACCTATCGCCACGCTCTCCGGTGGGCAGCGCAAGCGACTGGCCCTGGCCCGCCTACTAATCGCCGAGCCCGACTTCCTCATCCTCGACGAGCCGACTAACCACCTCGATCTGGATATGATCGAATGGCTGGAAACCTACCTTCAACGGCCCAACTTGACCTTGTTTATGGTTACGCACGATCGCTACTTCCTGGAACGGGTTTGCGGTGAAATCCTCGAGCTGGACCGCGGTCAACTCTACCGCTATCGCGGCAGCTACTCTGATTTTTTAGAGAAAAAATCAATGCGGCACGAAAACGAGCTGGCCAATCTCGACAAGTACCAAAAGCTCTTCCGCCGCGAGCTGAACTGGATTCGCCGTATGCCGAAGGCCCGGGGGACCAAGGCAAAGTCGCGGGTAGATAAGTTCTACGAGATCAAAGACAAAGCCCATCAAAAGCTGGATGCCCAGGAGATTCACATCGACATCAAAGGGAGCCGCCTAGGCAGTAAGATTTTGGAGGCGGAATACATCAGCAAGGCCTACGGCGACCTACAAATCGTCAAAGACTTCTTCTACAAGTTCCGAAAAAAAGAGCGGGTGGGCATCGTAGGCCCCAATGGGGTAGGGAAGACGACCTTCCTTCGTCTGCTGACCAAAGAAATTCGGCCTGATGGCGGTAAAGTGGTCGTTGGAGGGACCGTCAAATTTGGCTATTACACCCAAGAAGGGATTCAAATAGAAGACGGCAAGCGCGTCATTGATGCAATTACCGATATTGCCGAGTATATTCCGCTGGAAAATGGGCATAAATTATCGGCTGCTGGCCTGTTGGAGCGCTTTATGTTCAGCCGCGAGCAGCAGCAGGTTCATGTTGCTCAGCTCAGTGGAGGAGAGCGCCGCAGGCTTTTCCTGCTCACCGTTTTGATGCAAAACCCGAACTTCCTCATCCTCGATGAGCCGACCAATGATCTGGACATCATTACCCTCAATGTATTGGAAAACTTCTTACTGGACTTCCCGGGCTGTATCCTCATCGTCTCTCACGACCGCTATTTCATGGATAAGGTCGTAGACCATGTCTTTGTCTTCGAAGGCAATGGCAAAATCAAGGATTACAACGGCAATTACACCGAATACCGAGAGCGGCGGAAAAAAGAGGAGCAGGAGGCCCGCCGGGAGCAACGCAGCAATAGCAATACTCAGAAGAAGAAAACACAAGTCCCTCAAAAGACGGACGACCGGCCTAAGCTCACCTACGAACAACGCAAAGAACTTAACCGCCTTGAGAAGGAGATCGAAAAGTTGGAGAGCCGCAAGGCTACCCTCATCGAGACCTTTAATCAACCTGGGCTGGACTCCGCTGAAATAGAGAAGCTTTCTATAGAACTGGGGGAGTTGAATAAGACTTTGGAGCAGAAGGAGGAGCGTTGGTTAGAGCTAGGTGAGCTGGCTTAAGTAGAGCGTTGTCCGAGCGATCAAAAAAGGGAGATCACCAACGGTGATCTCCCTTTTTTGATCGCGCTAAGTGCGCCATATCCATTTATTTTCCAGCAATTTTCTTAATCTCATCTTCCAGTTCATACTCATCGCCGGGGTTGTAGCCAGTGTGAGTATAGACGATATTTCCGGACTGATCCACTAGGAAGGTCATCGGAACCGTCTGGAAGTTAAGGGCTCTCTTGAGGTCTTCCTTGACATCGGAGAGGATGGTATATTCCCAGCCTTTAGTGCTCACGATGGAGTTGACTTTAGGAAGTGCGCGAGGATCATCGATGGTGATGGCCAGCAATTCCATGTTGTATTCATCCTGCCAATCCTCGTACACTTCCGCAATAGCATCCAATTCGCGCTTACAAGGGGAGCACCAGGTTGCCCAAAAACTCAGCACTGTAATTTTTCCATTTTTTGCATAGTCCTGAATATCAACCTGTTCTCCGTTCAAGGTCTTGATCTTTACGGAGGGTAAGGTATTTTGTGCAGTTAGAGTCGTGCTCAATGCCATTACCAGGAAGAAGGCGAGCAATTGAAAAAGCTTCATCGAGTGTAAATTTTTTTAGTGATAAAATGCTTGTAGTTGACTTTTTTATGCTTTTGAGGGGACGAGTTTCCATTTTGTCGCAAAAAGGCCATAATTTCATGGTTGCTAAACAAACGAAAACAGACGTAAGTTAGGCATATTTGAAACTCAATACCCGGATATAAGTTGGTTTAACTTATATTTAACGGCCCCTTTTTAAGCCTAGCAAAGCTAAATTCTTTTAGATGAAAAATACAATTACGGGCCTGCTAAGCCTGATCTTTTTGGGCTTTTGTCAGATGTTGTACGCTCAGAATAACGCCAGCCGCTTCTCAGGAAATTTAGAAACCACCACTAATTTTTTTATTCGAGATGAAAGAATTGGTGCCGCCAATACGCCTCAATACGACCATCAACTCACGGGGGTCGACGCTTGGCTTCAACTCAATTACAGCAACTGGGGCTTCGATATAGGCGTACGTTTTGATCTATTCAACAATTCCAACCTGCTCAATCCTCAAGGCTCTTACAACGAACAGGGAATCGGGCGTTGGTTCATCCGTAAAAAAGTCAATAAGCTGGATATTTCGGTCGGTTATCTTTACGATCAGATCGGTAGTGGGATCATCTTTCGGGCCTACGAGCAGCGCCCCCTGCTGATCGATAATTCGCTCTATGGCTTACGCTTGAATTATGACATTACGGATTTTTTGCAGGTCAAAGCGCTGGCGGGGCGTCAAAAACAACAGTTTGACCTCTACGAGTCTAATATCAAAGCCATTAATTTCGATGCTTTCTTCTCTGGAGGTGGAGGAGATAAAGGGAAAAGCTGGTCGCTGGCCCCGGGTATCGGTGTTCTCAATCGCACACTAGCCGATAATGCGATGAATGTCGTTGTCTCCACCGTCAATACCTACACGGTTCAAGATACATTTACACCTAATTATAATACCTACGCTTTTTCGGTTTATAATACGGCCAGCTACGGTGATTTCAGCTGGTACGCCGAGGGGGCATTTAAAACGGAAGATGCCCTCAATGATCCTTTCGGGGAATTTCGCCTAGATGGCGGGGGGACGCAAGTTGGAGATAAATTTATTAACGAAACGGGGACGGTCCTCTATTCTAGTGTGAGTTATGCCAATAAAGACAATGGAATTGGGATAACACTGGAAGCTAAGCGGACGGAGTTTTTTTCGCTACGGACTCGCCCCGACGTGCTCCTCAACCGAGGGATTATTAATTTTCTCCCTCCGATGAATCGCGTCAATACCTACCGCCTGCTGTCCCGCTACAGCCCGGCGGTCCAGGAACTCGGCGAAATGGCCTACCAGGCCGACATCCGCTATTCCCCGACCCGCAAGCTCAGCTTCAACCTCAACCTCAGTAATATCGAAGACCTGAACGGGCAGCGACTCTATCGGGAAATTTATTTTGAGACTAGCTATAAGTACAAACGTAAATGGCAAATCCTCGGGGGTATTCAATTCCTCAATTACAACCAAGAAATCTATGAGGTGAAGCCCGATGTCCCCATCGTAGAAACCATTACGCCCTATGTAGATTTCTTATACAAGTTTAGCCGTAAAAAAGCCATTCGATTTGAGTTCCAGTATATGCTCACTGGTGACGATGAGAAAGCAGGCTTTAAGCAAGATTATGGCGACTGGGCCTTCGGTCTGGTCGAGTTTACTCTGGCTCCGCACTGGGCTTTCACCCTGTCAGATATGTACAATATTAACCCCGGGGTGAACTCTCCGGTAGATGGCGAAGGAGGCAGAGAAGCGGTCCATTATCCGCGAGCCGATATTTTTTATACCCATAAAGCCAATCGTTTTTCGTTCAGTTACGTTAAACAAGTAGAAGGAATCGTTTGTGCTGGCGGGGTTTGCCGCTTGGAGCCCGCTTTCAGCGGCTTCAAATTAGGCATTAATTCGACCTTCTAAAAATATACTCTAAAAAGCTATACCTATGAAAAAGATCAACATCCTTCTTTTTGCAGCACTCACTTTCTTGGCCTTCGGCTGCAATGAAATCAAGCCCGAGATCAGCCCCATCATTGATAACGGCGAATGCGCAGTAGTCAATAAGTCTGAGGTGCTTACTCAGGGCCGTCAGGTCATCATCGAAGAATTTACCGGTGTACGTTGTGTCAACTGCCCCGGCGGTAGCGAAGCTATCGAGGAACTGCTGGACATCCACGGCAGTAAGTTGATCGCCGTTTCTATTCATGCTGGTTTTTTCTCTCCTCCTTACCCCGAAAGCCAGTACGATTTCCGAACTTCTGATGGCGACAATTTGCTATCCTTCCTCGGCGAGCCCCTGGGCTTCCCTACTGCTGTAGTGAATCGCCACCAGTTTCCTAACGAAAGTAATCTCCAAGTGGGCCGCAACAGTTGGGCGAGCTATATTGAGCAAGAATTGGCCGTACCCCCCCGCATCAAACTAGCCATTAACCAAGATTTTGACGTCGCGACCCGCGAGCTGACCATCGAAATCTCCGTCTTCCCCGAAGGTGACTTCCCCGAGGAAGATGTGCGTATCAGTGCCATGATCACCGAGAATGGGGTAGCTGATATGCAGCTAACTCCTGACGGCAAGATTGCCGACTACGAACACAAGCACATCTTCCGAGATATGATCACCAATTTCGACGGTAACCCGTTGACCCCAGAGCAACTGGCGACTACCGAAGGATTCTGCAAGTCCTACGTCACCACGCTGGACGAAGCCTGGGACGTGAACAAGTGCAAGGTTATCGCATTTGCTCACCTTGGTGGTGCGAGCAAGCAGGTGCTGCAGGCAGCGGAGGTTAGTCTGAACTAAGCGGCGTAGAGCCTTCGGCGGCCAGGGGCTTTGGTCGACGGTAGAATGCCTTTGGCATTTTGGTCGACGGCAGACGGCGAACGTAGTGGTACGTGACTCCGTACTGACTACGCCTCACTGCGTTCGCCGTCAACCGTCCATCGTCCACCAAAGCGCCAAAGGCGCCCACCGCCCATCCCCCGCGCCAAAGGCGCAAAAAAAACAGAATAAATCCTTACTTTTGTGCCCCGGAAAGGAAAGGCTCTAAACTTGAACCTTTGCGCCCGACTTTCCGTTAACAGGCACAAAACCAATTTGCATGAAGATTTCATTGAACTGGCTGAAGGATTACCTCGACATTCCACTGAACGCGGAGCAAACTTCTGAATTACTAACTGATATTGGCTTGGAAGTGGAAGGAATGGAGGCCACGGAAAGTATTAAAGGTGGCCTAGAAGGGGTATTGATTGGCCATGTCCTGGAATGTGGGCAGCACCCCAACGCCGATCGGCTATCGCTGACCAAGGTGGATGTTGGTGGAGCCGAGCCGCTGCAGATTGTCTGTGGAGCGCCGAATGTAGCTCAGGGGCAGACGGTGGTTGTGGCAACGGTCGGGACGACACTCCATAATATTGAAGGGGAGTCTATGAAGATCAAGAAAGGCAAGATTCGCGGCGAAGTATCGGAGGGAATGATTTGTGCGGAGGATGAGTTGGGGTTGGGACGTAGCCATGATGGCATCATTGTCCTTGCGGAGCAAGTACCGGTGGGGACGCCGGCCCGAGAATACTTCAAAGTCGAAACGGATATTATTTACGAAATAGGCCTGACGCCCAATCGTTCCGATGCGACCTCTCATATCGGAGTGGCCAGAGACTTGGCCGCCGCCTTGAAAATCAATCATCAGCACAGTGGCCAGCTCAACTGGCCTAATGTCGATCACTTTGCGGTCGATAACCACGACCTACCGGTTGAGGTAGTTATAGAAAATACGGAAGCCTGCCCCCGCTATTCTGGAGTAAGCATCAAGGGGATAAAGGTTGGCGGGTCGCCCGACTGGCTGAAAAACCGCCTGAATGCCATCGGTGTTCGCCCGATTAATAACATAGTTGATATCACCAATTTCGTTCTCCACGAGCTGGGGCAGCCGCTCCACGCTTTTGATGCCGATAAAATTGCTGGACATAAAGTGATCGTAAAGACGCTGCCCGAGGGAAGCCTTTTCCATTCCCTAGACGAGGCTGAACGCAAGTTGAGCAGTGAGGATTTGATGATTTGCGATGGGGATTCTAAGGGGATGTGTATCGCGGGTGTTTTCGGTGGGATCGACTCCGGGGTGACGGACAGAACAACTAATATTTTCCTGGAATCGGCCCATTTCGATGCGCGGTGGGTGCGTCGGACCAGCACGCGGCACCTGTTGCGTACGGATGCGGCGATGTGCTACGAGAAGGGGAGCGATCCCAGCATTACGGTTTATGCGCTCAAGCGGGCCGTCTTGCTCTTCAAGGAGTTGGCGGGCGGCGAGATCGCTTCAGAGATTGTAGATGTGTATCCCCAGGAGATAGAGCGGCCGCAGGTCGAAGTGAGCTATACCAACATCAACCGTTTGATTGGTGTGCAAATCCCTGCGGAGAAGGTAAAGGAGATTTTGGCAGCTTTGGATTTGCAGGTTTTAGAGGAAAATGCCGAAGGTTTGAGGCTATCGGTGCCCACCAGCAAAGTCGATGTACTGCGAGAGGCAGATGTGATTGAAGAAATTCTGCGTATTTATGGGTTGAATAATGTTCCTATTTCCAATAAGATCAGCTCGACGATCGGGCAGGATTTGGCGGCGGCACAGCGCAAAGCTAAGGCGGAAGTCAGTAGCCTATTAACGGGAAATGGTTTCCATGAGATGATGGCAGTTTCGCTGACCCAGTCTCGTTATTTCAAAGAGATACTTCCGGTTGCGGATGAGGAGTTGGTTTATGTGGCCAATACTTCGAACGTGCATTTGGATGTCATGCGTCCGGTTGTTCTTTTTGGCGGCTTAGAGGCCATCCTGCGCAACCAAAATCGCCGAAATGCAGATTTGCGCTTGTATGAATGGGGGAATTCCTATCGCAAGCAGGAGGAGGGGTACGAAGAGCAGGCGCATTTGTGCCTTTACATCAGCGGGCGTCGCTGGGCAGAGAGCTGGTTGAGTAAGGAGGCGCAGGAGGTAGATTTCTATACCTTGAAGGCTTTGGTGGAGAACATCACTCGACGTTTGGGCCTGAGTGGCTATCAGACGGCGGCGATTTCGACAGCGGAGGATCAGCGTTGGACCTACGGTACGAAGTACCACCGAGGGCCGGTGGAACTGGTAAGCTTTGGTAAGCTTGCCTCCGGAGTTTTGCATAAAATGGAGATCAAGCGGGCGGTCTATTATGCCGATTTCAACTGGGGAAATATCCTCAAGGCCACCCGCAAAAACAAGATCGATTTTGTGGAACTGACCAAATTCCCGTCCATCAGAAGAGATTTGGCTATTGTTATTGATAATTCCATTAATTTTAGTGATATTGCGAATATTGCCAGAAAGACAGGCAAAAAAATATTAAAAAATATTAACTTATTTGATGTCTATGAGAATGAGCAACAGATCGGTAAGGATAAAAAATCCTACTCGGTAAGCTTCATTTTCGAAGACCCATCCAAGACGCTGAAGGATAAAGAGGTCGATAAGATTATGAATCAGTTGATTCAAAACTATGAGGGAAAACTGGGCGCGTTGATACGCCGTTAGTGCTACTCAAAGTGTTCCGATAAATAAAGTCATGCAACGAATAATTGAAAGATTAGGACGTATCGACCTTAAGCTAAAGCAGCTCGCCTCTGAATTGATCAGTCTGCGTACTGAAAATTCAGGTCTCTTGGATGAAAATAAGAACTTAAAAGACAATCTGTTAATTCATCATAACAGGATCAAAGATTTGGAACATAAGCTGGCGAATACGCGGCAGATGTTGGAGCAGAAGCGCGAAAATGATCCGGAAAGTTCAAAAAAGTTGAGGAAAGATTTGGAGCAGTACATCAAGGAAGTAGATAAATGTATTGAGTGGTTGCAAAATAGCTAGGGCGATGGAGGACAAAGATATTCAAACCATTACCGTATTGATTGCAGGAAGGCCCTACCCGCTTAAAATAAATGCTGGCGACGAGCCTGCTATCCGACAAATTGTTAAGGAAGTCAACGAAAAGATCAACGAATTTCAATTGACTTACAATAATAAAGACAAGCAGGACTGCCTATCGATGGCTTTGTTAACGTACGCTGTCGATTTGCATAAAACTGAAAAAGAAGGCACTACTACTCCCGATTCTGCTCTTTCCGATAAAGTAAAGCAGTTAGATGATTATCTCAATCAACTACTGCAATAAAGGACCTTTCTATATTATTCCGTTCTTCCCCAGTAGCCTGTCCAGGGTTCGTCACAGTATGGTTCCCACTGTACATGTGAAAATTCATTAATTCATTATATAAACGCTAACTAATATGGAAATCGTAATTGGAATAGGCATTGGACTAGTTGTGGGGGCGTTGATTGGATATTTCCTGGTGCAAACCTTGTTCAAAAGAAAGAACGATGCGCAACAGCAGAAAGCGAGCAAAGAGTCAGATCTAATCATAAAGGAAGGCAGATTGACTGCCAAGCGCAATATTGACGAGGCGAAGTTACAGGCAGAAAAGATTATCTCCAAAGCAGAGAGTAAGAATGAGAAGATCAAGCAGCAGAAGATACAAGAAGCCAAAGATCGCTACGCCAAGCTCAAATCCCAGTTTCAGCAGGAGAAAGCCCAGCATAAGCTGGATTTGAAAGACCGTGCAGTCGAGGTGGTTAATCAGGAGAAGGATTTGAAGCAAAAACTCGATCGCTACCACCAGAAAGTCAATAAGTTCAAGGAGCAGCAAGCCAATCTGGAACAGAAAGAAGTGGACATCAAGTCTATCCGTGAAAACCTCGCCAAGCAGCTCAAAATCGTTGCTCGCAAAAAGGAAGAGTTGGATGCAGCTAATGAAGAGCGTATCAAGGTATTGGAAAATGTCGCTAAACTCTCGGAGCAAGATGCTAAAGAGCAGCTGCTGGAAGCGGTTAAGGCAAAAGCTGAAACGGATGCTATGGCGCTAGTGAAGGAGACCATCGAGCAAGCTAAGATTACAGCAAATAAGGATGCGAAGAAGATTGTCATTCAGACGATCCAGCGGATGTGCGCCGAATACACCATTGAAAATACGGTATCAGTATTCAACCTGGAATCGGATGATCTCAAAGGTCAGATCATTGGCCGGGAAGGCCGGAACATTCGGGCACTGGAAGCTGCCACTGGCGCAGAGATCGTTGTCGACGATACGCCCGAGGCTATCGTTATTTCTAGCTTTGATCCGATACGCCGCGAGGTTTGCCGCCTCTCGCTGAAAAGATTGGTGGCCGACGGTCGTATTCACCCTGCCCGCATTGAGGAAGTGGTAAACAAAACCCGTAAGCAGCTCAATGAGCAGATTGTAGAAATCGGAGAACGTACGGTCATCGAGTTGGATATTCACGGTCTGGATGCCTATTTGGTACGTATGGTCGGTCGGATGCGCTTCCGCTCCTCTTATGGCCAAAACCTGCTAAAGCACTCTATCGAAACGGCTAACCTCTGTGCCATCATGGCTGCCGAGTTGGGCCTTAACCCCAAGCAAGCCAAGCTGGCCAAGCGCGCCGGACTGTTGCACGACATCGGTAAAGTCGCCGAAGAAGAATCTGAACTGTCGCACGCCATCCTTGGAATGAAGATGTGTGAGAAACACAAAGAAAACGCCATCGTCTGCAATGCGGTCGGTGCCCACCACGATGAAATTGAGATGAACAACATCATTTCGCCCATCGTACAGGCCTGTGACGCCATTTCTGGGGCTCGTCCCGGCGCTCGCCGCGAAATCCTGGAGAGCTACCTCAAGCGCATCGGCGAACTCGAAGAGCTGGCCATGGCCCACGAAGGGGTACAAAAAGCCTACGCTATGCAGGCTGGCCGTGAGCTGCGGGTGATCGTGGAAAGTGAGAAGGTCAGCGATCAGTATGCCGACGATCTGTCTTTCATGATCTCACAAAAAATTCAGGAAGAAATGCAATATCCTGGCCAGATTAAGGTCACAGTTATCCGCGAGAAACGCGCCGTGTCCTTTGCCCGCTAATTGGTGAAATTGCTTTAATCGCTACATAATCGGAGCGAAGTCGGCTGATCTGGCTTCGCTCCAATTTTTTGGTCCTCCTCTCCATTCTTCTACCTCCTCCAATCATTGCCCATTCTCAACCTTTAGCCTGTCACAAAAAAATATTTTCCTCAATTATGAAAGCAGGATTAACCGTACCTGCTTCTGAATGTAATTGGTATAAATTTTGATTTTTCAGATGTATTAAACGTGATCCTTTTGATAACGATCATACTATGGGAAAAACTAGGTGCATTCAACCTGCCCCCAATTTTTCCTGGAATAAAGATTTGACGGTAAAGACGCCTTGAGGGCCTTGAGGGCCCGTGCAGCGTATTTGTTGTTTGTCACCTTAAGTATTTCCTATGACACACTCCACCCCACTGGGATACCTATGCAAACACCTGCCGAGAGCGGGTGCGAGGCTGCTCCTGTCCCTAAGCCTGCTCTGTTCTAGCTACGCTTTGCAAGGGCAGATGGTTAGGGATACAATGATTGAGCGGATCAGCACGGATATCCTTTACCTCATTAAAACCAATCTGAATGATCCTCCCGTTGAGACGACCTCGGCGGAGGTACCGGCTGTGGACTCCTTTTTTAACCTGATCAACCCCAACTTTGAGCTGGCCGATCAGGATTGGGTGCATCAGAAGAACATCGAAAAACTGAAAAAAGACTTTGGATTGGACATTCGAGCGAGTTATTTCTACAACTCAGACCATATCTTCGAGGAGGACTACCAGCCTACGGGTCAGCTGACGCGCTCGCGCGTACGGGCGGGCTTGGAGTGGAGCATTCTGCGCGAAGGTTGGCAAAGCAATCAGAACCGCATCAGACAGGTGGAGCATCAGCGGGACATCGATGCCCTGGAAGCCCAACTGCGCAAAAACGATGAACGGCTCTACTTCCGCTATAACCTCTTTATCTACTTTTTCAATAAGGCTAAGATTGAATTGCTGCATAAGCGCCGCCTGCAACTCAACAAAGAACTGGAGCTGCTCTACCAAGTCTATTTCCTTAAAGGCATCCTCTACGAGCAAATCATTAACCTGAAAAGTCGTATCGAGCAGATCAATGTGCAGCTGGAAAATTACCAGAAATACAACCTCTGGGCCGAAGCAACCCTCGATGTCAGCTCCCTGCGCCGTCAATTCGATGTCCAGGATTGGCCGATCCTGGAAGTTGATCTCGACTATCTGGCCAAAGACCCCGGCAAAGAACAACTCCTGGATTCTATTGACCTATTGGCCCTACAGATTGAAGAACTCAAGAACAGCCCTGTCAATGAGGTATCGCTGCGCCTACAGGCCGATCAGAACCTCAATTATGCAGATGATGGCATCTCAGATCGCTCTTTCATGTCCTTCCGTCTAGCCTTGGGCATCCCTACCGCCGTACTCTTCAACCGCAACAGCAAGCAAGAAATGGTGCTGGCCAAATCAGCCCAACGCAACCAGTTTCGCAAATACGAACACCTCAATACCCAAACGGAGCTGATCAACTATCATTATGAGTACAACTACAAACTAAAGCAATACGTCGAATTTCTGCACAAAAGACTACTCTACAAAGAGAAAATCCGGGTAGAAACCATCGATCAAAAGAACTACGTAGACATCTACCGCTCATTGCGTATCCTGAGATATATGGATGATCTTCGATCTATCGAACTGGAATCGCTAGACATCAAGCAGCAAATGTACCTACAGCTGCTCAAAATCTACGGGAAGACGCATTACCGCAGCATTGTCGATTTTGTGCGGCCGGTGGATGTCAGCAATTATTTTGAGCGTTTGCCAGGTGGACGTACGCTGGTGCTAGAAAGCAATGAATGGAAACGCCACGACGCCAATTTTATCAAAAACTATCTTTTGAGCAATGACTTCGAACAGGTCGTGATTGAGACGGGGAATCCCATGCAGAAAGAGATTCAATTGCTGAGTGCGATGCTGCAAAAGAAGGGCATCCGCGTTCAGGTCATTATCGATAATCCGCAGTTACTGGAAGTCTCCTCCGAGTTGGCGGCCAATAATGTCGCTCAATATCTTGAAATGGGGCGCTACGATGGAGCGGTTTTGGATTTGGGCGATGGGCGAGCCATCGGAACGGCGGCGCGGATTGATCGCTTTGTTAGGCTACAGCGGCTGGTGAAGCAGCAGCGTAGCAGTAAAGCAGGAATCGGACTTAAAATCCGAGCAGATTTTCCCTACTTAGGTCTGTTGGCCCCCGTCGATCAGCTGATCCTGCGGGTCCCCGAGCCTACTAACTTCCGTTTGCTGGAAGCCATTATCACCAACCCGGCTATTGATCCCCAAAAGCTGACGCTCTCTGTAGAGGCCGGCAAGTTTAAGGATCGGATGCAGCTGGAATTGTTCATCGAACAAATGGTGGAACGGTATAAAATTAACAATATCATCATTGAAGGACTTTCAAACTTTATAGCGCTTGATACCAAGATTTTGGTGAAGACTGAATGAAAAACTTCACAGGCTTTAAATATCAGAAATCTGTCCTCAGAACCATTGAGGAACCTCCCAAGAAGAAGAAGTTCAACTGGGACAGATTTTTTTTTATAATAGCCTTGGTTGTTATTGTGATCTACTTCATCAATCGGCTTTACGGCAATGTGATGTTCGTCAGCGTCAATGGCGAGGTGGTGATGAACAAAGTTGCGGTCCACTTCACCGAAGATATTCGGCTTGAGCAGTTGTATGTGGAAGAAGGTGACCCCGTAGATGCCGGTGATACCCTCTTCAGCTATCGCTACGAAGATTACGAGCAGATGGGGCAGGGGATCAATAACATCTCGATCCGCAATAAGATTGGGCGATCCAGTGATTGGCTGATTCGGGAGAAGTTGAATGTCAAACGGCAAATTGCCATGAAAAAGAGCGAGAAGGAAGGGATAGAAACCATCATCAGCATCAAACAGCGAGAACTCGATGATCAGAAAAAACAAATTCTACTGGGCGTCGATGTTGCCCACAAGCTTCCTCCGCTTGTTTCTGACATCGCCGAAATGGAAGGAGATATTGATGTTATTGATCAGGAAATCAAGGTGCTACGCAAGCACCTTTATGCGTTAAGAAAGCAGGAAAAAATTGAACTGGAAAAAGACGAGGAGGACTACCAAGATCAGGTCGCTGCCGGCGATGAGATCTATAACTCGTCCTACTACTACGTCGCTCCTATCAATGGTCTGATCGGCCGTATTTTCATCAGCCCCAACGAAATTTGCTACGAAACCCAGAGCGTAATGGCCATCCACCAGCTCGAAAATCTCAAAGTAAAAGCCTACTTCGACCAGGAGTCCTACGATCGCATCAAGATCGGCGATGAGGTGACTGTGGAATTCCCAGATGGCAAGACTGGCCTGGGCGTCATCAACAACTTCTATGTCTCTACCTATCCCATGCCCCCGGAGTTCCAGAAGAAGTACGAGCCGGTAACGAGGAGTATCGTGGCGGATGTCATTCCGATCAGTAAGAATGAGGCGGCACGGTG
>JBCDGZ010000077.1:0-36826 GCA_038750655.1 Bacteroidota bacterium | reverse complement strand
TCAAAGACAAGGTGGCGAAATTATTATCAGGATTCCTGATAATGTAGATATACAAAGCTTACAACGGCTTATTGATTATCTCAAATACAACGATGTATCTTCAAAAAGCAACGCAACGCAGGATGATGTTGATCAACTTTCCTCTCAGGTCAATAAAAATTGGTGGAAGGAGAATAAGGGCAGACTCTTAAACCAATGAAAATTATTGTTGATACCAATATTGTTTTCAGCGCAATTCTCAATACACTTTAGTATTCCTAATAATCATCCTCTTAAAACCACTTCCTCCTCCTAAAATAAACAATCGACCCTACAAAAATAGCCAGCATTACCCCCAGCAAAATAAAGTAGCCATACTTGAATCGCAGCTCCGGCATATTCACAAAATTCATCCCGTACATGCCGGTGAGAAAAGATAGGGGGACAAAAATACTGGTGATGATGGTCAGGACTTGCATGACCTGATTCATCTTAAAGCTGATCTCGGAGAGATAGAGGTCTTGTAAGCCATTAAGCATATCGCGGTAGGATTCTACCATATCCATGACCTGGACCGTATGGTCGTAGAGATCGCGGATGTAGACCTTGGATTTTTCGTCCATAAAGGAGACCTCGGTTTTGGCGAAGCGACCAATGGCTTCCCGCAGCGGAGCGATGGATTTTCGAACGACCAGCAGTTCCTTTTTCAGGTGGTGAATCTGTTCTCGGATGTTCTCCTCGGGATCACTGATAATTTTATCTTCTAGCACTTCAATGACCGCCTCAAATTCATCTAGAATGGGGTAATAACTGTCTACGATATTGTCGATGAGGGCGTAGGCGAGGTAGTCAGAACCGCGATCTCGAATACGGCCTTGACCACTTTGGATACGGCGTCTTACGGCCAGGAAGAGGTCGCTTTCGGTTTCTTGAAAAGAAATTAAAAGGCCCTTGCGGAAGTACAGAGCGATTTGTTCTACTTTGATTTCTAGGGTAGCTTTATCGAAGACCAGCGCGCGCAGGGTGATGAACAGGCCTTTTTCGTACTCGTCCAGCTTAGGGCGTTGGATAATGTCTACAATGTCTTCCAAAACCAGGGGATGAATGTCGAAGTGTCGGCCCAGGGTTTCGATCAAATTGATGTCGTGCAGCCCTCGAATGTCGTACCAATCGGTTTGGGTATCATCGGAGGTTTTGAAGGTAATCTGACTATGATTGTCGATTGTGGTTTCCGAAAAATGGGTCGAATCATAAACCAAATAATGAATGATGACCTTCTCTACTTTTTGGTTACCCGTAAAAACAATAGAGCCCGGAGGGAGCCCGACGATTTTAGGTTTTTTCTTATTGCCTTTCTTTTTCATAGTTACTGGACTTGTGGAACAGGAAACTGTTTTTGCACCAATGTACGGTGGGGAAAAGGAATTTCTACGCCTTCCTTGTCAAATCGCTTTTTGATAGATTCGTAAAGATCGCAAGAAAGCACGAAGCCGTCGGCGGAGTCTTTTGCCCAGGCCCAAGCCCGCAGGCTAATCGCATATTCTCCCAGGGTGATCACCCGTACGATGACCTTAGGAAGGCCGTCACTGATCTGTTCTTCCGTACGCGCATCGATGAGTAGCGGATGTTGCTCCACCTCCTCCTGAATGATCGCCCTGGCTTTATCGATGTCGCTGTCGTAGCTGATGTTGATGTCAATCCATTTACAAATCTTGTCTTCTACAAAATCTGCATTGATGATGACCTCATCGCTAATAATGGCATTGGGGATGAGAATCCTTTTATTTTCAAAATCGCGAATAACGGTATGCCGCAAAGTAATGTCTTCTACGATACCGTTGAGCTGTCGGACTTGCAGGTGATCATTAACCCGAAAGGGCTTGAAGATGACAATAAAAACGCCGCTGATGATATTACTTAAGGCATGTTGCGAGGCGAAGCCGACTGCCACAGCAAGAATACCAGCACCAGCAAGTAAAGAGCTGGCCAAAGCCCGAAGATTCGGCATCGTGTAAATGGCCACACTGAACCCGAAAATATAGACCAGTGCGGTGACCGCATGACGCAGAAAGACATAATTGGTAGGATCAGTACTCATCTCCTGTGTAGAACGTCGAATGAGTCGCAGAAAGAAGCGATTGATCAAAAAGGCCAGCAGAATAGTGACGATGATGATCCCTACAAATATACCAATGTTAAAGAGGTTGCTGTCCATACCAAAGTTTTTGAAAAGATAAAGTTTATTGTATAAAGTGAGGCCCTATTCCAAGCTTTTAGAGTCTACAGGAGAAGAGCCGCTCGTCGATAGAACACCTCAAGTGGCTAAATTGGTCGCCATTGAAAATCTCCGTCCAGCCTCGCCGCCTCAAATAATACAAAGTCAAATTAGGCGATTTATCGGGGAGGCTGATGACCTTGGCTCCTTCGGCTACACCACCATCGGACAAAGCCTCCTGCAAGGCCGCCGTCTCGTAAAAAGCAGGATTCAAACTCCGCATCGCCACATGCTCGGGCCGGTAGGCATCCCGAAGGAAGATGCCCGACTGATTTTCGAGGTTGTAGCTTTTGGACCAGAGGACCCAAAGTAGGGGGAGGCCCAGTACGAAAAGGCAGGCCCAGAGGATTTTGGAGCGGGAGGGAAAAAAGACGAACGAGGTGGCCTCCCTGCGGGGAAAGAGCTGACTGAGCACGTAGGTGCCCAGGCCCGCTAAGAAGGGCACCAGCAGGGTGATTTTGAGCAGCCCCGCCAGGCTAAAGCCTGCAACAGCCCAGTAATAATCCCGCGCGCGCTTCCGATGGAGGTACTGCCCGTAAGCCGCTATCCCCAGCAAGACCATCCCCAGCGCGGGCGTATTGGGCAAAAAGTTAAAAGCGTAGAAGGCCAGGGCCGGCGAGCCCAGCAGCAGCATCGGAAGGCTAACGGCCAAGAGTTGATCATCGAGGAGTCGCAACAGCAAGCGCGAAAAACAATAAAGCCCCAGGGCGAAGAACAAAAAATTTAAGCTTCGCAGTAGCCCCTCCTGCACCCCGAGAAGCTGGTAGCCGCAGGCCGCCAGATAGTAGATCAGCGGAAACTCGGAGGCGGCAGCGCCACTGTCGTTTTGGATATTGACGACCGCCGGTTGGAAGAAGTGCATGCCGCTATCGTAGTAGTTCCAGGCTTGTGCAGCACAGTCGGCTTGCCGCTAGGCGTGGATCGACTGCGGACCTTTGTGAAGCATCGATGGGTAGTCCAGCTTGATGGCAATGACCAGGAGGAGGAGGAAAAAAAGCACAAAGTGGATCAAGGAGCGGCGATTAGATATATTCATGGTCCTCATTTGTTCTTGACATATTCCATGATAGCCGCCTTTTTACGCTGCTCAAAATAGTTGATGGATTGCTCGGCCTGCTTCATTTCATTGCGCAAACTTTCAATGATTTGCCGCACCCCATCGCGGGTACCCCGTACATTAGCCAAGGCTCCACGAATACGCTTTTGTACAATCCAATCCGAGATCAGGCGGCTGTAGTAAATGTCAGAAAAGTGCTCCAGATTGTCATAGCGATGAAAGCTGTGGATGCGCTGATAGGCGTAGATGTCTTTCAGTTCATCATCAAATTTGAGGAGGATTTGCTGGGCCTTGTACAGCAGGTTGTGGGCTTTGTCGATGATCACATTGGTCTGTTCCAACTCATAACTATCTTCCTTACGATAAGCCGAATGGGTTGAAGCCCCCCAATTGTGCACCTGCTGCAACAGGTCCGCCATTTCTTCGAGCAAGCGTACGGCCTGCAGGCCAACGATGATGGCCTCATTCAGCTCGCGCCGCAGGCCCACCTTGTGGTCAATCTCCCGATCAACATTATTCAGTTCATTAGCCAGCTCGGGATAGCGCTGAATGATGCTTTGACTGCGCTGTTGAATACTGGCCTCTAATTCCTGCTTCACCGCCGCTGCATCCAACAGTTTTTCTTCCAGTACCCGCCGTTCAAAGTCCAGCAGTTCCACCATTTTTTTGTGCTCATTGTACTTCAGGGCCATATGGAGGTATTCCTGCTTTCTAATTTCCAGCTGGCTCTCCTTGTTGCCCAGGATGGTATGGAATAAGCCTTGCAGGCTGCGCTGTTCCAGGGGTTTGATGGATTTATATTCTTTTTCCAGAAGGACTTCAAGCTGTTCCAGCTGCAGGTTGGCTGCTTCTAGCCGCTCGTAGACCTTTTCTAGGTGATGGCGCGCCAGCTCTTGGCTTTGGTAGCGTTCGATGAGTTGTTTGATGTGTTGATTGTTGTCCATAGCTTAGGCCCGATTTAGCCCTCTGTGGGGTCGCCCCCCAGGCGATCATTCATCTCTACAATAGCCCTGCGGATGCGCGCTTTGACCTTGCTCAGCTCCTCATAGCTGATTTCGCCGCTATTGTAGCGGTTGGTGAAGCTGTTGAGTTCCGCTTTGTAGCCGATGATGAGGTTGTGCTCTTTATCGCGTACGGTTTGCACCAATCCCTCCATTTCGTCCAATGCTGCTTCTAGCTGATCGGCTTTGATGAGGTCTTCGACGTGGTCCAGCTTTTCGCGTTGGATGAGGGGTGGGCTGAGGAGTTGCTGGGATTTGGAGCGCCACAGGCCGACGGCGACTAATAGGGCCAGCAGCAGGCTGGCTCCACCACCGATGGCCAGCCAGTTGGGGGCCGCCTCTATGGCCGCTACTGCGATGTACTCGTCCCAGACGGGAGCGTAGCGATAGCCAGTTTCTCCGGTCTCCTCCGACCTCTTTTTGATGCCTGCCGTAATAATAAGCTTATGTTGACCAACGACGAGTGGTTTGACATTCCAGGACCAATTGCCTATCCCCCCTTTATCGATAATTTGCTCCTCCGAGGTCAACGGATCAATACTGAATTTAGGATTGGTAGGATCCTGCTCCCGCAGCTGAATCTTCATCGTTCCGCTGGTTTCGATCACATTAATCACTACCCGGCTGGTATCTTCCAGCCTATCGGTCAGCTGCGCTATATTATCTTCTGCCAAGCCTCTAATTACCCGCACTTCTACCCGCTTCACCTGCTCAACTTGCATGCTGTCCGGAATGGCATAAAGCAGCTCTCCCTGCTCTTTACCGCTGGTCCCCGTCCCAGGCTTTGGTTTATTATCGGCGGTTCCACTGCCACTGCCGTTTACCAGTTCGTCTTGCTCCGTTTTGGGTTTATCTCCTATCTCATGGGGCTTTTCCGGCAGTGTCGTCTCATGGGGTGGCGTCATCTCGTTGGGAGGAGGTCGATCTTCGTTCTTTCCGTCTGTCGTCGTTGGTATCTGTTCCTTCACTGGTTGGTCAACCCCCTTAGAGTCACGTTGTCCTCCTTCGCAGGCGTAGAGCAGACAGCCTAAGCTCAATAATAATATAAGATGTATGAAAAGTCGCATTCTTCAATCCATTTTCCGAGCCTGTTCAAAGGCCCAAAAGGGTAGTTAACAATAGGAATTAGCCCCCTGCAAATCTTCGTAGGAGGCTAATCATTTGCCTTTTATATAAGCAAAATACTAAATATCTTTTACATTTACTGTTTCAGCAGTTTTTTGCTAATCAACTGACCACTTTTGGTTTGTAGTTGCAGCGTGTAAAGCCCGGCTGGTAAATCAGCTATCGGGACGGCCTGATCAATATCCCTAACTTGACGCAGGACTCGACCCTCAAAATTGATGATACTGGCATTGACAATAGTCAAGGCATTGCGATCATAGACTAGTTGAAACGTTTCTCGTACTGGATTTGGAACAACATGGGTCGGAGCATTCAATACTTCCAGCTCATTGATACTGGTATTCACTTGAGTAAAACGGTAAACGGTTCCGTTGGGAATGGCCCCGCTCAAGAACAGAATTTCATATAAATCGACGACTTCTAAAAAGGATGGTTTGCGTGGATCGCCACTCAGGAGATAGATATTGCCTTCCACATCATCTTCCTCTACATTATAATTGGGGAAAAACCCGACGAGAGGCCCTCCTTTACCATCATAGGCCAAATAGGGTTGACTGATCAGCTTAGGGCCAAAATGGATAGCAATATCATTTGATCCTTCGTAGAGCCAGACCTGAAAATTGATCGAATCCTGGGCGATACCATCATCATCTACATCACTATAAAACCCCGCATTCCTCCATTCGATTTTAAGGATACGGCTGCCAGCATTGCCTTCTAGTTGGTAAGAAATATTGGATTGCGAACCGGGGCCGGGGCCTAAGTCAAGGTCATATCCTCGATCAATAATATCGGCACCATAGGCGATGAAAATCGGAATGATTCCCATTCCTGAGCCGTCTGTAGATAGAAAACCACCAACGCCTTCTTCAACAATGAATATTTCATTGGCTGTCTCCCCTAGCAATTCAAAGTCAAACCCAATAGGGATGGTAAATTGCGGATCATCCCAGGTCGTGTCATTGTTCACAGAGGTACTAGCGGTGAGATTGCTGTAAGTGCTGCTTTCTATGACCAATTCATAAGGCAACTGCGCCTGCGATGCAAAAGTCAATAGCAAAAAAGTACTAGTGAGTAAGTTTTTAATTTTCATAAAGCAAGGTGTTTTAGTTGAAAATAAAAGATATTGTACGGACAATCTTACGTTAAGATTAGGTAAATGGATAGAAAAGCGGAAGAAAAGTAACAATAGCCAAGTCAAACCTTATCTTACGATTTCCGTTTACCACTCTTTACACCTTTGAATTATGGAAAACAAGCATTACGTCTGCATACACGGCCATTTTTATCAACCTCCTCGCGAAAACGCCTGGTTAGAGGTGGTAGAATTGCAAGATTCGGCGCAGCCTTTCCACGACTGGAATGAGCGTATCAATTTTGAGTGCTACGCTCCGAATACCGCCGCCCGTATCCTCAACGAGCAAGGTTCGATCAGTAAAATTATCAATAACTACGCCCACATCAGCTTCAATTTTGGGCCAACGCTGCTGTCTTGGCTGGAGCATGCCGACCCGGCGACCTACCAAGCCATCATCGAGGCCGATGTGCAAAGCCGCAAGCTCTTCGGCGGCCACGGTTCCGCCATCGCACAAGTCCATAGCCACCTTATCCTCCCGCTGGCCAACGCCCGCGATAAGGAGACCCAGGTGGCCTGGGGCATCAAAGATTTTGAGCATCGCTTCGGCCGTAAGCCCGAAGGGATGTGGCTGGCCGAAACTGCTGTCGACACCCCGACCCTCGAAGTCCTGGCCGAGCACGGCATCCAATACACCATCCTCTCTCCCCGCCAAGGCAAAGCCATCCGCAAAATCGGAACGGAGCACTGGCAGCAGCTGCCGCACGACAGCATTGATCCGCGCCGGGCCTATCGCTACAATCTGCCCTCCGGCAAAAGCATCGCCCTGTTCTTCTACGATGGCGAAATCGCTCAGGGCGTCGCCTTCAAAGGACTGCTCAACAACGGTAAGGAGTTCGCTCGCCAAATGTGCAGCAAGTTTGACGGACGAGCGGAGCCACAGCTCTCTCATGTCGCCACCGACGGCGAAAGCTATGGCCACCACCACCGCCACGGCGAAATGGCCCTGGCCGACTGCCTCAATTCTATCCAAAATCAACAGATGGCAACGCTAACCAACTATGGGCAATTCCTAGAGTTGGTACCGCTGCAATACGAAGTACAAATCCACGAAAACAGCTCTTGGAGCTGCGTCCACGGCGTAGAACGCTGGCGCTCTGACTGCGGCTGTAATACCGGCGGCCACCCCCACTGGAACCAACTCTGGCGAGCCCCGCTGCGCGATGCGCTGGACTGGCTGCGCGATGAGCTGATCCCCATCTTCGAAAAGGAGGCAGGCAAGCTGCTCAAAGACCCTTGGGCCGCCCGGGACGATTATATCCAAATTCTCCTCGATCGCGGCGATGAGCAGCTACAGGTCTTTATCGATCAACACGCCAAAAAGCCGCTTTCCCCTACACAGCACAACAAGCTACTGCGCTTGATGGAAATGCAGCGCAATGCCATTTTGATGTACACCAGCTGCGGTTGGTTCTTCGACGAAATCTCTGGCATCGAGACGATGCAAATTCTTCAATACGCCCTTCGAGCTATTGATTATGCCCGGCAGGTGAGTAAGGCAGAATTGCACGAAGAATTTGAAAAACGATTGGAAAAAGCACCCAGTAATGTTTACGAAAACGGAGCTAGTAGCTTCCGCGACCATGTCATACCCTCACGGGTAGGGCTGACTAGGGCGGGCATGCACTACGCCGTTTCTTCGCTTTTTGAAGAAAAACCAGAGGAGTTGCCGCTGTTCAACTACATTGCCGAGAATGAATTTTTGGAGCGCTCGGCGGCCGGTAACCAGAAGCTGGCCATCGGCCGGACGACGGTAAGGTCGCTCATCACGCGTTCGGAAAAGCATTTCTCCTTTGCCGTTATCTATCTGGGCCAGCAGAACATCATCGGTAATATTTCTACCGATATGAAGTCCGCTCATTTCCGGGAGATGTACGATAAAATTATCAAAGCCTTTCGCAACCATGATTTGGGCGATGTGATTGGCTTGATGCAGGCCTATTTTGGTTCAGAAAAATATACCTTCCGCCACCTCTTCCGCGATGAGAAACGCAAGATTCTCAAAATGATCACCAATCGCAATCTCAAGCTGGCCGAAAATTCTTTCCGGGACATCTACAATGATAATTACCAACTGATGTCGGAGATGCTAAAGAGCAATATCCCCGTACCGAAGGCATATAAGAATGTCGTGCAGTTTATTGTCAATGCCGATTTGCACCGATTCTTTGAGAAGGGCGAACTCTCCATTGAGCAGCTGCAAAGCTTGGCGCGTCAGCTCAAAAAATGGGGCATCCAGCTGGGCAATGAGCAGTCCTTCAAACTGGCAGCCGGCGAACGCATCTTCTACGAACTCCGACTGATGGCCTCTAATAATATTCCCCTCAAACAGGTAGAGCTATTGATCGAAATTCTGAAGACAGTCGATGAAATGGGTTTAGAATTAGACATTTGGAAAAGCCAAAATCAGTATTTCTCGATGATGCAGGGCTACAAGCGCGGCGATTGGGTTTTTGTGAATGAAGAATGGAAAAAGACGTTCCTGGAACTGGGTAACCTACTCAAAGTCAAGGTAATCGAACTGGCTAAAGTACCGGCGGGAGGATTCTAAAGTAATCGATTTTCGAAAACATAGTGGGCCAATTCTTCTCCCCACAGGCGATAAGTCAGTGGCGAGGGGTGGACACCGTCGCTAAAGAAATCATAGATGTCGACATTCCCCCCTATCCGCTCGATCCACTCGTCGACTTTAATTTCATTACCGACATAATAGACCTCGTCCAGCTCGGCGGTCATGGCCTTCAAGCTCTGATCGAAGAGGTGGATGAGATTGCGAAAGATGAATTTCATCAGCCCGGTGAAGGCCGGAAATTCTCCGGAGGGGGGCATATTGGCGATTAAGATGGGACAGTTGGGGATTTTTTGGCGGATGGAGGCGATTAGGGCTTCAAAATCGCGGCGCCAGCGCAGTGGGCTGTTGAGTTCGAAGGCGTCGTTGCCGCCTAGGCCGATGACGACCAGATCGACCGGGGCATCGGGGATATTGGGCACCAGCTTTTCTCGGGCGACGCGGGCGGTGTAGCCGGTATGGGCGAAGACCTTCCACTGGACGGCACGCCCGAAATGTTGAGATAGCTTTTGGGCCATCTGTCCGGTGATGCCCAGCTGGTGGGTATCGACGCCAACGCCGGCGATGGTCGACTCGCCGACGGCCAATAAACGCAGAGCCGGATCGCCCTGGCCAGCTTGCCCCTGCGGGCCTTCCGCCATCGGTAAATTGGGCATCGTCTGTTTGACCCGTCGCCCGTGAAAGTAGAGAATAGGCATGCAAGGAATCAAGCAAATAAAGCCCAATAAATAAGTCAGTTGAAAACGAATCATAATAGCTTTGGTACCTGCATATTCTAGTAAAACAAACTCCGACTCAACTGCCACTGCCCCTTCCTATTCTGCCGCCAGATTTGTAGGCAGCGCTGATCCAGCAGCATCGTCTCCAGGCCATCGGCCAGCGAGCTGAGCGTCCAGTCGAAATAAACATACCCTTGCTGCGCTCCGGCCTCCACCTCGCGAATACTGGCCTTGACCAGCAGGTTGCCCTCGCGATAATTCTTCACCATCTTTTCAATAAAAACCGGCTTATCCTCCAAACGTACCGCCGGCGACCAGCCCTCAAAATCATCGGCGTGAAGTCGAAATAGGCAGTCGTAGTCCCTTTGGTTCAAACAGTTGACCAGTTGCATCGCCTCCTGCCTCAGCAAAGCGGCGTTAGCTCCAGCTGCCGCTGCGGCCTTCCGCCCTCCCGAGCAGCCGACGATCAGCAATAAAAAAATACCGCTTACGAGCAAAAGTGTTTTATTCATCATAGAGCGAGTCATTGTCCGGCAAAGATATTATTTTTCTCTATTCCCCTTTGCTTCCAGCTGCTTGGCCATCAGCACCTCGTCGTAGTACCGGCCAATGACTTTGCGGGAGCCCTTTTCGACGCCGTAGATTTCGAAGCCCAGCTGCTGGTAAAGCCTCAGCGCGCGGCGCTGTACGGCCATAACGGACAGGTTGATCTTCTCCAGCCCTACGATCTGCTGGGCCTTCTCCAGGCAGGCCAGCATTAGGGCCCTGCCGATGCCTTTGCCTCTTTGCTCGGGATAGACGAATACGCCCCAGATGAAGCCTTTATGCCGCGCTTTGGCCCTTTGGTGGCGGATGAATCCGGCGATACCGAGCAGTTGCTGCTCTTCGAAGTAGCCGAAAATGAAGTTTTCTTCGCTGTTGTTTTTGAGGTTTTGACGGGTTTGCTCGCGGTCGATTTTTTCGGTAGCGGAGGCGCCGAAGGCCTCGGGGTTGAAGCGCAGGCTATCCTGACGAATCTGGAGGAATTGGTCGAGGTCTTTGTGGTTGAGTATTCGGAGCATGGCGCTGTTTAGCTAGAGAACCCAAAAGTGGAAGAAGAGGTTCTGATAGGGGATATTTTCTTAATTAGCTGGCAAATATATCAGGCGCTTTTTGTGTAGTAGTATTTGCTTCTAGATAAATTAACCGAATAATGGTATATTATACATTATAATGGTATTTTATACAAAAAATGGATTTATTAAGAGTATAATGGCATATTATACATTATAATGGTACATTAATCAAAATTCTGTATAAATTCCGTAATTTTATCTCCTCAGGAAAATGATAATAATGTTCTTCTCTTTGCCCTCCATCAAGGAGGGCTCTCCAGAACATGGACTAGTATTTTTATTCCCCTACTCCAAGGTGAACCGGTGCCATTACGGCCCTGATTAAATCCTTGATGGATAGACTATTATGAGAAAACGGATGGTGAGAACTGCACATTTCCCAATTCCGTTACACGAACAACAGAAAACAACACCATCATGCCAGAATTTGCTCATCTGCATTGCCATACTCAATATTCGCTGCTCGACGGCGCCTCCGACATCGCTGTGATGATGGATAAGGCCAAAGCCGACGGCCAAAAAGGCGTCGCCCTGACCGATCACGGAAACATGTTCGGGGCCTTCAAGTTTGTCGCCGAAGCCGAGAAGCGAGACCTTAAACCGGTGATCGGCTGTGAGTTTTACCTTGTAGAAGATCGCCACCGCAAGTCCTTTTCTCGGGCCAAAGGGGAGTCGGATAAACGCTTTCACCAGCTGATGTTGGCCAAGAATCGCCAGGGCTACGAAAACCTCTGTAAGCTCTGCTCGCTGGGGTTTATCGAAGGGCTCTACAGCAAATTTCCCCGAATTGATAAAGAGTTAATTGAAAAATACCACGAAGGGCTGATCGCGACCAGTTGCTGCATCGGTGCAGAGATTCCGCAGGCCATCCTGAATGGCAATATCGAAAAGGCCGAAAAGCTAACCAAGTGGTGGCTCGATCTGTTGGGAGAAGATTTTTATATTGAAATTCAACGCCACAAAGGCCTGGAAAATATCAACCAACTCGGGGTTAGCCAGGAGGACATCAACCAGGAGTTGCTGCGCATCGCCGCTAAATTTAACATCAAGGTCATTGCGACTAATGATTCGCACTATGTAGAGGAAGACGACTGGGCACCGCACGATATTCTGCTTTGTATCAACACCAACAGTCTGCTGGATGAAAGCAAACGCTTCAAATTCCCCAGCTCGGACTTCTTTTTCAAGACACAATCGCAGATGAATCAACTCTTTAGCGATGTGCCAGCTTCGGTTGACAATACAATGGAAATCATCGATAAGGTGGAGCCGATCAAGCTGGCCCGCGATGTCTTGTTGCCCAACTTCCCCCTCCCCGAGGGCTTCGCCACCCAGGATGACTACCTCCGGCACCTGACCTTCGAAGGGGCCCGCCGCCGCTACGGCAGCATCACCCCCGAAATCGAGGAACGCCTCAACTTCGAGCTGGGCGTTATCAAGCAGTCCGGCTACCCCGGCTACTTCCTCATCGTCCAGGACTTCACCACCACCGCCCGCCAAATGGGCGTATCGGTTGGGCCGGGGCGGGGCTCGGCGGCAGGCTCGGCCGTCGCCTATTGCGTAGGCATCACCAATGTCGATCCTATCAAGTACGACCTTCTTTTTGAGCGTTTTTTGAATCCAGAGCGGATTTCGATGCCGGATATTGATATTGATTTCGATGATGTTGGCCGATCCAAGGTCATTGACTACGTTATTGAGAAGTACGGCCGTAATCAGGTGGCTCAGATCATCACTTATGGTACGATGGCGGCCAAGCTTTCCATCCGCGATGTAGGCCGGGTCATGGACGTACCGCTTCCGGATGTGGACCGGGTCAGTAAGACCTTCCCCACCCACCTTTCGGCCTCCCTCAAAAAAGTGTTGGCGGATAAGGATATTGATCCGGGGCTAAAATCTAAGATGAGTTCGGAGGATGTGGAAAAAGCCTACCAGTTCCGCAAGCTGGCGGAGGGCAGTGATATGCTTGGACAGACCATCCGAACGGCGAAAAAGCTGGAAGGGTCGGTACGCAATACGGGCATCCACGCCTGCGGAGTAGTCATCACCCCCGACGACATTACCAACTATGTCCCGGTCACGGTCGCCAAAGATTCGGACCTGCTGGTTAGTCAGTTCGATAATAGTGTAGCCGAAGATGCGGGGTTGCTGAAGATGGATTTTCTCGGTCTCAAAACCCTCACCATCATCAAAGATGCCATCGAGCTAGTGAAGCAAACCAATGGTATTGAAATCGATCCCGACGAAATCCCTCTAGAAGATAAAGAAACCTACAAGCTTTTCCAGCGCGGGGAGACCATCGGCATCTTCCAGTACGAGAGCCACGGAATGCAGAAGTACATGCGCGAGCTGGCCCCCGATAAATTTGAAGACCTCATTGCGATGAACGCTCTGTACCGTCCTGGCCCACTGGCCTATATCCCCGACTTTGTCGAGCGGCGGCACGGGCGGCAGCCCATCACCTACGACTTGCCGGAGATGGAGGAATACCTGGCTGAAACCTACGGCATTACCGTCTATCAGGAGCAGGTGATGCTGCTTTCGCAGAAACTGGCGGGCTTTTCTAAGGGCCAGGCCGATGCGCTGCGTAAGGGGATGGGAAAGAAGAAAAAGAAAATCATCGATGCCCTTTATCCTAAATTCATCGAGGGCTGCTGTGATAAAAACGGACATCCTCGTAAAACGGTGGATAAAATCTGGAAAGACTGGGAGGCCTTTGCCTCTTATGCCTTCAATAAGTCGCACTCGACCTGCTATGCCTTCATCGCCTTCCAAACCGCCTACCTCAAAGCCCACTATCCGGCTGAGTTTATGGCTTCGGTATTGACCCACAACAAGAGCGATATTTCCAAGCTGACCTTCTTCCTCCGGGAGTGCCGTCGCATGAGTGTCGAAGTGCTGGGACCAGATGTCAACGAGAGTGTTTCGGATTTTACGGTGAATAAAAAAGGGCAAATTCGCTTTGGTCTTTCGGCCTTGAAAGGCGTTGGAGAAGGACCGGTCGAGGCCATTTTGGAAGAACGCGTTAAGGGCGGTAATTTCAAGAGCATCTTTGATATGATGCGTCGCCTCAATCTCCGCTCGGTCAACAAAAAATGCATGGAAAGCCTTTCGCTCAGTGGAGCACTGGACGAGTTTGATGGCCTGGTCAGGGCGCAATACTTTGCTCCTTCCGAGAAGTACGATACCTTTTTGGAGCACCTGCTGCGCTACGGTAATGCCTACCAGATGCAGAAGGCCCAGAGTCACAACTCCCTCTTCGGCGATAGCGAGGACATCATGATTCCTGAGCCAGCCGTTCCCGATCGCGGCTCTTGGAGTTTGATCGAAAAGTTGACCCGTGAAAAGGAAGTCACGGGCATCTACCTCAGTGGCCACCCGCTGGATGACTACAAATTGGAAGTGGAAAATTTCACTACCACTAGTCTGGATAAAATCGATCAATTCAAAGGCCAGCAGGTGAAGGTAGCGGGCATCGTCGCCACGGCCCAGCACCGAGTGAGCAAGAAAGGTACCGGCTGGGGCCTCTTCACCATCCAGGACTATCACGGTATGCTAGAGTTTCCGCTGTTCAGCGATGACTATCTGCAATTCAAAGAAAAACTACAGGTCGGCCAGGTGGTTCACATCACCGGCATTTTCCAAAAGCGCTGGAACAGCGAGGAATTCCAACTCAAAATCAAGGAAGTCCGCCTACTGGAAAGCATCGGAGAAGACATGACCGAATCCATTACCATCAAACTCCCCCTCGACCTCCTCAGCGAAGAATTGGTGAACGACATCGATAAGCTCTGCAAGGAACACAAGGGCAAACACAAGCTGAAAATCATTTTCCTGGATCGGACCAAGCAACTGAGCCTTAATCTCTACGCCAAGCAACGCAAGGTCAAAGCGGACGGGGAGTTCACGGCGGCGTTGGAGCGCTTGGGGATTCGGTTTAAGTTGAATGCTTAGGGGCGGTGGGCACCTGCGGTGCTTGGGGTGGACGGTCGACAGTGGACGGTAATCGTGAAGTATGCCAATTCTCTACCACCTTAACGTCCGGCCGTCCATCGTCAACCCAAACGCCAAAGGCGTCCCCCCAAGCACAAAAATCCAAAATCAAAGTTGAGCCGTATATCTATAAACCTTCACTTAAAAAACGGCTCAGATGTATAAGTTTACTTCCCTCGTTATTATTGGCTTGCTGCTGGTATCCTGTGGCAATACCCCCGTGGCTGAAAAGCCCTTAAGCTATTCTCCCAACACCATTCAAGAGGCTACGCTATTTGCTCCGGGAGTGATCTCCACAGAAAATAATAGTGAATTTGAAATCATGTTTACCCCGGATGGGGAGAGAGCCTATTTTTGCAGAAGAGCACCGGAGAAGAAGCAGAAAATTTATGAGACCACTTTTGTCAATGGTGATTGGACGACACCCAGGGTTTGTGATTTTTCGGTGGATAGAGATGAGACCGCGTCGATTACACCGGATGGGAACCTATTCTTTTTTGGTTCGGAGCGACCGATTCCCGACCGTCCCAACCAGGGAGCGTTTGATATGAATATCTGGATGATGAAAAAGACGGGCGATCGATGGGGAACGCCAGTGCCTTTACCTGCTCCAATTAATGAGGTGCAAGTGGAAGGCGAGCAGTGGCCTTCTTCGAACAATAATTTTCTCTCTGCGGTAGATAATGAAACCTTTTATTACACCACGATGGTAAGAGGATCGAAGGCCATCAAACTCTACCAAACCCAGTACCGCGATGGCACTTTTAGTGAACCGGAGGAAATTAAAGGGCTCTTCGAAGACGAGAAGTATTGGATTTATTCTCCTGTGGTTTCGCCGGATGGAAAATACTTATTTTTCAATTCTTTTGCTGTGCCGGGAGGAGCCGGAGGAGAGGATATTTATGTTGCTCAAAAAACCGCAGAGGGATGGAGTAAGGCCCAATCCATTGGCCCTAAAATCAATTCAAAAAACGAAGAAGGAGCGCCCCGTTTTTCGAGGGATGGCAAATATTTTTTCTTTTCGAGATCTGAAAATTTAGGGAACGACGAATACGGTGAGTGGAGCCTCTACTTTATCGAAACGGCATTTTTAGAATTGGAAAATTTGTTTGACTAATCCAAGTTGTAGGGAACAGGATTCAAAGTATTAGGATAGAAAGGAAGTAAGCCGTTACTTTACGCGCAACCTTTACAAAATCTGGTAGTCCTTAGAGATATTCGGATTATAAAAAACAAGCTCAACACCGCGCTGATGAAACGTGCCTTACTCCTCCTAATCGCCTGCCTACTCTTGGGGGCGGAAACCTTTGCTCAAGATCAATACAATATCGAGCATACCATTCAATCTAAAGCCTTTGACAAAGAACGTACAATTAAAGTCCTACTACCCAACCGCTACTTTCGGGATACGACGGGGACTTTTTTGGTAACCTATGTGCTGGACGCACAATACGATGCCTTTTGGGAAATGGCCAAACAGAACATCAACTATATGGTGGACTGCTATATGGTCATTCCGATGATTGTGGTAGGTATCCCTTCTGATGATCGGGGGGATGAATTCCGGCCACCGGCAACGAAGTTACAGCAGCATCTGAAAGAGGAGGTGTTCCCTTTGATTGAGGCTAACTATCGGGTGAAAGACTTTAGGACGATTGTGGGGCACTCGTGGGGCGGGGCCTTTGTGACCAGCACTTTATTCAGTGCGCAAGCGGATATGTTTGATGCTTACATCGCTATTGGACCATCCATTGGTTTTCGGAAAAATTGGATCATGCAGCAAGCAGATTCTATTTTACAAACCCAACCCCAACTGGGTAAGTTTCTCTATTGCTCTAATGGGACAGTAGGCCGCCGGGAGAAGCAGTTTCGTAAGCAAGTAGAAATACTGGACTCCATTATTACGACACACGCCAACCCTACCCTGGCCTGGGCCACGGAGCTTATTGAAGGCACCGACCATTGGTCTTGCGTCATCCCTTCCTTTAACGATGGCCTGTGTAAAATGAGCCGGAATTACTTTACCGATCAGACCGTCCTGGAAGGGTTTGCCGACAATCCTCAGCAAGGACTGCGGGAGCAAATCAAAACCTTTTATCAACAACAAGAACAGCACTTTGGCTTTACCTTCGAGCCTAGTGTCCGATATATTCGCTTCGTTGGGGATGACTTTAGAGATACGGAAAACTATTCGGCCGCTGTAGACATCTATCAATGGGGGCTGGAAAAAGCGCCCGACAATATTCGCCTCCACATCAATCTGGCCGATACCTACGATAAGATGGAAGACCAAGCATTGGCCAAAGCTGCGCTGACCAAAGTGCAGAACATGCTGGAAGTACAGAAGGAAGCCCTGGAGGAAAGTTTCTATGCGGATTTTGTGGAATGGACGAAGGAGCGATTAGCGAAATACCAGTAATCTTTTGGGGCAAGCAGACAAAAGTCTTGCAACTTGTTGAAGCACAGCAACCGTTGGTTGAAAAAATTTGGTGGTACATAATAATAAGCATTACTTAATGGCTTGAGCTTATTCTTTCAATGCAGTTTTCTAACTGCCTAAAGGCCATCTAAGATGCGTAATCTCCTCCCCCTTATTTGCTTATTGTTTCTACTGTTCCTTGCCTACCCTGTAGACGCACAGACCTCCTTTTGCCCCGACGATCCGCCCCTCAATCCCTGGCTGGCCGATTCCCCCTACCCCATTTACCACCGGAACAATTACGCACAGGCGTCCACCTGCCTGCCGGGCATTCTGCCCGGCGATAGCATCATCATCAAAGCCCGAACCGACATTAGCGGCAGCACCTCCCCCTGGATTTACTTTTCGGACCAATACCCCAATGGCGAGCGGGTGATCCTCTACTCTAATTCTACCCATGTGTTCAAATTTATTGATGATGGAAGCCAAATTGTTGCCATCGACAGCCTACGGATCGATTTTGACCGCCTCAATTCCAATGGCTATAATCATATGCTGACCAAAGATAGAATCTGGTTTACCTACGACTCAGACTATGATCCTGCGAAGGGAGAATACACCCGATTGTTTAAAATGAGTGATGAGGACCCCAATGATCCTTACTCCGATATTGTCATGCTGGACACCTTTAGTTTTGAAAAGTACGGCATCAATAAAGTGTCGATGTACAACCTTAACTACCGAGGAGAAATCGTTTGGTACTCCCACGAAGATTTTGCCAAGCAGTCTGCCTGGGTAGGCATGATCGATCAGGATTTGAATCTGCTGGATACGCTGCGCTATAGCCTCTATCCTAATGAGATCGTCAACCACAATTCAATTGCAGTAGACGAAAACAATTCCTTTTTTATCGTCACCACTCATCGCCTGATTCAGTTTGACTGGGACGGCAACCGCCTTTCTTTGGCCTGGGAGGCCCTTTATGATTTTGTAAACGATGGCCCGACGGGAAATTTTGCCAACGGCAGTGGGACTACACCCACTTTGATGGGCTGGGGAGCGGGAAAAGATAAGCTAGTCGTAGTGGCCGACGGCCACGCCGAGAATCACCTGATCGCCTTCTGGCGGGAATTGCCCGCAGGCTGGACAGGCCTGCCCGGCATGGATATTCGCTTTGCCGACTCCATCGCCATTCCCTTCGCCCAGTCCTTCGGCAACCTCTTCCAATCCATCGAAAACTCTCCCACCGTCTCCGGCTACGATGTCGCCATCGCACAGTTCAACGGTTTCCTGGGCTATGACTGTGATAACCGAAAAGGCGTACAGAAGTTCTCCTGGGATACCCTCAGCAAGCAATTTACCCTGGCCTGGGCCACCGACCAAGTCAATATGAACGGGGTACTTTGCTACTCTTCGGGCAGCAACCTGGTCTATGGAACGGGTAAAGAGTCTGATTGCAATTACTACTATTATGGATTGGATTGGGACTCCGGAGAATTAATTGTCAAAAAACTACTGGGCTCAGAAGGAGCCTTTCCCAACGACCCTTTTTACGATCAAGGTGTCAACCATATTATCGACGAGGAAGGCAACATGTACTTTTCTGGTTCTCGCTCCTTGGTGAAGTTAGAAAAATATAGACCTACGACTGCCCTACCAACACCACCTCTACCGCCTCCGCCCGATATTTTCCCCAACCCCACTACCGGCCTCCTCCATTTATCAGGCGCAGACCTCAATGGATACCAAGCCAAGCTGTATTCCATACTGGGGCAAGGAAAGGCGCAGTGGCAGCTCAGCGGGCAGGACCGGCTCGACATTAGCCATTTAGAGGACGGGGTTTATTATCTGGTCCTCAGCAAGGAGGGGCAGATAGTGAGTAAGAAAGTGGTGAAGCAGACGCGCTGATGGCTATTGTATACCCTAAAAACCAATGATTCATACTCATCGAGAGAATCATGTTACTGATCGGAAATTTCTTACTATTCATCGATATTTGAGCAATGGGTAGATAAAAAGTCTTTGCCGAATCCTTACCTTCCCCTTATCTAATTGGAATTTTCTCTTCTCTCTCCCCTTGTAATTCCCCAATTACGCTTATTATTTTCACCAAATCGCTTAGATCATGAAACGACTTGTCCTTTTATGCCTATGCCTGGCTGTAGGTATGCAGTTGGGGAAGGCTCAAATCTCCACCCCTCCTGGTGGGGCCAATCAAAAATCCATTGTTACGCAGTACATCGGGGCCATTGCGCATGTTAGCATTAAATACAACAGCCCGGACGTCACCGCACCAAATGGTGCCGATCGCACTGGTAAAATCTGGGGGCAGTTGGTGCCCTATGGACTCAACCAACAAAACTTTGGGCTCAATAATCCTGCGCCCTGGCGGGCCGGCGCCAATGAAAATACCATCATCAAATTCTCGCATGATATGCTGGTGCAAGGGCAGCCCATCAAGGCAGGCAAATACGGTCTACACATCGTAGTCGAAGAAAATGGCCCCTGGACCATCATTTTCTCCAAAAACCACGGGGCCTGGGGCAGCTATTTCTACGATGAAGCCGAAGACGCCCTCCGCGTGCAAGCCACCCCCGAACAGTCAGCGTTCCACGAATGGCTCACCTACGAGTTTATCGACCGCCAGCCCGACCACGCCGTCGCCGCCATGCGGTGGGAAAACATCAAACTGCCCTTCAAAATCGAGGTAGCCAATATCAACGACCTCTACGTCAGCACCATCAAGAAAGAGCTGCAAGGCGCCCCCGGCTTCACCTGGACCAACTGGAATGCCGCCGCCAACTATTGCCTGCAAAACGACACCCACCTGGAGCAAGGGCTAGCCTGGGCCGACGCCTCTATCAGCACGCCCTTCATCGGCATCGAAAACTACACCACCCTCGCCACCAAAGCCCAAATCCTGGCCAAGCTCCAAAAGACCGATGAGGCGATGGCCACTATGGACAAAGCCGTTCACCACAATACCGCCACCGTCTTCCAAATCCACGGGTATGGCCGTCAGCTCATCGCTCAGGGACAAAAGGAGGCCGCCATGAAAATCTTTGAGTACAATACCGAACGCTTCGGAGAGGTCTGGCCGACCCATGTCGGCATGGCGCGCGGCTATTCCGCCCTCGGCAAATACGACAAAGCCCTCAAACACGCTGAGATTGCCCACGGCCAAGCCCCCGATCAGCTCAATAAAGATAACCTGGTGCAGGTCATCGAAAAGCTCAAAGCCGAACAGGATATTAATTAACCTCTTTAAATACTACTCCCTTATCGCTGGGTCTACTCTCGCCACTAAGGCGGGAGTGGCCCTTTTTTTCTTTACGATTTTTTAAAATTGGATTTTTACTTTTTCTCTAAAAAAAGGATATATTTATCAATCTAAATTGCTATATAATCGCCTACAACCACTATCCCATCCTTTCAGGGTCATAAAGCAGCTGATCGCCCAGACATAGACCGACCATTTTAACACTATTCATAATTCCCCAATTATGGCTAAAGCTTTACTTCCCATTTTCCTGCTTTTTGTTGTACAATTCTCCTTTGCTCAAGTCATCAGCACGGCTGTAGATTTTGAGGACGATACTATTGATCAGCTTCCCGAGACTCAATGGGGAGGAGGTACGAAGCCCTCTACGCTGGCGGGTGATGTTGCCAGTACGATGCAAGTCAAAGCCCTAATGGGTAATGTTGGGAATAGTACGGCGGCGGGGAAAGTTGTCGAGGTGGAGGTGCCAACGGCGGGGGGCTTTCGGCTCCTGGACTTTGAGGGTTTGCTCAACAGTGGAATCGTTACTGTGGATACCGTACGGGTGAGCTTTGATTTTATGGCAGCAGCAGGACAACCGCAGAATGGCTTTGCCTTTTTGAGGTGTTATGATGATAGCGACAATAGCTTTGCCGACATTGGCTTTCGCTTCAATGGCAATAGCTTTAGCCCGGGGATTTTGGACTACGACCCTGCTACGGGCGATTATCGAGGCTGGCTGGCTCCGCCTTTTCCGGCCAATAGTTTTGCTTTGGGGACTTGGTACCGCTTCGAAGCCGTGATCGACTTGACGAATAATACCCTGCGTTTATCGGTTGATGGTAATGACTATGGTGTGGTTGCGGGTATCTCAAGAGCTACAGGCGTGGGGTATGCCGGGGCCTTTTTCAACTGGGGGTCTGCCTTTAGTGGTCGCTGCATGATAGATAATTTTCAGGTCAGCGTTCCAGTGCCGAGCAATCTGCCGACGGCCCCGCAGGGCTTTTTGGATTTATTGACTCCGGAGACACATGGAGGTACGGTGCTTCGGCTGCCCTGCGGAGATTTTCGGCAGCCAGGGATTGCCTTTAGGAACTCCGGTAGTGCCTCCTTGCGCTACCGCCCGGTTTATCAGAATATTGCTACCTATAAATTTGAGGTATCTAATGAGATGGATGAGGCCGATGCCCGCCTTTTTTCGGCCAAGAGCTTTCCGTTTAAAGCTAATCGTACCTATGAGGCCAGTGCTTTGATTCGAAGTGATTTTCCCCGGGAAACCTGGGAATTCAATATCGGCTTACACGGAGCTGATAGCAGCGGAGAGATTTCCTCCGGCGGGCGCTACGGCGGTATGCCCGCAGTGACGAGCGGCCCGGACGGCTGGGAACGCTGGACTTGGCGTTTCGATCCACACTGGGCCGATCCCTACGATTTCGTTAATGTATTCCTGGGGGTACATGAGTTCGGGCCGGGCTTCGATGATAATGTGAGTTTTGAAATTGCAGATTTGGCCTTTATCGAACTACCCGTCGTGCCGCTGCAGCCCTTTGCTCCGGGAGCAGGGGTGGCTTTTCCCGGTGGTGCTGGCACTCTCCCCATCAAAGTAGAATCTGTATCGGAGGTTAACGACAGCATCGTGGTGACGGTCACGAGTGCCGTTTTTATTTTTGATAAATTGGCCAATACCCTAACGGCTCGCCAACGCATCGACTATCCTCGCGACCTTAGCCAGGTTCGCAATCTACCGCTGTCCGGCTTAAGTGTATCCAGCCAGAATAACTCGGAAGTGATTTTGGTAGGCAATGATCTAACTATCGGTGTGCAGATGGATGGTCTTCTGGTCATCAGTCCACACGCCAATACAACGGTGGAGATAGAAAGCTTGATTGGAGGAGATTTTAATCGAAAAACGGGCGGCGATTTATTTTCTCAGGATGATTTCGGTGGATTCACCGCCAATATACATACCCCTAAAGGAACGGGGTTGACCCCTCAACTGAGCTTGCTCACCACTGGCCTCTCCTTCGAAGGGCTCTCCGCCGAGGATTTGACAACGACTGGAGCGGCAGCCCCGGGCTGGAAAGCCTCAGCCGGCGTTCGCCCCGGTGAGCGGCTGTTCCTTTCCATCTTCCCCTGCCGCCCCTACGACTGGGCTAAATCCTTTGATTACCAATGGGCACTAAGCGATTATAACTTTTCGTTGGATTACGATAATCCGCCGTATGTGGACAATTGGATCCTCTGGAACATCAATCAGCGAGGCTGGGCCATGAGTTTTGGAGAACGTTATGAGATCAGGGAAAATGTGCCCTACCAACCGCATATGGATGCCATCACTGCCGAGGGCGATCAGTGGTCGGCCTACTTCAGCCAGTGGTTTTACTACAGCCGCGATGCGCAGGAATGGGTCAATGAAATCAGGCGCTGGCGAGACACCTACGGGATGGGGGCCATCTACTCGGATGGGATGGCCCAGGACGATTGGCTGTCCGCCTACGAGGCGATGCGTCGCTTAAGGGGAGAAGTATTCCCCAATGGTAATATCATCATACACGACAGCTATCCTCAGTCCGCCGTATCGGCGGCCTCCTTCCGCCCCTTCATCTACACCTACGCCACCAGCACCTACATGGGCGAAAATGCCGTAGCCGCCGCCGGAGCCGACTGGGCCTGGGCCCGCTATGTCATGGGACAATATCGCCGCGCCAACGCCTTCGGCGTCACCAAGGGCGATGCCTGGGCCGGAGCCAATGGCGTCGATAAATACCTCATCGCGCTGGTCTGGGGAGGCCGGGGCAGCCCGGATGTCATAGACTACGATAACACCTATATGCCTATCCTCAACCAGCTGGAAAGCCTCTGGCAAATCTACGGCAACGAAGAGCACTTTTTCGACCGCTACTACCATCCTGAAGCACAAATCTTAACGGGCTTCAACATCGGCCGCGCGGGGATGCCCATCATTGCATTGGACACCCTTTCGCCCTCCAACATCCAGGTCAGCCTCTCCAGCTGGACACCGAATGCCAGTCTCCATTATACCCTCGATGGCAGCGTCCCTACGCTGAGCAGCGAAGAATACCTCGCTCCCATCCTCTGGGACGGTGAGCAGCAAATTCGCATCCGGGCCTTCCGTGCTGACCTCGACGATAGCCGCATTGCGGAGCTGGGTACCGAGGTACAGAATCCTCTGCCCGTTACCTTGCTAAACTTCAAGGCCCATGTGGTCGAAGAGGAGGAAGTTTTGTTGGAATGGACCACCAGCAGTGAGCAAAACAACCAGGGTTTCGATATTCAGCGCTCTGCCGACGGGCTGAATTGGACAACGCTGGGCTTCCAGGCGGGGGCCGGCTTTTCGACCAACTCTCGACAATACCAATTTGTCGACAAAAATACCATCAAGGGCCTTGCCTACTACCGGCTTAAGCAAATCGATTGGGACGAGCAGTACGAATTCTCCAATATCGTCAGCGTCGACCTGTCGCAGCAAGCCGCGCTACAATTTTATCCCAACCCCACCCGAGACAATGTGCTGATCCGAGGAACAGTGGCTGGCTGGCAGTTGGAGGTGATGGATGGTTTTGGAAAAACGCTGCAGCAAGGCTTCACCAGCAGTACGATTACCAAGGTTGTGCTGGAGGGCTACCCGGCTGGCATCTATCTGGTCCGCCTAATCGACCCGGCAGGCCGACAGCGCATCGAAAAAATCTTTAAGCAATAATGCCGCCATCAAAATTTCCAGCATAATTCTTGTAAAAAAATGCTTATGCATTAAATTTTTATATTAGATTTGTGTTAAAGTGATTTTGACCTTATGATAAGATGGGTAGCTGTATTAACTTTGCTACTGAGTACGGCCTCTAGCTTGAGTGCACAAAGAGATCGAGGCTCGATAAATCTTGGCTATAGTTATAGTCGCTTCTCCGTAGAAAAGCTGTCAGGCAGCTCCATCTATGGTACCTTCTCAAAAACCTTCTATAATCCCCTGTTCATCAATGTAAGCGCGAGCTACGGCCTCGTCAACCGCACCGACACCCTGAGCGATCAACAGCTTCAGACTTTCAGTGTTGGATTGGAAGGTGCTTATGCCTTCATCAATGACGATCGGCAGCAGCTCAAAGCCGGCGCAGGTCTAAGCGGTCGTTTTTTCGACGACAACTGGATACTTGATTCCACGCGAGCCACCCGAAGCAGCGCCTTTAAGCCAGGTATTAGCCTCCACCTGAGTTACGATGTTTTTCTCAGCGACCAGTGGCTAATCGGCGGCCGAGCCCTATTGCAGCGCTACGAAAGTGACAACACCGTCTATCTCCTGGGCGCACATCTAGGATTTAGGCTTTAGTGAACCCTTTTCGACAAATACTGTGGATACACCATTAAGGAAAAACAAAAATACCCCTGGGGAATATTGGTTTTTCTAATGATAGATTTTGAAACACAAGAGTAGTCGAAGATTTTAAAGGATTAATGACAACAAACAGAATAATGCCTCTGCTGTGGCTGACAATGCTATGGCTAGTGGGCTGTAACCAGGCACAATCATCACAGGAATGGAAAGATGTCGAATCGGTACCACAATCCGATTTTGCTGCTCTTGAGCATCTGTTCCACAAAAGTAATGATACGACCTATGTCATTAACTTCTGGGCAACCTGGTGCAAGCCTTGTGTAGCAGAATTGCCTTATTTTGTACAGCTTCACGAAAAGTACAAGAACAAAAAATTCAAAGTCCTCCTCATCAGCCTGGATTTTGTAAAACAGATTGATAAAAAACTCATCCCATTTATAAACAAACACCAGTTGGAACCTCCGGTTATTCTGCTGGATGATCCTGCCGCTAACTCTTGGATTGATAAGGTCGACCCAAGATGGTCAGGAGCCATCCCTGCAACGGTCGTCTACAATAAAGATAAACGCGGTTTCCATGAACAATCATTTGAAGATTTCGAATCTCTACATTTAATTGTTAAACCCTATATTAATTAGCTAAACCAATGAAACAGTTATTCGGGCTTTTCCTGATTTTGGCCCTCTGCATGAGTTTTGTCATTCATCCCTCTCCCACTCGCAAAGGCGGTTCGCTAGAAGTTGGCGACATCGCCCCCAACTTTAGCCTTGTCAATATAGACGGCAGTACTTTCACCTTGTCAGAACAGAGGGGCCAAGTAGAAGGCTTTATCATCACCTTCACCTGCAATACCTGCCCCTATGCGCAGATGTACGAAGATCGCCTGATCGCCCTGCACCACAAGTACGGGAATCGCTATCCCGTCATCGCCATCAATCCCAATGACCCGCTCGTCAACTCTGGTGACAGCTTCGCGGCGATGCAACAACGGGCACATCAAAAGGGCTTCCCCTATCCTTACCTCATAGACAAAGCTCAGGAGGTCTACCCACAGTACGGCGCTACCCGCACCCCCCACGTCTTTCTCCTCGACAAAGACCTCGTCGTTCGCTACACCGGCGCCATCGACGACAACGCCCAAGATGCCTTCGGCGTCCAAAAAAACTATCTCGAGAATGCCCTCAATGCCTTGATCGACGGCCAGGAGCCTAACCCTTGCTTTACCAAGGCGGTGGGTTGCTCGATTAAGACGCAGTTGCGGCTTGCTAAGAAGTAGCGCCTTTGGCGCTCTGGTGAACGATTGGCGTCTTTGACGCTCTGGTGGACGGTAGACGGTTTTGACGTGAGAAAACTTCGCGTTCGGCCGTCTACCGTCTACCGTCCACCCAACTGCCAAAGGCCCCGAAGGGATGGCCATGCCGCAGTCAACCGTCCCTTAAGGCGCTCCCACCCACTCCACAATCTTCCCTTGAATCTCAGCGAATTGACTCCGGTGAGGGATGTGTCGGGAATTGATAAGAAAATGAACCTCCTGCAAATTTGGGAAAATCTCTTGGGCGCGCTTTGCAGCAGCGGGGCCGGGGAAGAAGATGTCTTGGTCGGCTACAATTAGGTAGACGGGGTTGTTGTAATGGTGGACGTCCGAAGCCTGGAGGAGCCCGGGGCGGCGATAATCTATATTTACGCCTGCTAAAAGGGCCTTTTGTAATCTGAACATAAAATCATTCTCCTCAGCTACAAAGGCGCGGAGGAAGGAGCGCAGGTGGTGGTCTTTTTTGGTGATGAGGTAGCGCATCAGGGGCCAGGAAAGCTGGGTGAAAGAGGGGAGCAAAGCGCCGTTGACTAAGCCTGCGGGGACGACGAAGATGCATTTGGCTACCCGCTGGGGGCGGAAGGTGATCAGCTTTTGTAGGATAAATGCCCCGTAGGAGATGCCGATGAAATTGGCTTCAGTGATCGCCAACTGCTCCAAAACCTCATCTGCCCACAAGGCGTAAGCGTTATCCTTGATGCTCAGCGGGTGCTCCGCACTTTTGGTCGCCTGCCCGATGGTGTCGATGGCGATCAATAGGTATTGCTCCCGCAGCTCTTTGACGGCTTCCAGGGCTAGTGGCGCCCCGGCGTTGATTCCGTGAAACAGGACGATTGTTGGACCTTGCTCATTGCCGGTTTTGATGATTCGAGTTCGACCGTAGACCGTATCGACGTCGATCTCTTGGTAGGGAATATCCAGGCTTTTGAGTTTTTCATCATACAATTGAAAAATGGCGAATTGGGCAGCTTTGCTCTTATAAAGCGTTGACATTTAGGCGTAAATTTTTAGGTTTGAGGAATTATCGACTACAAAATTAGTCCAAATGGCCTAAATTAGCAAATATGAAAACCAAAGATGTCATAAAAGAGCGAGCAAGATTGCTGTTCAACCAGCTGGGGGCCAAAAATGTCACCCTTCGGGAGGTTGCCAAACAGCTGGATAAAAGCTATGGCAACATCACTTACCATTTTGCCAATAAGGAACAACTAATTACGGCGCTATTTTTGGACATGAACCAAAAGCTGGCCCAACTACAAACCCTTTACCATCAACAGGAAAACTTATTGACTTTTTTCCTGACCTTACCAGCCCACAGTTTTAACATCACTCTCCAATACCTATTCTTTAGCAAAGACTACGTAGAGCTAAAGCGGGCTTACCCTGAATTCTTCCAAACGGTCGCTGCACTTAATACGACCCGACGTGCTCAATGGCTAAAATTGTTGATCCAGCTGCAACGAGAGGGCTATCTGGCCGCTCAGCTTTCGGTGGAGGATTTGGAGTACATTATGGACTTGAGTGTGGGGATTCGAATGTTTTACTTTCAAAGTCATGAATGGAACGAATTTGACGAAGCAGTTTACCTCAAGCAGGTGAACCGACTGCTGTATCCCTATTTGAGTGTGGAGGGAAAGAAGGTTTATCAACGATTTCTGGAAGAGCAATAGCGATTGTTGACAAAAAAAATTCCACGACTTTCCAACCTTTCTCTATTTCCTTCATCTTTAGGAAAACAACAGGTTAGACACTGCTTAAATAATTAATTCCCGACTTCAGCAAAATAGAGAAGGAAGTAAATGAATGAAGAGAGGGAAGTTAATTTTTGAGCTTCACTAAAAAGTATATGTACCTGGAAAAAACCATACGCTTGAACACCCCTTCCGCAAAAGAGCAGCAACTCATCAAAGAGAGCATCCAGGGCAACGAAAAGGCCCGGAGGCAGCTTTATGAGCGGTATTTACAAGCCATGTATAATCGGGTGGTTCGCATGGTAGGCCGGCCCGCGGATGCCGAAGACATTGTTCAGGAGAGCTTTATCAAGGTCTTTAGTCAGCTGCACCGCTTCAAAGGGCAGTCGACGCTGGGGGCCTGGATCAAGCGGATTACCATCAACACAGCCCTTAATTTCATCCGGCAGCAGCAGCGGGTAAGCTGGACGACGCTGGAGGAGCAGACGACGGGGTTGACGGAGGAAAGGGAGGATGCCGAAGGCCCTCAATGGTCGATGGCAGATATTCACCAGGCGATTAAAGAGCTGCCGCAGGGCTGCCGACTGGTCTTCACCCTCTACTTGCTAGAAGGGTATCGACACCAAGAAATCGCCGATTTGCTCGGCATTACGGCCTCTACCTCAAAGACTCAATATCGCAGAGCCAAATTGCTGCTGCAAGATTTGTTGAAACAACAAAAACCCTATTAACCAATCAGGTATGGACGCATTTGAAAAACACATTCGTCAAAATCGCGAAGAATTGGATCGAATCGAACAGCCCGATGCAGATCGACTCTGGCAGGCCATTCAATCTGAGGGGCCACCACCGCCACCGCCGCCCCAACAAGGCGGTAGTCGCAATTGGCTCTGGGGGCTGCTCCTGCTGATCACTGGCCTGGGAATAGGCTACTTGCTTCGACCACAGCTCCCTCCGGTGCCCGAACAGGAACCGATTGAGTTGCCCCGAGCCTTATTGGAGGAAGAACAGAACTACCAGCAACTGGTACGACAGAAGATGGAGGCGATTAATTTCGCAGCCATCAACCCTACTGAATACCAAGAGATTTTTGAGGAGCTTCAACTGTTGGAGCAAAGCCAGGAAGAGCTTAAAAAAGACCTTCCCCAATTTGGCCACCACGAAAGATTGATCCATACCCTCATGCGCTATTACGAACGTAAAATTCGCATCCTGGAAATTTTAAGTAAAGAAATTGAAAAAAAAGAGCATCATGAAAAACGCAGTCATGAACAAAGTATTTAGGAACAAGTATTTCCAAACCTATTCGAAACTATTTTGCTGCACCGTTCTCTTTCTGGCACTAACCGGAGTAAGTTACGGGCAGGACAATATCCAATCTAAAACCATCGAAAAAACCTTTGATCGCAAAGAGGTGGTTCAGATCGAACATCGCTACGGTCCTATGGTTGTCAAAAAAGCTACTGATGGAAAAATCAAGGTGACCGTTACCTATACCGTCGAGGGCAACAATCAGGAAGGCATGGAGCGAACCCTGAATTATTTTGACCTCGATATTTCCGATTCAGGTTCTTCCCTCTCCCTAAAGACGGATCTGAACATCCAGGGCTGGTCGATTTCGAACAAAAAATCAAGGATTACCTTCAAAGATGGTAAGAAAGTCAAGGGAGTAAAGATCAAAGAGGCCGCAATGACCCTGTTTTTGCCCCAAGGCATCAATGACCTGGAGTTGGCCAATAAGTACGAGGATATTGAACTGGCGGATTTGGGCGCAACAAACACCAATGTCAAGTTGTACAGTGGTACGCTGCGCACCTTCGGCGTCTTGAGTAACCTGACGCTGAATCTCAAATATGGCAAAGCCTATTTGAAAGACGTAAAAAAAGGACGGTTTGACATCTACGATTCTAAATTTACGATGGGCAATTCGGATGACCTGAACATCAAAAGTAAATATTCTGAATTCCAAGTCGGAGATATTGGTGAGCTGGAAATCATTTCTTACGATGATGACTATGAGCTGGGAACCATAAAAGGCCTTCTCGTAATTGAAGATAAATACTCAGAGATCGAAATCAAGGGGTTCCAAAAGGCGCGGATGAAAATCTACGATGCCAAATTAGAAAGCGGCGACGGTCAAGATTTACAAATTGACAGCAAATACACCAAATACCGCTTCACCTCGCTCAGTAGTCTGACCTTTGACGATTCTTATGATGACGACGTGGCCATCGAAAAGGTGGGCGACCTAAGCATCACTTCTAAATACACCGAATTTCGCGTCGGAGAGTTTAACGGCGAGCTTGATTTTGAGACTTATGACGATAAATTATTTATCCGTAAAGTCGGCGGAGGATTCGCAGGGATGAAGGTCACCGGTAAATATACCGACCTGGAAGTCCCCTTGTCAACGGTCTCTGCCTATACGATCAATGCTCAAATGAAATACGGCAGACTCAACTACCCACAGCGAGCTTTCAGTAGTGAATACTACAAGGAAAAAGACGGCCAGATCGAGATGCGCGGAACGGTCAATGGCGGCGGGGACAGCAGCCCCAACCTCCAGTTTGACCTCTACGATTGCAAAGTAGACCTCAACTAGCCTACTTTTCCTCCAGTTCTGCCGGAATTACCGTGATAACCCTCAGCTTGGCTTCCCGCAAGATGTGCAATTGCTGCCGCTTGCCGATGGAAGCCTCGTTGAGCAGGATGTGCAGATCATCAATACTCGCTACTGGCTGATCATTATAACCGATGATTACATCGCCGTGCCTCAACTCTGAATTGTACGACGGGCCGTCGGCCTCAATGTCCTCTACTCGAATCCCCGACCGCACTTTCAATTGCAGTCGCTCAATCAATCGATCCTGAAAGCGCAGGTATTGCCCCGCAATCCCGATATACCCCCGTCGCACTTTACCGGACATGATCAATTGCCCGACGACGTAGGCTGCTAGGTTGGAAGCGACGGCGAAGCAAAGGCCCTGCGCTGGCAAAATCACCGCTGTATTCACCCCGATGACCTTGCCACTAGAATCGACCAAAGGCCCGCCGGAGTTACCGGGGTTCAGCGCCGCATCAGTCTGAATGACATCATCGATGAGACGGCCCGACTCGCTGCGCAAGCTGCGCCCCAAAGCACTCACCACGCCAGCCGTCAAGCTGTACTGAAAGCCAAAGGGATTGCCCACCGCAACCGCCAGCTGCCCCACCTGCAAATCATCCGAATTGCCAAAGCTGATCGCCGTAAGGTTATCTGCATCAATCTGCAAAACGGCAATATCCGTAGGCGGATCATCGCCAACCAGCCGGGCTTGCAGCTTTCTACCATCCTGCAACACCACCTCGATCTTCTTCGCCTCGCTAATCACATGACTATTGGTGACAATAAAGCCATCACTGGAAATGATGAAGCCAGAGCCAGATTTATAGGCATCCGATGGGCGTCGCCGCCGCCGGCGTCCCTCCTTCCGCTCCGCCTTGATCTGTACCACCGCCTGACTAACCTGATTGGCTACCCTCACCACGGTCTGCGAATAGGCATCCAGCAAAGGCCCGTCCTTCGGCTGCGTCGCCGGTTGATTAAAATCTTCTTTGTTATCCGTGTACGTCAACATCTTTTGTTTTTTTCGTGAAAAAATGCAGGGCTAGCAGGTATTTATTATTCCATGATTTTGACTTTGCAAACATTTTGTGTTACCTTGCGTGTGTTCCGATTTTGCCATTGTCACTAACTGACGATTCCAACCAACCGAAGACTTTGGCCAACCTTTGTCTATATTTCCTTTCGCTTTCAAAGGCCTAGAAGGCCGAAAGGTGCCATTTCCTGAATGGAAATCTTGCAACCTCTACTTGTGACAAACAGGTGCACAGCAAGGACTGGCTGTTAATGGCTGGGCTGATGGTTGAGTGGTAGGGGTTGGCGGTGGTGGTAATGTGGGCGGGTTCCCTCCCAAAAGCCCCACGCCATGCTCAATACACACCACTCGACCTCACCAGCAACCATCGAATCCAGCGACAATCGCTAGTTACAGCCATTGCCAAACAATGTCCTTATGATCAGAAAAGGTAATTACAATAGGTTGGTTATTAGCAGACAATCCAAAAGGCAAAAAGTTCACCAGGGGGCTGGCCGCTAGGTGGAGTCTCGCAGTTGGCGTACCCGATCCATGAAACGGGCCACTCGGTCGTAGGACAAGGCATTGGCCCAGTGGCCCTTCTCCTTGAACCAGGAGCCTACGATGAGGGCATCGGCCTGTAAGCAGACGGCGAGATTATCGAGGGTGATGCCGGAGCCCAGCAGGACGGGGAGGTCAACTGCTTGTTGGACCTGGTTCAGCTCGTTTAGATTGGCTTGCTGGCCAGTGGCTGCGCCGGTTAGGATGAGGGCATCAGAGCGGAAATAGGCCGCGGTCTGAGCCGTTTCGACGATGTCGACATCGGCGGTGAGCTGGTGGGCGCTGTGCTTTTTTTTGATGTCGGTGAAAATGGCGATGTGCTCGGCTTCGATTTGGCGGCGGTAGCGCAGCAGCTCCCCGGCATCGGCATCCATGTAGCCTTCGTCAGCTAGGTGGCCGTAGACGAAGCCTTCGGCGCGGATGAATTGGAGGTCGGCGGCTTTAGCCACGGCGAGGGCTTGCCGGTTGGCCCCAGCCAGGATTTGCAGCCCGCAGGGCAACTGCGTCTGCTTGCGCACTTCGTGGGCGACTAGGGTCATCATCGCTGTAATCTCCGGCCCTACCTGCCGCCGAACGTAGGGCACATCATGCATGTTCTCTAGCATCAGTGCATCCAGACCAGCTTTTTTGTAAAGGGCGGCTTCCTCAAGGGCGGTTTCCAGGATCAGGGCATCGTCGCTGCCGTAGGCGGGAGTGCCGGGCAAGGCCCTTAGGTGGATCATGCCGATGATGGGCCGGGCTTGAGGAAAAATACGCTGGAAAGCTGTAGACATGGAGGAAAACCGTTGATGAGCACTCAATATACAATGTATTTGAGACAATCAATGGCCTTCCTCCCCATCTGCAATCATCGCTAGTAGCTAACGATACTTCGCTATCTTGAAAAGCGAGTTTACGAATGATTTACTGCATTATCTTTTGATAAGAATTTTCGAATTCATCTTGAATGACAATGGCTAATCCATCCGCAACCAATTCTAAATCGGCAGATAATACTTCTGTTCGGAAGGTCCAATCTGAGGGTAGATACAACCTAGAACCAAGGGTGGCCAAGTCCTCAATCGCCAAATCAGGCTCGACTTTTCTGCTGTAAGATTGCATCACGTATTCTTCCCCCTGAGGATTGACCAACTTGTATACTTCATTCCCCGCTTTGAAAATGTAGGTAGTAGAGCGTTGAATTTCATTTTCTGCATACACCTTCGCATCCATAGCTCCACTAACTTGTGCAGACAATTGCATTTGCAGCGCACCAAAAGTGCTTATTTTTTCAAATCCGCTACCTCCATTATTTCCACCCCCTATAATTTGGTTCGTAAGCCAATGCCTGGGGCCGTTCAATACGACCGCTACGGCTCCCAATTCATCAACTAAGTCATCGGCGTTTAATGCATACCATTCCTCCTCTGGGCAATCGTTGAAACTGAACGTCGCGTACACTTCTATGATCAGTCCACCGCCACATCTAAACACCGGAAGCACTTCTCCGTATCTAAAATTCCTTAAATCTGCAGGAGGGGCCAGGAATTGTGACCGGTCCTCACTCGGAACAGGACTATCGAAATTTGCACAATCTTCCTCCCAATTCGTAGCATAGAACGCTACTAGTCGATTGGCAATCTCAGCGCCTTGGTCTTCTTGTAAGAAGTGTCCAGCTTCGGGAAGTCTCACGTGAGGTTTACCGGTTGCACCCGGTACATTGTCAATAAAATTCTGTTGTGCTTCACAAGTGCCCAGACTGCCAGCATCATTCGCTCCCCATATGGTTAGGAAAGGTTTGGTGTAAGCGGTAAGCCCCGCCCAAGCCTGATCATTCAACCCAGCTACTTCATTCACTAAGGATGGAAATGTCCTTGTTCCCGCCATATACTCCCGGCTTGGAAAAGGAGCATCATAAGCCTCTTCTATATCAGTTGGAAGGTCGTACCAAGTTAGGGATTCTAATATTTCAGAAGCTTGGTAAGCTGCCCCTTTCATGGAATAGTTTGCCCAATCCTCAAATTCATTTGGACTCGGCTCGACAATCAAATCGCATCCATCATAAAAGGGCACCTGCTGTGCAGGGAAATCCGCAAACGGAGAGGGTAAATCTTCAATCTCATTGGGGTTTTCAATGGGGTCTATCACCTGAAACCCCTGGGGGATAACGGGCAGCTGACCATTTCCCACACTAATCGTAGCAAACCAATCCGGATTCAGGCCCGCCACCCTCAGACCAATGAGGCTTCCCCAATCTTGCACAAACAAATTAATGTCACTCAGGCCAAGTTGCTGAATAAAGCTTTCCAGTCGGCCAGCGTGCCCTAAATAACTGTAATCAGCAATATCAATTGGCTTATCAGAACGTCCCATTCCTAAATGGTCCATAGCAATGACTCTATAGCCAGCATCCGCCAATACGGGGATCATTGTTCGGTACAAATAAGACCAACTGGGTTGACCATGAAGTAAGAGAACTGTCGGACCATCAGCAGGGCCATACTCTACATACGCTTGTCGCAATCCGTCAATTTCAACATACTGGTAGGCGTAAGGCCAGTTGGGTAGATTTTGAAAATACTTCTCTGGAGTTCTAACGAATAGTACACCGTCAGAGGTCGCAAGGGTATCAATTCGGTTCTCTTCCAGATCGTCATTATTTACCACTACATCATTATCATCGTTGTTGCAAGCAGGCAAAATAAAAATGGAAAGAACGAACATCGCTAAAGCAAATCGAGCAATCATTTTATTCATTTTTTATTGGTTTTAAATTCTATACAAATGAACTATGATCTCCTGTGATTTAACGTGATAAATAAAGTGGATTGAACAAATTAGAAAATGAACTGAACATTTGATTCACCAAGCCTTCCATATAGCCTTCGGTAATAGGCGCCTTGTGCTTGTACTCCGCCTGCTGCATTAGATAAATCGTGTAGGTTGGGTAGGTTGTAGTACGGAACGCTGAGAAAGAGATGATGCTCTAGGTGATAGATTTCCAGCGTCCTCCCAATTCAGGACAGTAAATAGAATGCTGCAGAAGCTGTATATTGGGAAAAAAATGTCCGTACCACCGCCCTTACCCGACTTGAGTCCCGAAGTCGCCCAAGCCCTACAATCCAACCAACCGGTCGTCGCCTTGGAGTCCACGATTATCTCACACGGCATGCCTTATCCCAAGAATGTCGACACTGCCCGGCGGGTAGAGGAGACGATTCGCCGCGAGGGGGCAGTCCCCGCTACCATCGCCATCATCGGTGGGCGGCCGAAGGCCGGGCTAAGCGAGGCGGAGTTGGAGCAGCTCGGCAAGGCCGGAACCAGCGTCACCAAGGTCAGCCGCCGTGACCTGCCCTTCGTCGTGGCCCGCCAAAGCGATGGTGCAACGACCGTCGCCGCCACTATGATCATCGCCCAAATGGCCAGCATCAATATCTTCGCCACCGGAGGGATCGGCGGCGTCCACCGAGGCGCTACGCAAAACATGGACATCTCGGCCGACCTCCAGGAGCTGGCCCGCACCGATGTCCTGGTCGTCTGCGCCGGGGCCAAGGCCATCCTCGATTTGGAGCTGACCATGGAGTACCTCGAAACCCAGGGCGTAGCTGTCGTCGGCTTCCAAACCGACGAGTTACCCGCTTTCTATACCCGTAGCAGCGGCATTCTCCTCCCCTACCGAGTCGAGCGGCCCGACGAGATTGCCCAGCTCTTGATCAGCAAACAACAGCTGGGCTTGGGTGGCGGGATGGTAATCGCTAATCCCGTCCCCGAACGCTACCAACTACCCGCCGAGCAGATGCACCGAGCAGTTGACCAAGCCCTACAAGAAGCCGAGCAGCAGCAGATTCGCGGAAAGGAACTGACGCCTTTTTTGTTGGCTAGAGTAGAACAATTGACGGGCGGAGAAAGCCTGGAAGCCAATATCCAACTCGTGCTCAACAATGCCAAACTCGCCGCGCAAATTGCCGTAGCCCAATGTAACGTCTGATTATCTAAAGAAAACAAGAAACGAAAACTTGGAATAATCATTCCAACTTCCTACCTTCGTATCGTGGGTAAAAAGGAAAATATAAAAGCAGCAGCACTACAAATCCTGATTGATAACGGCATCCACGCTACACCGATGTCAGCCATTGCCAAAGCAGCCAATACCGGCATGGGCACCATCTACAATTACTATCCTACAAAAGAGACGTTAATTAATGCGATTTATTTAGACATCAAAGAATGGGAAGAAGCACTACTGACTGCACCACATAGAAAGCGAAGCATAAAGTCTATTTTCATACATTATTACCTAGCAGTCACCAACTTCTACTTAGAACATCCCAATTATTTTCGATTTATTCATCAACTACAAAGCTCTCCGATCATTACTCCAGAGAATAAGGCCAAAGGCTATCAGGCCATCCAACCGGTGATAGCAATGCTGGAGCGCGGGCAAAGAGAAGGGGTGATTAAAAAGATCAGTATCGAAGAATTGCTGCAGTTTATTGGTGGGTCCCTGCTCTCCCATTTGGCCTGGCTGATTATGAGGGGAGGAAAGCCGGAGCGAGAAGTAACCCATCAGAATCAAATCGCGCTGGTTTGGGATGCGATAAAAAAATAATTTTTTCACCTTCTTCGACAAATACGGTGGATATAATAAGGAGAAGTAAAAACGACCGTAGGG
>JBCDGZ010000076.1:0-36847 GCA_038750655.1 Bacteroidota bacterium | reverse complement strand
GGCAACTGAGCTATTAAGATCACGGTAATCAAATATATCTTGAAATTTTTGGCAGGTGTAAAGCTTGACTGGGTCTTGATAATCACCAATTTTAAGTTTTACAGGAAGATCATCCAGTAAATTATTTGCCGCCTCAAATAAATGTTGAACTAATCGGTACAAGTGATACTGTGTTGAATAAGAAAAAGGCGTTGCACATCTATCGTTATAATCATTGAGGGTACCCTGAAAATTTCGGTCTTTGTAATTTTTAATAGTTGTTTCTAGAAATTCCTCTGGTATTTTCATTTTTTTGAATACCTCTTCGATTGGCTTAATAATCCCTTTTTCAACGCATTGCCTGCAGAAGTCCTTAGTTTCTTCTATCAATTCCTTGACAGTAAGGCTATTGTATTTCATCTCTAATTGTCTAAAAGAGGCAATAATCCAATGCTTATCGGCGGCTGCTTTATCTTTATCTTTCTGTTCTTCACCTTTCACAAATTCATCAAACTCCTTTACAAAATACTCAGAGAAATATTGTTTCATTGCATCCTCTGGACTTAGACCTGACTTTTGTCCAAAGTAAATCTCAATTTGCGAAAGTACATCGTTGATTATTGTAGCCGCTACGTAGGGTTTAAAAGTCGTCACACAAGTGTCAAAAACCCATTTCCTATATCCCTCGTCATTCGTTATTTGATCTACGCCATTATAATAATCCTTTAACGCCTTTTCAAAATTATTTAAAGCATCTTCAACCGTCTTCTTATTTGCTTCGGTAAGCTCACACAAACTATTTTTATTCAAAGGAGTGAATGATTTAAGCGCAATATTAACAGGGTTGTTGTTATAAAAGTTTATCCTCGAAATATGACGCCGCCACTCAAGTACGTGCTTGTAAGACTTACCATCTACCGCTGTTAATTCAAAAAGCGAATAATTATTTCCTACTTCTTTTTCTTTTAAAAACTGTAAATCATATGCTAAGTTAAACTTTTCATTACCTGGAATATCAACTTCCAATTGATCGCTGAAATCAACCACAAAAGCAGCATCTAATTTCTTCCAGCTATCCGTAAAACTTTCGCTATTTTTAGGCCAAGTAATCAGAAAATCAAATACCTTACGATAAATAGCCATATGCTCTTCTGCTGTTTTTATCTGAGTAAAAACTTTCCCCATATAATCCTTGGCTTCCTGAGAAGCTGTACCCGGCAAATTCAAATCAAAATAATATTCTACATTGTAAACTGGCATAGTAAAAAATATAAAGTGATAAAGTAATCTCCTACCTCCTCCGAATAAACCGCACCTTAGGCACCCCCTCAATCATATAAAAAGCCAACTGAGCAGAGTTATTAATCTTACTACTCAGTGCTGCATTAATATTTTTCAAGACCCCTTCAAGGTCCAATACCCGATAGGTTTGATCCGACCAGTCGACGGCGAAGGTCGTTCCATTCTCGTTTTCTGTACCGTCGTTGTCCCGAAGAGATTTGGTGTAGGATAAATTATCGGCAGGCTGATCGAAGCCGAAGTGGATGACCTCGGGCTTTAGGTGAATGTCCACGGTCTGTACGACGCCTTGGAAAAGCACGAGGAGAACATTGTCTGATAATTTCTCTAGACGTAAGACGGGCAGCTGATTATCTAGTAAGCCGGCCTCGTCGTCGAGATTACTGCGAGGAGGCAGCTCTGCGAAACCGTCGACTTGCAGGTCGGGCCAGCCGGCGACCGCCGCCGAGCGCAGTACAATACCAGAAACGGCGACGGGCTTGAAGCTATTCGGCGCGGCGACGCTGTCATTGTACGAAACGCGGCCGATGCTGAAGGCCCCGTCGATCAGCGATTCTACCCAGTGCTCGTCCAGCTGGAAAAAGCGAATCGACTCTACCGGAAGTTGGGCTTCGTGAGGGATCAAATAATTGAACGGCACATGTTTCAATAAACGCAGATCATCAAACCAACGGACCACATCGGGCGGCATTCGCAAATCCAGGTCGCCGCTGTCTTGAAAAGGGATAAATTCGAAGGCAGCAATCTGCTCTGCTCGCCTTAAGGAGGCCTTATGACTCCGCTTCCAATGAAACAACTGAATCGCGATGTCCTTATGACTCAACATCAGCATCCGGCCCAATTCCCAAGCCGCAGCATAGGTCGTATCAAACATCTTGAGTTGGGTGTCAAAGCGCAGTAATTCGTCAGCACTTTTCACTAAAGGTTCGTAGGGAGAGGCCGGGAGCGATAAGCTCTGTAAGTGCTTGCCCGTGCTCAAGGGGCCTCGATACCAGCCGGGAATCTGATGGCCATCTCTGAGCTGATGCAGCAGCGGCACGCCGCCCTGCGACAAGTATTTTTCGATCTCGGGATTATTGCTGGTATTGTCTGACTTAGGCAGTCGAAGCGTCGCACTACGCTGATCCTCGGGAGCCGGCTGCCCCAGATTGTCATTCATCTCAACATACCCATTGACCGCAGCCAATAAACCCATGAAAGTCTGCTCCGGATTGATACAAGCAAAAGACCACTGCTTGAGCACCGGCAGACGCACCAGATCACTCGCCGGCGCAGTAGCAAAGTCAAAAGTGAAGGTACTCGGTTTTCTCGGCACTTTATGTTCCCGCAATCGAGCCTCCAAACTGACTAGATAGACCGTACAACTACTCCCCGGTGCGGGCAGCCGATTACCCACCAAAACCGCTCGCTCCTCCCCTACCTCGGTCACATGCCCCAGGGCATCTTTCTGCATAGATTGGCGAGTATGCGTCAGCAACTTCAAGTCCCCCGCAGCTGGCATAATGCGATCCAACAGCCCTTTTTCAACATCTAAGATGCGCACTTTTTCCGCTGGATTTTCAAAAACCATTCGTTTTACAGCGGCCGGGAATTGAATATAGCCTGGCAAGTCCAATTGTTCCCCTTCCTCCTCTACCGTCAAATCAGCAAGCTTCACCGTCTTGGGCCCTCGATGGGTATCCAAATAAGCCTCAATAGGTCCCACCTGCGATTGCAACAACTGAATCGTCGCTGCCCAATCGGTCTCGTTGATCCCCAAACTGGCCGCATCAAGGGTAGCTAAAGCCAGGCGACTACTCGGCGAGGCCGCCACAAAGGTATCGGTATCGCTCGTCGGATAAACCCACTGGCTAGCCACCAAAAGGGTCCAAAGATTTTCGGAAGGAGAAAACTGTTTTTGAAAATCTAATTTGCTAAAAACACCTCCCGGCTTCTCCACCCCAGAGACCAGATACTGGCCCAAAAAAGCATTGATCTGCTGCGCCATCTCTGCAGTAAGGATAGTCAACGCCACGGGACGTCGATCCTCCAAAGGCCGGATATTCACCACCGCCCCATCCTCCTCAAACCAATTGCCATTCAGCGCTGTCCACAAGTCTGCATCGTCGCTGACCTGCGTCTGAAAGTCGGCTTTCGAAAACGTCCCGCGCCACCGACGGTCCTCCTGCAAGATCATCAGAGCCATCCAGGGGATTTGCTCTCCCGCCTCACTCACCTCCTGCCCCTGACCATCCACGGCCAACCATTCCCAAGGCAGTCCGCTTCGGTTGAGGACAATGTGCGGCATGACATTCGCATGGTCGCCCAAGTTGCCCTGGGGAGGGAAGGTGGTATAAATTTCTATGGGGTTCAGGCTGAAGCGATGCCCTCCGACTGCGAAGCGTTGCTGCCCCGTAAAGGGCCTCGTCTCCGTCGGATGACCGCTGACCGATACGGTTTGCTGCACCGTCATGATGTACTCCCCATCTCTCATCGCCGGGATGCAATAGTTCAGAAATTTGACTTCTTGTAAGGTTATAGCTGGCATTTAGTTTCAATTAATTAATCTAAAATCCCCACTTTGGGGTCGATTACATAAGCTCCCTTGGTATAATTGATGTCCTCGATATAGTAATTCTGTTCCTGGCTATCCATCAGATCAGACAGCTCTTCGTAGATCAACAGGGCATCAGCATCAATGCTCCCAAAGGCAGATTCAAAAGTTTCGCTTGCTTCCTTAAAATAGTGGCTGGCCTCCCACCGGAAGGACTTTTGGATGTTGAAAGAATCGTATTTCAGGTTATCGATCGGCACCGGGAAAGTCTCCCCAGGGACCGGAGGTTTACCAGGTACCATCTGCAAGCCGGCCAGCCTGTTGGGCAGGGTCTGCTCTGACTCTAGAGTAGACTGTCGGTAATCGCCCCAAAGGCCAACGGGAATATTTTTGTAGCGGGGGGCAAAGGCAAAACTATCGGCGTCTATGTCCCCATCGGTTTGCTGGATAATAACGGTCAATGCTGCTCCACCTTCAGCGGGCGTGATCTGCATGGGTAGGATGCCAAAGTGCGCTCCGGTAAGCAGATCAATAGCCTCCGTTTCATCGCCATCAGGAATAAATCGAGAGGAGGTAAATGGAATCGTAGAATTGATGGCCACGGAGAAGTTCGACTTATTGATCAACCACCAAGTCTCACCATTGGCATCTTCCAGTTCTGCCACCAAGCCTTCCTCACAAACGATGCTGAATATCTTCTCGGGTGGCGGGAGGAAAGACTCCTTGAACTCTGTCCAAGGAATGGGCGGCAGGGCCGAAGCGCCAGCACCGAAGCTGACGCTGAATCCAATTCCCATGACGGACACATGCGCTTTTCCAGAGAAGTCGGGACCCCAGATATGTAGATCGGCACTTAAAGTGAGGTGAATATCAATGTCTCCGAAGGGAGTGGGAATACCCGCTCGTATATCCAAGTCCACGCCCACCTTGGCGTCGTAGTGGAAGGGTTTGTAGAAAATGATAAAATCTGCGTAGAGATGGAAGTAGGCACGGAAATGCGGAATCTGGAAATTGGCCTCCAAATCGCCACCAGCCATCAACGCAGAAGGCGTCATGGCAAAATAGAAGGAGCCCTTGATGTACATATCATCACTCAGCTTCCACTGCAAGCTCAGCGGCTTGAGCCAGGAACGAGAAGGATAGTGATCAGGCACTTTGAATAGATCATGGTAGCCCCCCATGACGAAGACGAAGTCGCCATCGTAGTCCCCAGCAAACCAGGCTTTCAAGGCTAGTCGCCCACTGATTTGGCAGAGTTCCGAATAAATGTAAGAGCCTTCGTTGATGTCCATTTCCAACCCAAACACCCCTTCATCCGGATAGAGATAGGCGTGCATATCGATACTCACATTGACCAGCAGCGTTCGGGCTCTATTCCGACCAGAACCGTTAGGAGCCGGCGGAAATTTGATGAACATTTTACCAAATAAATCCACTCTAAAACGGTGGCCAAATTGTACCACCACCAAGGCAAAGGCATCTACGATTTTGAAGGTGGTGAACTTCAAACCTACTGCAATAAAATACGCTCCGGCCGAGGGTGGAATGAAGGTCTTGAGCTTTTCGAGTTCGGCCATCAGCGTATTGCGGGAATCGCTGCTACTCGCCTTAGCGCCCTGCCCTCCGGCTGACTTTTTTGGGGCCTGCCCACCAGAGTAAATCACCTCCGAGACCAGCGGGAAGGACTCCATGCTATCGATGTCCGGCACCACCAACTTTCGATTCACCCCAAAGCCTGCGCTCAAGCCCGTAACGATAAACCAGGGCGGCCCCACCTTCAGCCCACCAATGGCCAAATAAACGAAGAGCGAGGGCGCTCCGTTGAGCAGCTTAGCGTAGGAGCCCAGAGCCACAATAGAAAGCGCCTTGGTGCGGATGATGATGGCTCCGTCGTATTCAAACAGTACGCCTTCCGGCGGAGGATCGGCTTTGAGCAGGCCGCCGCCAATTTCGAGGGCGGGAAGCTTTTTGTAATCAACGACCAGCCCGTGCAAGTCAAAGTAGGGATCGAACTCTTTGATGGGAGAGCCGAAGGTTAGGCCGGAGAGTTCTACCGTCAGGCCCGCCATTTTCATCGAGGCATCGAGGAGGAAGGACAGTACACCGTCTTTAAATTTGGCACCGATGCGCTCGAAATGGAGGGGGCCGATGTCCTTTTGGATAGGAATCCAGGTGGCCCCGTGGTTCTTTTTGGCGGGAGCGGGAGGCGCGGAGGCAGGCCCTTCGTTATTGGCTGCTGCATCCGCCGGTACTCCACCAGCTTCTGGCTTCATACCTCGCTTGGCGGCCCCAGCGGCGGCACCTTTCTGCGGCGGCTTAGACTGTCCCGTACTCAATAAGACCGATTGAATCACATCCCCAATCTGGATTTGACAAGCGACGCTCAAGCCTTTAGGCAGCAGCGGTTGAGCAGTAGTTTTTCCTTCCCCTCCTTCCCCTTGAACGGGCAGTGGACTGATCTGCTGCCCCTGCAATACCGGATTGATTTTAGACAAATAATCCTCCTTAAAATTCTGCGAAGCAATCACCACTTTTAAATCGTGTACGCCCATGCTGGCATCCGCCGGCAATTTCTTTCCAATCAGCGGCAGGTCATTCAGACTCAAAGTCAAATCAATATCCGCCCCAATCAAAAAGCCATTGAAAGAGGAGGTCCCCCGTTGGGTAGTAGGATCGATGACTTGCTCTTTGTAGCGCGCAAAAAAGAGGTCCTCTAAGGTAATGTTGAATCCTTCGGGAATGAGTAGGGCCAGGTCTTCGGAGAAGTTAGCGATAAGCCCGTGTAGGTTGATGTCTTCCTTTTTGGTATTGGCAAACATCCCGACAATCAGCGAAGACGTCGTTCCTCCTTTGGCCTGGCCATTCTTGCTTAAGCCCTTGCTCTCGATGTCCAATTCAAAAGCATAGCCTCCAATGTCAATGACGCCTTTGAAGGTGTTGATGAAGGTCCCGTTGTCGTGTAGTAGCGCGATGTCTACTGTAGCAGTTAACAGTTCCTCTGGGTTGTCCTCATTCAAAGGGACCAGGCAATGACAGCTAAAAGTAAAGTCTTTGGATTTACTGTTGACCGTCAGGCTGACCGAGTCTACAGTGAAGTTGGCAATGGCATCGGGTACCGTGTCGGAGATACCAAACTGCGCGGCCAACCCACCGATCAGCTGACCGATCGGTAGGTTTTGGCCTGGCGCGCTGCTTCCGGAGAAAGTAAACCCCTGATTATTGGGTTCTTTGGTAGCTCCCATGATGATGCCGGCAAGGGCTTCCCCCGATTTATCCAGCAGATCAACCTGCGCAAAGAGGGAGCCGGTGAGTTGTGTTTGGGTAGAGACTTTTTGGTATTCAAATTGGGCCAATACACTGTGTAGGGCCAGTTTATTTTCAATGATGGGAATATCTACATCCAGGCTTACATAAAAAGAAAACTGGCGCTCGGGGTTTGGCTGGTCTTTCGTTTTGATGCCTTGGCGATAACTGACCATGAGGCCGTTGATGGTCAGCCCGTTGATGGTACTTTTGTTGCCTAAAATGGACAGGTCGTCGGTCTGAGGTTTTGTTTTGCCATCTCCAACTCCTTTGAAGAAGTTGGCAAAATTGATATAGCCGGGGCTGCCGCTGCCCTGAATGGACCAGCCTTCATCGGCATCGAAGCTACCGGAAATTTGCAGGTCGACCTGAGCAAAGTTGAGCCAGGCTTCCAGGTTAAATGCTTCTATTCTTCCGCTGGTATAGGTCAGGCCCAAATCCAGTTGCGTAAAGGTCAGTCCGATCTTAGTGCCGGGGATGGGGAGGATCCAGTCACTGGCGGTGGTGATTTCGACTTCGTACTGGTTTTGGCCAGCGACGGCGGTGTTGATATAGGCGTTGGCTTCTACGTCGAGGAGACTCACCTGCGGGAAGTTTTTTCGGATGGCATCGCCTACAGTTCCATGAGGAATGATGCTAGAGAAGACGCTGTGGATGTTGATGCTGCTGCCGTTGGCCAGCCCGGCGGAGAGGTAGTAGGCTTGGCCGTTTTTGGTGACGGAGGTCAGCAGTTGGGTGGCCGTAGTGCCGCTGCCCAGGGTCCAAAGTCCGCTTACGCTGAGTCGATAGGTGCGGGAGGACTGGAAGGGGTTCTGGAGTTGGATATTGAAGCTGGGCAGGATGCTGATGATGTTGGGGAGGAAGGCGATGGCTTTGCTGGTGGTGATGGAAAGCCCCAGCGAGTGGACTTGCCATTGGGCGCCGAAGGCGGCTCTGAAGCGGAGCGATTCGATGGTGATGGTGCCGAAGGCATCGCCGACATTGGTAATATCGATGGGGAGGCCCGCGCCGAGGCTTTTTTGCAAATCAAAGCTATCGGCAGCATTGCCGTTCTTGAGTGCCGCTGCGAATTCTCCGAAGCTAGGAAAGTTAGTAAATTTCACCGACACAGTTTTCTCCCCCAAACTTAACTGCATCCAATAATTGAGACGGGCCGTTTTGAAAGCCGCCGTACCTTTGATGTCAATAGAAGGATAGATCGCCGTAGGGCTACCCAGGCTAAACGCCATTTTGATGGTGGACAAGGTAAAAGTGAAGCTGCCCAGGCTGAGGGTATTGTTACTACCAGGTCGAAAAACAACCAGCAGTTGAAAGCCGTCCAGATCAGGTGCGATCGCTGCGATGACGGTAGTATTAAAATCGACTTCGATGCCAATATCCGTCAGCAAGGCTATATTGATCTTGGGTTGTAGATAAAAGCTCAAGCCCTTTCTGATGTTGCTGTTGACCTGATTACTGGTGCTAAAGAAAGTCTTGGTGTCCTCTACTTCCAACAGTGGGCAAGTGACGCCACTATTCTGTACATCAGAAAAATCCAGTGAAGAAAACAGCAGTTTATCTTTAGCCGTCCCGGCATCATTATCAGCAAAAGACAAGAGACTCAGCAAAGCCGTTCCGGCTCCTGAGTCCATGAATCCCGGTGCACTTCCATCATTGGTAAATCCTTTCAATAAATTGAGAACCGTAAAATTCGTATGATCAATTGCGGTGGTCAAAAACACACAATGCCGCTCTGGTCCTAGTCCCTGATCGACATCAAAAAGGAATAAGGTAAAGCCAACGGTAGTGGACGTGCTGGTTATCGTTGTATCCGCAGAGAGCACCAGTACCCCCGGAAAGTTGATGAAGGTTTTGAAAGTCCCGGTGATTTGAATAAACCCCGCTTGCGAATGATAAGTCCCTGTGGCGCTGGTCAACACCGGATTTCTTTGCCCCAAAAAATTAAAAAAAGTAGTGGACAAGTCCGCCCCAATGGTCGCCTCATCGAGCGTAAACTCAGCATTGTTCGGCAAGGTGATAGCAGATAAAGCAGTAAGGCTCATATCATTGATTTTATCAAAATAAGCAATGGTCTATCTAGGCTTTGATGATGTAATTGATGGCCAGATAAGGCGGCATATTATTGTGTGCCTGATCGCCTCCTGTACTATTTGTTGTAAAACGATGACTATGTGCACTACCAGTAGACCCAACGGTTCCTTCATCATTAGCATTAAGCCCTCCAGTACCCAATGCATAACCTTCATTATCTTTATCATCATTATCAAATTTCGTTTGTTTCTGGTTGGTATGGCTATGCGCACCATCATTATCAGTGGTGCCAGTGTGTTGATGACTAGGTAACTCGTTAATAGACAGATGATGTTCTTCCTGTCCTCCCGTTCCGCCAAGAAGTCTAAGATCATAGTTGTCATTTCTCTTCAGATTGGTATTGGTGCCAATTGGAAAGCGACCTCTTAGATCAGGGACAACAAATTGGGTAGGATTGCTATTGATCGTACGTCCATGCATATCCTTATTGAACGACTTATTAATGATGGCACTCAATTCTGGATAATCTGCGATGTTGTGTGGACTACCATCGCAAAGCAACCAGCCTTTGGGGACCTGGCTATGTGTACCGGCATAGGGTAAAATCGCTCCAACAGGCATCAACAGTCCCATACTATCTTGTACTCTCCCTTCAATTTGAATCGCATTGTATTGCGCTGTTCCCTGGGCAGCGACCACTGGATTCATCTTCAGTTTCATAGCCTCCGTTGTACTGCCGACCTCTTTTAGTGTATCGCTCTCTAGCAGCAGTCCATCTCCCCTTACGTGGAGTTGCGAAAGCGGCGTGGCAGTTCCAATGCCAATATTTTGTCTGAAGGTGTTCAGCGGAGATTTTTCAATAGTAGCGGTCAACCGACCATCCCAGTAACCGACTATATCGGTGTAGTCCACATAGAGGTTCGTCAAGCCATTCTGTGCCGAGCTAATAATGCGACTAATGGGAATGATGATGGAACTCTGTGAAGCCAATACGAGATCAGCGTTGGGCGTAATTTCCCATTGAGTAGGTACACTTTGGGCGTTTTTATTTACTTCCCAGTTAAAAATAAAAGCTTTGAGCACGGTATTCTGAATAGCGGTCATGGCATCTCGCAAATATTGAGTGCTGGGGTTTTCCGGGGATGTTCTTAATTCTGCATCGGTTCTAGTGGGGAATTTACGGTAGAGTTCATCAGCTACCTCCTGACTTTGTAAACGAGTTAAGAGGACGGGTAGAAGATCGGCTACTGTTGCTTGAGTAGTCGTTAAACTGAACGTAATATTTGTTCTCCTAAACACCCTATCTGTTACTTGATCACTTGTTCTCAGCAGTCCAAATTTGGGATCCGTATCGCTGTAAAAATGATTGGTATAAGTCGTAACGCCATTTGTCGTTTGTGCAGAGAAGCGTTGTTTCAGGCACTGAAATAAATTGTAGAAGGCTTCGTAAAAATTGATCCGTTTATATATATTCCCAGTCGGGTAGGAAGTTAATAAACCCTGAACCAGCTCTAATATTTTATCCCACAAGGAATCGGTAAATACCAATAAATCATTGTAGGTTTTGTGCCTAGGGATGTCAATTTGGTTGACCTCATCCGCCGTTCCAAGCCCCCAGGTTTGATCTTCATCGAAGGAGAGGAGTAGTTTAGAGACGGGTTGTGTTGTTCCATTGAAGCGGATGCCTGTACTTCCTGTATTCTGAATCGACAGGTATAACTGATTGGTAGATTTACCATCATTGAGGATGGTATTCGTACCGATAAAGCCCATCTTTACGGGGATGGCGGCCTGCCCCTGATGGTTGATGATGTTGAGGTGTTGCAACAACGCGCCGTTAAGTTTATAGGTATCGGCGCTTGTTCCAGTGAGGCTGAGCTGGTAGTATTGCATTTCGACGCGGGTGCCTCGACTGCCTTCGGCACCGATGGTCGCCACCACCCCATCCAAGATAAACGTCATCGAGTAGATAGCGGTCTCCGCCGCTCCGCTCTCCGGCACCAATTGAATTTTAGCCCCCGTGTTTTGGATATTAAAGGTGTTGGGGTCTTCGCCATCCTGCGCCAGGGTGAAGACGGCGGTCGGCGTTTGGGTATTACCGATGTAGGCTTTGCCTAGAGTGACGTTTACAGTTTCAGGCAGGACGCCGTCTCGGAAACTTAGGGAGAAGACCGTAGTAGGCTTAGCCGGTGATCCCGCGGGGAGGTAAAGCGGGGCAGCGGAGCAGTTGTAGATATTGAATTCCAGCTGGTGGCCTTCGCCGGGGTTGGAGATGTAGATGGCGGGCTCCTGGCTTTGCAGGTCTTCGAGGGTGAAGCGCAGCGGGCTGGGCTGCGCCCCCGGCAGTACGGGATCGAAGAGCGCCAGGTCGAGATTACTGATCTGTTCGATCTGGGTTTGGTCCAGTGCGGTTTGCCAGATGCGGAAGCGCGTGAGGGCACCCGTCCAGCTCTCCCCGAGGGTCAAGACCTGATTGGAGATATTGGGCAGCGTAATAGACGTACCGCCATTGCTGCTGATCTTGCCCGTTCGCAGCTGCGTCAGCGTATTCAGATTGGCATTGTCATAAATCTTGTAGTAAATTGATCCAGTGTTGGTCGTACCATCAAAAACAATAGCCCAGTAAGTCCAGGCATTCTGCATCTTTGGCAATACCGTCGTCTTATTGATCACTTTGGAAAAAGAGAAGTTGGCCAACTGACAGATGATTCTATTATCCGTACTCGTTGGCATCCTGATCTGCAAAGCCGAAGCAAATTTCAAAATCGTCCCCTGCGTAGTATCCGTAAAATCAGCCTTGGCCCAAAAGTCGACCGTCAACTGATTCGGATTGTCCAATACCAGTTCACTCAAATCCAGGCTAATGGTATCTGCATCGGCCAATTGTACAAATGGCCCTAAAGGATCGTCTTTGGTAGAGACCACAGGACTACCGACTAAAGTAGCCGTCGCATCATTTCCTTCATCATCCAAATAAACCGTTGTAGAGCCTTCTTGCAATTGATCAAACTTGAAATAGGTCAGCAGCGGATCGACTACCAAGGTGACCACATCGACTTGGCTGACCAAAAAGCCGCTGACGTTTGCCCCTGTCCCGATATTTTTATACACCAACAAAAACGGAATTTCATCCTGCGTCAAATTACCGATTACCCCTTCCAAGGTAAATTCCAATTGAGCCGTCTTCAATAGCGTACCCGTGTTGATGAAGTAGAAAGAAACAGTATTGTCCTGATGCTCCCGATAAACCACCTGAGCATCAGCCGTATCATCCATCGGCGTACCATTCCAGCCCGCCTGTCTACCCATCGTTACATTGGCCCCATCATTGCGCAGCATCCCCATAGCGACCCGCAGTTCGAATTGATAATCATCCGTCGCCGGGTTAAAGGTGCCGGCATTGAAGCTGCCTTTGGCCGCCGGAATAACTACGCTGCCTAAAGTAATATTGATGAGCAGGTTATTGCCATTAGCCAGCGCCTTATTGTTCAGTTGATTGTAGGACACACTGATCGAGGGCCGCTCCTCTGCGATAACAGTAGGATAAAAACCGTACAGTTGTGCCATCATCAATTGCGTCATTTGACTTTTACTCAATTTCTCTTGCCACAATTGTAAGGCGGCCAGTTCTCCCCTCCAGCCTTCGGCAATCATAAGATTTTGCCCTTCTAGCACTCCCTTTAACGCACTCCGACCAGATATGATATTGGCTTCCTCCGCATACCTAATGGCCGGAGCAGGAAGCAGGCTTGTCGACCAGACCAAAGCCGATTTTTTCCTACTATTGGTAAAGCCTACGAACACCCATTGCGGCTCAGGATTGGGAGCAACTCCTACAGCAGACATCGCTCCTTCCAACGCTAACTGACCATTATTTCCGGCTCCGATGACCACCTCCTGTTTCGATGCGTTTAGGCCAAAGTAAAAAGAAAGCATAGGGTTTTCTCCCAGCGTCCACCCGAGTATATTTTGATCCGTATTCAGCACCATCTTTACCCAGAAGCATATTGTAAAATCCTCCTGATTGCTTAGTATGATGTTCTTTTGATCAATACTCAAACTTTGGCTACCGTCGAAGGTGATGACCGTATCCAAAAGCGAATCTGTACTAGTAGGCATGGCCTCATTCGAAACGGCATACAAGCCATTACCCTGCTGATCAGAGAAATTGGTAAAGTCCTCCGTATTCTCAAAATTAAAGGACGCTACCAGGTCGCTGGGAATGGCATTTTTAACGACAGTGATGGGAATGGGGGGTAAGAAGCCAGAAAGGCCATTGATGTTTTTGTAGACGATCAGCATATCCAGAGAAGCCACATCGGCCGCCACGATATTGGATAAGACGACTACCGCTCCATTGGTATTCAAGTGATTCCCTCCGGTGATGTCCTCGGTGCAAATGAAGTAAAGCCATAGGGTCCCGCCAGTGTCAATTCTGGGGAGTAGGGTAAGCTTGGCGCTGTCATCGGTACCATCACCATTGATGTCGCAGAAGCTCAGCAAGATATTCAAGCCACTGTCTTGCAGGGCTTCGTTGCGGAAGCAGAGCGCAAAGAGGTAATCATCTGTAGTTGGATCAAAAGTAGCCGCGACAAAATTCGTGTTCACCACAAAGCCTGGGCTGTCTTTGACTTTGCTGGGCAGCAGGTTGATCTTGAGGTAATTTTTATCCTTGTATTGGGTATTGTACAGATAGCCGCCCGTGAGGAAGCTGGGGAAGGAGCTATCGTTAGTCAGTGTGGCCTTGATGGGAGCAGCGGAGGTCGAAGGCCGTAGGGAAGGAAAATCACATTGCTGTGCTTGCGACAGCGCGGTCATTTGGGCTGGGGTAAGGGAGGGCTGCCAGATGCTCAGTTTAGCCAGACTTCCTTTCCATCCTTGTCCTATGGTGAGGGTATTTCCATTTAGAGAAGTGAGCAATAAATTGTGTTTTGACCTGCGGGAATCAACAAAGGAGAAGACTTTCAAGGCTTGCAGGGCCTGCCCTTCTGCTTGTACAAAAAAACTGCACTGCTGCTGGTTGAGGTTCATATTGATTCCCCAAAACAACCATTCCTCCCGATAGCTACTCCAATCAAAATCTATGGCACTGAGTATTTCTTCGGCATCAAAAACGTCGTTGGGCAAAGCCACCCTGGTTTTTGCGTTGATCGAAATATTACCTGTCGTGAAGCTAATTTCAAAACCTAATTGCTCATTGAGCTGCACTGCTAAAGGCTCCTTGAGGTCGCTGTTGGTCCAAAAGGTAAGGGTATAATTGCCCTCATCCTGAATTTGAACCGCTCGAAAACTGACTTGCAGGGCGGCTGGATCACCGACGGTCTCATCGATCGGCAGTATAAAACTGAAGGGCCCGGCTTGAGTGATGGGAGCCGTTTGCGTGGTCGTCGCAATAAGCCCATTATTGTTAGTGCTTTGAAAATTGATTTGATCCTTGCTGTTATCAAAATTAAAATCTCCAACTAGGGGTGTTGTGATAAACTGCTGAAGGATGGGCAGAAGGCCGGGGGCCGCTGCTCCGGTGCCGCCGTTGGGCTGATGGTAAATTAGTTTCACCGGAACCGAGCGACTGCTATCAACAGGCAATACATTCGTCAAGGTAACCGCAAAGCCATGATGTTTATTCAAAGCGATATTCCCGGAAGCGTAGGCGACATTTCCATCGACAAAGGAGCCGACTTGCGCAACTTTCAGGCCGAGTAGAAGATAGACCAAATCGCCCACTTGCAGCACTCGGGTAATCCAGTAAGGATTGCTGGTCAGCTGTAGATTACTGCCGCTGTCCTGCAGGTCGGATTGATGAAAACAAAAGGCCAGATGGCAATCGGCTAATCCTAACCACGGCTCCACCATCGTATCATCCGCATTGATGTGGACGACGGTCTTGCCGGTGGCGTAGAGTACTGCGGTGATGGACAAGCCTTTGCTGATGTCCTTATCATCGGCGGGTTGTGGGTTGCCGTAGAACACGTCCAGGATACCGGGAACGTTGGTGGAAACGACGGGAAATTTGTACCAACCGTCGGACATCAATGTCGTCGCTTGGGCGAGGCTCAGGGCTTGCTGCCAGAGCGTGAGGTTGGTGAAGCCTGCTGTCCAGCCCGCTCCAATGGAAAGGACATTACCTGCCAGGCTCAAGTTGTTGCCCGGCGTCCCGCTGATATTGCTGGCAGCTTGCAGGGTGCGGTCTTCACTTGCCGCAGCGTTGTACCAGATATTAACTTTTCCGTTGGACAGGGAGATGGCCCAGAAGACCCAAACGTCTTGTACGGCGGCCAGCGGGACATTGGCGGTGATGGTGCTGGCGGGGCCGGAGGTATTGGGGGTTTGGAGGAGGATGTTGAGGGTATCGGTGGTGGTGGTGAAGCTGAGGCTGTAGTCGTCGTTGATTTTGAGGAGGGGCGGTGGGGGGGCTTTGGTGCTGAAGTTGCTGGCTTTGAGTTGGGTCCAGAAGGTGAAGCCCAGGGCGGCCTTCGACGCCAGGAAGGCGGTGCTCATATCCAGGCTCAGCGAGTTGCTGCCGCTCAATGGGAAAATGTGGTTGAATTGCGCATCGTTATCTAACGGTGTGTAGAAGGGCGCGAATAAGGTCAGACCGCTGTCGTAGTTGTCTTCGAAGGTGCGCCCATCCGCCGTTTTACTGAAATCAAAACTGGCGATCAAAGGCGTCTCGATATAAGCACTGTAGACCGGTAGAGGCGAAGCAAACAAAAAGCCCGTTTGTCCATTAACATTGCGATAAATCAACTCTACTTGAAGCTGATCTTTCGCTCCAATCACATTACTCAACTGCACCGTCGGCGGCAGGACCTGCTGGGAACCAAGGCCCGTTGTAATCAAATAGATGCTCACAAAATCCTCCTCTTGCTGCACATTCGAACGCCATCCACTAGACGACATCGCCGTAATGGCTGCACCATCCACCAACTCCGATTGCAATAATCGAATGACCATATGGTACCCTGAAGTCTTAGGGTCAAAACGATTGGCATCATAAGCAATACCTTCAACCGTCACTGTTGTATCGCTGCCGATACTGCCCACGTAGCTGATAATTTGCAGCGGATTATTATTAGGAAAAGGCTGATTGAAAATATATTTTTCTCCCTCCCCATTCTGACAAACAAAAGCCAGAGGAGCAGAACCTGCGTCCGGCAAAGAAGAAAGGAAGCCGTTAGTGGCAAAAGGAGTAAGCTTTCGCAATTGAATTTTACCCAGCGGTATTTGCCATATTTGTAATTGGGCAATAGCCCCCGTCCAGGCCTTCCCTAGCGTCAGCACATTCAATCCCAAACCATAGCCTCCAATCCCCAGGTCAGCTGGCAATTTTCCACTCAAGGTCACCGTCGTAAAAGTGCTGGCGCCCGTTTTCCAATAATAAATATTAGCCGCCTTTTTCGTACCATCCAACACAATGGCCCATAAACACCAGTCCGGATTACCGGAGCTTTGGATACTACTCAAGGAGACAGTCCCCGTAATGCTATTTCCCGATCCGGCCAAAAGCGTCAACTTCAAATTACTGCCGCTGGCTTTCATCGTCAAATTAAAATGATCCCCAATCGCCAAGAGCTGCCCCGAGCTACTGAAATCCGATTTTGCCCAAAAGCTAAAGGTCAACTGATTCCTGCTATTCAGTGTGTGTTTAGAAAAATCAATACGCAAAGTATTGGTCCTTCCAAAAGGAAAAGCGTAGAAACCATCGTCCTCCTGGATATTCATCAAGCCAGAAGCAACAGCCGGTATTTCGGTATTTACCGTATTATCAAAGCTGAGGTTATCCCCAGAATGCTCAAAGTCGTAATTCGCCAGTAGCGGATCAGCAATTCCCGGAATTTGCACTATATCGTGGTAGAGGGTGGCGATCTCTTCTGCCGTCAAAACCGCGGAGTAGACCTTAAGCTCTGCCAGCTTATGTTTTTGGTAAAAGGATAAATAGATATTGGCCTGGGTATAATCACTACCAAAATCGACAGGATGGAAGCTCGTACCAAAAGCAGTACCATTTATATAGAGCTGGACGGTAGCTGCTCCTGAATCTGGCACATCAAGGGTAATCGCAACGTGATGGAATTTGGCAGAAGGAGTAGCTAAAGGATTGCTTGCGGACAACACACTTGCCTTCTTTTCTGAAATATCATAAACATCAATATTAGAGGGATTAAAGCGTAAACCGAATTCATACTTCCCTCCCAACTGGAAGCCGATACTCGAGGGTCGATCAGGATCGGCCGGAGGGAAATACAATTGATTGGGTAAACTACTTCCAGTAAGTGGCGCTGTAGGTGCAAGCCAGAAGGATAGCGTATAAGAACCTTCGGGGAGAGCGAGTAATCGCATTTGAGCCCCATCTTCTCCTAAGACCGCACAATTCCCAAAACCGGGAGCAGCGCCACTAGTCAGGTTAGGATAATGCAAGACATCTTTTAAACTCTTGCCTTGCATCGAATAGTCTACCATCTGGCTCGGGCTAAGCCATACCCCAAAGATTTTAAGTAGGTTCGTACCACTACTTCCGGTCGCAGGCTGTTCAGAATAATAGGGGACACCGTTTGGTTGATAGGCGGCCACAAAATCAGCCAATTTAAAGTCCAGGTATAAATTATTGGTCAAATGATTAGAAGCCATAATTGTTGTCTTTATATCAATTTCTAGAAATGAGGTATCGTTAAGCCACGTTACTGGCCTTATTGGGGCTTGATTTTTTTCAATTTTAAATAGCCTTCCACCAATCGCTGGGTACCCGAAAAGGCTCCTTCCAATTTGGGCGCAGCGAGGTTCCATTGGTAAAGGCTGAGGACATCGCTGACTTGTTCCTCCATCCCCGTCCAGGGAGCAGGCAGGCTGGCCACCCGGCGCTCTTGCTCAGGAACTACCAGGGCATCCGTCTCCAACTGGCTTAGCCAGCCCACAACGAAAAGCGCCTCCCATAGCTGCTGGGCTTGCGCCTGGTCGTCATCGCTCTTCACCGCCGCCCAACCCCGACTAAAGTCGGCAAACTTCAAGGTTGGCGTCTCTAACCACTCTCCCTTCACCTTCTGTAGCCAGGACCAACGATAATTGGGCTCGCTGGGAATAGGAATGCGCAGCGTATCTCTTGGCGTCAGCAGCGGAGCAGCGAGAAAAGTCACCTCTAGCTTTCTCAGAATGTCCTTGTATTGATCGGCGGGGATGTCGATTTCTTTGACCGGTAAAATGCCAGAGGTGGCGTGCAGCGACCCAGTAGGATCGATCAACATCGAGTATCGCCGAACCGGCTCCTTGATCGACAAATCAATGGTCAGCGTTTGGGCCGAGCCCATCTCAATGGAAGCATCCTGAATATCACTGGTCGTTTGCGGCATATAGATTTTATCTCCCTCATCAATCACTCCATCCCAATAGGCCACCAAGCCATCATTCAGCTGGCGATAGTCACCCAGCCGCACGGGGAAAGTCACATTTTCATAGTTGTAGGTCTCTCTGATCTGCGCGATGTAATCGCTGATTTCCTCCACCTGAAAAGGCTGCCGCGCTGGCACCTTCGGAATCTCTCTGAGCAGCCCACTCAAAGTCAGCGCACTCCCCTGCTGCTCGATGTAGTCCTCCAAATCGTCCATTCTAAAGAAGGGATAAGTCTTCCATATCTTCATCTGCATACTCAGGGCTTTCCGCAAATCCGCCGTAGTGATATTAGCATCCAGCGTCTTGAGCCATTCAGTAATGCTATCCGCCGGGAAGTGAATAAGCCCTCGTCGAATATCGGCCCGGAAGCTATCCCAACTGTGGTTGGTTTGCGGTAATCCCATGATGTCCAACGACACTTCTGCGCGCACCAGCGCCACCGGGCGACTCATTAGTAAGCTTAGGTCTTGATGTTCGGTAAAGTATTCTGGATGGATATTTTCCAAGGCATTTCCGCAAGCCTCAATGAAGTGACTTTGGAAGGTGGTACCTTTGCTTTGGATGTAGGTCACCATTTTTTGCAAATGCGTATTGGCGATGGCCGTTGGAGCGGATAGACCTCGGTCGCCCGGTGCGCGCTGCCAAGCCCCGCTTTCGTTGATGCTCCCCAGCAGCGTCCCCTGGTTATCGTAAATCATCAAGCTATCGTCCAGCTTATTGAGCAGCAGCCAACCGCAGATGGGACTGGTCGCGGGGTGGCTATTCATCTCGATGTCCTGATAGTCGGCCGACAGCCAGCGCAGGTTGAGCCGAGCGGGCTGGCTGATGCGCGGCGGCAGATTGACCGTATGCGGGTTGTAGCTGTACTGCATTTGCTCGGTCGTTTCGAAGGCCGTAGTTTCCAAATCCAGGGTTTGGCCGAAGGTATCGATAAGGCGCATTTTTCGGAGTTCCAGGGAGCCCGCCCGGAGGGGATTGAAGTCGTTGCTGGGAGCGGGGGCGGCGGTGTTGTAATTGCCTACATATTTCCGCACCTTATTGGTAAACGCTTGATAATGAGTGAAGCCTAGCGGGTCGGCTATTTTGAATTGCAGGGTTTTGCGTTGTTGTAGCAAGGCGGCATTGAAGCCGGACAGACTCTGCGCCAGCGCGTTGGTCCGGGGCAGCGTTTGGTAAGCCTGACCGACAACCTTGAGGATGTCTTGCACATTTTTATCCAACTTCATGGTCTTAACCGCCTGCGCCAATTGTGTATCAAGATCACCCTGCGTTGCATCAATGCCATAATTTTTCAAATAATTCAACAGGTGCTGCTCAAAACCGCTGATGGCCGAAGGAGAAAGCAAACTGTAGCCCCGATAATAACTTTTATTACTAGAGGGCTGCACCTCATCCGTGATCGGCTGATACCTTGGGCTTTCCTCCGGTAAGGTATAATTGTTGTCAATAAAATGAGGCTCATAGCCCAGGTAGTCTTTATTGCCGTGGGTCGGGTCATTCATCGCGGTGAAGTTGACCTCCCATTCCAACATCATCGGATGCCAGGGCTGGCTGCTACAGGTCCTGAAACCGATCCGCTCCTTGGCGGCTGCCGATTCCGCAACAACCGCCTTTTCGATAGCACTCACCTTGATGCTGATCCAATTCATAATGGTAGATACTTCCTCGCGAGCGATGGGCAGCACCTCATGGAGTCCAACAGTAAAACAGTCCAATAGATTATCTTCCCGATGCGCCCCATCTTCACCGTGGCGATCGGTCTGTACAATGCTGTCCCCCGTCAACAAAACCACTGGCTCCTTGGCTTCCCAGTAGCGAGGAGCGGGTACCCAACCTAGCGTATAATGACGCGGAGAGGCTTTAGTCAGCTGACTTTCGTTGAAGCCATTCAGCAGATCAAGTACTTTCTGCACTTGCTGCGCTACCAAATGCGCTTGCGTAAAAATTCGCAAAGCCGGATCATCTTGCAACAAGATGGATTCCAACTCATTGATGGTTTTGATGACCGGCAATTGTCCATAATCCCAAGCCGCATGATCCAAATCGATGAAATGCCCTACGGCTCCAGTGATGTTGTTTTCATCCCCCACAACTTTGAGAATTCCCGTGTGTTCGATGACCTTTTGGATGGTACTCAAGTCCACCTCTTCGATAAAATATTTTGCGGTATCGATGTCTGGATACAAGTCTTGATTTTGCGGCGGATACACCGACAATAGGTATTTGTACCAGTCCATAAACAACTGCTGACGGAGCGAGATGATCTGTTGATGGGCTTTCTCATAATTTCTGTGCAGCGTATTTAGGGCATTGAGTTCATGGGCCAAGGCCGTCGGCAAATCCACCTGAGTCGTACTATTTGGCTGGTCTGCATTGTTGTTATTGCTAAAAGGTTGGATGGTCCAGATGATGCCGCTTTTGTGGGCCAAGAATTCTTTATGATGCCGCTGCTCCTGAAACTTTGCGGCCAGGTCGAATTTGATATTTTTTAATTTTCTGGAAAACTGCACGCCCTCCAACACATCCTCGATCATTCCTTTACTCTTAGAGACCGTATCGGCTCTTTTCACGAGTTGAGCAGCCAGGTAAGCCGAGAGGGCTTCGGTACTCGAATTGGCTACAGCAATCTCCACTTCATTTTTCGCATAGGCGGTATTGGGCGACGCACTTTTCGGAATTTGGGTTCTACTCCCTTTTCGAATGGAAACGGAGGAATTATCCATGGTGACTTTTCCAAAAAATAGGGACTGCTCCGGGATGGCCTGCTGTAAAATCGATTGGTAAAAAAATTCGTTGATGGCATCCTGGTGCCGAGCTTGGGAATCCTCCAAGGGAATGCGATTTGCCACAGGCTCAATAATAGCGCTAAGGTCTGCCCCTTGATTGGCATTAGGTAAAATCCAGCCCTTCTGATCTAAGCTTGTCCATACCGTATTATCGCCGAGGCCCAGGGCATCGTTGAATTTCGTCCGGGTGATGGTACTCCCCATATGCCAAGACAGCTGCGAATGCAAGTAACGCTGTAGCTGGGTTTTAAAGGCATATTGAATGAAATCCGGACCTTGCAGTGCCGCCCCCCCTCTGGCCATAATCGCCTCCGTACAAGTCGTAGGATCAACCAACACCCATCCATCCAACACCAACATTTCCCAGATCAAAGTCCCTTCCGCTCCGAACCGATCCAGAAAGGCTTGCCGATGAATCTGAGGAGACAGCAGCTCCGTAATTTCTTGGAGATAGGGCTTTAAATCCTCGGCTAAATCCAGGCGCAGTTGTGTATTATTGATCATCCCCTGCAGCTCGTTCTCAGCTGTAATCCAATTGCCATCAATCAGCCCATCCCATATCTGACGCCCGACCTCCAAGCCAAACTGGCTGGTGAACAAAGTCGGAGACACCCCATACATCAAGCCCCTGACCGGCTGAGCAATTTGCTCGGCCATCTTTAAATTGGGATCGAGCAGACGCTGCAACTCCGTTTGAAAAGGCTTGAATTGGGCCGCTAGGGGCCACAGCCATTGCGTAGTTGGGTTAATCGTCGCCAGCGTTGCCGCATCCGGAATCTCGCTGATCCAGGATTTGGCCAGCAACTCCTGCCAGAGTTCATTGACATACTCCTGCCCAAAGGCCGTTCGAATATCAGATTGCGAGAGGGTATAAATGAGCTGATGAATTTGCGCCGAGATGGCCTCCGGCACCGCAATCTTATTGCCGATCACCGAAGTGTTGACCTTCCCTTCAACCGGAATCAATTGCTTCGTGTTGATCTGTGCCTCCCAGAGTACATCAGCTTGCTGCAAATGATTAGCGATCACCTGACTCAGCGAAAAAGAAGTAGCTGTACCGACAAAGGGAAACTTGGTAGCAAAGGTAGCATCCACTCCATCGTTCAGCGTGACCGTGCTAGGCAGAACATAATGATTAGCGTACAGTTTTTTCCAAACATCCTTCCAGCCCTTCGTTGGACTAAAGCGCCAGTTGACCAGCTCGGAGCGGATTACGGAAAAACTACCGTGCGGATTGAGCAGCTTCCCATTAACAATATCATCATTCAGGAGCTTACCGATATTGGTACTGAGCTTGTACTTTTTGGTATAGCCCTTGGTGATGGTTTTGGGCAAATAGGCATAGTCGGCAGTGAAGGGCAGCAGGTAGTTATTGTTTAGCAAAAAAGTCCAGAGCACCGCTTGATTCTCCGCCCCGTAGCGATCGGTGATTCGTTTTTTGGGCAATAAGAAAACATCGGGTAAGCCTTCGAAATAGATCGTCAGTTGCTGCTGCAATTGGCTCTTAGTGATGAAAGCCACCTTAGCTCCACTTAATAAAGTTTGCAGTTGTTTTTTGTATCGGCGATAAGCCTCGCCCAGCGGCTTGCGCTTTTGCATGGGCATAACGGCTGCCAGGCTGGTCTCCTCCCCCGGCAGCGGAACGATCCATTGCTGATCGACCAGTTGCTGCCAAATCTTCTTGGCGGTCAGGTTACCAAGGATGGCAAGCTGGCTGAATTGAAAAAGGCGCAGGTGCTTATCGGGGTTGAGAAAATCGCTGAGGGCAGTGGTGCTGTAGGCTTTCAGATAGGGAGCGGTCGGGCTGCTGGGAGCCGCTTTTAGGAGCAAGACCTCTGCGCTGAGTTGTTGCACGGTGGCCGCTCCCAGCCCTATAATTTCCGTCCAGACTGCATCGACGAAGGTGGAGAAAGCGTTGGAAGGTAGGTCAGTAGCAATATCGAGTTGGACTACTTCAGCTGGCGTCAGAAAGCCATTGATGCTGGCCCGCTGTGTCGCATTATAGACGGCCTCTAATCCACTGCCGTATCCTGCGGGAGCTACTTTGCCCGCTTCCGGCGTCACCTTTTTTGCAGAATTAGGATAGGAGTGATTCCAATTGTAGAGGGTTTTCCAGAGGAGGCGGCCTTTGCGTCGGTAGCTTTCTGTCAGCGGTTGTTTGTGGACAGTCAGGGGTTGCTGCTTGAATTGTTCGATTCGTTGGTGCAGGTAATCGGGCGCTTTGGTGTAGCCGGGTGTTTTTTCGTACCAGCCCAGGACTTCATATTCGTAATTGGCCGTGGGGTCTTTGAGCGGTACGGTGGTCAGGTCATCGTAGCATCCAAAGACAGCGTAGCAATTGGGGAAGTAGGAGGCGAAGGTGGGTTCTCCGTAGCCGACGGCAGTGAGGGGTTGTTGGTAGAACTCCGACCAGTACTCGTTTTGCGAAGTTTGGTTGATTTCGTTTTCCCAGGCGGCCAGCGGCACGGCGCGGCCCATGTACCGAAAGGGGGCCGCTTGTATGGTCTCTTGGCCTTCTTTGGCGACGACCGCGGGCATCGGCACGGCGACATGAGGCAAGGGCGGCGGCGTATCGAGGGGATACAAAAAGTCGCTCTCCACCACCCACTGCGCCGTCTTTACTCCTCCCTCAATTCTTGAGACCAGCCAGCGGTTGGGCACGGCCGGAAAGCGTTGCTCCGACTCCAAGTCTGCCGTCGCCCCCGGCGCATTAACCAGCCCGTCTGGCAAGGCCCAATGCAGGTGAATCCCTTTCTTCAAAATCAAGTTAGACTCACTAAAAGGCGGCAGGGCCACCGACTCACTCAAATAGGCCGTATCTGGATTCACATCATAAGCCTGCCCCTCCTCATCTACATGGGTATAGGGCAATCGACTAAAGTCCGCAAAGGCAGACAACACACTTTTATCAGCATTCAGATGTAGGGCATCTACTTTGAAAGGGACAAGTAGAGCGTAGCTCGCGTTCTTCATTCTTGAGGGATATTACCACTTCGTTCAACCCTAATTGCGCAGCAATGGCAATTAGCATAAAAATTTTGGCTCTACGAAAATTCTTAGTTGTGTAACCCTGTTAGACTTGGTATGTAATTTGGCTCTACGAATTCGCCTTTTTTAGAAAGGGTGGGTGTTGGATTATTGGGTGGTAAACATAAGTAAAAATCACCGCAAACTAAAGACCTTCTTCATATCTAATTTTTTATTATTATAAATATTCACCTTTCCTTGACAGCCACGAAGATTGAGGGCATCAATATTGCTCAGTTGCCGGTTGTCCACAATAGCGATGTCTTTTTGGACGAAGTGGAGTTGGGAAAGCCCGTTAAGGCTTTCCAAGTTATTGTTCTCCGAAATGGTTAAATAGGCACCGATAGACTTTAGGTTATTCAGTCCTTCTAATTGTAGTAAGTGTTGGTTTTGAGTAATGATCAAATCACGTTCGATTTTTTGGAGTTGGGTTAAGCCACTTAGGGAGTGGAGTTGGTTATTTTGGACAATAACTAAGTCTCTGCCGATGCTAGAAAGCTGAGAGAGTTCCTTCAAGTTTTGCAGCTGCGGATTTTGGGCGATCAGCAGGTCGCCTTGGATGGTCGATATTTGGGAGAGGCCGCTTAGGTTGTTCAGTTGTTCATTTTTGTAAATGTGCAAAAAGCCAAGGATGGCGGTCAGCCCAGCAAGGCCATTGAGGTTACTGATCGTGGCACTACTGATCTTGACATTGCCAGTGAACCGAGTGCACTTGGGGTAACGGATGGGAAAATCATCTATTTGCGACTGGGTTTCGAAGTAGATGTTATGCGCTGGACAGTGACAATCATTTATTAAGTTGATTGAAAAAAGCAGGGGGAATAAAGCAATACCCACCAATACCAACCGGAGTTGCTTGATTGCGATCATTTTTCGTTTTTTATTGAGGTGCTACAAAGGACAAAACAAAGATGGGGCTAAGCTTACCTAATCGCTTGCCGATTGGGTTCAATTTATTATCCAGAGGGTGTACGTGGGTAAAAAATGTTTATCTCCTGGTTGCGCAAGGGGAGCAATAATAGCAATAACGGAATGATTATCAATTAATTAGAGGTTGCACTGGGAGAAACGCCGAATTCTTCATGAAAAACCCTTGAGAAATGCGGCAGGCTGGTAAAGCCGGTCTCCCGAGCGGCTTCGGAAACGTTCGAGGGGGTATTTTCCAACAGATACTTGGCCTTTTTCAAGCGGTAAGATCGAATGAATCGCGACGGGGAGATGCCGGTCAGGGCCTTCATTTTCCTGAAAATCTGGGAGCGACTCATCCCGACTTTACGACACAGCTGGACCAAGCCAAAATCTTTGTCTGCGTAATGTTGTTCCAGAATGGCTTCTATTTTTTGGATAAAAGCATCTTCGATTTGGAGGCTTTCGTTAGAGAGGGCCGCCGTTTTTTCAGACCGTTTACCGGGTAATTGCCTATCGCGGCCAGCGAAATATTGCAACAGTCGTTGTTGGCGATGCAGCAGCGATTGGAGGCGAATTTTTAACTCTTCCTCCTCAAAAGGTTTAGGGAGGTAGGCATCTGCGCCTCTTTTCAGTCCTTCAATTTTGGAAGTAAAGTCGGCTTTTGCCGTGAGGAGAATGATAGGAATGTGGCTGGTTTTTTCATTATTTTTCAAAAAGTCACACACTTCGAACCCATCTTTTTCCGGCATCATTACATCACTGATGATAAGATCGGGTATATTTTCCAGGGCTTTCTCGATACCGATCTTTCCATTATAGGCGACCTCAATTCGGTAGCTGCCACTCAGGCAAGTTTTGAGGTAGGTGACGATGTCAGGATTGTCCTCAATGATCAGGAGGGTCGGCGAATGGGGAGACAAGGGAGGAGCGACGGATTGATTGATTGGCGTTCTTGTCAAAGCAGTACTAAACAGAGAAGGCTTGCTATCGATAGTGGTTGGGGGGGCTTGGGAGACGGATTTTTCCAGCTCATTATTGATCGGAAGATGGATTCCGAAAGTTGTTCCCTCCCCTACCGTACTTTCCACAAAAATTTCTCCTTGCATCAATTGGATCAATTCTTTGGTGTGTGCCAAGCCAATGCCCGTTCCTTCGCCAGCCTTGACCTTGGGGCTCTCCACCTGATAAAATCGGTCGAAGACGTGGGGAAGTTTTTCTGCGGGGATACCTATCCCGGAATCTTGCACCCAGATTTGTAAAAGCTCCTTTTCCTCTTTTTGCAGTCGATTCACTTTGACCAGAATATTTCCTCCCGATGCGGTGAATTTGATGGCATTAGAAATTAAGTTGATCATCACCTGTTGTAATAGAGAGGAATCGAAGTCCATTTTCAAACTGTCCAGATGGCTAGAAAACTGGAGTCCCAGATTTTGTTGGTTCGCAAAAGGCTGAAAGGAGGAAACGGCATAATTTAGAAATAGGATGACGTCTTCATTTTGCAAATTCAGTTGGTAGGCATTGTTCTCTAGCTTGGATAAGTCCAGTAGTTGGTTGATGAGCCGTAGCAGCGACTGCCCATTTTGCTCAATCAGGTGGGTTTGGGAGGCGATCGTCGTTTTTAAATGATCCTGCTCCTTTACCTGCTGTACGCCTTGCAAAATTTGTTTGGCCATTCCCATGATGATGGTGAGGGGCGTTCTGAATTCGTGGGTAAGATTAGTAAATAAGCGACTTTTGAATTTATCCAAATCTTTGAGCCTTTGGGCTTCTTGCTGCTCAAATTGAAATTGACTTTTCAGCTCTAGTCGATAGCGCAGGAGGCGGTACATGCCGTAGAAAACGCCTCCTACAATCAAGGCATACAGGAAAAAGGCCCAGGAGGTCAGCCACCAGGGGGGATAAACCTTGATCGGAATGGCCAGCTCATTTGGATTCCAGGAGCCTTTGGCATCAAAGGCTTTAACCCGCAGGACATAGTCGCCCGCAGGCAAGGTACTGAACTTAGCAAAATTATATTTCGAGGGGTTCGACCAGACTTTACTGTAGCCTTCCAGCAGGTAGCTAAATTGGGTTTTCTCCGGTTTGCGATAATCCGTTAAACAATACTCAAAGGTGATCGATTTGTCCCAGTGATGAAACTCCAGCCTTTGGCCACTCAGGTTTAAATGGTTGGTAAATATGGTATCTAGCTTTTCGTCGGTACGCGTAACGGAGGACAGGATAATCTTCCCTAGCTTTTTCTTCTGCTGCTCATATTTTTTCATCACCTCTTGCGGATAAAAGGCATTCACCCCTCTCATCCCTCCAAAGAACAGTTGTCCACTCCTGGCTTTGTAAGCAGAGACGCGGTTGAATTCATTGTGCGATAAGCCGTGTTCGGTGTAAAAATTGGTGAAGGTTTCCTCCTTGATTTGAAAGCGGGAAAGCCCGGAATTGGTCCCCAACCACAGACAAGAATCTCCTTCCGGTAAAATACTCGACACAAAATCGTGGGGTAAGCCATCTTTGGTCGTATACTTTTTGGCCCTCTGCTGACGCGATTCAATGATCACCAATCCCGCCTCGGTTCCCAGCCAAATGTTTTTCTTCTCATCTTCAAAAATGGCATGGATAATTTCCTTCTCCGGGGTCGCAAAGTAAGGAGCGATGGTACGGGTGGATGGCTCATAGTAAAACAATCGATTTAGGCTACCCACCCAGATGCGCTTACTGCTCGCCCCAAAATGCGCACTAAAAATTTTACCCTCAACTGGCATCTGCACTGTTTTCACCCACTCAGGTTCTTCACTTTTTGCATCGTAGAACCAAAGGGTATTTTCCTGCCCGTTCCACCAATTGCCGGCATCGTCCCGAACCAGCACCCCTTCGTCAGAATCATACGTTGGAAGCATTGACAGGTTATTGTCCAGTTCCCCCGTTACACTATGAAAGCGAAGACCACTATTCAGCAAGAGGTACCCATTATCGTAGCCCAGTCCAAAGGGGGCATATTGATCTATATAAGGAATAAGCTTTTGGGTCGTCTTACGAACAGGATCGATCTGATAAATACCGTGGTACAAACTGGCAAACAACTGCCCAGTCTCATTCTCTACCATTCCCCTGAAGCTACAATACCCTCCACATGCCGCCTCTGTAAAGTAAGTATCAAATAAAGGTTGCTGCGGAATGACCTTTACGAGTCCTAATTGTTGGACTCGAACCCAGATGGCTCCAATTTGGTCCTGCATCAATTCTAAAAGCGACACCCGATAAGGAATTAATTTAAAAATATCTTGGTGATAATCCTCTACCTTACCCGTCGATCCTTGGTAAAAAACCAGTCTAAGATCAGTTCCACAGGCCCAAAGATCCCCATTAGGCAGTTCCAAAATATCCCTAACAAAAACCGCCGGCGCCTCCGTATCAAAATACCGACTAATCGGATGCCACTCAAATGCCGCTGCCTTTTCTTGAAGCTGAAAAATCTGATTTTGGTAAATGAGATAAAGGGAACGGTTCTTCCCCTTCACCAGTCCGGTAATCAGATCATCGGGCCTGGGGCAGGGAATCTTTTGCAGCAACTGCCCTCGATCATCAATCTTTAAAAGGTAGTGATTTTCCTGATCAAGGTAATAAAAATGATCTTCCGCATCACTCAGCAGCGAGGAACAATCCGAAGAAGAGCAGTCAAAAGCATCAGCCGTCCCCATGTTGGTTTGGGAAAATCTCCGCTTCAAGGTCCCCCCTTCCCATTCCACAAACGTCGTCTGGTCTGTCGGAGGATCATAGAAGAAAAAAAACAGTCGCCCGCTAGCCGTCTCATGGAAAAACAAGTCCTCCTTAATGATCTCTCCTTCTTTCAGCTGATCTCGATAGTAGATGCTGTCCAATTTCCCCGTTTCCATATGGCGCAAAAAGAAGTGCGTTTCCGATTGAGTATAGATATAGTTACCCAGCACGATATAATTCCGATCATCCAAGTAGAAATCCGCCCAAGCAGCCTCCTGGTCTTTGATATTGACAAAATGATACCCATCGTAGCGATCCAGGCTTTGCCCCATCACCCAAATAAATCCATCTTCGTCCTGCCGAATCTTTAAAGGATCGGAGCTAGACAGGTGTTCCCCTGTCGGATAAAATTCGAGCTGCGCCTGCTGCGCAATCAGCGGCCCGGCCAGGCCCAAGAGAACAATCCACAGGTATTTTGGGGTAAAAAGGAGTACTTCTCGTATACGGCACTTTGGTTTCATGCTTATGCTTACTTTGCGAGGACGGGTGGAGCCCGTCCAAGGGGTTTGTTGCTCTTACGGAGAAAAGGGGAATAGGATACTTAAAGAAGGAGGAGATTTGGGGGTAAGAGCGACTTATCGAAAAAATTCATCCATATAGAAGCTCATTTTTTCAGTATAAACCCAATTTATCTCCACACAATAAACCATTAACAACCAGATACTTACGCGCACACTCAAGCCAAAAGCAATATCATTTCAACACGATCAATAGCCTTTAATCTCCATCCATCACCCGAAAAAAGATCGCTTCTTTGTACTAACCAAAACGAGTTAGGTGCACTTCAATAAGTTTTGAAATTACTTAACCTGTCTGGAACAAGCGCTTCGATCCATGACGCAAATATTTTAGTCATGAGAATCCTTTTTGTTTTTGTTTTGATTGTTACTTCTTCCCTCTCCCACGCGTTCGAAAAGGCAGATTACGTTATCGTCATGGAGGATGTTATCGCGAGGGTGGAATCTACCGGCCCTTCACGTACTATTACGCGATTTGTAGTGAGAGACAAAGTTACGCAAGCGATCGTGTTTGATCAGAGTGGCTGCCAACTCACGGAGTGCAGTTTTGACCTGAGCACGCTGTCGGCCGGTGATTATACTGCGGAAGCTACTCAGGATGATGGATCGACATTCAGTGAAGATATTTCCTTAAAATAAACTTAATGCAAGTTAATCATCCGAAGGTCTGACTTGGTCAGGCCTTCTTTTTTAGCCAAAAGTAATCCAGAATCAAAAAATCATTTTCCTGTAGAGATAGCGGATCTAAGGCATCATTGATCAGTAGCTTTACCGCTTTCAAAAAGGCCGTATTTTTATGCTTTCTATCCGAAGGAATCTTATCGCTGCGCTCAATGTATTTCCTAAATGCGGCTAAACGGCTATCGAGAATTTCAAACAGCCCCTCCTCGAAGTAAAGTTTAATCTCTAGCTTGTAAGTGGCAATTTTAAAATACAGATCATTTAGCTTGACGTACTTCAACAGCTGCAGGGCCTGAGTATGATCGCCCTTGTGAAAAGCAATCGTCGCCAGGTTCAGCTGTCGAATGGATTCCATATCCTGATGATTGATCAAATGAGCGTACCGCTTGACAAAATGCTCCAACCACTCCAAGCGATCACTGACCACCGCCATGTAAACCGTATTGACATACTTAGCCGTCGACAGTCGATCATTGACCAAGAATAATCGGTTGTTGATCAGGTAATCAATGTGATGGAGGTATTCTCCTGCGTAGGTATACTGCCCGGCATGGCAATAAAAAACACATTGATTCATCAAATACATGCAGATGGTTTTCCGATAATCGTCTGAGAAGGTATGCTCGTGAGCGTCAAAGAGGGCCTTGGCATTTTGGTAGTGTTGCTCTTGCGTTGGCGCAGTCATCATCAAGTAAATTTCAAAAAACAGCTGACTCCCGATTTTTTTCAATCCTATCTCGTAGGTAAGGATCATTTTGATAAATGAATCATCTGGCGCAGGAGCATTAATTATGCGATGTCGATTGAATTGCTCGGTAAGTATTCGCAATTTGTTTTCGACAAAAAAATCATCGAGTGCTCCCTCCATCTCTTCCAATTCATCCATTTGCTTCCGCTGCCCTTGCACCTGTGACAGCAGCCCTTCTTTTAGCTTGAAATTAAAATATTCCTGATGGAAATCCTTTTTGCTACGCGCGTAGTCCTTCTCAATCTTTTTGGCCAGGCTACCGAGGTTCTTATGTAGTTGATGCTGTTGGCAATATTCCCACAGCATATGGTTTTTGATCATCAGATGGTTCGATAGCTGCAGATGGATAATGTAATTATTGACCGCTATCAACAGGCGGTTCTTGGCGTGGTTCCACTTGGTACGGGCGCTTGTCTCCGGCTGCCCGGCAAAGAAATCAGCCAGCACTGCTTTTTCCATGGCCAACTTATCGAACGGGGCTCTTACCAATTCATTTATATATTGGAGCACGAAATCGAGTAGTTGTAAATCCTGCTTCGATACTTTTCGCTCCATCTTGACAAAATCCAACAATTCGCTCCGCTCCTTTTTGCCCAAACTCAGGAGCAATTCAACAATTTTACTGTTTCTCATAGTCCGTATCTTTAAAAATAAGGCGGGTAGAATATTATTTTTTCAGACCACCATAGAAAGCCCAACAGTTATAATCCATTGATTATCAATTATATAAAAATTTAACAAGCATTAAATTAATGCAAAAAATTTATGATTTTCTAATTTTTTTGTACTTCCTCTCTCCTATAAATTAACCCAGGAACTCTGTAAGTTTGACTAAGATTTGATGATACAAAAGCGGTTATTATCATTCTTTTACAATAATTATTTATTGTATACTATTTGAGATTTCAGAACTTCCTCGAAGGTGGTATCCTTCGGGGACGTTCTAATTAACCCAAGCTGTGGTATAAGCATTTACGGCTGGTGTGGAACCACACTAAAGACAAGTTACTGTATTCCGTACAATATCTTAATAATTATTCCCCTCGATTTTCAGACTTCTTCCATAATGCGGATAATACAATTGCGGATCAAGCTACTAAAAAACAAAATGGCAGCCCTCAGACAAGAGAGCCACCATTCGTTACTAGACTAAATACTCAACTAATTTAATCTATCGCTTAGTATCATTTTCAAGGTTGAAGATGTTTTGCCATCAATCAAAAGATGGTACAAATACATTCCGCTGGGTAAGCTTCCAGCTTCGATTTCGATCGTTCCCTGCCCGGATGCATGAATCGGATAGCTTTTCAACTGGCGACCTTGCAAATCATAAATCATCAAGGTAGCCTCCGATACTTCTTTAGGTAGGTAATAGGGAATCACGGTGCTGTTGCGGAAAGGGTTGGGTTGGTTTTGTTTCAGCTCAATGGCCTCCCAGTAAGTAGGCCATTCTTGCTGATTGAGGGCTTGCTTGTTCATCAGATTCCCACAGCCTTCATTGCAGAGCGATTGAATAGCCGCCTTGAGTTGATCAATTTCTGTTTGAAGTTGGAGCTGCGACGCTTCTTGCCGCTCAATCATTGCTTGCTGCTCATTGAGCCCTTCAACCAGCAATGCGACTACGCCATCATAATTAACGGCCATGTATCCATCATCGGCCGTCTTTACCAATTCCGGAACGACCTCCTTGAGGTTTTGGGCCAGGAATCCCATCGTTTTGCCTGTAGGAAAACGCCGTTCTGCAAAAGCTTCCTGATTGAACTCATAATTCACCCCTTGAATTCTTTTGATCTTATCCAGGCTATTGGCAATCGGCTGAATGTTGCGCTTGAATCTTCGGTCGGAGGCAATATAGCTGGTGCTGGTCTGGATCGCTCCATTAACGTACAGTCTTACATTTGGGCCAAAAAATGGAGGTGTCGGCGTCATTCCCCAATTAATATATACCGTTCCATCAGTCCAGATGTCATCATTAATACTAGTGGGAGGGTTGCTGCTTCCCACCTGATACCAGTCGTGATCCGCTAAACCGCTGGCCATAGCGTGCCAGTTGCCATCTCCTCCCAGGTATTGTGAAGCATTTCCGGTAAAACTCAGCGGCTGTAGCGTTCCGGTAAGGTCTGCCTGAACCAGTCCAGCGATGCCTCCCGGTGCCAAAGTGGGATTAGTAATGTAGTAATTATCATCTACCATAAAATCTCCACCGGCAACAGACAAGCGATTGAAGTTTCCAGTGAAAGGATTGGTTCTGGGTTGACAATCGCCGATTACTGTATTGTCGGTATTTGCCCCAATGCTGATTGTAAAGTCCGAACAAACGTAGGCATTAGCACCGATAGCAGAGGCGTGGGTAAGCATAGGATCACCATTGGCCCGATGGCCGAAATAGCTATTATCCGATCCCCCAGTATTGCTGTTCCCGGCCTCTAGGCCAACAAAGGTGTTGAAGTTCCCGATGACATTGGTAACGCCGGCCTCTGTCCCGAGAAAGGTATTTCCATTCCCCCGATCATTAGACTGACCAGAGGCCTGCCCCAAAAATGTATTTCTAAGTCCGACGGTATTGAGTTCCCCGGATCGAGAGCCAACGAAGGTGTTGCCAAAGACACTGGTTGTGGAAATACTGCCGGCAAAACCTCCGATATGTGTATTTTCATCTGAGGGAGGAATGGGCACACCAGCAGAGGTTCCCAGGGTTGTATTTTGAGCGTTGCTCTGAGTTGCGGCTATACAGAGCATAAGAAAAAGGAAGGTAAATTTCTTCATGGTAATTTGGTTTTTGATGATACCTACTCTATTTATGCGATGCTTAGCAGGTAAAATCCACTGAGCTTTTCGCAGTTGGCTTTTCGGCATTCGCCCACAAAAGGTGCACATTCTGTCTATCTAAATTGCAGACTTTACTGCTGATCGACAATTACCTTTTTGCGGATGAATCCTGAGCAGTTTACAGCCGCACCAATCGCCCCAACCACTGCATTGTATCGAGGCTAAGGACATAGTAGTAGAGCCCTTTTTCTAGTGCTGTTGTATTGACTTCCATGCGGAGTGGGCCGGCAGAAAAATATTCCTCTTCAATGATCGATCGAACTATTCGGCCCTGATGATCTAGAATAGACAGACTAACAACGCCAGCCTGGGGAAGCTCAAAATCGGCGGTCAATTGATGGGAGAAGGGATTGGGATAGAATCGCTGTAAAGGTGTCGGATTAAGGGTAAACCCCGAACTACAGTGCGTAATCTGTACCGCTGCCTTTATCATCGGGCATTTACCAACGTCTATGTGTTCTTGTATGCAAGGACAATCGTAGACCTTGTACATTTCTTCTGCATGCTCAATAGGAAATGTCAGAAAGAGGCAATGGCATGCTAGGGGGCCGATGCCTCCGGGGTGGATCATGACAATATCTTCGGTAGCAATGATCGGAAATTCTCCACGATAGGGATCAGCTATTCCGCCATGATCACAGTACCTGTAAATGTGGTAAACCAACACATCACCGACTTGCAAGGGATTGGCAAGCAGGACGTTTACCATTGTGGTCTGTGTAATAGTAGAATAAACAGCCGTACCGTTGACCCAGGTATCAACATAATAACTATTCGTATTCGGGAGTGCTGTCCAGTACAGGTCAAAGCTGTTCGGTGTCAGGTTATTTACTCCGGCAGTTTCCACCGGATCACACCTTAAAGTTTGTGCGCCAAGGAACGAACTCGAATCAGCCAAGAAAGACTGAAGAGGTAACAAAAATAATGTCAGAGCGAAGACTAGTAAATTTTTCCTTCTCATAACGGTATCGTTTTATTTAAAAAATGGATGATTTGAATACCTGGCATCTTACCCGCCGACAAAAAAGAGAGCAGGTAGTGCAATAGTCAATAGGGGCGTTTAAGTAAGTACCCCAGCAATTATGAGTAAAAGGAAGTCTGTAAAGTATATGGAGTTGGCAGAAAAATAAGTCAAGTAAACCTTTTTTCCAATTACCTTTTTCGTTGAAAATCCCAGATATATCTTTTTGTACTTTATCTTTCCACAGATGGACAGATTTATTATTTTGGGGGCGTCAGCAGGTGCGGAATGGCAGGCTGACCATTAGGATAATTTTACGTCCGCTCAATAAAAATGAGCAGTGACCTAATAATGACTGGCTGTATGTATAATAGCAAAACGATAAGATTGCTCCGGTACTTTTCAAGGTCGGAGTTCAATCGCTTAAGGCTTTTTGTCGATTCTCCATTTTTTAATAAAAACGCTAAACTCCGAAAGCTGATCCAATACATCGATCAGTACGTCCCTCAATTTGATCAGCAGGATTTCACCTACGAAAATGCCTACCGGTTTGTCATCGGCAAAGAAGCTTATCAAAAAGAAGTGATCACCAAATTGCTTTCTAAACTCTTTGACCTTACCGAACAATTTGTCTTTCACGATCAGCTCAAAAAAGATTCGACAGCAAAAAAACTGGCCCTACTCAAATTCTACAATCAACATAATCTGATTAACTATTTCAAGTCTTGCCACAAGCAATTGAATAAAACCCAGCAAGCCTCCACCATCAAAGATGAGCATTGGGCATTTCACCAACTCCAGATAGAGCATGAGTACGCCCATTTCCTCAGTGCCAATTCGGATCATGGCACCGGCGATATTAACTTGCAAGCCACCAACGATGCCCTGGATCATTTTTTTATCCAAAAAAAGTTGAAGTACTTCTGTTTCATAAAAAACCGAGAGCGATTGGTCAATCTCCCCTACCAGCTCACTTTCGAAAAGGCAGTCAACGAACACATCAAAAATGTGGAGCCCAATGTATTGATTTGGAAAAATGCCTTTGACCTCCTTTGCATCCCCGATGCTATGGAGAACTACCAACAGCTCAAAGCCAACCTACTTCAATACGCAGATCAAATCGGAACGAGCGATAAGCGCGTATTGTATACCTACCTACAAAATGCCACCAAGTATGCTTTCGATGACTATTCCGAAGAACTGTTCGCCCTCTACAAGATTCAATTGCGCCAAGGGCTACTCTACGAGAACGACTACCTCCTCCCGATCACCTTTAAAAATATAGTCTCACTGGCCTTGCACCTCAAACAATACGAATGGACCGAAGAGTTCATCCTCACCCATCACCACAATATCCTCCCCTCTCACAAAGACAGCACCGGCATCTACCTGCTTTGTAAAGCCCTATTCTATTTCGCCAAAAAGAATTACAGTCAAGCCCTAGAAGAATTGAACCAAGCCAGAATCCACAACTTATACGCCAAGCTAGAAGAACGCAGACTGCGCCTGAAGATTTACCTAGAGCTAGACTACCGCTCCCTTTTCGAAGACGGCGTCAACAGCTCCCGAAAATTCCTATCCGAGCACCGAACCCAAATCGCCAGCTACTATTTAAAGGCTAGCCGCAATTTCCTAAACATCATTTTCCAACTTTTCAACGCCGCCCAATACGATAGGCCTCGCTTTGATAAATTGAGAAAGCAGGTTGCAGCAATGGATATTCTGCCAGAGAAGGAGTGGATTATAGAGAAGATTGATGAGAGAAATAAAGATCAAAGAGAAGAGAGCTAAAGCCCAACATAGAGGTCAGGCCAAGATTTTGGAGCATATCTTTGTGGTAGCCACTCAGACACAAATAACTGTAAACCAAACACTTAAAACAACCCCCATTCAAAAAGCAACAATTTTTATCCTGGTAATCCTGCTAAAATATCTTTTGTGAGTAGGAAGCAATAGGCTTACTTTACGACTAAATCTAGAAAACTGTAACGCTAAAAAAGTAAGCCAATTTCGAAAACATCAAACAATTTATCATGAATCATTTGTTTAAATCCATCCTCTCTTTGACAATCTGTCTATTGGTATGTT
>JBCDGZ010000075.1:0-37082 GCA_038750655.1 Bacteroidota bacterium | reverse complement strand
CGGAACTGCGGCTGAAGTGCCGTTCTTGAGGAGGAAGGAACTTGGGCTGTAGCCACCTAGCTTGTACCTTGGTGGCGCTGTATTTATTCCTCGCCAACCTCAGCAATTTTGCTGGATTATGAAGGGTAGCGAAGCGAAAAAGTGCTACTGGCAACTGCCAGGGGGCCTGCCGCAGCAGCGTTTTGAAGTAGAGGGTGTAGAATTTTTCGTAGCCTCCTAAAATCTCGTCTGCCCCTTGTCCATCTAACATCACCGTAAGGCCCTTTGCTTTGGACATTCTAAAGACGCAGTACTGCGCATACACCGAGGCGGAGGCGACGGGCTCATCCTGCTGCCATTGCAATTGATCCAGCTCTTCCCGGAGTTGATCAAAATCGGGAAAGACCTTATGGGATCGGATGGCCTTCTGCTGTACTAGTGTATCGATATATTCCTGTTCGTCGAAGCGAGGATCATCGAAGCAGGAGGAGACGGCTTCTTGCTGCTCTTGGGCATTTTGGGCTTGTAATAGTCGATGCATTAACGTGGCGATGGAGGAGCTGTCTAGCCCCCCCGATAGCGCAGTCCCTACTTTGACATCGGCGCGCAGGCGTAGGCGCACCGCGTCGAGCAGGAGGCCGTGAAATTGCTCGCACTGCGCCGCAAAGGAGGTGGATAGGAGGGGAGCGGTGGCATTGGGCTGGTAGTAGGTTTGGATGGAGTGACAGTGGCAATCCAGGTCGTAGAGGATATTCTGCCCACCGCGCAGCTGCTTCACACCCTTGAATAGGGTCTGATCGGTATGGTCGTGGTAGCCCTTGACCAGAAACTCATAGGCGCGTAGCGGATTCAGTTGGGCAGTCCAGCCGGCTATGGCTCGGAGCTGTTTGATCTCAGAGGCCAGGCAAAAGCGTTGGCCGATGCGGGCATAGTAGAGTGGTTTGATGCCGTAGCGATCACGGGAGCAGAAAATCCGATTGTTGTGCGGGTCGTAGAGGACGAAGGCCCACATGCCGTTGAAGTGCTGAACGCATTCGGGGCCCCAGTGGTGGTAGGCCGCTAGCAAGACTTCGGTATCGCTTTCAGTGCGGAAGGTGTAGCCTTTTTGCCGCAGTTCTTCGCGCAGCTCGATGTAATTGTACAGTTCGCCGTTGTAGGTGACGACCATGCCTTGGTAAGTCATAGGTTGCCGGCCCTGCTCCGACAGATCGATGATGGCCAGCCGTTGGTGCCCCAGGGCGAAGTTGGGGCCGAAGTATTGTCCTTGCCCATCCGGCCCCCGGTGTTGTACAAGGGCCAGGGCCTGCTGCAGCTCTGATTCTGGTACGGGCCGGTCTTCCTGATCGATAATACTGATGATGCCGCACATAAGTCAGGATGGGTTTTTGGTAGCGATGATTTTTCCAAAATTCAGATTGCTGTAGGAATAGTCGGTATCGAAGGTATACTGGACGATTTCGAAGCCTTGTTGGCGGAGGCGTTGGATCAGGTCGTTGGGGGTGAAGCCGGTGGAGCGCAGGTCATGGAATTCGAGGGCAATGGTCTGGATTTTATCCAAGGCTTCCGAGCTACAGTGCAGCAGGGCGGGATATTCCGCCCCCTCGCAATCCATTTTCAAAAAATCCACCTTTTCAACCGCCAATTCCTCCAAAAGATCGTCTACACTCAAGCCTTTTACGGGGATTGTTTTTCCCTCTTTAGTATCCGAAAATAAGGAGTGATTGTAAGAAGGCCCCGTGTACAACTGCTGCGGGCCGGATGTTCGGGCAATGGCTAAATTGAGGCATTGAATAGCTGTGCTTTGCTGGGCCGCTAGATTTTTTTCCAATACCTCAAAATTATCTGGAGACGGCTCGATGCAGAAAAAGCGCGAACTGGGCTGCGTATTTTTCAATGCAAAGAGGGTGAAATAGCCATAATGGGCACCGATGTCTACAATAGTCGCCTCGCGGTAGAAGGGAAAGAAGGGCGCATATTCCCGTTCTACAAAGATGCTGTGCAGCAGGGAGACTGCATCTCTGTTGAGGGTATAATCCAATCCAAGATTCAACTGGCGGTTAATCTTCTGGAAGATGTATCGGTCTACGGGCAATAATCTTCGGAGCAAATTTGATATTTTTTTTTCCAGCATTATCTTTGAATTGCTCTCCGGCAAAGCTCAAAATAATAATAGTGTCCGCAAATAATAAAGAACAATACAGAAAACTTTGTACGGCTCGGCAGGAATTGCCCCTCTTCTTCCAGGATTGGTGGTTGGATGTCTGTTGTGGTCCGAAACAATGGGATGTTGCATTGGCTAAGGACAAGGCAGGCCATGTTTTGGGCATTATGCCCTGGTTTTTGGGGAGAAATAAGGGCTTGAAAATGCTGTATATGCCTCCGCTGACGCCCTATCTAGGGCCTTGGTTCTTTTACCCTAGTGGTTTGAAAAGGCAACATTCTTTTGAGAAAAAGGTGATTGCCGCTTTGGTGGAGCAGCTGCCCGATTGTGCTTTCTTTTTTCAGGATTGTACACTGGGATTTGATAATTGGTTGCCCTTTTATTGGAAGGGGTATAAGCAAACAACCCGTTATACTTATGTCTTTGACGATCTTTCTGACCTGGACGCTATTTTTTTGGGATTGAACAGTAGTGTACGAAATAAGATTCGAAAAGCGGAAAAACAGTTGACGATCACTACGGTAGAGGATATAGAAATTTTTTACCAACTGAATCAGAAGACCTTTGCTCGCCAGCAGATGGATGCGCCCCATTCGTTAGCTTTTTTGCGGAAACTAGACAAGGCTTTAGAGGAACGGGCGCAGCGGTACATCTACATTGCTAAAGATGCCGAAGGCCAGGCGCACGCTGGACTATACCTGACTTGGGATCGGCACACGGCTTACAATTTAATGCTAGGGGCGGATACGCAGTTGCGCACTAGCGGGGCCGTGCAGTTACTGCTGTGGCGAGCCATACAAGAGGCCGCCCGGCGATGCCTGCGTTTTGACTTCGAAGGAAGTATGCTGCCGTCGGTAGAGAGCCTGTTCCGCTCCTTCGGTGCTCGCCAGCAGCCCTACTTTCGCCTTTACAAAGGCCGCAATCGCCTGATGCTATTACTCAAGGATTTATTCGCCAAATGGTAGTACGGGCATGAGGATACGCATCAACTTTCAACACCAGCTCCCCGGCTTCACCCCCCAGATTGCCTACGTCGTCGATTTTCTCCACCAGCATCCCCTCAAACCCAACCCTATCCATTGGACCATCAACGGCGAACCAAATCCCGATGATGTCTCCATCCATTATGGCAACCCAACCAGCACCGCCAGCTATCAGGTGCCCGCCCAGGGCCTCCTCTTCCAACAATCGCTGCCCGACATTAACCAATTACGCCCCAGCACTTACCTCTTCGATGCTACCCTTCTCCACTCCGTCGAAAAAGCGTCTGGTCCCCAGCGGCCGTTCTTCCAAAACGGCCGTTTTGGCTTCGATTGGGTAGAAATGCTCTTTTTTCACCTCAGTCGACTGGAAGAATACCACGCCAAGGAGGAGGATTGGGACGAATGGGAGATGATGCGTGCCGACCGACAGTTTTTATCCAAGCATAGGCTGCACCATCGCCCAGTAGTCGATCAGCTGGTAGTAGCTTTGTACACCGCTCTGGGCTTCCCACCCCAACAGTTCCCCACCCGCTATAGCCTCAGCCACGATGTAGATGTGATTCGAAAGTTTACGACGCCTTATCAATACCTACGGGCAGCGGGACGCTTGCTTCGGCAGGGGAGGGGCTGGTCGGCCCAGCGGCAACTTTGGCGGGGGTACTGGAAAAGTAGGAGCAGAGAGTGGCAAGACCCTTATGATACTTTTGATTGGTTGCTGAAGTCAGGAGGCAAGGTAGAAAAGGTACTTTATGTGCTGGCGGGCGGAGTAACTCCGTATGATCGCTTTTGTCAGATTGCGCATCCGGCGATGGCGGAGGTGCTGGAGTTGGCGCAGCAGCGGGGGTACCAGGTTGCGCTGCATCCCAGTTATGCGGCGCATCGCGAGGAGGCCCTGTTTGAACGGGAGCGAGGGCGCTTGGAGACCTTGGTGGGAGAGTCGCTGCGGCAGAGTCGCCAGCATTTTCTGCACTTTGATTTTCGTGAAACGCCCCAGCTGTTGGAGCGGCAGGGCATCTTGGTGGATTCCAGCTTAGGGTATCAGGATCAGATCGGCTTTCGCTGCGGGACGGGCTTCGCCTATGCGCTCTATCATTTTGCCGAGCAGCGGGCTTTTCGCTTCAAAGAAAAGCCCTTGATTGTCATGGATACTGCCTTGCTGATGCATACTCAGGAGAATGTAGCCGCGTTTGAGCAACAGCTCAAGCAATTTTTAGAGCAGAATCGAGAGGGGACCCAGGTTACCTTCAATTTTCACAACAGCACTTTCGATCCCCTTCGGTTGGAGGCAGCGCACCTTAAGCAGTTGTATTTGGCACTTTTAGCTACTTTTTAGTCGAATAGAGCCATGAGGTCTTCTTTTTTCAGAGATTTCAGGATGTTCTCGTCGGTGCGGATGATTTCCGAAGCCAGTTTCTTCTTTTTGGCTTGTAGCTGTAAGATTTTTTCTTCGATGGAGTTTTTGCAGATCAGCTTGTAGGCAAAGATTTGATTTTTTTGGCCGATGCGGTGGGTTCTATCGATGGCTTGGGCCTCTACGGCGGGATTCCACCAGGGGTCGAGGATGTAGACGTAGTCGGCTTTAGTGAGGTTCATACCGGTGTTGCCAGCCTTGATGCTGATGAGAAAGATTTTGATCTCGTCGTTGTTCATGAATTTGTCGACTTCGGCCTGTCGTTTGGTGGTGGAGCCATCGAGGTAGGCGTAGCGGATGCCTCGCTGGTCTAGCTCCTTTCGGACGATGGTAAGCAGGCTGACAAATTGAGAAAAGACCAGGGCATGGTGCTTTTGATCAAGCGCCTCTACCAGGCTTTCCATCAAGGTGTTGATCTTAACGGAGTCGGCATTGACCCCAGAAAAAGAGGGATTGACCAGTAGGGGAGAGTTGCACATTTGTCGAAGGCGCAGCAGGCCGTCCAGGATTTGAAACTTGGATTTATTGACGCCCTTCTCCTCAACTGCCTCCTGAATATCTTCCCTGATCCCTTTCTTCAGCTTTTCGTAGAGCTTGCGCTGGGCCGTACCCATCTCACAATAGATAATCGTCTCCGTTTTTTCGGGCAGGTCCTTAGCTACTTGCTCCTTGGTGCGCCGAAGGATGAAAGGATGAGTAAGCTTGCGCAGTAGCTCAGCGGCCTCCGCATCTCCATTGCTATCAATGGGCACTGAAAAATTGTTCTTGAAATTCGTCCTTCCACCCAATAAGCCCGGAGAGGTGAAGCTGAGCTGAGAGTAAAGATCAAAGGTATTATTCTCAATCGGCGTACCGGTCATTGCCAGTTTATTGCGAGATTGCAGCAGGCGGATGGCCTTGTAACGCTTAGCATCTGGGTTTTTGATGGCTTGGGATTCGTCAAGAATAATGTAGTTGAACTTAAAATCTTTAAAAATCTGAATATCATTGGTCACCGTATGGTAGGTAGTGATGATGATATTTTCCAATTGCAGGCGTTCCATATTTTTGGCTCGGCCCGGTCCGTGATGAATTTGGTACTTTAAGTCGGGGCAGAACTTATCCAGCTCGGCCGCCCAGTTGAACAATAAGCTTCGGGGGACGATGACCAGCGAGGTCGGCCGGTCGATTTGCTCAGCAAGCAGGGTGATGACCTGTAGGGTTTTTCCCAATCCCATATCATCGGCCAGAATGCCTCCAAAACCAGATTCATCTAAAAACTTGAGCCAGGTGAAGCCATGCTTTTGATAATTCCGCAGTTTGGCTTTCACATTTTTTGGAAGACGGTATCGCTTCTTAAGGTCGATGGCTTGCAAGCGTGCTTTTTTCTCCTTCAGTTCCTTGAGCACCTGCTTGTCATCAATGTTATCAAACAGTTCTTCGATGATGTTGAAGCGGTATTTCGAAATTTTCAATTGGCCCTTATCCACATCAGCAACCGCTAGCAGCTTACTGGCCTGCTTGAGCCATTCTTCCGGCAGTATCCCCAGAGAGCCGTCTTTGAGCCGAACAAAGGTCTCCTTATTGCGCAATGCCCTGATCCAGTCGGCGGTTTTGATTTTTTCTTTACCAAAAGAAAGCCCAGCCTCCACATCGAACCAGTCAATACCAGATTTGATGTGCATATAAGTTTTGGCTCGATGCTTCGAATAGTTGAACTTGCTCAATTCTTTCTGCCCCAGGACCTCTATCCCAGCGGCCTCGCAAGCCTCATTGAAACGAATAAACCAATAGTTGTTGACCATCTCGTTGAGGTCCAAATAGACATAGTCTTGCACCTGTACAGGATTGTTGAAAGCAGGATGGGCATTTTTTAGAAAACGGAGCAGGAATTCTCGGTCTTCCTCATTGATTCGATACAGTTTGTCCTCAATAAAATATGTATCCTCCTCAAAAGCATTGAAGCTGTGCTCTTGGTATTGGAGACGAGGTTCGAAGAGCACAAAGTTACCCGCTTCACGGAGAAGAATTTGCAGATGCGCATCGGTCAGGATCTCCTCTTCCATAGAAAATTGAGAGGGCACAGTCACTTCAAAATGAGAGCGAAACTGGTTGACTAAGGTGGTTTTTTGAACCTCGTCTACGTTAGGCAAAATAATCGTATCATGGCCCTCGGGGAAGATGGACATGAATTCCAGGAACTTGTGGTGCGGATAGAGGTAAGCTCTATTTTTCGTAGAACAGAAAACGGTATTGGAGTAAACCACTTTATTGAAATCAAAGGCGGTATCCTGATGGCTAATATGACGGGTCAGGTGGATAAATCCATCAATAACTTCAAAGCTGATCCTACATGCTAAAGGAGAGGGAGAAAATTTGACCATATTTAGCTCTGAGACCCTTGGTGCATGACCATAGGGACCATTTACATAGGTATACTGGTAGATGTTGTTCAGCGCTTCTATATGCTCTTTCAGCAGGGCTTTAATTTGGTGAAATTGTTTCTCTGTGTTTTCTTCTCGGAGGTGAAAAAACAACCGCTGCCCGAGATTTTGTAGTTGTTCTGGAAAATTATTGGGGAGGTCTTCCAAGTGCTTGACAAGGTCCTTAACGCCCTCCTTGGTCTTGTAACCTGGGCCTTTGACAAAGGAAAGAGCGGGTTGGTCGGATTTATCATAATCTTGCCGGTTGGTCCAAACAAAGGCATATCGCAGGCCCCGCCCCTCCTCCAAGCGCTCCGTTTCCTGCTCAATTAGCTTTTGTCGTTCATCCTTAGCGTAATTGCTGATGTTGTGCATGAGTTGCAACCATCTTTCATTCACCATGTTGCTCTGCTTGGGAGCCAAGGCAATTCCACTTGGAAGTATTTTGAGGTGAAAGTATTTTTCTACAATTTCCGGGTTAACCTTCAACTGCTCGGCGGAGCGGTTGATGTGTTGCTTATAGGCGGCTTCGGGGTTGGAGAAGTCAAAATGGTGAAGTTCTTTGACTGCCGCAGCGAGAAGAGCTGTTTGGTGTTCACAGAAGGTCTTTTTATTGCTTTTGCAAGTGAAACATTTGACATGCATCTTCCCATTCTCCACCTTTAGGTGCATTTTTTTACTAATGGGTACAAAGTAGTAACTGTCGTTGGTGGTGCTCGTCAGCTCTATTTCTGTGGGTGAAATAAGGGTGCCCTCTATGCTTTCCGACCAATTTAGGTCTTGATAGCGCTTGGCGCGGAACTGCTGAACGGCATTCAATAGGCCCATTTCAAGGGGGAAAGAGCGATATAAGCCAGCGTGCTTGCCTTCCAGTTGAGCCTGGACAACCTGCTTGGGGCGACGCCCTCTGCGCCCTCTAGCCGGCCGGGCACTCTGCACAGCATCTATAGCAGCATAAAGGGCGGCTGCCTGGTGCTCACATTCGGGTTCTCCGCAGGTGCAGTGACCATCGAAAAAGATGTAGCGATCATCCTCTGATTTTTCAAATTGAACAGAGTAGGGGACGCCCTGCTCTATGACTATGGCATCGAGGGTGCCTTCTGACAACTTGATATGATAGACGGCATCGCTGTGATAAAGTTTTTTCCCTTTTATAGTGATGAAACTATCAAAATCCTCTCGAAGGGCTTCTTTCAGAAAATCTTCCGTCAGCATGTAAAGTAGTAGATTATGGCAATTAAAGTGTTTGCAAAGATAGACTTCAAGCAGGAGAGGGGCAAGCAACGCAAGCAAATAGTTATGATTGTCAGTACAAGTGGTCTTTTTGGGGTGGACTGTAGTTTAAAATGAGGTGTTATTTTCGGATAATAGCTGCCTTATTTTGTCGGGATATTGGTATCTTATGGCCAACTAAAAGAGTGCATAGCTATTAACTAGCTTATGAAACAAACTATACGATTTTTTATAGTCAGCTGCTGTCTATGGTGCTTACCGTACATTACCTCCGGCCAGCAGGTATTTCCTCCCCCTGAGAAGCCATTGGAAGTTTATGCTACCAAGGTAGCTGAAGATGCCATCACATTGGACGGCCAACTGGATGAAGCCGCCTGGCGATCGGCACAAATCGTATCTGGGTTTACCCAAAGAGATCCCTTCCAAGGCAAAGCTGCCAGTTTTGATACCCAAGTAAGCATTCTTTTTAATTCCACCTTCCTCTACATTGGCGTACTCAATTTAGATAGCCTAAGCGATCGAAATCAGCTCAGGGTACGCAATTTACAACGCGATTTTAGTGGTTATGGTAATGATCGGTTCAGTTTTGCTATTGATGGGCTGCTTGACAAGCGCAATGCGGTCGGCTTTGAAGTGACCCCCTATGGCTCTCAACGTGAAATACAGGTCATTGACGGTGCCGAATCTGAAGGCAATGTCAATTGGGATGCCCTTTGGTACGTACGTACCCAAATTACAGACACGGCCTGGGTGGCTGAAATCGCAATCCCTTGGAAAACCTTGCGCTACCAGGAAAACAGCAGCGAAATGTTCATTTCTTTCAATCGCAATATTCGCAGAAATAACGAAGTAACGACTTGGCCTGCCTATCCGCGAGTCTTCTCTCATTTTAGAATGGCCTATGCAGCTGTCCTGAAGGGCCTGGAACCACCACCTCCTGCTGCCAATTTACAGATCAATCCCTACACCTTAGTAGATGTAGGGCGTACTGAGGATGGAGAAATGCCGGAGGAGACCTTCAGTAATCTCAAGGTAGGAGGAGAACTTAAATGGGCAATCACTCCTAATGCTGTTCTGGATGCGACCATCAATACTGATTTTGCTCAGGCAGACGTCGATCAGCAGGTGCAAAACCTCACTCGATTCTCTGTACTTTTTCCCGAGCGCCGGCAGTTCTTTTTGGAGAATGCCAATATCTTCAGCACCAGCTCAGCTACTTTCATACAGCCCTTTTTCAGCCGCAGGATTGGTCTGGACGACAACGGAAGTCCTATTCCGCTGGATGGTGGTCTACGGTTTACTAGCCAAACGAGTAGGCAGACCTCGGGCGTACTGGCGATGCGTCAACGCGCTACGGCTAGCAGTCCCACCTCGCATTTTGGCGTGGGGAGGTATGTGCGGAATTTCTCCGGCCAAAACCGCTTGGGGGGCTTGGTGACTTGGCGGCGGGATGAGGACTTTGAGCTGGGGGGGCAAATGACGCCGAGAAGGAATAATACGACGGCAACGATCAATGGATTTCTTCGGCCTAAGCAATCCATCTCTATGGAGGCGATGGTTTCTGCTTCCTCAGACTCTGAGACTGGTGAGGGCTTGGCAGGACACGGGTGGATATACCAACAAAAGAATTGGGGGTATTTGGGGATTATAGGGCAATATGCCTCACAAGATTATCTGCCGGGAGTGGGGTTTCTGGCCTTAAGTGACTATGCGCTGCTCAGTCCTGGCGCTGATTTCGATATTCGCCCAAGCTGGCTTCCCAAATTTATTCGCAGCTTTGGACCCGACATGGGGGTCGATATTATCTGGCGGGCGTCAGACGGTGCTTTTCAGCAAGCGATCGCCAATTATTCGCCTTTCGACTTAGAGTGGCAAACCGGGGGAGAATTTGAGGTTCGAATCACCCAAGAGTGGCAGCAAATCGATGAGGAATTTGAGCCACTGGGCGTCACCATCGAACCGGGCTTTTATCACTTTACCAGTGTGGACTTTGGGCTTTCCTCCGACTTTTCTCGTAAGCTAGCCGGAACGGTACGCTATGAGATAGGAGAATTTTATAATGGTCAATTCAGTAGATTGCTTTTGGAAACACGAGTGGCACCTGCGCCGCATTTGGAGTTTTTTGCCTTTTACGTTCGGAATCAATTTCGGCAGCTAGGGGCTGAACGAGCAGACCTAGATACCGATCTGATTGTAACCAGAGCTCGACTGGCCCTCAATCCCAGAGTACAACTCATCGGTTCTTATCAGTGGAATAGTGCCAACAAAACGGATATTTGGAATGTGCGGTTTTCCTGGGAGTATCGCCCGCTGTCGTTTATTTTTCTGGTTTTTAATAGCAACCAAGCGGATGACTTTTTGCCAGAAAACCGATTGAATGCCCAAGAACTCATCGGTAAGATCACCTACTTGCGGCAGTTTTGATACAAAACCTCTTTTTTCATTGGCCTACCTTTCAATGCCGCTTAAACCATCGCCGCACAGTATTGTTCTGATTTTGTGATAGTTCTGCAATACTTTCCATTTAACTTTGTTGAGAATCAAAAATCTATATCTATGTCTAAGCAATTAATGCTTCTTTTGACCGTGCTGATTAGTGCTGCAGTTGCCTGTGGCCCTTCTCAAGGGCAAGGCCCACTGCAAGTCAGCCAGAAAGATGGTAAGAACCCAAGAATCGCTGATTATATCCAAGGAAAGGGCTATGAGCAATATGCTGTGGCTACTTTCGCCGGGGGTTGTTTCTGGTGTACCGAAGCGGCCTTTGAGCGGATCGAAGGCGTCGTAGATGTCATCAGCGGCTACTCTGGTGGCGAGTCGGAGCATCCCACCTATCAGCAAATTGGTACGGGCAGCACTGGCCACGCCGAAGCGATCCAAATTTACTACGATTCGGAGGTGATCAGCTTTCAGCAATTGCTCGAAATCCTAGTCGTCGCCCACGATCCTACCCAGCTTAACCGCCAAGGCCCCGATGTGGGCACTCAGTACCGATCTGCCGTTTTTTACCACTCCCCGGAGCAAAAAGAACAAACCGAGACCTATTTCGAAAAGCTGAATACCGCCGGTAAATTCCCTAAGCCTATCGTCACCCAGGTGGCCTCCTACGAGGAATTCTGGGTCGCAGAGGCCTACCACCAAGACTATTATGAGCACCATCCAGAGAATCCTTATGTGCAACGAATCAGTCGCCCTAAAGTGGAAAAGGTGAAAAAGCAGTTTAAGACATTACTCAAGAAAAAATACATGAAGTCATAAGAGACAAAGGGCTTTAGTTCGATGAAAATTCGGGCTGAAGCCTATTTTCAGCTTAGTTTACTCATTCAAAATTTTCTAGACAGAAAATTTTGAATGAGTATCAGCATAAAACACCTGAAATAAGAAAGTAATGCCGAAGATCACTACCTCATATCCCCCGCTCCATTTCGTACTGCGACAATACTAATCCTACCCCGCTTTTCTCCAAAAAGACATTGGTAGACACTGCCGCTGCATCGACATTATTAACTTTGATTTTGGGGACTCGCTTTGCCAGTGCACTAAACAAGTAGCGGCCATACCCCTGACCGCGATGCGCTTCAGCGATAGCCAACTGAGGCAAGCTGCCGGTAGCTTCGTTGATGATTGCATAGCCGACGACCTCGCCCCTTTGGTGAAGATGCAGGTAAGTATACTGATCTTGCAAAGCCAAAACAGCCCGATTATTTTGCTCCCAAGCGGGCTCCACCCCGCCCAGGGTGGCGTACAAAGGCCAATCTGGCGCTACCATCTCCCGCAATTCCAACTGTAGGAAGTGGCCCGCCTCCTCTGTAGGCAAGCCCGCATAGCAGTGCAGCTGCCGGCCGATGGTGAAGCCATTGCGCTCATACACCCGGATGGCCCGATCATTCCCGCAGATCACCTCCAAGGTGCACCTCGTCACTCCACGAGCCTTCAGCTCCGGAATGGCCCGATCGTAGATGCGATCCACCAGCCGCTGCCCCCGATAATCAGGAATGACGCCGGTGCCATTGTTGTGCGCCGTCAAGGCGCCCCGCCGCTGATCGATGCCGTTGACAATGAAGGCCACCATCTTCGGCCCATCCCAGACCCCGTAGGAGAGGGTGTAGTCAATCCGAGCGCCTACCCAGCGATTGACCAGATAGTCCTTTGTGGCATTAAAGGTGACAATGTAATCAGAGAACGCCGTATTAAAGCAGTTGGTAAACTCGGCCATATCGGCTCCTTGAAGATTGCGAATTTCCATAGTCCTAAGTACTTAGGGATTGACCCGATTCCAAATATCAATATCAATCAACCATTTCTCCGCTATCTTTTTCCAGATGATTACGTACTTGCCCTGCCAATTGGAAACTTGGCCTTCTGGGTTTTTGGTAGAGCCTTCGTAATAGCCGTAGTCGTAGGCGGTATCACCAAGGATATGGATTGCTACGGGTCGAATTTTATGGTGAAGGGTGGTGTAGCCCTCGCGCGGTTTCCAGTAGCGGGTCAAGGCTTCGGGTCCTTGGAGGATGCGAGGGCCGTTGGGCATAATCTTGCCTTGGGGGGTGTAGGCATCGACGATGGCCTGGTAATCGCCGTTCATGTAGCTGGCCGAAAAAGCAGCGATGTTTTTCATAATTTGCTCAAAATCTTCCTCGCTGCCCGTAAAAGTCGGCGCAGCAATGAAGCGAGTATCCAAATAGACCTGCTTCCAAACACCATTTTCGTACTGCCCGACCTTGAAGGCATAGGTCTGATCGTCAATTTTTTCCCAAGCATCTGTTACTAATGATTGTTGATCGCCCTCTCCATAATTATATTGATAATAAATGCTGTCTCCTTGGCTAAATACCCGACCTTCTGTCAAGCCGCCAAAGACATCGAACTCCCAGAATTTAATGACCTGATCTTGCGCATCCCAGCGACGAATGCCGTGATTGCGCTTGCCCCACTGGGTCCGTTGCTCATCAACAAATCCCTGAGCATCTGCATAGACGACTTGCTTGTCAAGTCCGTAGCGAAAGGTAATTTCTTGTTTAAAAACACTTCCATCTCCCCAGCGGCCTTCGGCCTTCCAAGTTTTGCCGATCAGCGGATCGAATACCGAGAGCAGGGTGCCAGATTGGGCATACAGTCCCCCAAGGCAAAAAGAAAAAATCGTAATGATTAGCGCACGCATCGTTCTTATTTTTAAGTCAAAAAAACTATTTTTTCATTTTTGCAAAATGGCCCCTCACTGCGTTGGCAACCCTCGCACATTCTTCAATTCTATCCGCGACAATTCCTTCAGCTGCCCCGCTTCAAAAAGTTGGGGTAGACTGGCCAGTGGAGTATCCTTAGGAGCTTTATAATTGATGTAATCCTGAAAGCGAATGCCATCGACTATACGTGGGTTATAGGCACTGCGGAACCGAACACCACCACCGTTAACGTGGTAAGTGTACGCCAAGTAATCCATGATATAGGTTTCTTGATCTAACCAATAATAAAAGATGTCCTCGTGATCCGTACCACCTCCTTCCTCGACGAAGCGGACTTCGACCACCCGATAGGGCTTGCCTTTGATCGTTACCGTTCCCATTTCCTTTTGACGTACCGCAGGATCTTCCAACTTGTAGGGGAGTAGGGCAAAATAGATAACCGAGTTTAAGGCATTGCCGAAGCGCAGCGCATCTTTGTCGCTCAACTCCTGCAGCTGCCCGTCCACTTTTTGGCTGAAAGAAACATTGGTTAATGTTTCCTCATAGCGTTTCTCCTCCTTTTGGTAGGTTCGACTATAGTGGTAGGAGCCCTCTTGATGCTGCTGAAAGGTGTAATTACGACCTCGGAATTCAAAGGTATAGGCCGCCGTGTCGTAGCGCTGGCCACCGTGGGCTTCGATGGTACGAGCGATGATACTTTTTTGCTCAGCCGCCGATGAAAGCGTCTTGGAAGAGCAAGCCGCAAAGAGTAAAACAGAGAGGCCAAGCAGGATAAATAGGGTTTTCATGGTAAATAGAAGTTGGTCATCAATCAAAGGTAAGACAGTTGGGAGAGAGAGACGAAAAAAACAGCCGATTACCTCAAAAAACTGCCAAAAGCACCTAAATAGGTTAATTTTGTATATAAATCAGCTAATATGGTATCTATTTCTCAATTCTTCCCGTTGTACATTGAGAATATTTCTGGTTAACGAAAATAGTTATGCAAAGTGGTAGAAAACCTGCCTTGGAGAAAGTGAATCCGGAATTTGGGAGTTCTTTTTCTGTAAAACATTACGCAGATCGCTCTCATAATTCAAAGCCCCCATTCTGGCATTTTCATCCGGAGATTGAGATGGTCTATGTGAAAGGAGGAAGTGGGAAACGCCATATCGGAAATCACCTTTCTTATTACCACTCAGGCGATTTGGTCCTGATTGGGTCTCTACTTCCTCATACTGGATTTACGGATCGACTGACGGGCAACGAATCTGAGACCATTATTCAGTTCGATTACAATTGCTTTGGAGAAGGGTTCTTTGAGATCGATGAAATGCAAGACATCAATCAATTGCTGCATCGCGCCAAAGCCGGCATCACCTTTCACGGACAAGCCAAACAGTACATCGGAGAGCGAATGGAGAAACTAGCGCATTTGGATAAGTTTGCTCAGTTTATCGAACTGCTCTGTATTTTGCAGGACATGGCCTGGACCGAAGAGTACGAGATGTTGAATGCCAGTGGTTATGCCTTTGAAGTGGAAAATACGGATAACGATCGGATCAATGTGATCTACGATTTTGTGCAGAATAATTTCCAGCGGGCAATTCCACTCAGCGAAATTGCTGCCGTAGCCAATATGACGGTGCCTTCTTTTTGTCGGTACTTCAAACGAATTTCGGGTAAAAAATTCACCCGGTTTGTCAATGAAATACGAATCATTCATGCCTGCAAGCTACTGACAGAACAGCAGTTGAGTATTGCCGATGTTTCTTTTGAAAGTGGATTCAATAATTTTTCTCACTTCAACCGCTTGTTTAAAAACGTCACCGGTAAAAGCCCTTCGGCCTACCGAAAGCAGTTTGTAAAGGTATTGCACGAGGGGAGTTAGGCTTAACGGAACCAATGGATAGGGGCTTAGCCATTGGAGGTTCGCTCGGCCCTTTTACTATGGGCTGCCTTGGTGACTCGCCGATAGATGGCGACGGTCAGGACATACTCTAGGCCGATGAACCAAAAACCTGGATCGGTAAAAAAGCTAAGGTGATCGCCGCCGGCAGGGAGAACAAATAAGGGTACGGTGATCAAAGCATCCAATATCATCGTGACAAAAAACATGGCTGCACCCAGCACAAAGCCACTGGTGGAGTGTCCTTTCCGGTAGTAGAAGCGAGCACCGAGCAGGGCAGCTGGAACAATAGCAATAGCTAATACCAGATTAGCCTGAACTTCAGGGTCAGACATTAGGGGTACAAAAAAGGAACCTAGAAAGGCAGAAACACCAAGGGTATAGGCGATGAAGCTAGCGATTAAAGCACTTTTTACTTGTAGACTTTTCATGGTTTTTATGTTTTAGATTTTATTGATAATTCAAATTTCCAAAACATAGACCTTCCCTTCGTCCGGGTAGCTTAATCAGGACGTCTGAATGAGCATCAGGACTTTTTGAAGATTAGGATTTGAGCTGCTGCTTTACCCAGACTTTTGGGGTCAATCCGGTGTTTTTCTTGAAGTAGTCATTGAATACTGACTTAGAATTAAAGCCGCTTTCGTAGGCCAGGCCAAGGATACTTAAGTGTTGGTCTTGAGGATCAATGGCCCTTTTCTGGAATTCCTTCAAGCGAAAGCTATTGACGAATTCGTAGAAATTCTTTCCAATACTTTCATTCAATAGCCAAGAGAGTTTATTTGGATGCAAGTTGATTTTCTCGGCAAGATATTTCAATCCCAAATCGGACTTCAGATATTGCCTTTCTATCTCCATCGCAGACAAAAGTAGCTCCGTGTAATGCTCTGCCTCTGCTGAACTTAAGGCATTGCTGACCCGCTTTTTCTTCTTGCCAATACTCAAAAGTGTATTAGCGGGAAAGCACCTTTGTCCCAGTTCTTGAAAAGCTTTCTGGTGATGCAGTGGCTGTAGCAAAGGATCGTGCTTAAAATTAATAACTTGCCCCATCTTACTGTTAGCCTTCGAAAGCAGGAGCTGCATCGCCGCTGGCAGATTTCCTGAATGCACCAGGAGGTACAAATCCCAGGCAAGTAGCGGAGCATGCTCAATTTGCTGCATATTCTTGATGAGCTTATTCACTTTCCCTATCTCTAGTGTTTGATCTTTCTGTACCAATGGGTATAACAAGACTAGTATCTCCTGAAGAGGGGCGTCATATGCCACCAGGGATTTTCTGAACGCTTCTGACTGCCCCATTTGTAGCAAACAGAGGGTTCTAAGTTCCAGCGCTATCGTAAAAGTTGATACCACTGAAAGTCCCTTTTCAATCGTAGTCAGGGCTTCTGAAAAGCGGCCCTGTAGATAGTAAATATTAGCCTTGGTGTAATAATGACTTGGTGAAAGGGGGTCTATTTGCAGGCTTGTTTCAATATACTTCAGGGCAGTCGAAAAATTCCCTGCCAGGGTATGTATCTCGGCCATGAATTCGTAAGTACTCGAATTCTGTGGCTGAACATCATAGGCTTTCAACAATGATTCATGGGCTTCCTTGTATTTCCATAGTCCCCAAAACTGATGCTTAGCCAGACTGTAATGCCCGTAGGCACTCGTAGCATTTAACTGCCTGCCATGTGAGAAATAGGATTCGGCCAGGTCAAATGCAGCCTGTCTATCCATATCTCCCCAAGAACCCAGAAAACTGTAACATAGCCCAGTGCCAAAATGAGGTAAGTCGAAATCTGGATCCTCCTGAAGACTCTTTTCAAACGCTTGTACAGCAGTTGCGAAGCCCTCCATATTCCACTTATTGTAATGATACCGTCCCTTCAGATAGAATTGGTAGGCTTTGATATTATTGGTGCGTTTTTTTACCAGATGGTCCTGAATGCTCAGATGGCCACAATGTTCTCTAATCTTATCCGCAATCAATAGGCTGACTTCATCCTGTACAGCAAAGACATCTTTCATCTTCCGATCAAAGTTTTCAGACCATATATGAAAGCCATCATCTGCGCGAATGAGTTGGGCAGTGATGCGCAGGCGCTCATTGGACTTCCTAACACTACCTTCCAATACCAATGAAACGCCTAATTTCTTACCGATTTTCCGGATGTCTTCTCTGTGATTCTTGAAAGCGAAAGAGGAGGTCCTTGCAGTTACCTTTAAATGTTCGATTTGACTTAATGCATTGATGATTTCCTCCGTCATCCCATCCGAGAAGTATTCATTCTCCGGATCAGAACTAAAATTTTCAAAGGGAAGAACTGCAATGGATTTTTCGATTAACAAGTGTTTTTGTAGATAAAATTAAGACTTATTCTACTAAAAATATAGTCCCCTTATGGAGCAGTGATGGCTCAAAAAGAGCATCCCGAATCTTCCAGCTTCGGAAAATTCGGGATGGCTCCTGTTTTTAATTAAAAAATTTCCTTTCTCTCTAGCGTATACTTAATTCAGTTGCGATTCACTTTTACAAGAGTCAATTCGTCAGATATTTGAATCACCACTACGTGGTTCACAAAATCTTCCTTACCTGCCTGCCGGCAGGCAGGTTGACTCTCGTTCATCGCAACTTGGGTTACTTACTTAATAGAGAGGGACTGAGCAAAAGTTTTTTCACCCGTCGATACCACAAAGCTGTAGGTTCCCTTCTGCAAACCGGAAACATTGAAGCGCTTTTCAATGGTATTCTGATCTTTAATGAATTGCTGCATCACCAGTCGTCCTTCGCTGGAGAAGACACTAACGGTAGCCTCTTTCTCGGGGAGCAAAAGCATACACATATCAACGTACTTCCCCTTCTGCACAAAAAGTGGCTTAAAGTAATCTTTCTCTGGCCGACGCTTGATGTTCAGTCGCTCACCAGCCATCTCGATGGTAAAAGCGTGGATTTTCATCCGATCTTCTACCTCTACAAAGTAGGTACCATCTGGCAAATTGACCAGGTTGATCTTTCTCGACAGGTTGGTCACATTGCGGTAGCGCTTTTTGAGCACCGTAATGCCTTTGGTATCTTTAATACGGATGTGAGCAGTACACTCCACCGGGAAGTCCAGGTAAACAGCAAAACTTTTGGCGCCCATCGGTTCGAGTTTCCAGCTGGGGTCATTGTCACTTGCGAAAAGTGGGTTGATGGTCAGTGCCAAAGTCAGGACCCACAACATTTTAATCAATGATTTCATTTCTTTCGAATTTTAAGATGAACTAATTTGAGTTTCAAAAATGGTAGCACTATCAAAATTGTTATGGGACAAAGGTAGACGGGTTCTTCGCTCTGAACTACACGAAAATTGGCTGCTTTTTGTACTATTTTAACTGCTTTTGGAGCCCTCAGTAGCTCGTGGTTAAAATAGAATCAATAGGGGATAAAATGGTATAAATGAGGCTTGCTAGTGCATAGCTCAGAAGCGATAAGTGCAGTAAAACAATGAAAAATGCATTGATTTTTTTTATAACTTTGGTAAAAGCACCCCACAATGACCACAAAATTACCCTTACCCAAATCAGACGGTAATCTGGCACCCCAACTACGTCCTATTACCTGGAAAGACCGCCTGCGCTACACCCTCGCACTGCCCTGGAACTGGATTTACTCCGTTGTCCATACCGGCTACGAAACCCTGGTCGTCGTTTTCTTCATCAAAACCCTCAAAGCCGGACTACTGGATAAATCACACCCTTGGGTGACGGGCATTTCGCCCCATACCGGCCAATCCATCTGGACCGACAATCTGGTCTACGCCTCGCCCAATCGCTCCAAATACGGCCTTACCCCCGACGATGACGAACAAATTGTCCACAAAGTGGGTAAGTTCCTAAGCAATATGGTTCGCAAGTCCACCGAGGCCGACCCGGAGATTAATCAAGGACCCAAGCGCCGCATGCCACATGGTGTCAATTACCTACACGGTACCGTACACTTCAACGGCGGCTTTGTGCTCTTCGACAATTTCGCAGATGCAGTTTACCATTTCACCGACCCCGCTTTTATCCAAGAGATCAGGCGCTTTGCGTGCGAGGAAAAGCGGGAGCTAATTCTGGTGTTTCGCGAGCGCCGCTACGACCCCGAGGAATACGCCTGGTGCCTGACCTGCGTACGGGCCCACCTCCGCTGGTACGCCAACGCCAACGGCCCCAACAAGCAGGCGGTCCTCTTCGGCACCCCCTCGCCCTACGCCGCTATCAACCCCATCAACGGCAGCTGGGCAACAGATGTCAATCACCTGCGCAAAGGGCGGATGGAGCAGCTCTGCCGCCCGCCCATCAGTAAGCCCTACTTCAAGGTTCACTACCAGGGCTACCGCTTCCATTACAACTGGATAGAGCGTTACCACGCCTGGTCGATCTACTGGCAAATCAAACTGCGGGGCTTTCAAGGGCCGCTGGTCTTTACGCCTCGCCGCCGCATTGAACCCCGCCGTTTCGAAGCCTTCAAGAAAATCGGCTGGTGGAAATGGCAGTCCGTTACCAAAATATCGAACCCCTTTTTCCAATCAAAATCCGAGCAAGATGCGCTATAGTATCATCATCCCGACCTTAAACGAGGAAGCAATCATCGGCCAATGCCTGGAACATGCACAACAGGCCGCCCAGAAAGCATCGGTTGAATTTATCCTGGTAGATGGCGGCAGTATTGATGCAACTATGGCCATTGCGAAAGCAGCAGGTATCCAAGTGATTCAGACGGAGAAGGGGAGAGGCCAACAGTGTAACGCCGGAGCAGCGGCGGCTAAGGGAAAGGTGCTGCTCTTTCTTCACGCCGATAATTTCCTGCCAGAAGGTACCTTCCCCGTCCTCGACCAGCTATTTTTCGAGGAGCACATTCAGATCGGTAGCTTTCGTACGCGCTACATCGAGCGGCACTGGTGGCTAGATATGCACGATCGCTTTGCGCACATCGACTCTGCCTATTCGACCTTTGGCGATCAATGCATCACCATGCGTAAGGATTTATTCGAGGCCCTGGGGGGTTACCCGGAAATCCCATTATTCGAGGATGTAGCCCTGCTGCAGGCTGCTCGCAAACGCAGTAAAATTCAAACCTTTCCGCTCTACCTTTTGATTTCTGGTCGCCGCTTTTTGGAGAATGGTGTTTTTTGGCAATCCTTATTTAATATATCTATCCTAACTTTGTACCTGATAGGTGTTAGCCCCTGGTGGCTGGCCCGCTTTTACTATGATAATCCGCCCAAACGGCCGACGAAAAGTATTCCAGCCTAGCCTATGGCTCCTTTAACAACTGCTTCCTCTTTCGACCACCAGCTGGCCGTCATCGGTACGGGCTTCGGCGGGCTGGCGATGGCCATTCGCCTGAAAGCCGAAGGCATGGAGGATTTTGTCCTCCTCGAAGGAGCCGAAGGGGTAGGGGGGACCTGGCGAGAAAATACCTATCCTGGCTGCGCCTGCGATATTCCTTCGCAGCTCTACTCCTTTTCTTTTGCTCCTAATCCAGACTGGACGCGGGCCTTTCCCAGCCAGCCGGAAATCCTGGCCTACCTCCGCAATTGTGTGGCGCACTACAAACTGACACCATATATAAGGTATCAATCGAAGGTACAGCAGCTGGCCTTCGACGCTGAGCTGGGTGGCTGGCGTATTCAGCTTGAAGGTCGGCCGCCGATGAAGGTGCGAATGGTGGTGGTGGCGACCGGGCAGTTGAGTCGGCCCTCTGTTCCGGCGCTGACGGGGCTGGAAGATTTTGCAGGTCGCTCTTTCCACTCTGCTCGCTGGCCGGAGGACATCGACCTGCGGGGGAAGCGGGTGGCGGTGGTTGGTACGGGGGCCAGTGCGATTCAGATTGTACCGTCGATTGTGGAGCAGGTGGAGCAGTTGGACCTCTATCAGCGTACGCCGCCCTGGGTGATGCCCCGGCCGGATCGGCCTATCAGTTCGCTGGAAAAATGGTTATTTAAAAAACTACCTTTCACGCAGGCCCTCAGCCGCCATCTGATCTATTGGCGATTGGAAGCGACAATAGGGGGCTTCACTGGACAGCATTGGATCACGAAAATTGCCGAGCAGGCCGCTCGCTTACACCTCAAGCGGCAAGTGCCCGATCTAGAGCTGCGCCAGGCCCTGCGCCCAAGCTATCAGATGGGCTGCAAGCGCGTGCTGGTCTCCAATGATTATTACCCCGCCCTGCTTCGCCCCAATGCCAGATTGATTACGGAGGGGCTTGATCGCATCAAAAGCCACCATATGGTATTGAAAAATGGAGAAGAACGAGCGACCGATGTCCTCATTCTCGCCACTGGATTTCGGGCGGCTGATTTTCTGACGGGGATAAGGATAAAGGGTCTTGGAGGAAGAGAACTGATGGACGATTGGGCCAGTAAGGGGCCGGAGGCCTACTACGGAATTACGGTCAGTGGCTACCCCAATCTCTGCTTTATGATGGGCCCCAACACCAACTTAGGACACAATTCTATCATCCATATGCTAGAATCTCAAGCTAATTACATCCTAGAGTATTGGAAAATAGTGCAAAAAGGACCAAAGCGGATGCTTAACCTTAAAGCAGAGGTGCAGCAGTCTTTCAACCAGCGGTTGCAAAAGCGCCTGCGCAGAAGCATTTGGCAGCAAGGAGGCTGCGCCAGCTGGTATCAGAATGCGGAAGGCCGAAATACTTTGATGTGGCCAGGGTCTACTGTAGCCTACCGCTGGCAGACCCGGCGAGCACGACCAGAAGACTATCAACTAGAGCCATAGCTCTCGGTACTTGCCGGCCTTGTCGTACATATCAGCTTGCCGCTGGGTGTTGAAAACCCGATCTCTAGGGTCGTTCCCCACACCGGCGGCGTAAATCCAGTTACCATAATTACTGGCCACATCATAATCGATGAGCATAGACTCAAACCAGGCTGCACCCGCTCGCCAATCCTGCTTGAGGCGGTGCACCAGATAGGAGGCTACATTCTGCCGGCCCCGATTACTCATAAAGCCCGTCAGCTTCAGCTCCTTCATATTGGCATCGACAAAATCATCGCCGGTTTCTCCATCGACCCAGCGCTGGAAGACCTTAGGGCGGAAGGCCCATTGTCTAGGGGTTTCTTTGATGCCGCTGGGCCAGAAGATTCGCCTGCCGTAGCGCATAGCGGTGTATTTGAAAAAGTCGCGCCAGAGCAGCTCGAACTTCATCCAGTAAGTCGATTTATTTTTCTCTACCTCCCGCTCGTATTTTTCCACCTCATCATAAATCGCCCGTGCAGAAATGCAGCCGTGCGCTAGCCAGGGAGAAAACTTGCTGGAATAATCAGCACCAATCATCCCATTGCGAGTCTCTTTATAAACCGAAAGCTGCTCAGAATTCCAGATGTAGTGATCCAGTCGCTTCCAGGCTTCCAGGGCTCCTCCTTTGAAGGCAAGCACCCCTCGGGAGTCGGCCTTGGTCTCATCGAAGCCAAAATCGGCCATCGTTGGTAGCTCCCCGGCATCGAGAGTTGGGCTACTGATGGCCTCCGGACTTTTGAAAGGGGAACGCACCTCGCTGTATTTCTCCACCTTCTGCCGAAAAGGGCTAAAAACCTTCGGCATCCTATCGATGGAAAAAGACACATCATCCGGGTGAATCATCGGGCTGTTGTGGAAATACTCTACGGCCAACTCCTCTTCAAGGGCTTGTTCGACGGCAATCTCTTCGCTCGTATACTCCTTAGAACAATAGACCGTGCTGCACTCGTACTGTCGGGCCAGTTCTGGCAGCAGCTCAGCGGGCCGACCGCGCCTGATAATCAGATCGCTGCCGACCTCTCGGAGGTGCTCTCGAAGGTCAACCAGGCATTCCAGCAAGAACTGCATTCGAAAGGGGCCAGTACGTTTGAAGTCCCATTGGTCAGTTCCCAACCATTGTTCATCAAAAATATAAACGGGTACAATTTCTGAGTGGTTGTCCATCGCTGCCCGGAGGGCGAGATGATCACTTAATCTGAGGTCCGTTCGGAACCATAGTAAAGCTCGATTCATTGAAGTTGGATTGGTTACAAGAAACGAAACAGGAGAATAGAGAATAGGTTCGCAGGAAGAATTAAGGCAAATTTAAAAACGAATAAATATTCCTTTTTCTGGAAATAATCTATCTTTGATCGATGAAATTGAAGGACGAAGTTAAGGAGGCGCGCATCAAGGAAGTGACCCTGCAATTGGTCGCTGAAGAAGGCCTATCGGGGATCACCATGAATCGAGTGGCAGCGGCAGCAGGATTTTCGGCCTCAATGATTTATACGTACTTTAAAGGGAAGACCGATCTTATCGAGCAAACCTTTTTAGAGTGCATCGAACGTCTGAAAGTCATCCCGGAAAAAATCAACCAGAAAGGCATACCCTTTAAAGTAAAAGTATCTCTGTACTTTCAGTACATGTTAGAAGTAAAGTGCTCAAAATCATCCGAATACAATTTTTTTAAAAGTTTTAAGCAATCGTCGTATTACAAAAAGAAGCATCAGGATATCCTGATCAAAAATTTGAGTAAATCGACCTTTGATTTGCTTGAGGAGGGGCGCAATTACATGATTTTGAAAAATGAATTGGACCCTCTTTTATTAGCGGCATTACTGGATGGATTTACGGAAAAACTGGCGGAAATACACCATCAGCAAATTATTGACCTAAACCAACAAATGGTAGAAAATGCCTTCTCTATTTTCTGGGACGGCATCAGACAGTAAACGTATATTTAAAACGAATATTTATTCGCTAAACCTCAATTCTATGAGACCAACGCTCATTGCATTGTTTCTTTTATCTATGTTCACGGGCTTTGCCCAGCAGGAAATCCGTATTGCTTTGATCCATGATGCCAAAGGCGAGGAGGGAATATTGAAGCAAATGGAGCAGGCTACTAAAACCGAGATCACTCAAATCTTACAGCATCGCTATCAGCTGAGGTTCGAGGATTTCTACGGAAATAGTGCCCGCGATAACTTGCAGAGTATTCTTCAGCAGGCTTACGCCGAAAATGATATTGTCATTACGCTGGGGGTACTGGGCTCTCAAGCGGCTTTTACTCAGTCCAATTTTCCCAAGCCTACCATTGCTGCTATCACCTCGGATGCTCGATTGAGCAATTTAAACCAGACCCCAGAAGGGACTTCAGGAACGCCCAATCTGGTGTATATTGAATCGCCTTTTGACATTCGTCGCGATTTGCAGACGCTGCGAAATGTACGTCCCTTTCAACGATTAGCCGTGGTTTACGATCCTATTCTGACGAGAAAGGCAAGTCAGTTTTTAGAAGTCATCATCAAGAATAATCTAGATGATGACAGCATTCAGCTGGATTTTTACAGTATTAATGAGTTGAGTTCTGGAACAGCAGATTTTGAGGAAGGTACCGATGCTTTGTATGTCATGCCCATTCTCAATAACAATGCGAGTACTCAGATACCTCAGCTATTCGACAAGGCCGCCGCCAAGGGCTTGCCCTCCGCCGCCCTCTTTGGCAGCAACTACATCGAAAATGGGGCCTTGATTGCGTACAAGAGCGATCATAACCTCGCGCTGATCCCCAGAAGAATTGCCTTGAATACCATGAAGATTGTCGAAGGAATAAAGGCCAGCGATATTCCGGTGGCCATCGAAACCTACAGCGATGATCTTCTGATCAATGTGGCCACTGCACGGCGGATTGGTATTTTTCCCAACTTCGATATGTTCGCCCAAGCTACACTGATCAACATCGAAAATGAACCCGCAGAGAGACAGCTGAGCCTCAAGTCGGCCATTGCGGAGGCCCTGCGGAGCAACCTGGACTATCAACTCTCTAACCTAGACATCCAGGTTGCCGACCGGGATGTTGGCATTGCCCAGGCGGATCAGCTGCCACAAGTCGATGTTTCCACCTCTTATTCTATGGTAGATGACCTCACGGCCCTCAGCTATCAAGGTGCGCAGGGGCAGTACAATTGGATAGGATCGGCACAGCTATCGCAGGTCATTTTTTCCGAACCCCTACTGGCCAACATCGCCATCCAAAAAATGCTGAAAGCGGGCGAAGAATACGAATTACAGCAAAACCAGCTTGATCTAATTATTGATGTTGCCGAAGCTTACCTCAACATTCTTCAGGCCAAAAGTAACCTGCAAATTCAGCAGAAGAACGTAGAGGTCACCAAGGAAAACTACAATATTTCCAAGTCAAAAAATGTAATCGGTTACGCCGGCGCTGCCGATCTCTATCGTTGGGAAGCGGAGTTGGCCTTGAAGAATATTGACCTCAACGCTGCCCTGGCCGCCTTACAGCAAGCCAAGTATCGCCTCAATCAGCTCCTCAACCGACCCATCGGCGAGCCCTTCTCGGTACAAAATGAGACCCTGGAAGAAAAGATGTTGCTGGTGACGGATGGGCGACTGGAAATGATTGATGACTATGGCGACCTGACAAAGTTCACTGCCTTCATTATCGATTTTGCCAATAACCGTTTGCCTACGCTCGATATAGTCGACAATAATATTAAGCTCCAAGAACGGCAGCTGCTATCGCGACAAAGAGCTTTCTATCTCCCCGCGCTTTCCCTCAACGGCGGCGCAAATCGCCTCTTGAGCAAGAGCGGCGTTCCAGAAATATTTACGCCGGTAGATAATGCAACGACCTGGAACCTCAACTTCGGCGCCAGCTATCCCATCTTCCAAGGCTTTGCCCGGAAAAAAGAATTAGAGAAAAGTGAAATACAGCTACAGCAATTGCAGCTCACCCGGCAAAATGTCCGCAACCAGCTAGAGTTGGCCATACGATCCAATATGGAAACCATTTATGTGTCTTACACCCGAATGGACTTGTCGCGAGTCGCCGCCGATGCTTCCGATAAAAACTTTGATGTCATCCAAGATGCCTACAATCAAGGGCAGGTGAACATCACCGCTTTGATTGATGCACAGAACAATAATTTACAATCTGAACTGAGCGCCATCAATGCGGTCTATGAATTCATCCTCGATTTTCTGACGCTGGAGCGGTCCATTGGCTTCTTCTATTTTCTGGCCTCTGAGGAGGACAAAAATCAATTCTTCCAGCAAGTCAATGATTATCTTTTCCGACAGTAAGTTAATTTTTCATCTAAAATAGCTCTTATCCTACGCGGATAGCCAAAATAACACCAGTATGATCTTCAAAATGCAAAGCCCAAATCTGCTAAGCTCAAGTATCCTCCTGCTTTTGCTATTAACAGCCTGTGGTAATAAAGAGGAAACCAAGGAAGTCAAGGCGGTGATCAAACCCATTAAATACGGTAAGGTCATTCGCTCCAGCAGCTCCAATACGCAGGAATATGCCGGAACCGTACAATCCAGTAAAGCAGCCAATCTGAGTTTTAGAGTGAATGGAAATGTGAATATACTCGCTGTCAAGGTGGGGGACCGGGTGCGCAAGGGACAGTTGATTGCGCGCATCGATGCTACCGACTATCGTGTACAGGTCGAGCAGGCCAACAGTAACTTGCTCAGCTCGCAGACGCAGATCAAAAGTTCGGAGAGCCAGTTGGTTAATGCGCGGGCCAGTTACCAGCGGATGGAGAAGTTGTACGAAAACAACAGTGTTTCGCTCAGCGACTTTGAGCAGGCCAAGTCTGCTTTAGAAACGGCGCAGGCGGCCTACCAAGCTTCGAAGGCGCAGGCAGCGGCCGGCGAAAAGCAGGTCGAGGCGTCTAAAAATCAAGTGACCTACTCTAGCCTGACCGCGCCATTCTCCGGCATCATTACCAAAATCAACATCGAAGAAAACGAATTTGTCGGGGCGGGCAGCCCCATCGCAACCCTCAACGCAGAGAGCCAGCCGGAGGTCAATGTCGGGGTACCAGAGGTCGTGATTGCCAATGTCAAAAAAGGACAAGAGGTCGGTATCCATTTCTCCGCACTCTCTGAAGATTTTATGGGCACGGTATCGGAGGTTGGCTACAGTAATATCGGCGGCTCTACTTACCCCGTCATCATCCGCATCGACAAGCCCTCCGAGGCTATACGCCCGGGGATGGCTGCCCATGTGCACTTTGATTTTGGAGCACAGCAGGGTGGGGGAGCCACTCGCCTCTATCTCCCCATCGCCTCTGTTGGCGAAGATGACAATGGAAAATTTGTCTATGCGCTCAATAAGGAGGGCGATCACTACACGGTACAAAAGAAGAAAATTGAAATTGGGCCGCTGGCGGATAAAGGTTTTGAGTTAAAGAATGGCCTGACTGAAGGCGACATTGTGGCTACTTCTGGATTACAGTCGCTCATTGCAGGAATGAAAGTTCGCTTAATGGAAAAATAGGTGATCGTAGATTCCTGTTTCTAACCCCTAAATGTTCTGATACGATGAATATAACAAAACTGGCCATTGATAATTCGAGGGTAACCTTCATGATGCTGATCCTGGTTTTCGTCATGGGATTGGTCACCTACAGCTCCCTCTCCAGAGACAGTATGCCGCCCTACACCATACGGATCGCTACGGTAGTTACGCAGTTCCCGGGGGCCTCTCCGGATCGAGTAGAGCAGCTGATTACTAAAAAGATTGAAACGGTTGTGCAGGAGCTGCCAGAATTGGATGATGTCACGAGTGAGAGTCGTACTGGTTTATCGGTGGTGACCGTCAGCCTTACGCCGGATATTGCCGAGAAGGATTTGCAGGTGGTCTGGGATCGCCTGCGCCGTAAGGTCGAGGATATTGAAAAGGACCTGCCCGACGGTAGCCGCAAACCCAAGATCAACGATGATGGCTTCGGTACAGTTTACGGCATTATGCTTGGGCTGGAGGGAGATGGTTTTTCGAATGCCGAGATGAAGAGCTACGCCGAAGATATTCGGGATAACCTGGTGAAGCTTGAAGATGCCGCCGAAGTAGAAATCAAAGGCATATTGCCCGAGCAGATTTATGTAGAATTTGATAATGCTCGCTTAGCGGAGCTGGGGCTTTCTGCCGCCATTTTACAAAGTATTCTCTCCTCCACCAATATCGTTTTCTCCGGAGGGCAGGTCAGCTTAGAAGATAAGCGCATTACCTTGGAACCTAGTGGTAACTTTGAATCAGTTGACGATTTAGCCAGTACGCTCATCACCATTCCCAATGGGAGTATTATTCCATTGGGAGATATTGCCCGCATTATTCGTGGCTACAAGTCGCCCAAAGAAAAGATTGTCCGCATCAACGGTAATTCCGGGATCGCCATCGCGATTGCTCTCAAAGAAGGAGCTAACCTCATTCAGCTTGGGGAGATTATCGATCAGGAAGTTATCAAATACAACAACGAGCTTCCTGTCGGGCTGACGCTATCTCGCATGGCTAGCCAGGATCGCTTTGTAGACAAAAAAGTCAACGATTTCGTCAGTAATGTCTACCAATCAGTAGCCATCGTTCTAGCGGTGATGCTCCTCTTTCTGGGCCTACGGACCGGACTAGTCGTCGCCAGCTTGATCCCTATGGCCATGATTATGAGCCTCTGGATTATGGGCCTACTGGACATTGGCTTGAATCAGGTTTCGCTGGCTGCGCTCATTATGGCTTTGGGCCTCTTGGTAGATAATGCTATTGTGGTCTCTGAGTCCATCATGGTAAAAATGGAGGAGGGTCAAAAGGCCCTCGAAGCGGCGATCAATGCCTCCGGAGAATTGTTGGCCCCACTACTGGTTTCCTCCCTTACCACCTCCGCTGCTTTCCTGGCCTTCTTTTTGGCAGAAAATACCATGGGCGAAATTATGGGACCACTCTTTTCGGTCATTACCATTACGCTGCTCTGTTCTTGGTTACTGGCCATGACGATGATTCCTTTTTTGGGCGTTCAGTTCATTAGGGTAAAAGCCAGGATAGAAGGGGAGGAGCAAAAGAAGGGCCTCTTCGATCGACTCAATACCGTTTACGAAAAGATATTGGTGGGCGCCCTAAAGTTTCCGCTTGTATTTACGATCGCCATTGTTGCCCTTTTCATTTTTAGTCTGAGTCTCTTTGGCCGAATTCCATTTATCTTCTTCCCGGACAGCGATCGGAATTTGGTCACGTTGGATTTAAACCTCCCGCTGGGAACCAAGATTGAGGAGACCGAATACACCATCACTCAGATCGAAAATTTCATTCGGGCCGAATTGCTGGTCAACGACCAGCGCAGCGACGGTATTATCGATTGGTCTTCTTTCATCGGCGAAGGGCCTTCCTCCTACGATCAGGGCTACCAGCCGGGAGAAGCCAACTCGGGCTATGGCCACCTGCTACTCAACACTTCCTCTTTTGAAGAAAACAACCGAGTCGTTCGTCTACTCGAAGATTTCTGCTTTGAGCACCTTCCCAACGCCGAGGTTACGGTGGCTCCGCTGGCTGGCGGTGGCGGCGGTGGTAAAGACATCGAAGTTCGGGTCTCCGGTGATTCGCCCAAACAGCTTTTCCAAATTTCCGAAGCCATCAAACAATCGATGTTGGAAATTTCAGGTACGCAGAATATCACCGATAACTGGGGACAGCGGATCAAAAAGTTCGTTGTAGACATCGATCAAAATAATGCCAACCGCGCCGGGCTGACCAACCAGGATATAGCCATTTCCCTACAAACGACCCTCGATGGTTTTAACGCCGGCTCGTACCGCGAAGGAGACGATAATATTCCAATCATGATGCGTACGCAGAACAGCGAAAACATCGACGCGCGGAGTCTGGGCGGCATCAATATTTTTGCGCAGAACTCGGGGTCCAATGTGCCCTTACTCCAGGTTGCCAAGATTGATCCCAAATGGCAAAATGCGAAAATTCTTCGTCGCAATTTATTCAAGACCATCACGGTGAGCTGCGATGCGATGGAAGGATTTACAGCAGCCGAACTGACATCGACGCTTACGCCTAAGTTAGAAGCTTTGGCCGGGGATTGGCCGTCGGGTTACAGCTACTCGCTCGGTGGAGAATCCGAGCAGAGCGACGAGGCGATGGGTGCTGTAGGGGAGAAGCTGCCCCTAGCTGGATTCATTATATTACTTTTGTTGGTCGTACAGTTCAATTCCTTTAGAAAAACAGTCATTGTCTTACTGACCATTCCGCTGGCCATCATCGGGGTCATCTTTGGCCTCTTGATGTTCCGCTCTTTCTTTGGCTTCATGGCCTTCCTGGGTGTCATCTCGCTGGCGGGGATTGTGATCAATAATGCTATTGTACTCATCGACCGGATCAACATTGAGATCAATGACTTTGGTCGTGCGCCTTACGAGGCGATTATCGAAGCGGCCAAGCAACGCTTTCGCCCCATTCTGCTCACGACTTTTACAACGACGCTGGGCTTGATTCCGCTTTACCTGGGCGGTGGAGCCATGTGGGAGCCAATGGCTGTAGCCATTATGATTGGGCTGTTGTTTGCAACGGTGATTACCCTGCTGTTTGTACCCGTATTGTACAAGCTACTTTTCCGGGTTAAAGCCTAAAACTTCTTTTTGAGCTTGCTGTACCATTCTGGACTAACGCCCAGGAAGTGGGCCATATGCTTGGAGGACAGCCGCTGGGAAAATACAGGATACTTATTATTAATGTAGGTTAGAAATTGGAGGGGAGTATGACTCAGCTTATAGGATCTGAGGTCCTGAATTATTGTAGATATGTTCGCCAGGTCTTTAAAATAAAGTTGATTGAATGCGGGGTACTTCGCTGCCCAAGCATCTATATTTTGCTTGTGAAATCGGATCAACCTTGTATCTTCTAATGCCCTCATCTCGTATTGAGTAGGTTCATCAAGAAAATAGCTATCGGGACAAAGGGCTACTCTGAACTTATTATCAAAATGAAACCAAACCGCTCTGCTCTCTCCACTCTCCGTAATCATCGTTGTAGCTAAACTCCCTGAGGCTACAAAATAAGAGTACTTATTCACACTTCCACTCGGAATCAATACCTCATCTTTCCTGGTACTCATCAGTTTTGAATTGCCTTTCATCTCCTTCCAGAGTTCTTTCCCAATTGGTAGATTAAATTCGTCTAGATGCTTTTTAAAGTGGTCGTACATTATAGTTGTAATTTTCTTGAAAACGAATATCCACTGTATGATCTAAAACCCCAATAATAACAAAGAGGAGATTAAATAGTTGACACTTACGATGGAAAGTCACCAACCTCCGATGCCAGTAGCATAAGCAATGATATATTCTTACAAAATAAAAAGGAATAGGGTATTGAATTAATTCAAGATTACTATAAATTATACCTGCTTAATTTGTCATGCAGAATAAACACGGCTTTACGAAGCCATCATTATTACTCTTCGCCTTAGTAGACTCATACGCCCAACAATTCTAGTATAAAGCCAAACTACCGCATCTTCTTCGGATTGTAAAGCGCAATCTTTTTAAAGAAAAAGGAAAACCCTTACTTCGGATGATAAAATCATACCTTGTATTCGCCTTTATGATGATAGCATCTATGCTCTATGCGCAGAAGCAAGTTTATTCCATTGGTATCCTTCTGGATAAAAGAACAGAGAAGGTAGAACCCATTTTGGAACAGCTACAAAGGCAAGTCAGCACCGTTGTTGGTGAGGATGCAGATATTGTTTTTGATGAGCAAAACATATTGGTGAACGAATTTGATCTGGAACTGGCTAAGGCACAATATAGCCAATTGCTGGCCAATACGACTGACATTATTCTGGCCTTTGGTGCGGTAAATAGCGTGGTCATTTCAGAACAAGCCAATTATCCTAAACCCACCATTTTATTTGGTGCTGTCAACAAGGATCTGATTTCGATTGATACTAGTAAAAAGATTTCCGCTGTTGATAATTTCACCTACCTTATCGAATCCCAATCCTTTCAGCAGGACATTAGTAAGTTCAAAGAGCTGACCAACTTCAGCCAGTTAGGCATTGTGGTAGAACGACAAATTGTCGACATTCTGCCTATCAAGGCTATCTTTGATCAGGAACTAGCCGCTGTCAACGCAGACTATAAAATCATCCCTTTTGATAAGGCCGATGACATCGCTTCAAATTTGGATAATATCGATGCCATCTACTTTGCTGGTGGGTTCCTGTTATCCGCTCAGGACATGGCAGGCTTGGCTAGCCTTTTTATTGAAAGGAAATTACCCTCTTTCACCTCAACGAATATAGAAGATGTTCAAAATGGTCTCTTTGCTACCAATCAAGGAGCAGATAATTTTGAGCAAATCCAACGGCGAATTGCACTAACCATTGAAGCCTACATCAATGGCGCAAAACTCTCCGAGCTCCCTATATTGGTTGAAAGTACTCCTCGATTGACCATCAATTATAATACTGCTGAATTAATCGGTGTACCGATTAAGTACAGTTTGATCGGTACGACGGATTTCGTGGGAGATGCAAACAACTCGATCTCCGAAAAGGAATACGACTTACTGGCTGCTATCAATCAAGTCATCAATAGAAACCTTACGCTAGCCGCCGGCCAAAAAGATATTGAACTGCTCCGTCAGGATGTTGCTATTGCGAAGAGTGACTACCTGCCTAAAGTAGAAGCATCCTTGACGGGCAGTTATGTTGCTCCTGATTTGGCCGACGCCAGTTTTGGGCAGAACCCTGAGTTTTCTACCGGCGGCGCGATAACGGCCGAGCAGCTCATTTTTTCGCAGGCCGCCAACACCAATATTGAAATCCAAAAGAAGCTATTGAAAGCGCAAGAACAATCTTTCAACACCACGCAACTTGATTTGATCTTCGATGTATCCAACACCTACCTGGGGACTTTGATTGCTAAGGCCAATACACAGATTCAACTGCGCAACTTGGATTTGACCAAAAAGAATTTACAAATAGCCGAACAAAATTATGAGGTAGGAGAATCGGGAAAATCAGACGTACTGCGGTTCAGAAGTCAGATTGCTCAAAACACCCAATCGATGGTAGAAGCTATTAATCGCTTGGAGCAAAATTTTGTGCTGCTCAACCAAATTTTAAATAATCCAGTCGATCTAGAGATCGATGTAGAGGACGTCGCTCTCAACGAAGGACTCTTCGAACGGTACAATTACGACGAGCTTGTTGAATACCTGGATGACTCTCGCCTGCGCGAGTCCTTCATTGATTTTCTGGTAACAGAAGCCCTCAAAAATGCGCCAGAACTCAAAGGCATTAACCACAACCTGGAAGCTACCCAGCTGTCGGTGGATTTATTCGGGCGGGGGCGGTACTATCCGACCGTTGCGCTACAAGGTCAATACAATAGAACCTTTAACAGAAACGGGGCAGGTAGCGAGACGGCTCTGCCGGATGGCAGCTATAATTTTGGGTTGAACATTTCCCTCCCCCTTTTCAATCAGAACCTCAACAACCTTAACGAGCAATCGGCCATCATCCAGAGGGATCAGCTGAACATCAACAGGGATAATATCGAGCTGGGGATTGCTACTGGTGTCCGAATAAATATTCTTGACCTCGTCAATCAGGTTTCCAATATAGAGCTTTCAAAAATATCGGAAGCCACCGCAGAAGAAGCTTTAGAATTGACGCAGACTGCTTATTCCAGTGGTTCGGTAAATATTATTCAGCTGATAGATGCCCAGAATAACTTCTTGAACGCCCAGCTACAGCGGGCAAGCGCAGTGTACAATTTTTTGAACAGCGCACTACAGTTAGAACGCAGTTTGGGCTACTTCTTTTTGCTCAACTCTGAGGACGACAACTTAGAATTCCGGCAGCGATTCTTGAATTTCATCGCCGAAAATAAAGACTAAAAAACCAAGGTCTAATGAAATACTTCTTATTCCTATTTGTACTGGCCACCTTATTATCATCGTGCCAGGAAGCACCTAAAGTAGAAGAAAACTTTATCCGCCCTATAAAGTATGGCACCATTGGATATGCAAAGGCAAAAAAGATCAATACGTTCAGTGGAACTGCTCAAACCGACAAGGTCATCAATTTGAGCTTCCGCAATACTGGAATCATCACCCAATTCAATATTAAGCTAGGGCAGAAGGTCAGGAAAGGACAGTTGCTTGGAAGGCTGGATAATGTACAGTCTCGCTTATCCTACGAACAGGCGCTTACCCAATTGAACAGCGCAGAGTCTCAGATGAACACAACGAAATTGAGTTTGAATCGCGTTAGGACCTTATTCGAAAAAGGAAGTGCTTCTCTAAGTGATTTTGAAGCAGCCAAAAATGCCTACAACACTGCCGTTGAAAGCTTTGAATCCGCTAAGCGCGGCGTGGATATTCAAAAGGAGCAAGTGCGGTTTGGATTTTTGTATGCTCCTGCGAGCGGGACCATTTCCAAGGTGATTGCAGAGCAAGATGAAAATGTGGGTATCGGGCAAACCGTGGCCATTCTCAACGCTGGAAAAAATATGGAAATCGTCATTGGTATTCCGGAAAGTATTATCAATGGTGTCCAACAGGACATGTTAGCTTCGGTCAATTTCTCTTCTCTTCCCGGTAAAAATTTTGCGGCTAAAGTCAAAGAAATTGCCCCTGCTGTTGATGGCAATACCGCCACTTACCCCGTACGTTTAACCATCAAAGAGGCAAAAGGAGAAGTCAAGAGTGGTATGGCGGCAAATGTGAGTTTCGACTTCAGCGATTCTACCAAGATGAGCAACACTTTAGTCGTACCACTTCCTGCGGTTGGGGAGGACAGCGACGGCCGCTTTGTTTTTCTGGTGGAAGAACAGGGAGATAGCACCGTTGTCAAAAAACATCCCATCAAGATTGGAGAGATGAGCAAAGATGGATTTGAGGTCTTGTCTGGTCTTTCTGCTGGTCAAAAGATAGCAACAGCAGGTTTACAAACCCTTTTAGATGGACAAAAAGTCGAATTGAAGGACTTTTAAGTGTGAAGTCTTTATAAAAAATGGATTCATGAATTTAGCCAAGTTCTCCATAGAAAAAGTTACCATTGTCATTGCCATTTTATTGACAGTTATCTTCTCTGGCATCTCTGCTTACTTTAGTCTCTCTCGGGATAGCATGCCTCCTTTTACGGTGCGCCTGGCGACCGTCGTATCGGTTTTCCCTGGGGCAAGCCCCGAGCGCGTCGAGCAATTGGTGACCGAAAAAATTGAAGAAAAAGCACAAGAACTACCAGAATTAAATGAAGTAACCAGTACCTCTCGTACCGGCTTATCGGTGGTGCAGGTGGAGCTGAAGGATGAGGTTCGATCGGAGGATATGCAGGCCGTTTGGGACCGGCTTAGGCGCAAGCTCAATAAGATTGATGACCTTCCGGCGGGCGTCGTTCCCGCGCTGGACGAGGAAGGGATTGGAGAGGTATACGGTATCGTGGTAGGGCTAACTGCCGACGGTTATTCTTATGAAGAGATGAAAGACTATGCAGATGACATCAAGGATGATTTGATCAAACTACCGGATGCCGCAAAAGTGGAAATTATGGGGGAACAGGATGAGCGGGTGTTTGTAGAATTTGACGATACCAAATTGAAGGAGTACGGATTATCAGCAGTGATTTTACAGCAAATCATTTCCAGTACTAACATTGTCAATCCCGGTGGACAAATCAACATCCAGGATGAACGAATTATTTTAGAGCCGACCGGTAATTTCAATTCATTAGAGGATATACAAGATATGTTGGTTCCCGTTGGGGATGGATCGCAGGTAATCAAGTTAAGCGACATCACCAAGATTACCAAAAGCTATATCGACCCGCCAACGCAGATCGCCAAAGTGAATAGTATTAGGGCGCTCACCATGCATGTTAATCTCAAGGATGAAGAAAATATCGTTGCTCTAGGAGAAAAAATTGACGAGGTCATTCTCCGTTGGAAAAAACGACTACCCGTGGGTTTGGAGCTATCGCGTGTCACTTCGCTGGACAACTATATTGATTACAAAATCAACAACTTTGTAGAAAATGTCATTCAGTCCATTACCATCGTACTGTTAGTGATGTTGATATTTTTGGGTATTCGTACGGGGCTAGTCATTGCGAGCTTGATCCCTATGGTCATTATCGCGACGATCATGGTGATGGGCTTTATTAATGTAGGCTTGAATCAGGTTACGCTAGCGGCGCTCATCATGGCGCTGGGGATGTTGGTGGACAATGCGATTGTAGTAGCTGAGACCATCATGGTCAAGTTAGATAAAGGGATCGATAAAAAGCGAGCTGCGGTGGAGGCCTTCTCGGAGCTGTGGATGCCCTTGCTCATTTCTACCCTTACCACCAGTGCAGCCTTTTTGGCGTTTTACTTGTCCCCGACAGTGATGGGTGACATCGTAGGTCCAATTTTCATTGTCATCAGTATCGCCCTCTTATCATCCTGGCTAATCGCCTTATCCATTATCACCCTCTTTTGTTATTTGTTTTTGAAAGTCGCTCCAGCGGGAGAAAAGAAATTGACATTGGTGGATAAAGTGATCAATGTTCTTAAAAAATACTACAAAAACATTATCCTCAAAGCCTTAGCTTATAAGTACATCGTCATCGTTATTATTTTTGCGGGCTTCTTCGTTTCCATGATGGGCTTTTCCAGCATTCCATTTATTTTCTTTCCAGATAGCGACCGCAATCTCATTACTATGGACATCAACCTTCCCGAGGGGACAAAGATTGAAACAACCATCGAGGTCGTTAAGCGGATAGAGCAGTACTTGGAAGACTCTTTGAAGGTGACTCCCGAAAGGGAAAAAGGCATTTTAACCTGGGCGTCCTTCGCCGGGGAGGGGCCAGAGTCCTACGATCAGGGTTATAATCCCGATGAGGCCAATTCCAATTATGCACACCTGTTGATGAATACTTCCTCTTTCAACGAGAACAATGCGATGATCAAAAAATTGGATCGGTTTACCTTCTTTAATTTTCCCAATGCCGACATCAAGGTTTATCCGCTGGCCGCAGGTGAGGGTGGGGAGCCTATTGAAATTAAAATTTCCG
>JBCDGZ010000074.1:0-37756 GCA_038750655.1 Bacteroidota bacterium | reverse complement strand
GTCTCCTCATCTGAACAAGCGCCTGCGGCATCGTAGATATACAATGTCGTAGTTGCCGTAATGTTATCTCCGGCATTATAAGCCGTTCCGCCGCCATTGGGCGCATCAAAGTAGCCCTGGCTTCCGGAGAGATTAGTGCCGGTAATAGCCGGTAAAGTATAGCTGTCGCAAACATTTTGGTTGCCCGGATTATTAACGATCGGAGTCGGCGCAATAGTCACCGTAAAAGTCTCCTCATCCGAACAAGCGCCTGCGGCATCATAGATATACAATGTCGTAGTTGCCGTAATGTTATCTCCGGCATTATAAGCCGTTCCGCCGCCATTGGGCGCATCGAAGTAGCCCTGGTTGCCCGTGAGATCGGTACCGCTGATAGTGGGCAAAGTATAGCTGTCGCAGACGGTTTGATCGCCTGGATTGGTAATGACCGGTGCCGGGGTAATGGTAATGGCAAACACCTCTTCATCAAAACAACTACCATTCGCATCGTAGAGGTACAGGACGGTGGTGCTGGTGATCATATCCCCCGGAAAGTAAGTCCTGCCCGTTCCACCAATATTATCAAAATAGCCTTGATTTCCGGTTAACCCTACTCCGGCGATGGGAGGGAGGGTGTAACTGCCGCAGACGGTCTGATCGCCCGGATTAGTGATGTCCGGTGTGGCGTTGACGGTTACTGTAAACACCGCCTCATCAAAGCAGCTGCCGTTGGCATCGTAGAGGAATATGGTCGAGGTAGTATTAATAATCGTACCGGGCAGGAATTGTGTTCCGGTGCCGCCAGGACTATCGTAATAAGCTTCACTCCCGCTCAAGTTCATCCCACTAATGGCGGGCAGCAAGTAGCTGTCGCAGACCTCCTGATTGCCAGGATTATTCAGCGATGGGGTGGGGTTGAGGGTAATGGTGAAAAATTCTTCATCGCTGCAAGTACCTACGGCATCATAAACAAACAAGGTGATGCTGTTACTGATGATCGTTCCGGGAAAATAGGCGGTTCCGGTACCGCCGGGGCCATCGTAGTAGGCTTCACTGCCACTGAGGTTGGTGCCCGTGATCGGTGGCAACAGGTAAGTGCCGCAGCCGATGAAAGATCCGGGATTGTTAACGTCCGGACTGGGGTTGATGGTGACGGAAAAGGATTCTTCGGCGATACAGCTTCCGTTAGCATCGTAGATGAATAATAGGGTTGAGGTGGTAATGCTGGTGCCAGGAAAATAGGCGGTTCCGGTGCCGCCGGGGCCATCATAGTAGGTCGCCGTACCGCTGAGGTTAGTGCCGGTGATGGGCGGCAGGAGGTAGCTGTCGCAGGCTTGTTGATTGCCCGGATTATTGATGACGGGGGTTGGATTAATGGTTACTGTGAAACTCTCCTCATCGAAACAGGTGCCTGCACTATCGTAGATAAATAGCACGGTGGTCATTGTTATGGGGGTGCCGGGCAGGTAGGCATTGCCTGTCCCTCCGGGGCCATCGTAATAGCTTTGGTTGCCGGTTAGATTGGAGCCGGTGATGGGGGGCAGGATATAGCTGCCGCAGGCTTGTTGATTGCCGGGGTTGATGATGTCTGGGCCAGGGGAGATGGTCACCGTAAAGCTTTCCTCATCTGTACAGTTGCCATTGGCATCGTAGATGAAGAAGGTTTGGGTAGAAATGACGGCGCTGCCTGGTGGGAAGCTGATCCCCGTCCCTCCGGGCCCTAGATAATAACTTTGACTACCGCTGAGATTGGTACCGGTGATGGGCGGTAAGGTATAGATGCCACAAGATTGCTGATTGCCAGGATTAACAATATCCGGCGTTGGATCGATCGTTACGAAGACCGAAGAAGTTCCCGTACAGCCGCTGGCATCGGTGACCGTTACAGAGTACTGCGTCGTCGGCAGCGGTGTAGCCGTAGAGATCATCACCGACTGCCCGCTGCCCGCAGGCGACCAAGCGTAGCTACTAAATCCCGGTCCAGCATTCAAAATAATCGGCGGATCATTCTGACAAACCGACTGATCCGGACCAAGGCTGACCATTGCCCCACTTCCAATTATCACATCTACCGTTTGCACGCCCGTACAACCTGGACCATTCGATACGGTCACCGTATAGGTACCCGCATTAAGTGCACTAACATTGGGGATACTCGGATTTTGCATCGAAGAGGAAAAGCCATTCGGGCCCGCCCATTGCCAGGACGTTCCTGCTCCACTAGTTTCTGTGAGCTGCAAAGTTTGTCCAGTACAAAGCGGAGGATTGTAGTTCGGAATGGGCATCGGCCGCTGATTGCCTTGCAAAATCATATCATCAAAAAAATACGTTTCACTCACCGCCTGGTTCCCCATCGCAATGGTGAAGCTAAAGGTGTTGCCGTTGATACCCGTTACCGAAGGGCCGCCAGAGCAAAGAAAATTGCCACAATAAAACCCAAATTCCACCGGCGGCCCACCATCAATACTATAATTGAACACCGCCTGATCGTGCCCATTGCCCACACAGCCAATCGGTGGCATCCCTGGACAACCACCGCCGATGCACTCCATCGAGCCGGAGGCCCCGAAGGTGAAGTTGAGGCTCACATCGCAGAAATTGGAAATATCGAAAGGACCAAACTGGATGACATTGTTGTTGTCCCCGCAGTTGTTCGGCGGTCCGCCCGCGCAAGGACAGCAGTTGAAGCCCTCAATATCATTACCGACAAACTGCCCGCCATAGACCCCCCACTGGCCAACATTGGCATCGCATTGGCCCGGAGCATTGGCCGCCCAGCCCGGCCCAGCGGCCATGCCATCCGGGTAACTGAAATCCTCTTGCCAAATAATTTGAGCAGACGCAGAAGCAAGGAGAAAGAGAAAGAACAGGGTCGCAAGAGCCACTCGCATCGGCTCATTGATTCGCAGCCTGTTGGCTCGTGTTTGTTTTTGCATAGTTTTGGCTTGAAAAGCTTGCGGAAATGTAAGTCCATTTCAATCCTACAAAAATACAGTTTTTCGCCGAGACCTCCCAGTTGCCGAAATTTAAGCCATCGTTAAGTTTTTTTCCAATTAAAGGCTATTTTTGCGGGGCTTGAGCAATGGCTCAGTAAAAGGTAGTTGAAGGTTTAGAAATCGCCGTGTCCCCTGATCGGGAGACATGGCTCGAACCTCGACAAGCATTGTTAAGTCAGTTTCTCTCGCAGAGGCTACCGTGTACACACAACGTAAAAAGTCCGTTTAGGGATTTTGACTGACCTTCGGTCAGTATCAAAATATTCACGAAAGAGGGGCGGGCAGCCCGTCTGTGTAGTGTTTGAGCGGAGCGAGTTTACACAGACAAGATTTTTTGCTTCGTTTTTCATCGATTGGAAAAATGAAGAGGGACGTTAGAGGGGAAACGAATCATTGGCGAGGGGGCCAAAAAAATGTGTGTACACGGTAGCTCTCGCAGAGGACACTGACAACATCAAAAGCCCTTGTGCACTGAACCTTTTACAGCATTAAATTATTTATAGTAATTATTTCTATAATCAAAAAAACCAATAAAATCAGCAACATGCAGCTAAGCGAACAGGAGATGATCCGCCGAGAGGCGCTGAACAAGATTCGTGCTCTGGGCGTGGAGCCTTATCCCGCCGATGAATTTGAGGTCAATTTTTCTACGGCCAATTTCAATACCCCCGACTTCGATGCTCGTTTGAAACAGGCATTGGAAGACATTAAAGGCATTGGAGCCGCCAAAGCCGAGAAGATCGCTGATTTTTTGAAGAAAAATAAATTTAAAGCGGAAGCCCTGCTCGAAGATGCAGCACTGATGCAGGAAACGGGCCTCCAAGCGGACATTGAATTTGATGCAGGGATCGACCGGCCGGCGACGCCGCTGGCGGAGTACATCGCTGACATTAGAACTTTGGGACTGGGCGACTATGCCCCTGAGCATCGCCCTTCCATCAGCATCGCGGGTCGATTTATGGGCCAGAGAGGACCTTTTGCCAAGTTGCAGGATACCGAAGGCCGTATTCAGCTCTACCTCAAAAAGAAGGGCGTTGGTCAGGATGAGGCCGATATTGAGGTGACCACCCAACTCATCAAACTGCTGCACATCGGTGATTTTATCGGGGTGACAGGCGAACTTTTTGTCACCCAAACCGGAGAGGTCACCATCAAAGTGCAGACCCTCAAATTATTGAGTAAGGCCCTGCGCAACCTGCCCGTTGTGAAGCGCGATAAGGAAGGCAATATCTACGATGCTTTTACCGACCCTGAGCAGCGTTACCGTCAGCGGTATGTTGATCTGGTCGTCAATCCTCACGTACGGGAGGCCTTCATCAAGCGCACCAAGATGTACAACTCGATGCGCAACTTCCTCAACCAGCGCAACTATCTGGAAGTCGAAACGCCGATCTTGCAGCCGCTCTACGGCGGTGCCGCCGCCCGACCGTTCAAGACCCACCACAACACGCTGGACATGACGCTCTACCTGCGCATCGCCAACGAATTGTACCTCAAGCGCCTTATTGTCGGTGGTTTTGATGGGGTGTACGAGTTTTCTAAGGATTTCCGTAACGAAGGAATGAGCCGTTTTCACAATCCAGAATTCACCCAAATTGAGCTGTACGTGGCTTACAAAGACTACGAATGGATGATGAATTTGGTTGAGGAGATGGTGGAGCAGGTGGCGATGGATGTTAACGGTACGACGGAGGTGCAGGTAGGCGAGCACGTGATCAACTTCAAACGTCCTTGGAAGCGATTTACGATGTTTGAAGCCATCGAGCATTTCACAGGTATTGACATTTCTGAAATGGACGAAGACGCCCTACGGGCAACTGCCAAGCAGCTCCATGTAGAGATCGATAACACGATGGGCAAGGGCAAACTCATCGACGAAATTTTTGGCGAGCACTGCGAAGCCAAGCTCATCCAGCCCACTTTTATCACCGATTATCCGGTAGAGATGTCGCCGTTGGCGAAGAAGCACCGCGATAAAGAGGGGCTGGTGGAGCGTTTTGAAGCCATTTGTAACGGTAAGGAGATTTGCAATGCCTTCTCGGAATTGAATGATCCGATCGATCAGCGGGAGCGCTTTGAGGCGCAGTTGGAACTGGGCAAACGCGGGGATGATGAGGCAATGGTGCTGGATGAAGACTTCCTGCGGGCGTTGGAATACGGTATGCCGCCGACGGCCGGTTTGGGGATTGGGATGGATCGTCTGGCGATGATTATGACCAATTCTAACTCTATTCAGGATGTGCTGTTTTTCCCACAAATGAAGCCAGAAAAGAAGGGCGACGAGCAAGAAGGGGAGGAGTAGTTTCCCATTTTAGTCGGAGAGATTTTAGATTTTGTAGAATTATAATGAAAGCGCAAAGCAGATGCCCTTACATTGGTTTTTGCGTATTATTTTCCTAATAAACTCACTCCAAAAGAAATGAAAAAACTAGCAATTCCATTTTTATTATTCTGTACCATTAGCATCCTTTTTACCGCCTGCGCTACGGACAATCGCACCGAAACGGAGAAAGCCATTGACAATGCTGCCGAGGACCTTAAGGAAGGTATGAAAGACCTCGAAAAGGGAATGGAGGATATGAAGACCGGCCTCAAAGATGCGTCTGCTGAGGCGGGTGATGAGCTATCAAAAGCCATGAATAACCTGCAAGAGGCCCTGGGGACGACCAAGGATGGGGAAAAGGTGGAAACGGTGAGCTTTCGCGAACTGAAAAAGTATATGCCCAATCGTCTGGCTGGCCTTAAGCTGAACCGAGATGATATGTCGGGCGAAACCAATGGCATTGGAGGCATCAAGGTCTCTACCGCTGAGGGGACTTATGAGAAGGGGGATAAACGCATCACCGTCAGTATTACTGATACCGGAGGTATCGGAGCAGCTTTTCTAGCTACTGCCGTCTGGTCCAATCTGGAAATCGATCGCGAGTCGAAAGATGAAGTTGAATATACGGATACGCAGGATGGCCATAAAGTCTATGTGAAGTATAATAAAAAGCGGCAGTCGGGCGAATACAATTTCTTCGTTAATAAGCGCTTCGTGGTGAAGTTGGAAGGTAAAAACGTCAGCTTGGATGATCTCGAAGAGGCGGGAGAAGACTTGGATTTAGATGATCTGGGCGAATAGACGCCTTAATTTTGGATGCCATGAAAGCGCAGCAAGTGTCCCGGCGATTGTTCATTATAAATGCAAAGGATCAGCTTGTGGGCGTAGCGGCGACCGGGGAAAAAGAGGATTTTGATGGGATTGTGGGCATAGCCGGTTTCTTCAAATAACAATACCTGCTGCTCCCGCATCGGCAGGCGGAAGCGCATCAATTCATCCGTATTTGCGGGAAGGGGGACATCACCGTAGCCCTCTTCCTGCAAAAAATGCCGCAGCATTTCGTAGTTTTGCTCCAGCGTCGTGCCACCAAAGGTTGTTTTGTACTCCCAGCCGTCGCAGCTGCCGCCCATATAGTCAGAACCAGCGGGTGGAAAATCATCACGCATTGCCATAGCCACAAAAATAGGACTTTGTGCAGAAAGAAATTACCCGCCCCTTAGAAAAAATTGGCCTTAGCCTCCTCGCTGCCTTCGGCATCGCCCTCTTTGCCCAACTCCGCATCGAACTGCCGCTCAACGCCGCCGGCATTCCCATCAGCGGCCAAAGCTTCGCCGTCCTCCTCGCCGGCTTCCTGCTGGGCCGCCGCTGGGGCCTCCTCAGCGTACTGCTCTACCTGGCCCTAGGCTTCCTCGGCCTGCCCGTCTTCGCCGGCGGTAAAGCCGGGCTCGACGTCCTCTTCGGCGGCAGCGGGGGCTACCTCTACGGCTTCGCCGCCGGCGCTTGGCTGGTCGGCCTCCTCGCCGAAAAAGGCTGGGGGCGCAGCTTCCAGCGCAGTCTGGCCGCCATGCTGCTGGGGACCGCCGTGCTCCTCTTCTTCGGCCTCCTTCAGCTTAGCGTCAAATACGGCCTGCCCAAAGCCCTCGAATACGGCTTTTACCCCTTTTGGCCCGGCGCGCTCATCAAAGCCCTACTCGGTGGCGGGCTAGGCTATCTTTGGCATCGCCATTTTTCTTAGGCGCTTACAAAAAACACTTGGCCCATTTTCCCCATATTTATTTACCTTTGCGGCCATGACAGCAGCCCTCTATAAAATTCGAGAGAACGGCAAATATGGTTTTATGGATGCCGAAGGCCAGGTCGTCATCGAGCCGCAATACATTGAGGCCGAAGATTTCTACAACGGCTTTTCTCGCGTTCGTTTTAACAATAAGCTCATTCCGCTCGACAGCCTGGGGCGGCTGTTGATGAAGCGCCTCTACAATTTTGTCGGCTACTTCGAAGAGGGGCTGGCCCGCGCTCAGCTGGTCAATCTCTGGGGTTATATCGATCAGCGGGGGAGTGCTGCCATCGACGTTCGCTTCGACGCGGCGGGCGACTTTAGCGAGGGGCTAGCCGCGGTGCAGCTCAACGGCCGCTTTGGGTACATCGACCCGCAGGGCGCATTTGTCATCGAACCTTCCTTCGATCAAGCTGGAGAATTTAAGAATGGGCTGGCTCCGGTCGCCAAAGATGGCCTCTGGGGCTATGTCGATCGCCGTGGCGAGCTGGTCATCGAGCCGCGCTTTGAATGGTGCGGCCCTTTGCAGGCCTCGACGGGCGTTTTTGTTGATGATGGAATGTGGGGCTTGATTGCCAAAAATGGTGATCTGCTGCACGAACCGGAGTTTGAACTGCTCGAAGGCGCTTCCGCCGGTGAATTTTTTGAAGAACTGGCAATGGCGGTCCAAGAGGGGCGCTATGGCTTTGTCGATTTGCGGGGAGAAATGGTGGTGGAGCCGCAGTTTGAGGCGGCGGGTGACTTTGGCGACGGCCGGGCACCGGTGAGTGTTGATGGGCAGTTTGGCTATATCGATCGGCGGGGTAAGATTTGTGTGGCGCCGCAGTTTGTGGAGGCAGGCGTTTTTTCCGATGGGCTGGCTCCGGTGCGGATTGATGAGGAATGGGGCTTTGTGAACATCGCCGGAGAGATGGCGATCGATCCTCGTTTTGATGAGGTGCAGGCGTTTTCGAATGGCCTGGCCAGGGTAGAGCAGGAAGGCCAGTGGGCCTATATAGACCGGCGGGGAACAACCATTTGGCAAGAATCTTAAGGGATGAGGGATACAGCGATAAAAGCGAAGTTGCTGGCGCTCTGCCAAGAGAAGATTGCACAGCGCATTGCGACCATAGAGTCGGTTCTGCAATCTATTGAAGAGTCGCGTAACAATGAGACCAAGAGCAGCGTCGGCGATAAGTACGAGACTGGGCGGGCTATGATGCAGATGGAGGAGGAGAAAAATCGGGGGCAGCTGCTGCAGGCCCTGCGGGCGCAACAAATCCTGGCGACCATTGATCCTGAGCGGATCAGCGACGAGGTCCAGCTGGGAAGCTTAGTGATTAGTAATAAGCTGAAATATTATTGTGCAATCGGTTTGGGAAAGCTACAATTAGGAACGGAAACCATCTATGCCGTTTCACCGGACTCGCCAATTGGCCGACTATTAATTGGTAAAAAAGCAGACGATCAAGTCGAATTGAATCAACAATTGATCAAAGTCGTCGCTGTTTTATAAGTTTTTGATCATCAAAAGTAAATATTCAGTTAATACAGACTTAACCTCGTATCTCTATATTCGCCTCTATTCCAGAATTATACCTTATTATAGTTGTCCTCCTGTTTGTTTTGGCCGTAGCAGACCTGGTGGTTGGTGTCAGCAATGATGCCGTTAACTTCCTCAACTCGGCTATTGGCTCGCAGGTGGCCTCCCGAAAGGTTATCATGATGGTGGCGAGTATAGGCATCTTTGTCGGTGCCACCTTTTCGAGTGGGATGATGGAGGTAGCCCGAAAGGGGATATTCAATCCCGAATTCTTCTTTTTTGGAGAAATCATGGTGATTTTCATCGCCGTAATGCTCACCGATATTATTCTTTTGGACTTTTTCAACACGGTGGGCCTGCCCACTTCGACTACCGTTTCCATCGTTTTTGAGCTGCTGGGCGCTGCTGTCATCGTCTCTTTGATCAAGATTCTGTCTAGCGATGGCAATATTGCTTCTTTGGGCGAGTACATCAATTCTTCCCAGGCTTCCAAGATCATTGGGGGTATCTTTCTCTCGGTGGGCTTCGCCTTTTTGATTGGAGCGATGGTGCAATTTCTCTCTCGACTGCTGTTCAGTTTTCAATACGAAAAAAGTAAAAAAATCGTCGGCTCGATCTGGGCCGGTTTGGCGATGACCGCCATGAGCTATTTTCTCATCTTCAAAGGACTCAAAGGGGCTTCTTTTGTCCCGGGAGATGTGGTGTTGTGGGTAAAAGAAGAAATGTGGACTTTTATCGGCATTTCTGCTGTCTTCTGGCTGGTCGTCATGCAACTATTGACAATGGCTAAGGTGAATGTTTTCAAAGTCATTGTGCTCTTTGGCACTTTCGCTTTGGCGATGGCTTTTGCGGGAAATGATTTGGTCAATTTCATCGGAGTGCCGATTGCTGGCTTCCAATCTTACAATGCTTGGTTGAGCAGTGGGCAGGAGGCATTCACGTTCACTATGGAATCGATGCAGCAGAAGGTACCTACGCCGTCTTACTTATTGGTGATTGCGGGAGTCATTATGATCGTTACCCTTTGGTTTTCGAAAAAAGCCCGCTCAGTGACGGATACCGAGGTGGGGCTGGGTCGCCAGGATGAGGGGCACGAGCGTTTCAATCCCAACCGCTTGGCCAGGGGCCTGGTGCGCTTCACGCTCTCCGCCGGAAAAATGACCTCCGGATTGCTGCCCGCCAGCTTGCGGCATCGCATCGGCAAAAACTTCGAACAGCCCCCCGTTGTCGAAAAACAAGAAAATCCACCCGCCTTCGACCTCGTCCGCGCCGGAGTCAATCTAACCACCGCCAGTGTACTCATTGCCATCGCCACCTCCCTAAAACTGCCGTTGTCCACCACCTACGTTTCCTTCATGGTCGCTATGGGCACCTCCTTGGCCGACCGCGCCTGGGGCCGGGACAGCGCCGTTTACCGGGTAGCCGGAGTAATCAACGTCATCGGCGGCTGGTTCGCTACGGCCATCATTGCCTTCACTGTCGCCGGCCTATTTGCCTTATTCATCTACTATTTCCAGCTTACGGCCATTACCGTACTCATCGCTATGGCCCTGTTTTTCATCTACAGAAGTTTTACCTATCATAAAGAGAAAGACAAGAAAAAGCAGGCTCGATTGGCCTTTGAGAACAGCAAGGAGCAGATCGTTTTTGACCAATTGTCCAAAGAACTGTCCCAAAGAATTGCCGGTACCCTGGATTTGCTCAAGGGCAGCTATAGAACGGCCTTGGATGGTGTAATTGAAGAAAATCCCAAAATACTCATTGAGGCCGACGAAACGATCAAGCAGTTGCTGGATAAAAATGAAGACCTGCAATACGAGCTGTACCAGTCTATTAAGCGGATCAAGGAGCAGGACTCCGAAGGCTCTCGCGTCTTGCTCTACGTCTTCGACCTCGAACAGGACATCGTTCAATCTTCTGAGCTGATTGTCCGCTCCTGCCGCCAGCACGTGCAAAATATGCTCAATCCGCTCAAAGCTGCTCAGGTGGGCCAGTTGGAACATATTCGCAGTGAAGTTTTAGACTATCTCGGTAAGGTTCAGCAGGCCCTTCTCCATCAGGGGCAGACCGCCTATGATGACGTCGAAGCCCATAAAGATCGCCTGTTGCAAGTCCTGGAAAAAGCCATGTCGGATCAGGTCAATGGCATTAAAGACAATGACTTTGGCTCTCGCAATAGTCAGCTGATGTTTAAGATCCTCTTTGAAACCAAAGACCTCGTCGCCGTAGCTGCTCGTTTTGGCAAGCTTTATCACCGCATCTACGATGCCGATAAGAAGACTTCTTTTTATTCTTTTAATAAAAATGATTAATATCTTAGTAGGGTGAACCCGAAAAGATATGTCCTTTTTTTGCTGCTCGCTTTGCTGCTCGCTTTGCTGTTCTGTAGTCAAGAAGGGGCCAGCCAACCTGCCCCTCAAAGTCTATCGGAGCTGCAACAAGCGCTCACCGCAGCCATTGCCGAAGAGCCGGTCGCCGGGCTAATGCTCTGTGTGGCTACTCGCGACTCCATCCTCTTCTCCGGCGGCTTTGGCTATGCCGATGTGGCGGCCCAGCGCCCCGTTACTAGCCAGACTCGCTTCCGCATGGGCTCCATCACCAAGATGCTCGTAGCCCTTGGCATCCAGCAATTGGTGGCTGAGGGGCAACTCCAACTCCACACTCCCCTCCGAGAGCTTGCCCCCGAAGTTCCCTTCCAAAACCACTGGGTCACCACCCATCCCCTGCGAGTCATTCATCTCCTGGAACACACCAGCGGCTTCGACGATATGCAGCTCAACAAGCTCTACAGCTCCCAACCGCAGCCGATGAGCGGCCTTGAAGGCGTCCAACTGCACGAGGTCTCGCTGCACTGCCGCTGGCGTCCCGGCGAGCGGATGGCCTATTCCAACCCCAACTACAACATCCTGGGCTACCTGATCGAAAAGCGGAGCGGGCAACCCTACGAGCGATACTTACAAACCCTGCTGCTCGACCCGCTGGGCATGTCGCAGTCCGATTTTAGCCTCAGCCGCCTGCGGCCTACGGATACTAAGGAATACCAGGTGGCCGAAGGCCGCTTGCAGGAGATTCCCTCCGTTCATTTGCTGGGTGGGCCGCAGGGGGCGCTCTGGTCCTGTGCCGATGATATGAGCCGTTTGTTACAGCTCTATCTGCGGGGCGGCCCGCCGCTGTTTGGGGATACGCTGGTGGCGGCTATGGAGCGACCGCGCAGTTCGCTGGCGGCCCGGGCGGGCTTTGAGAGCGGCTATGCCTGCGGCAACCACGCCAGTTTGCTCTTTGGCGAGCTGCCCTTTCGGGGGCATCGCGGGCTGATGGGGGCCTGCCATGCCGGCTTTTTTTATAATCGCGAACTGGACATCGGCTTTGTCATTGCTTCTAATACTGACCGCTCCAACCGTCGACTAGAGGGGCTGGTGCTGCAGTATTTGGAGGGGCTACGGAGCCAGCGGCCGCTGCGCTATCTTCCACTTGATGAGCAGGCTTTGGAGGGCTATTTGGGGCACTATGAGCTGGGCAGCCCGCGCAATGCCATCGCCGCCTTTCGGGATCGCCTGCAAAAGACGCCCCGGATTTTTGTGGCGCAGGGGAAGTTGTTTTACCAGGACTTTGGTGGTCCGGCCCGAGAGCTGTTACAAACAGGCCCTATGACCTTTAGTCGGTCGGAGCTGAATCTGCCGATGTATTTCTTTACGGAAAATGAGGCCGGAGAGAAGGTGTTGATTAAGGGAGATGAATATTATGAGCAGGTCAGCACGGCTTGGGTGTATGGCAGTAAGGGCGTGTTGGCCTTGGCCTTGCTGTTGATTGTATTGGCGCTGCCAACGGCCCTGTGGGCTTTGGTGGGCTTGATCCGACGACGGATGAGCTGGGGCGAACTAGGGCGACGCTGCCTACCGCTGGCGGCTATGGCTGCCTTGACCTGGGGCCTACTACCGCTTATCGCCGTACAAACCAATACTTATCTGTTGAGTGAGTTGGGGGCCTTGAATGGCCGGACCCTCCGCATTTTTCTGGGCACCTTACTATTTGCGCTAATCAGTCTAATGACGCTTTACAGTGCCATTAGCCAAGGGCGCAAAACGGCCAGTGGCGCTTTTCGCTGGTATTACCTAGCTTGTAGCTTCGCCTTGTTGCTAATTGTAGTGATTTTGGGGGCCAATGGCTGGATTGGCCTGCGGACTTGGGCTTTGTGATTAGATTTCAGCGATAACGGTACGATTCCCCTTTACCTTCTGGCCGATTTTGACCTTTACCTTGGCATCCATCGGCAGAAACAGGTCGACTCTAGAGCCAAATTTAATGAAACCCATATCAGACCCTTGCACTACTTCATCGCCTGTTTCCAGGTAGTTGACGATGCGTTTGGCCATCGCACCGGCAATTTGGCGAAGCATAATTTCCACATCTCCATTATCAATTACGACCGTCGTACGCTCGTTTTCCACTGAAGACTTGGGGTGCCAAGCCACCATGTATTTCCCGGGATGGTATTTGAAATAATTGACCGTGCCGCTGATGGGATTGCGATTGACGTGAACATTGGTCGGGCTCATGAAGATAGAAATCTGGAGGCGTTGATCTTCGAAATATTCCTTTTCTTCGGTAGCTTCTATAGCGACGATCTTGCCGTCCGCCGGTGCATAGACTAGGCGGTTATCGGCGATGAGAATCTCTCGTTTGGGATTGCGAAAAAATTGCAACACCAGCAAAAAGAGCAATATGGATACCCCGGCGCTGATGCCAATGATTTTGGGGATAAAGCTGAGGATTATTGCATTGAAGACTAATAATCCAATGAAGAGGCTAATCAGTATTTTCTTTCCTTCTTTATGAATTTTCATACTTCTTCAAATATTTTCAGAGCGAGACAAAAATAAGAAAAAATTGCAAGTGTCGAAGCCATTTAACATTGCCTTAAGGTTAAAATGACATTAGACAACTATTAGGCAATTACCAACAGGAAGTAGCTGACGGCGAATGGAATCAGGAAGATGAAGGCATCAAACCTATCCAGCAGGCCGCCGTGCCCCGGCAGCAGCGTTCCGGTATCTTTGACCTTCACGCTCCGCTTGAGCATGGACTCTACCAAATCCCCCAGCGAACCAAAGATGATCACAATTACTCCCAGGATCATGGTGTAGCCCAGGCTAATATCTAGGTCCGCGAATTGGTACAGCGCCCAGGCCATCAGCAGGGTGATGGCAGCACCACCAAGAGAGCCTTCCCAGGTCTTTTTGGGCGAAATACGCGGTAAAAGTGGAGTTTTGCCAATTTTTGATCCGACAAAATAAGCTGCTGTATCGTTGGTCCAGCACAACAACAATAACCCAAAAACTAATGCTGGTTGGTACTGATTGTCGTAAAAAGCGATAAGGTTTAAAAGTGCAAAAGGTATGCCTACGTATACAATTCCTGTAATAATATAGGCCAGATTTGCGAATGGTTTTTCGGAATGAGTGGACATCTCATAGATGAAAGCCAAAAAGATTAAGGGCAGCAGTAAGGCTTCACCGACAATGAGTGGATTGAGATCAGTAGGAAGAAAACCGATGTACCAGGAGGTCGTTACCCAGAAAGGAATCAGCCCTAGCAGTGTACCGATCCAGCGGCGGCCTTTGCCAATGCCATTGTGTTCGGCTAGAATTAATCCATAGAATTCCCAAAGGCAACCGGCTGCAATCAAGGTAAACAAAGCGAAATAGGAGTATTCACTGATAAATAATCCCCCTACCATTACAATAACAAATACAATAGCTGTCAATACCCTTTGAAGTAAACCCCCCATCGGCATTTTTTTTAGCTGCTTTTCGGCTGATCAAACCTGTAAGCTTTCGGCTTCACCGAGGAATCAATCAGCTCAATAGCAATTTTAGTTAGTTCTTCTGCGATAAAATCAGCGCAGTACTGCTCTCAAACTGTTGAGTTAACAATCAGCTGCGTTGATTGTTTCGGTTGTAATTGATCATCAACGTGGAGAGTCCGAGGACGAATATAAGTGAAATGATGGTAATCCCCCACGAAATTTGTCCGCTATTCTCAATTGAGGCCTGAGCAGCTTCGGGGGAAGCGAAGTATTGGCCGATCACCTGGACCCCGTTATTGATGAAGTGAGCGGCTATGGGAATCCATAGATTGCGTGTCCAATAGTACATATAGCCCAGTAGGCCTCCCAGCGCCATTCGAGGTAAAAAGCCTTCCAATTGCAGATGAAAGATGCTAAAGAGAAAGGCGGCTGTCCAGACCGCCCAGTGGGGATTAGGGGCAATACGGTGTAATCCTTTTTGGATAAAACCTCGAAAGATCAGCTCTTCGCCGACAGCCGGTAAAATGGCAATGATCAGCACGTTGAATAGCATCTCTAGGGGGCTTTCCGCCAATAGTAGGCCGTTTATAGCTTTTTCTGTAAGATTTTCGATCGATACGGCCCAGGCAGGTAGGGGAATTTGTTGGTTGAGCCAAAGGGCTAAATGGGCCAGTGGAAAAGCGGTGAGCATGAGCATACAGCCAACTGCCAAGTTGAACAGCCGGGGGCGACGGTTGAGGTCCAACACCTGGGCCCACCTTCGGCGGTAAAGAAAAATAGCGGTAAGTAGAGCCGGTATGGCAAACGATAAAGAATGCCGAATCAGAACATTACAACGAGCCCAATAGCGCTCCTGGGCGCTGCTCTTGCTGTCCAGATTCATGTAGAGTTCATCCAAATTGGCTCCAACAAACCATTGTAGGCCAGCAATAAAGGCTTCACTCAACAACATACCGATGAAAATGGCCAATATCAGGAGTAGGTATTTAGCCATGGGCGGAAAAAACCGGTCTTCTCTAACATCCATTCCAGTAGTTTTTTGTTTTCAATACAGCTTTTGCAAGATAGCGATTTTTTGTTTTTCCTTTTTTGTAAGCTTTAACGCATTATATACTTTTGCGCTTATGACCAGACTGAGTGTTAACATAAATAAAGTGGCGCTGCTACGCAACTCCCGCGAGGGTGATCGCCCCGATTTACTCCAAGTCGCCAAAGACTGCGAAGCCTTCGGCGCCCAGGGAATTACTGTCCACCCGCGCCCCGACGAGCGCCACGTCCGCTACTCCGATGTGCCTCCCCTCAAAGAATTGGTGAGCACGGAGTTCAATATCGAAGGCAATCCCACTCCTCGCTTCCTCGAACTGGTGCTGGCCACCCGCCCCCATCAGTGCACCCTGGTGCCCGACGCCCCCGACGCCCTAACCTCCGACACCGGCTGGGATACCCTCAAGGAAGCCGATTTCCTCACTGATGTCATCGGTCGCCTTAAGGCCGCCGGCATTCGGGTCTCCATTTTCCTCGATCCCATCCCCGAATTTGTCGAAGGAGCCCGCCGCGTAGGCGCGGATCGCATTGAGCTGTACACCGGTAAATACGCCGAGCAATTCAAGCAGGACCCCGCCGCCGCCGTCGCTCCTTTCGCCGAAACGGCCCGCATCGCCAACCAGCTCGGCCTGGGCCTCAACGCTGGCCACGACTTGAACCTGGATAATCTCGCCTATTTCAAGCAGCACGTCGAAGGGCTACTCGAAGTCTCCATCGGCCATGCCTTGATCTGCGATGCGATGTATTATGGCCTTCATAACGTGATTCAGCTGTATTTGCGGCAGTTGAAGTAGGTAGAAGTACGAGCAAAAGTTTCGGAAACGACAGTTTGTTGGGGAGGAATGGTTTAATTTTATAGGGTTATTGAGGAATGGCTAAATTCAAACGAACTCCATTTGTACGCTAAACAAGCCCATATCATTCTCTTCCTACTCCTGGTAGGCCTCCCCACCCTGAGCTGGTCGCAGGCCTGCTGCTCCGGAGGAACGCCGCTGGCCGCCAACCTGGGCGTTGCTGGTATCGACAGCCGCCAACTGGCCCTCCGCCTCACCTACGATTACAATACTCAACGCGATCTGGTCAGCAATACTCGCAAGCTGGACGATGATCGGCGGACGCGCAATACCCACGCTGTACTCCTACAGGGCCGCTATGGCTTCTCCAAACGCTGGTCCGGTATCCTGATTTTTTCCTGGGTACGACAGGAGGAGGAGAACCAGAGCCTGACGGGAGCGTCTAGTTTTACGAAGGCAGAGGGGATAGGGGACTTGATTGGACTTTTGCAGTATGAAGCCTTGGCGAAGGGCGATTGGCGGATGCAGGTGGCCGGAGGCCTCAAAGCACCGCTCGGGCGTACCGACGTAGCCGATGAGCTGACGGGCTTTCCCCTCAACGCTGATATGCAGCCGGGAACCGGCTCCTGGGACGTTCTTGGGGTGCTCAACTTGAGCCGGGAAAACCTCTTCAAGCCGGGGCTGACCCTGATCACAACGGCGACCTACCGCCTGACTACCGAAGACCTCCGCTTTGAGGGGCAGCAACGCTATGAATTTGGCAATGAATGGCAGATTCTCTTTGGGTTCAGTGATCAGTATGTCCTGGGCCCTCGATTGTTCTATCCTCAACTGATGGTTCGTTACCGCCAAACGGCGATCGATCTTACAAATGGCTTCAATACACCCAATACGGGAGGCGAATGGGTACATCTGGTGCCGGGCTTTCAGTTGGGGCTCAATGAGGCCCTTCAGCTAAACTTTGCGGCTGAGCTGCCGGTTTTTCGCAAGCTCAGGGGAACGCAATTGACGACTTCCTACCGGATGACTGCCGGGATGACCTATAATCTTAATCTTTAATTCTCTCTGATTCAGAGGCCTAAAAAGAGCATTATGCAACTTAAATTTACTACAATCAGCCTGTTTTTACTGCTTTTGATCACTGCTTGTACCAAAGAGGAGACGCCTCCTGTGGTGGAGCCGGATCCGCTGCCCCCGGCTCCATCGGGGAAGGTCATTAAGGTGTTGCATGATGAATACGAATCGACGCCGCTGGTGCTGGTAGGAAGTGAGGAGTGGAACTTTATCCTTTCGTTTAAGCGAGAGCTGGATGGAGAAGAGCGAACTTTCACCGCCATCGATGATCGCCTACCGATTGTGATGGAGGACGATCAGGGGACGGAATGGGACTGGTTTGGTCGTGGAGTGAGTGGGCCAGGAGTTGGGCAGCAATTGGAGTTGACGACGTCGATGATGGGCTATTGGTTTGCCTTTGGCGCCTTGTATCCGGGGGCCAGCATTCACGAGGGGCCTTCGCGCTTTGTGGAGTTGCCGCTTCCAGGTGATCCCAGCTGGCTGATTCCGACCAAGCGACTGGTCCGCGCCACTGGGTTGGATGCTATTCAAGCCATTGAGGTTCCGCAATTTGTGCGCTATAATTCTGATGAGCATACGGAGGGGAGCTTTTATGTCGATAATACGGATTTGGTGGTCGGTTTTGAGCAGGGAAGCCAACGGCGGGCCTATCCTCATGCGATACTCGACTGGCACGAGATTGTCAATGATGAATTGGGGAGCGAAAATATTGCCGTGGTTTATTGCCCGCTGACTGGAACGGCCACCCTTTGGGACCGCAATCTGGAGAGCGGCCTAACTACCTTCGGTGTCTCTGGACTGCTGTACAACAGCAACATCATCCCCTACGACCGACAAACGGAAAGTTTCTGGACCCAGCTAGATGGCCGTTGCGTCAACGGAGCACTGCGCGGCAAGCGTACCCGAAAGTATCCTTATGTCGAAACCTCCTGGGAAACCTGGAAAACCGCCTTCCCCGAAACAGAGATCATGTCGGATGATCAAAATGATGTCGATCGCGACTACACCATCTATCCCTACGATGACTACATTACTAACAATGACTACATCGCGTTTCCCTTAGAAATTAATGACGATCGGCTGCCGGCCAAAGAACGGGTACATGGAGTTATTATTAATAGCAGAGTCAAGGTCTACCGTTTTGATGCTTTCCGATAGCTTTTGAGAGCCGATTGGCGGAGGTCAAGTCGCTATTTTTCCTTTCTTATTGTTTTCCAACCAATTAGGCCTGGATAGGGCTGTATTTTTACGGGCGAAAATTCGCGCATCTCTCTTTTGTTCTACCAAAAGGGTTAAATGTATGTTAAAAAATTATTAACTTTTATTGGTCTACTCCTAAATAAATACTAGTTTAGAGCATCGTTCATTAGTAAATTTTTAAAAAAAATCGGATTAGTATGAAAAAACTCTTACTGGTTTTCACCATCATGGTGATTGCCGCTAGCACTATGCTTGCGCAACGCACCATATCGGGAACCGTTACCGATGACGGTGGTGAAACGCTCATTGGTGCCAACATTTTAGTCAAAGGCACCTCATCTGGTACTGTGACGGATTTGGATGGAAAATACTCCATCGAAGTTCCTGCCACCTCCAAGATTCTAGTCATTAGCTACACTGGATTTAGTACACAAGAAGTAGAAATTGGCGTATCCGACATCGTTGATATTACCCTCACCCAAGGGGTCTTTATCAATGAAGTCGTTGTTACTGGTACTGGTGCTCCTACCGACAAGCGCAGAACTGCGATTTCTGTAGAGTCCATCGACGCTCGCGATCTCCCCAACGTCCCTTCAGGTTCAGTGGATGATGCCCTCACCGGCCGTATTCCTGGTGCCTGGATTTCTTCTACCTCCGGCCAGCCCGGCCAACAAGCCAATATCCTGCTGCGAGGAATCAACTCCCTGGGAACTACCCAGCCGATGATTCTTATTGATGGGGTTCAAATGAATACCGACAATGGTTTCAACGGTATTGATGGCAACCTCTCCAGCAGCCGTCTGGCAGATATTGATATGAATAATGTCGAACGCATTGAGGTCGTACAAGGGGCTGCTGCCGCTACCATCTACGGTGCTCAAGGGGCCAACGGGGTGATTCAAATTTTCACCAAAAAAGGAAAGGCTAATTCTAAGCCTTCTGTTTCTTTCGAAACTTCTGTTGGCTCTGCTTCTCCGCTTGAAGGAAAGTGGGAAAAGGCCGAGAACCATGTCTTCGTAACCAATGGAGAGGGATTCCTAGCAGATGGTACAGGCACCCAACTGCAACCCGATGAATTCGGCAGATGGCCTGATCCTGTACTGGAAAGCGAAGAAATCAATATTACCGATAATCCTTACCGAGAAGCTTTACCTAATCAGTTTGATCAGATTTTTAGATCAGCACTCAATCATCGCCACAGCCTCAGCATCCGCGGAGGGGCTGACCGCTCGACTTACGCCTTTACCGGTTCTTATACCTTCCAGGAAAGTGCCCTCGTTGGTAACCAAGATAAGGTCAATCTCGGTCTGAACTTGGGCTATGAAGTGTTTGATAACCTCAGTGTCAATATCGGAACAGATTTGATCATCATCGACAATACCACCGGTCAAGCCGAAGGAGGAAATGATGGAGGTGGAGTTGGTGATCTCTCTAACTTGATCCTCAGCTATCCTTTTATTGACTATGCTAATCGCGTAGATTTCAACGGCCAACAAGTCCTGCCTTCTACGCCTTCTGGTATTGCCGATAATCCACTCTACGGACGGGAGAATATCCTTTACAACAACTCCACCTTCCGCCTATTTCCTCGCGTAGGATTGACTTACACGCCTAATGATTGGTTAGAATTAGATTACAAATACGGCTACGATCAATACCGCTACAACTATCAGCGCTATGATCGCTTCCAAAATGAGTTTGTTGATGCCGCTTCTGGACAAAATGGCCTGGGAGCAACCGCCGGTAGAATTCGTCAGATTTTTGATAAAGGGGTCACCCAAAACTCTGTAGCCAGCATGTTCCTACGTCCTGACCTACAGAAGCACTTTGGTCTTTCGGCGCCTATCACCGGAACGACTCAAGTAAGTTTTGATTGGAGAAAGCGGAGCCTGAATCGCAGCGAAGCCATCGGTACCGAACTGCCTCCATTCGAGCCCGTAACTATCCGCGCAGCTGGTGTCTATACGGCCGATGAATTTATCGAGGACTTTGTAACTTATGGATTCCTCATCAATCAAAAAATTGAATACAGCGACTACTTCGGTGTTTCTGGTGGGGTGCGTATTGACTGGTCTTCTGCCTTTGGTTTAGGGTCTGATCCATTTGTCTTTCCTCGTGGGGACATTTATTGGAGACCTTCTTCTATGAATTTCTGGGGTAACTTGAAGAGCACCATCAACGAATTTAAAGTACGCGGTGCCTACGGTAAGGCGGGTATCCAGCCCGGAGCCTTCGACCGAATCGTTACCCTGGATGCGACGACTGCCGGTGCCACGGGTATCCTTTCCCCTCCTCTCGAACTGCCTAATGAAAGCCTTGATGTACAAGTATCTACTGAGGTAGAAGCTGGAATTGATGCCTCTTTAACCCTATTGGGAGCTTCCTCTAATTATCTGCCTTACCTGGGTATTAGCTTTACTTACTGGGATCGTACAACGGATGATGTTATCCGCGCGATTGATGTAGCGAACTCCTCTGGTATTGGTTCGATTCTGGATAACTCCATTACGTTGGAGTCCAATGGTATCCAGTTGTCTTTGAATACAACAGTGATGGAATCAAAGGCTTTCCGCTGGAACTTCACCACTAACTTTACCAGACAAAGAACCATCGTCAGTGAAATTGTCGGTGCGGATGAAATTCCTGTTGCTACGTTCTTCTCTATTCAGGAAGGCGATGAGCTGGGACTGTTCCGTGGCCAAGAAGTACTGACTAGCCTCGATGCTGTTGATGCTAACGGTAATCTGATTTTGGAAGATCCTTCTGGTTTTGAGATTTCACCAGAACATGGCTATGTCGTCAATACAGAGACTAAGCGGCCCGTGCTTTCTCCTGATGTTACCATCTTGGGTAGCGGTCTGCCAGATTTCAACGTTTCTTTTATCAATGATTTCACCATCGCTGACTTTGTGACCATTTCTGCACAGCTGGATTGGGTACAGGGCCAAGATATTTACAATGTAACCAAGCAGTGGACTTTCCGCGATAATACACACGGCGATGTAGATGATCCGGTTACTATTGGTGGAGAATCTGCGGCTTTCTTTAACTACTATCAGACCCTTTACAATACTCGCGATCCTAATAGCCACTTTGTAGAGAATGGTTCTTTCCTCCGCTTGCGGAATCTGACCTTGGCTTTTGATTTGGACCGCGTTTTAGATACCAAGAAATTTAAGAACCTGCGATTGATCCTTACCGGAACTAATTTGTTTACCATAACAGATTACAGCGGTTTTGATCCAGAAGCTTCTAATGCCTTCAACAATCCATTGGTAGTCGGGTTCGACGAATTTACAATGCCAAATAATAAAACATACCAGGTTGCCCTGCGTGTAGGATTCTAATTTTTCTGATCCAAAAATCTATTTAGAAATGAGTAAATTTAAATATCTGATTCTACTATGTCTAGGTTTTACCCTGTCTTGTACAGATGACCTGGAAGTAGTTAATCCCAATGCTCCGACGCTGGAAGTGTTGGAAACTGAGGAGGGGCTGGTTCGCTTTGCGGCCTCTACTTATCTATCGGGCTTTGGTACCAGCTTCGATGCAAACAACTCTAATTTTATCTGGCAGGTACAAGCCATTCACGAGTCAATGGGAGACAATATCTGTACGCCCTGGGGTAACTTTGGCTACCGCTGGGTCAACCAGCCAACCTCTGTTACACTAGACGATGGAACTGTCGTTCCACCACCACAAGGACTGCCTCAGCCTGAGCAGCTAACCTCGCTGAACAGCAGAAGTGTGGGCGAATTGAATGCCTTCCGCTACGAGTGGGCAGCGATGTATCGCCTTAATAATATTCAGAATAACCTGCTGGCTTTCCTCGATGGCCATTCGGCGGATCAAGGGATCAAGGATGCTTTGACAGCCTGGGCTTACTTTTGGAAAGGAATGGCCTACTCTCGTATCGGCCTGATGTACTCCGCAGGTCTGATTATTGATGATCCTAATCCCAACGTACCGCTGGTGACCAGTGTAGACGGTAATTTTGTCGATAACACGGCTATGCTCGCTGAAGCAGAAACCAATTGGGGGCTGGCCGAGTCGGCCTTTAATGCGATTACAGATGCTGCCGCTCTACAGGATGTACTTTCACGGGTGATTCCAGACTTTATGTATGATGATCCAGCAGATTTACCAGATGCCGCAGGCTTTATACGCATCATCAATACCCTCCGCGCCAGAACCTTGATGTCTAGCCAAAAGACGGCTGATATGGGGCGTACGGAATGGGAAGCCATCCTTGCTCTTGCGAATGCAGGTATGGAAATGTCTGATGTTCCCCTGTATATCAGAGGGGCCACTGCTAATGATCCTATTACCGATGAAGGCCTTTATCCACACGGTATGGCCGCTGGCCTCTGGCACTTTATCAGTATGCGCCACTGGCAAGATTATAACGACGGTGATCAGCGCAGAGATCGCAACTTCAGCTTTGATCCTGATGATGTCTTCTTCTGGCCGAATCCTCGTGGACGTGGTATTCACTACGGTACTGATGTCGAAATCGTATCGATCAATAATGGTGGGGACTATTTTGAGGTATCCGAAATCGGTATGGCCAACATCATTCTTTTTGGTAGCTGGGAGGAAAATGCACTGATACGTGCTGAAGCCCTTATCAATACGGGTGATCCTGAAGGCGGACTGGCCTTGATTGATGCGGTTCGGGAATTCCAGACGGCTGGTTTGATGCCGATGGCCGGAACTAATCTTTCGCAAGCTGAAGCGCAGGAAGAGCTGCGCAAGGAAAGAAGAACGGGACTTTTCCTCCGAGGACTGGCTTTCTATGATGCTCGTCGCTGGGGGATTACTGCTCCGGTTGCTCAAGGTGGCGGTCGCTCTGGTGCCTGGGTATACGATAGTGAAGGTAACCTGAATACCAACGCAACCATCGATTACAACTACCTAGATTTCTTTGGTGTACCAGCTAACGAATTAGACTTTAATTCTCCGGAGCCTGGCTCTGCCAGCGTTGCTCCAAGATAATGTCCTAGTTGGATTTTGATCCAACCTAATGTAAATTCAAAGGGGGGCTTTATTCCAGAATAAAGCTCCCCTTTCACTATTCCAACGGATATGAAAAATTACTACCTCTCCCTTTTTCTTTTCTTGTTGCTTGGTCTGATCTCCTGTTCTCCGCAGGAAGAACCCACCGACCTGTTGTTCCAAACCCTGCCCGGTAATCAGCTAGGGATCGATTTTCAGAATACCATCAAAGACAGTCCACAACTCAACATTCTTCAATACCTCTATTTCTACAATGGGGCCGGACTAGGAGCTGGCTACTTCAATGGCGACAGTCTGATCGATCTCTATTTTGTTTCCAACCGGGAGGACAATGGCCTTTATCTGCAAAAGGAGGGCCTGCAATTCCACAACGCCACCGCCGAGGCCCGCCTCCCCGGCAAGGCTGCCTGGCAAACCGGCATCAGCGTCGTCGACATCAACCACGACGGCTGGGACGACCTCTACATCTGCGCCGTAACGGGCCTCCCCGGCTTCACCGGCCACAACGAACTCTACATCAACCAGCAAGATGGGACCTTCCGCGAAGCCGCCGCCGAATACGGCCTCGACATCAAAGGCTTCTGCACCCAAGCCTACTTCTTCGACTACGATCGCGACGACGACCTCGATGTCTTCATCGTCAAGCACGCTACCCACACCGAGACTTCCCACGGCCCCGCCAGCCGCCGCCAGGAGCGCAACGCTCTGACCGGCGATCAACTGCTGGAAAATCGAGAAGGCCGCTTCGTCGATGTCAGCGAGGCGGCGGGCATCTACGGAGGAATGAATGGCTATGGCCTCAGCGCCTCCATCTTCGACGCTAATGCCGATGGTTGGATGGACATCTATGTTTGCAATGACTTTCACGAAAATGATTACCTCTATATCAATCAGCAAAATGGTCGCTTTGAAGAGCAGATCGCTGATTATTTTACCCAGGTCAGCCGCTTTTCAATGGGCAGCGATGCGGCCGACATCAACAACGATGGCTACCCTGATTTGATGACCCTCGATATGCTGCCCGAAGAAGAATATTTGGTTAAAGCCTCCGATCCCGGCGTCAACTATCAAGTTGATAGCTACCTGCGTAATTTGGGCTACTACCCCCAGTTCTCCCGGAATATGCTACAGATCAATCAGCAGGGGCAGGCCTTCAACGAGGTGGCTTTTCGGAGTAGGGTGGAAGCTAGTGATTGGAGCTGGGCACCGCTATTTGCCGATTTCAACAACGATCAGCAGCTGGATCTGTTCATCTCCAATGGCATCATCAAACGCCCTAATGATTTGGACTTTATCAACTTCACTTCCAATGCTAAACGCTCGGCCAATCTGATGCCCTTTATTGAGGCTATGCCGACGGGGAAGGTGGCCAATAAAATCTATGAAGGGGAAGCCGGAGTGAGCTTTTGGGACCGAAAAGGGAAGTGGATGCGCAGCGAACCCAGCCTGTCGAACGGAGCGATCTATGTGGATTTGGATAATGATGGTCGGCTTGATGTGGTGACCAATAATATCAATGCCGCCCCAACGATTTATCGCAATCAGGGGGAAGGGAAAAAGAGCTTGGCAGTACAGCTGAAATACAAAGGTGAAAACCCCGCTGGTATTGGTGCAGAACTGCATCTCTACAGTGCGGGGCAGCGGCAGTACCGACAGCTCAACCCCTTTCGGGGCTTTTTGTCGAGTGTAGATCGACGCTGTTTTTTTGGTTTGGAACAATTGGCGAGCGTGGACTCTATCGTCGTTTATTGGCCGGACGGAAGTCGGCAGCGGTTTGATCAATTGCCAGAGCGGGGAGCGGTGGAGCTGGTCTACGCGGCGCAGCCTGCGGCCGCGACGGCCGATGACCGCCTGCGCTCGGAGGCCGTAGCAGATGCTGGACTGATCGACTACACCCATCAGGAAAATGCTTATGAAGATTTTGAAGCACAAAAACTCCTGCCTTATCGCCTCTCGGCCTCCGGCCCCAAAGCGGCCCAGGCTGATGTCAATGGCGATGGTCGCAGCGATGTGGCCATCTGCGGCAGTGCCGGCACCCCTTCAGTGCTCTACCTGCAAACGGCCGATGGCCACTTCCGCCTCGCCGCCGATTTCTTTGCTGGGGAAGCCCGCTACGAGGATACCGATCTTGCCTTCTTCGATGCTGACGGCGACGGCGATCAAGACCTCCTCTTCGCCTCCGGCGGCGGCATTTTTGATTGTCAATCGCCCCTGCTCGGCGCTCGCCTCTACCGCAACGACGGGCGCGGGCAGTTCGAATTGGCCGAAGCGTACGCCTTTCCGACGCCGGTCAATTTCAGCTGCATCGCTGTGACCGATATGGATCAGGATGGCGATACCGATGTCTTCTTGGGAGCGCGGGCGGCCTGCCAGGCCTGGGGCCGCCGCCCCAATGCCTACCTGCTGCGCAACGAAGGGGGCGGCCAACTCCAGCCGGTGGCAGCGCCGGAGCTGCAAGCCCTGGGCTTTGTCACCGACGCCAGCTGGCTCGACCTCAACGGCGACCAATTCCCGGAGCTGCTGCTGACAGCGGAGTGGTCGCCGCCCATCCTGCTGCCCAATCAGGCGGGGGAGCTGCAGGCTCCTCAGCCGTTGGCCGACTCGCTGAGTGGCCTTTGGCAAACCTTGCTGGTGACAGATCTTCAGGAGGACGGGCAACCGGAGGTGTTGTTGGGCAACTGGGGCTTGAATAATAAGTTTGCCAGTCGTAATCGCCTGCCTTTGCGGGCTTGGCAGAATGACTTTGATGCCAACGGCGCGGAGGAGTTCATCGTTGGCTACAGCCTTAACGGAAAGGTCTATCCTCTGAACACGAGAGACGAATTGCGCCAATCGCAAACGGGGGTATTTACCAAAAAATTTACCTCTTACAGCAGCTACGCTAATAAAACGATTCCGGAGGTCTTTGCATCTGCTCAATTAAAAGAGAGTGAGCAGTTCGAGGTGCGGGAGTTGCGCAGTGGCTATTTGCAGTGGACGGAGGAGGGAAGTTACCAATTCGTTGCCTTCCCGGAAGCTTTGCAGCGCAGCCCGCTGCATTTTTTCCTACCCATTAAAGAAAATAAGAGCTTCATTGCTGCGGGCAATAAATACGATTTGCAACCTTACCACGGCATCCTGAGTGCCGATCCAATGCTGCTGACTGTTCAGCCTGCCGGAGAATTATTGGCTTTGCAGACTTCCTGGTTGTCGAGGAAAGGGCATCGCAATGGCCAATTTACTGCGGGCCTTTGCATTTCTCAATCAGAGTCTACGCAACTGGTATTGTTATTTCTCAATAATGGGAAAGCGCGAAGTATTCGGTTGTTGAAGGAGTAGGAAATCCGTACCCTATCAGGTGACTGAAATCAGTTTTATAAGTGACTTTCATCAACGTCAACCCTCTATAGATCAACGTAATTTGCGGTAGATTAAAACTGATGAAACCATGAAGAGTCATACGCAACCTACCTCCCCCGTCTCCTCCTCCGGCCTCGAAATTAACCAATCGCTTATCGGTCTGGAACTCGGGCCAACGGATGCTGGATTGATTCGCTACCTCGATTTCTTTAGCAATCAAGTGCCTTTCAATGCAGCCTATTTCGTCCATGTCCAACCTTCCTCTGGTTTGCTCCACTCTTTTCTAGAACAAAACAAAGAATCCTTTCAGGGAGCCGTCGATCGGGATCGCCTGATCAATGTGATGGAGCAAAAAGTTATACAAGATATGACATCGAGGAAGGAGGTTTATGTGGAGTACGATGTCCGGGAGGGTGACCCGCTAGAGCAGTTGATGCAGCTCGATGAAGAGCTGAAAACAGACTTGGTGCTCATCGGTCAGCGCACAGATCGGAGATCGGCCGCCATTTTGGCTAAGAATCTGATTCGTCAGAGCCGAGGTAATGCTTTGATCGTACCCCAGGAGGCTCAACCAGCGATTTCGACCATTCTAGTTCCGGTTGATTTTTCTCCTAACTCCATTAAAGCTTTACAAACAGCCATCGCTCTGCATCGTCAGCTGAAGCAACCGGCTCGTATTCTTTGCTTGAATGTATATACGCTTGGAGAGTTTTCTCTTCTTCCCGATGATCCGGCTATGCAGCCGGCGGAGGCGGTATTTGAAGATACCATTCGAGTCGGCTTTGCGGCCTTTTTGAATACCGCTGCTGGTGACTATCAGGAGCACGTTGACATTGTGATTAAAAAGAAGATGGGGAATAGCGTAGCTAAAACCATCCAAGAGTATGCAGAGGAAGAGCAGATTGACTTTATGGTCGTAGGGGCCAAAGGCCACTCTAAAGTTCATTTAATGTTGATGGGAAGTGTGACGGAAGAACTGCTCGATCGCAATCGCACCATTCCTACACTAGTCGTTAAGTAAATTTTTTATGAAAAATATCCTTGTTCCCACAGATTTCTCGGCTTGTGCCTCCAATGCCACCGAAGCGGCGCTTGATCTGGCGGTACGCTACAATGCCCGCATTCATCTCTACAGCAAAATTGACATCCGCTACGATTGGACGACCATGAGTGAGGAGGAGAAGACAGCGCATCCGGAGGACCTGCGCATTATTCAAAATACAGAGCTGCTGTTCAGCGAATGGAAGGCCAAGGCGATGGCCAGGGGCGTAGAGATCAAAACGGTTTGGTCGGCCGGCAAGCTGATCGAAAATATCATTGATTACTGCAACTCCTACGCTATTGACTTTATGGTGATGGGCTCACACGGGGCAAGTGGTAAGAACGAATTTTTTATTGGGTCCAATACCCAGCGTGTGGTGCGTATGGTACATTGTCCGGTGTTGATCATCAAAAATGATGTACAGGACTATAGCCTCGATAAAGTTGTTTTTGCGTCTACTTTTGATGAGGTAGAGAAAAAAGTCTTTCAGTATCTCCTCGATTTTGTACGTCCTTTTGAACCTGTCATTCACCTGGTGACCATCAATACTTCTGGCTGGTTTGGCCAACCCTACCTATTGGTGAAAGAGGCGATGGATGATTTCAAAGCCCTGTGCGGCACATTGGAATGCCATACCCATTTTTACAGAGACTGGACACCCGATGCGGGCATTCGCAGTTTCTCCAGAGAAATCGGTGCAGACCTCATTGCCATTTCTAACCAACAGCGCCATCCGCTGAAACGAATGTTTGTCGGCAGCAACGTCGAGGCATTGGTTAATCACGCTGAAGTACCGGTGCTGAGTATCGATCTGACCAGCATTACAGTGGAGGCGGAATCTTAACTATCTTTTTCTTTTTTTGCAAAGCATATGGTAAGAATTCCTGATGAGTGATTGACTGATCAGGAATTCATTTGCTTTTGAGTTTATCCAGAACAGCTCATTGCACAATAACCGATGAGTAGGCATGGTATAAAAGGTCATGGCTGGTCAGGATGCCCTGCAAGCGATCGTCTTCTACGATGGGGAGGGCATGGAAGCGGTTGGCCAGAAAGATGTCGGCGGCCAGCCCGATGCTATCGTCCGGATCAAGCACCATCGGATTGGGCGTCATCAGGTCGCAAGCCAGGACTTTACCGTACTGAAAATCGGTCCAGGTTTCTCCGGTGGTTTCCCGGGCGATGTTTCTCACCGCACTCAACCAGTTTTCCTTGCTAATGATCCCGAGTACCTTATAATCCTCATCCACTACTGGCAGGTGATGAAAGTTGTTGTGCTGGAACAAGAGCTTGATCTCTCTGAATAAGGTTTTGGGCTTGACGGTCACAACCGGCTGGGTCATGATTTCTTTAATGGGCGTATTTGGATTCATGATTTATTGAATTGAAGCGTAAAAAGTTTGTATAGATTCAAAGTCTCCGAAGAGATTGATGTAATTGAGGTAAGCAGGCTCCAGGGCCTTGGCAGTCGCTGCGAATTCTAAGCGATCTGCTGATTCTACACTCCGCAAAAAGTTGAGAATGGCCGTATTCATCGCTTGTTGGCGCTCTTTCAGCAGCAGCATTTTTGCTCCTTTTATTCGATACAATTGTTGATCGACAGTTTGAGCTTGCAGGGCCTGCCAGCTGCTGTTGACATCCTCGCTGATGGCCACAAATTCTTTCCAATCGAGCAGCTTCAGCATAGGGTCGGAAGAAGTAGAAATGGCGATGTCAATGGTCGCCTCCAACTCCCAGGCGTAGTCGAGGTAGTAGTCGTTGATGCCCTCTCGCCAGCGCAGGTCCATCAGCTCATAGCGGGCGTGATCGAGCTGAAAGAGCGCCCGCTCGGCTTCACCGTCCCGTAGCGCGCAGTGGGCCTCTTCGATCCAAGCACCGATTAGCCGGATTGATTCCTGCCAGTCATCGCTGGCTGTAGAAGCCTGTTCAAAATCCATCCGAACCTTCTGCCACTGCCTTTGTAAGAGCGGTAAAGCTTTCTGCGCACTTTCCACATCTCCCACATAACTGTAGTAAAAGACCGGAATAAAGGCCCTGTCAAACTGCACCATCTCCTGCTTGAGGAGCGGAGCATTGCAAGCACCTACAAAGAAGAAAAGGACAATCAGAAGAGGTTGAAGGAATGATCTCATAATGCAAATTTTAGTGTTTTCAAGTAGAGCAGGTAAATAGGTCTATACTTCAAATATCCACTATTCTTTTGCCAGATCAACTGATGGCCGTCAGCCCAGGACTTGATTTTTATCATGCGATTGGATCAAAAAAAAACCTGCCCCGGCCTTGCAATGCAAGCGGAGCAGATTAACATGTGTACCCTTACTAAAAGATTTATGAGAAAGCCCCTATAGGCCTAATCATCAGTTAAGCGGTCATCCATTACCAGCAGTGGTATCTTCGTGTGGGAGGCCTTTTTGCTGGTCATGCTAGAGTGGAACAATTGCTCGAAGAAACTTCGGTTGCGGCGGATCATGCAGAGCATATCCGGTTGCTCCTCTTCGACGAATCGGGTGATGCCTTCGTTGACATCCTCGGCGTCGACTAGATGAAAGCTGTGGGGAGTGTCAGATAAAAAAGTATCGATGCCAGCATCCACCAGCGCGATGGTCTTTTCTTTCTTGACATGAAGAATTTTAATGTTGGCTTTGTAAGCCTTACAAAGCTCGATCAATGGTGCTAGAATATCAGGATTGTTAGTTACCTCGGAGTCGAGGGCCAGCGTGACGGATTTGAGCGGGCGGTATTCAAATTCATCTGGAATAGCTAGCACCGGCAGCTTACTGGTTTTGATGACTCCGGTGGCAATACTGCCCATGACTATCCCTTTGAGGCCAGTGGCCCCCTGGGTGCCCATGATAATCATATCGGCATCGACACCTTTGGCAAAGCGGCAGATGGTATCCACCGTTGGGCCTTCGATCGCCCGGGCCTCGAGGGTTGTTCCGTGGTGCAGACTCGTCTTGATGGATTTGACTACCTTGGACAAGTCCGTCTCTGCATCCTTTTTGATAAAGTCCCTGACATTGATCAGCATCCCGGTCCGACTTTGGACTTCGTAGGTATGGATCAATAGGATATGTGCCCCAAAGTGATTGGCGATGTTGATGGCGTAGCGCAGGGCGCTGGCGGCATTCTTGGAGAAATCGGTTGGCACAACAATTTTGTTCATAAAAAGCAGGCTTTAAGGTTAGGTTAAATCATGTGGTAAACCAACATTGGATATTTAATGCGCAGCGCCATCTTTTTGGTCATACTCTGTCCTAGTAATGACTCTAATAGGCTGCGCTGGCGATTGGCCAGAACAATCAGCTGGACTTCGTTTGTGGCGGCATACTGGTGTAGCCCCTCTAAAACCGAGACATCTGCAACGGTGTGCATGTTGAAGGAAAACGCGGGTGATCCCTTATCCATCAACTGTTTCATAATCAGATCTTCGGTGAAGTTGAAGTCCTCCTGGTTTTTATCGTTCTCGATATGCACGAAGTGCAACGCAGAACGGAATATATTCGCGAAATCAATAATTTGGTGCAGCATCAACGAATCTGCGGATTCGAAGTTGGTTGCATAGAGGATTTGTTCGAACTCCTCGTAGCGGGCCTGCTCCGGAATCAACATCACTGGGCAGAAGGCCCGCTGGGCAAGGCCGGAAGAGACACTGCCAAAGAGCCGGTCAGCAGCGCCGTGGCTGCCCGTCGCCCCCATGACGATCATGAAAACGTCATCCTGTTCACTCAAGCGACTCAGTGTGCTCACCGGGACGCCCGGCACTACTCGGGTATTTACGGCAGTTCGAATCAGCAGGTTGTCGCCTGCTTGGTGAGGGTAATTTTCTGCAAAAGCTTTCAGTTGTTCCTTGATTTGGCCCTGAATGTTGCCCTCGGCGTTGAGGTTAGGGATATTGGAAGGTGGAAATGCCTCATTATATACATAGATCAATTCCAAAGTAGCATCGTAGACCCTGGCCAGCTCGCAGGCGTACCAATAGGCACTTTGAGCCGCGAGGGAGAAATCAGTTGGAACGAGAATCTTCTTTTTCATTGCATGAAATAATTAGTAGGTGATCAACTAGGGAGACTTTCCGTTTAATCGTCTACGTGTAGTATCAGTAATGGCATAGTAGCATTGAGGACCATCTGCTTGGTAATGCTTCTGTGCAGCAAATTGGCCCAGAATTTCCGGTGTCGAGTGACCAGTACAATCAGATTCGCCTTTTTGCACCTGGCATGTTGATAGAGCCCTTCCCAGACGGTGGGGCCACCCACGCTGGTCACACTGGCCTGCAGCTTCGGCGCTTTTTGTTTGATCAGGTGTCTGAGCACCACATCCTCGGCGTGCCGTCCATTGCCATTTTTATGACTTTCCCGACGAACATGGGTCAAGTGGACGTTGGCGTTGAATAACTCCGCAAACTGTTGAATATGACCCAAAGTAGATTCATTGACCGCATCATAATTGCTGGCGTAGAGGATGTTTTTAAATCCAGTGAAAGGCATATTGGGTGGAATCAGCAATACAGGGCAATGGGCCCGCTGTGAGACGGTACTCGACACACTGCCCACCCAACGCTCCAGGAGGTTGCCTTTGCCTTTGGTGCCCATGATGATCAGATCGCATTGGTCTTGCCCGGAGAGGCGAATGAGTTCTTCGGCGGCGAAGCCGATGAGAAGCTCCTGATCAACCATCGCTGTGGCGACAGGGCCTTCAAGGGCATTGGTGCGCTTCTGGGATACAAATCGATCTAATTGTTGTTGGCGAGTCTTCAACAATTCCTCCATCGTGGGAATATTAACCCCATTGCTATGATCAGTAGAAGGATGGCAGATATGAACTACTTTAAGGTGCGCGCCTGTTGTTTTTGCCATCTGCTCCGCATAGTCGTAGGCATTCTGTGCATTCTCAGAAAAATCCGTAGGGACGATGATATGCTGTACTTTGAACTGATTGCTTTCGAGGTGAGCCATAATATGATCTTTAATTTCTTTAGAATCAGGGATATGACTATTCTGTTCCAGAAGAATTGTTGAGTTAAACGCTAATGCAGGAATCACACTGGCCTTAGAGTCGATGATACCATCGACGGTGTTGATTTCTTCCAGCTCCACCTCGAACCTGAGTTCTTTGATGGCTTGCCGGACGCTGACTTTCCAGGCTTCGTACCTTTGATCGCCAGATATACCTACCAGTTGAATCCTGTTCATTGGTCCTCAGGGATTATTAGTAAGAATTAAGGTTGACCTCTTCTCTTGACAATTCATCAATAATATCGTAAGTGGTCAAAATTCCCACCAGCTCATCATTGTCGACGATAGGAATGGCGTGGAAGAGATTGGTTTTGAAGACTTCCAATGCCACGTTGATGCGGTCAGTAGACTCCAACTTGGCCAATCCTGTGGTCATGATCTGATCAGCATTGTAGTTTTTCAAACGAGCAGTGTTGAGAACAGCCTGGTATTGATCGTCTCCGAGTCCCTTGAGGAAATAGAGCAAATCCGTCTTGCTGATGATGCCTACAATTTCCTTGTAGCGGACAACGGGGAGGTGGTGGATGTTGTGCTCGTCAAAAATGGCTTTGACTTTTTCCAACTTATCCTGCGGATTGACCGTGATCAAGTTGGTCGTCATGATGCTTGATATAGGCGCTAATAAGTTCATATTTCTTGGTCTATTGATGAATAAAATACTTATCACTGGCAAGTTGCGATTATCTATCCGCTGTATAAATGATCATCATCACTTTTAAAAATGATTTTTGTCAGCGGCAGACTTTTTTACTATCTTACTCGCTCACTAAAACCTGTCTGGGCTTTGGAAAGAAATCGATCTGAAAAGCACGATTCGGAGGAAATGCGCCGCCTGGAAGCCATTTTTCAGCACTCGCAGGATGGCATCATTACTATAGATCAAAGGGGAGCTATCGAAAGTATCAATCCTGCCGCCGCCCACCTCTTCGGCTACACCCCTGAAGAAGTCGTCGGCCAAAATGTCAAAATGCTCATGCCCGAGCCCTACCATTCGGAGCATGATGGCTACATAGGCAATTATCACCAAACTGGTGTGAAGAGAATCATCGGTATCGGTAGGGAGGTGCAGGGGCGTCGGAACGATGGCTCTACTTTTCCTTTCTTCCTCAGTGTCAGCGAAGTACAGCTGGACGGTCGAATAATCTATACGGGGTTTATTCACGATGTTTCGGAAATCCGACGTAAGGAAAAAGAGCTGGAGGAAAGCCGCAATCGCCTCAAAGCCATCTTCGATACGGTTATCGATGGCATCATCATCATCGATGCCAAAGGCTTGATTCGAATGGTCAATCCGGCCGTTTCCAAACTCTTTGACTACACCGCCGAGGAAATGGAAGGGCAAAATGTAACCATCATCATGCCGGAGCCTCATCGTAGTGGCCACGATGCGTATATGGAGCGCTATCAAAGTACCCGCAAGCCCCACATCATCGGCATTGGTCGCGAGGTGGAGGGCCGGCGCAAAGATGGCAGCCTTTTTCCCCTTAACCTCAGTGTCAGCGAAGTCGTTTTGAACGATGGGATCATCTACACCGGGATCATCCACGATTTATCCAGTCAAAAAGCAGTAGAAAAAGAGATTCGAGAGCTCAATCAACTGCTCGAAAAAAAGGTAGATGACCGTACCGCAGAGCTTTCCGCAACGGTCAATAAGCTATTGGCGGCCAAGCAGGAGCTGGAAAGTGAGATCAAGGGGCGCCAGGAGGTCGAAAGGGCGCTGCGGCAGTCAGAAAAAGAACTCAAACAGGCCCTGGAAGCCGAGAAGGAACTGAGCGAGCTGAAATCTCGCTTTGTGTCTATGGCCTCGCATGAATTCCGGACGCCGCTGAGCACCATCCTGTCTTCGGCCGCCATCATCGGTCGCTACACCCAGGAGGAACAGCAGCCCAACCGCGAGAAGCACATCCAGCGCATCAAATCGGCGGTGAACAACCTAACTGGGATCCTCAATGACTTCCTGTCACTCAGTAAGTTAGAGGAGGGTAAAGTCGCCAATAATCCGGTCTGGTTCAGTATTGATGACTTGTGTAAAGAGGTGATTGATGAGATTCAGGGGCTGCTCAAAAAAGATCAAGAATTGGAGCACAAGAGCGCGGTGGCCGACCCGATGATTCATCTGGATAAACGCTTGCTGAAAAACGTCTTGTTTAACCTTTTATCCAATGCCATCAAATATTCTAAAGAAGGCCAAACCATCCATTGCCTGATCAAATCCGAAACCGAAAAGCTGGTACTCAGTATTAGAGACGAGGGGATTGGGATACCCGTAAAAGACCAGGTTCATCTTTTTGGTCGTTTCTTTCGAGCCACCAACGTCACCAATATTCAGGGGACAGGATTGGGGCTAAATATTGTGAAAAATTATGTAGAATTGATGGGGGGGCAGATCGACTTTATCAGTGCCGAAGGCCAAGGCTCCACGTTTACCATCACCTTCCCTTTGTAACTCCTAATGTAACCCTAGTTAATAATTATGAAAAAAATATTGATCATCGAAGATAATACGGAGGTTAGAGAGAATCTAGCCGAAATTCTGGAATTGTCGGGCTATGAGGTCGTCACCGCAGAACACGGCAAGATCGGTGTTGAAAAGGCAATGGCCGAGCTGCCCGACCTCATTCTCTGTGATGTGATGATGCCAGAGCTGGACGGCTTTGGGGTTTTACACATTTTGCAAAAAAAGAAGGAGACCGTCGATATTCCCTTCATCTTTTTGACGGCCAAAGCAGATAAGATCGACTTTCGCAAAGGCATGAACCTGGGGGCGGACGACTATATTACCAAGCCCTTTGATGATGTGGAGCTGATGGATGCCATTGAACTTCGTTTGAAGAAAAGCGAGCGCCTCCGGGAGCAAAAGTCCAACAGCACTAATAGCCTCAACTCCTTTATCGATGAGGCCAGAGGCCGTAAGGAGTTGGAAAAATTGTCGGAAGATCGCGAGCTGCGCAAGTACCGGAAAAAAGATTTTGTCTACCAAGAGGGGGACTACCCAAAGCGCCTGTACTTCATCGCCAGTGGTAAGGTTAAGGTCTACAGAACCAATGATCAGGGGAAGGAATACATCACGGAAGTCTATAAAGCGGGAGATTTTATCGGCTTTCAAGCCTTGATCCAAAATCACAGCTACAAAGAGTCGGCGATGGCCCTGGAGACCGCAGAGCTGAGTTTTATTCCTAAAGAAGACTTTCTGGCCCTGCTGTATAACAACCGCGATTTCTCGGCTCGCTTCATTCGAATGCTGGCCAATAATGTGGAAGAAAAAGAGGCCAGACTGCTAAGCCTGGCCTATAATTCTATTCGCAAACGGGTTGCCGAAGCGCTACTCCAACTCCATAGCCGCTATAAAGCCGATGGCCAGGAAGAAATTGGCATTCTTAGAGATGACCTGGCCAGTATGGTAGGTACGGCCAAAGAGTCTGTAATTCGTACCCTCACTGACTTTAAAAGCGAAGGCCTCATCGCCGTTGAAAGCGGAAGGATTACCATCCTGAAACCCAAAGGGTTAGAGCAGTTGCCCAATTAAGTGCAACTCGGCTTTGCTGTTCCGATGCTGATCTAAAAGCCTAAACTGCTTTTTTAGCCACTTTTTTACCTCTTGGCATGCGCTTCATCGTCGCCTCCTGCTTATTGCTGCTGATGCTGAACCCTAAGATGGTGCTCAGAAATATAGGTAAAGCCAAGACGGCTAACCACCAATATCCGGTGAAGCCCGCCGCAATAACGACCATCATCATTAGGTAATATCTCAAGATCATGGTACTCAGGCTGATGGCCAAAAATTTTGTTTTTATCATGACAAGTAAGTTTTATTTCGTGAATCAAATCGTTAGTTCAAATATCCGTATATCCACTCCGTACAGCGATGATGATCATCAGCCTAGAGGTTGATTTATTGCATTTTAAGGGATGACAATTGTCATCTCTCTCGCTAAAGCGGTCCCACCAGAAATTGTTAAATGTTGAAAAAAAGTCAACTGATTTGTTTTGCAATGGCTACATTTGGGTAGAACGATACGTTCCTACGATAGCGAACCATACTATTATCCAAAATCCAGCGGCTATGAAAAAGCTCTTTTTCGCAGGCTTTCTGAGTCTGCTTACTCTTGTACTTTCCGCACAGGTGGTATCTGACATGGGAGTCGATAACGACGTGAATCTCAGTCAACTAGGTAATCTAAACCCCGGTACTGCCGGTGCTCGTGGATTCGATAATCGCTACGAAGGCGCAAAGGGATCGCCCTTTTTGTACGAAGAGGAGTGGCCCCTGGGAGATGTCTATTTTATCGATGGAAAGTCAATCATCGGAGAGCTGCGGCTGAACATGGATTTAGTGCAAAATGAGGTTTATGCCCAGTTGATCTCCGGAGAAACTATGATTTTATTTAAGGAACCTATTGAAAAAGTTGTGTTTAAAAACGGTAGCGAAGAAGTGACTTACGAATGTCGTCCCACGCTTGCCGCCGATCGTAAAAAAGCCGTCAAGAAATTCTATCGGGTCATTCACAGCGGAAATTACGAGGTGCTGAAGTTGCCCCTCAAATATTTCGAGAAGGCCAATTTTTCTGGGGCCTACAGCCCCGACGTTCGTCACGATAGTTTTACTCGTCAAGATGAATACTATCTCAAACCTCCCCAAGCAGAACATATACGTATTAAACTCAAACGTACATCCCTCAAAAAAGCATTGCCAAAAAGGAAGAAAACCATCGTCAATTTTCTCAATCGAAAAAAGTTGTACGACATTGACGAGGCCGCCTTATTGGCGCTAATGGATTATCTGGATACAAAAAATGATTAGACAAGCCGCTGCCATGACATTTTTT
>JBCDGZ010000073.1:0-37973 GCA_038750655.1 Bacteroidota bacterium | reverse complement strand
TACAAAAAGCCGTATCATTCCCCAAGGCCACAACCGGCAAAGGATGCACCGTAACATCAATATCATCGACCGCCGAACAGCCGTTGGCGTCCGTCACGCTCACGCTATAATTTCCAGAGCTAGTAACCACTATGGTCTGCGAAGTTTCCGTCGTCGACCACACAAAGCTCGCTCCCGTATTCCCCGCATCCAGAGTCATCACCCCGCCGCTACAAAAAGCCGTATCATTCCCCAATGCCACAACCGGCAAAGGATGCACCGTAACATCAATATCATCGACCGCTGAACAGCCGTTGGCATCCGTCACGGTCACACTATAATTTCCAGAGCTAGTAACCACTATGGTCTGCGAAGTTTCCGCCGTAGACCACACAAAGTTCGCCCCCGCATTCCCCGCATCCAGCATGATGGATTGGCCTTGGCAAAAGGAGGTGTCGTTGCCCAAATCGACGAGGGGCAGAGGAAGGGTATTAATGGTACGCTCATCGGAAGCGGTGCAGCCATGGATGTCGGTGATGGTCACGCTATAGGTAGTGGTGTCCATTGGAATGACGGTGCGGATGGCATCGGTGCTGCCATCGCTCCAAAGGAAGGCACAGGCGAAGGGGGAATTATTGATAGCATCCAGCACTACTGGGCTGCCCTGACAAACGCTAGTGTCATTGGCCAGGGTGATGCTAGGATCGCAAAGGAGTTTGATGACCCATTGATCGTTGCCGCCGAGGGTGGGATCGGATCGGTCGCCGTCGTCGGTGGAAGAGGAGATGCCGCCTAATAGGTAGCTATTATCGGTTGTAGGGGTCATGGCATACATGACATCGGCACCACTGCCTCCGAAGCTTTGTTCATAGAGCAGTTGGCCGGTAGCACTGACAAAGACGATCCAGTAATCATCCATTCCTTGCGAAGCCTGGGTTTTATCGCCGCTGATGCCCGAGGCGGAGTAGCCGCCGAGCACGTAGGTGCCTTTACTGTTTTGACTGATGGAACGCAGCTCATCCTTGTCATCTCCGCCAATGGTTTTATCCCATTGCAGATTGCCGTTGGAATCTGTTTTGATAATCCAAAAGTCAGAGCCCCCTCGGTTAGACTCGGTCTTATGGCCGCCTATGTCGGACTGCGACCAGCCCCCTAGAATGTAGCCATTGTCAAGGGTGGTCTCGATGGAAAGTAGTTGGTCGTTCCCTGCGCCGCCGAAGGTGCGATCCCATTGCTTGACGCCCATACTATCGAGCTTGACGACCCAAAAGTCAATGCTGCCTTGTGAGGGTTCCGACTTATCGCCTGAGACAGGAGAGTCAGAGAGGCCACCGATGATGAAGCCGCGATCAGGCGTTTGGCGGACGCTGAAAGCCATATCGGTCCCTGTTCCGCCGATGGTGCGGTCCCAGACTTTGGTGCCGGCGCTATTGATCTTGATGACCCAAAAGTCGAAGCCGCCTTTAGACGCCTCCGTTTTGTCATTATCATTTGGAGAGTCAGAGAGTCCGACTAAAATGTAGCCCCCATCGTGGGTTTCTCGGACTTCCCAAAGTTGATCGTTGGTGGAGCCACCAAAGGTACGGTCCCAGATTTTATTGCCACTGGCATCAGTCTTGACTAGCCAATAATCTGTTCCCCAAAATCCACGAAGGGCTTCCGTTTTATCGCCGCTAATGCCGGAGGGGGACCAGCCGCCGATCAGGTAGCCGCCGTCACTGGTTTGTATAAGGGTTTGAGAAAATTCAAAGCTGTTGCCTCCAAAACGTTTATCCCATTGGACATTGCCCAGGGCATCTACTTTCAGCATCCAGTAGTCGCTGCCGCCGGGAGAGACTTCCGTGACGTCGCCACTGATACCAGATACGGTGAGTCCGCCAAGGATGTAGCCACCGTCGTCGGTTTGCTGAAGGGCCGTTAGCTCTTCGTTCATATTGCCGCCGTAGGCTTTGTCCCATTCGACAATGGATTGTGCTGGTAAAATGATAGAGAGGAGTAAAAAGGCCAGAGAGAGTATGTGCCCTTTACGGACAATACAGCTTAGGTGAGGGGAAATCCTTGTGGAATTTCCAGTGTTCATTAGTGTTCGGTCTTAGTATTTGTTGGATACCAGGTGGGGGGACGTAAAACGTTCTCAAATGTTTCACAAAAATAAGCGAATAGCTCCTGTAAATCAATGGCTTGTGTGCATATTTTAAAAGAGTATGCTTAAGCACTTTAGGCTCAGTTTGGAACACGTAAGCATATGGTGTAATGCGAAAAAATATTTTTTTTTCATTAAAAAGAAAGGTAGGGCTGCAGTTTTTTAATCTCTTTGGGCGATAAAACGATCAATTTTTTCAAGTCCTCAACGTCAGCAAAGGGACCGTGCTGCTGGCGATAATTGATGATCACCTGTGCCTTTTTGTAGTTGAGATAAGGATGAGCAGCCATCGTTTTTTTATCAGCCGTATTGATGGGGATTTTTTTAAAAATAGGCGAAGATTTTAAGAACGGCTGTATCTGTTGCATCGTACTATCCGGTATGCCGTAGACTTCTGTCAATTGCTGAACATTGGCAAAGCCACCAAGCAAATTTCTGTATTGCACAATCCTTTTGGAATAGCTAGGGCCGATTCCTCGTAAGGCTTGCCAATCCTTAGCAGTCGCTTGGTTGATGTCGATAACCGTTTTTTGGGGAGAAGTGACTTGGGCTTTGGAGGGAGGGGAAATTTTAGTTTTGGGAGAAAGGGGTTGTGGTGTTTCAATTTGGAGAAAGGGGGCTAAACGTTGATAGTCCTCTTGATGCAAGCCATAAATCCTGGACAAATCCTCCTTTGCCCTAAAACGTCCTCCTTTGGCTCTATAATTCAATAAAATACGAATGGTCCTTGATGATAATCCCAGACGATGGAGCGTGGTAGAGTCAGCAGTGTTCGGATCAAAGGGAAAGGGCGAAATTTCCCGGGGCTTCGTCTTTACCCTTGTATTTTTAGGGAGCTTAGATCGGGCTGCTTGTTTTGGAATAGTGATGTAAGGCTCTAGGCGATCATAGTCTTCCGCTTTCAAACCATAGATGACTTTGAAATCTTTAGCTTCGCGAAATTGTCCTCCCTTATTTCGGTAGTTGGCAATCGTCTGTGCTAGTTTTTCAGATAAGCCTAAGCGTGTAAACTCCTCTACGCTGGCCGTATTGGGGTTGAAGGAAAATAAAGCCCTAGGTTTTGAGACATGGGCCAGGGGGGCATCCGGCTTCTTTTGACGATTAGTAAATGCCGTTATTTCCTTTTGATACGCCGTGAAATCTATCTTTTTAGGCTTGAAAAAATAAGCGTAAATAGTGGGCAGGCTGATCAGGGCTAAGAGTAAAAATAGCAAGATCAGTAGGCCATTGCGTTCTGCTTTCGTGTAGTAAAAATAGTCTTTGAGTATATTTTTCATATCATTCCTTCAAATCTATAATCAGTGCGCCCTCCTCTGCCAAATCGCGATAAGAGATGCCTAGCTGATGGCATTGCTCTGCCCATATTTTACGTTTCTTACGACTATTCGAAGCATCAAACACCACTTGCCGAAAATTGTAATGCCGCTGTAAATCTTTCATGGCTATCCAGGGGTTATCACACAACAGCAGGTAATCCGTCCGCAGTGGCTCCACCACCGACGCCCCCCTCAAGGTCTCATCAACCACCACCATCCGCGTCTCCCCAAACTGCATAAACGGCCCCTGCAAAAGACAACGCTCCCCAACTACCGTATCCTGCCCCAAGGGCCGACGCTCCAAATGATCAATCCCTCGGGCCATCCGATGATTCATCGAAACCCACCGGGCTTTCCCCTCCGTTAATTGACTACTATGCAAAGAAAGCCCCCGCTGCCCATCAAAATAATCCACCAAACTATGTCCCGTCAAACTGTAAATCGTCAACTGCTGCTGTTGCTGATGCAAAATGTTAGAACGGCTCAACTGACCGACCAATAATCCTAGAATGACCATACCCGCCAATAGGATGCGCATCTTCCTTTGCTTAACAAGAAGCATCAAAACGACCACCAATAAATAGAGCAACAACAGACTCAACAAGCCAATCCACAGCCCGCCAATTAGCCCTCCGGGCAGCTTGAGCAACAAAAAAATCAAGGAGTTAGACAGCCAAGTGACCCCCAGCAATACCTTCCCCAGCAGCGTAGCCAAGGCTGGGAATATGCCCTCCGCCAAAAGCACCAACACGCCCGTCCCGAGAATCAACATCGCCGCCGGCACCACAATTAGACCAGAGAGCCAGAAATAGAGCGGAAATTGATGAAAGTAATAAATGCTCAATGGAAAAGTAGTCAACTGCGCGGCCAGGCCCACCGTCAGCAACTGCCACAGATAATCGCCCATTTTATTCTCAATATACCAAAGCTTATAGATGCGAGCCTGGAAGAAAACGATGCCGGTCACGGCCAGATAGGAGAGTTGGAAACCGACTTCAAAAAGCAAGTAGGGATCGAAACACAACAAGCAAAAGGCCGAGGCCGCCAGGCTGTTGTAAACGCTGGACTGCCGCTGCAAAGCCCGCCCGATGATGATAAAGCTGAACATGCTGGCGGCGCGTAGTACCGAAGCCGAAGCACCGGTGAAGAGGGCGAAGGCCCAAACTCCGAGTAGCAGCAGCAAGGTCTTGACGACGGCCCAGAAACGCCAGGAGAGCCGTAGGCGACTCAGCAGCCAGGCCAGTGCGAGGTAGATGAGGCCGACGTGCAGGCCGGAGACGGCCAGAACATGCATGGCGCCAGTATCGGCGTAGGCATTTCGCACTTCTTCGCTGAGGTGCCGCTTATCGCCCAGTACGAGTGCCGCCACGATGGCGTACTCGTTGCCATAGCCCAGGTGCCGATGCAGTCGCTCTAGGGCAAGGCGGCGCAGCCGCAGCGCGGTTGCTAGCACAGGATGCCCTTGGTCGCGATCCAGCAGTTGCCACTGGCTGGTATCTGGGTAAATTTGGTAGTGTATGTTTTGCAAATACAGGTAGGCGCGGTAGTCAAAGGCTTTGGGGTTTTTGGGGGCCAAAGGCGGGTGGATGGGCGCGGAGAGGAGGAGGCGATCGCCGTACCGAAGTTGCTGCGCCTGCGGTGTTGGGGGCAGGTAGGCGGCGAGCCGTCCAGTGGCGGCTTTAAGCTGTTGGGCCTGTACTCCTGTAGCTTCGATGTCCAGTATGACCTGCAGGCGATTGCGCAATCGAGGGGCTTCGCTGACGGTGCCGAAGAGGTAGTCAGAGGGGCTGGCCAGCCGGCTGTAATGCTGGGTGTTTTGGCGGCTGTCGTGTTGTTGAGTCAGTTGATAGCCGGTGGTGAGTAGGGCTAGGTTGAGTAGGAGGCCGAAGGCCCAGCGCCAGCCGAAGGGGATGGAGAAAAAGGAAGATAGCGGCAAAACCAGCAGCAGCCCAAGCAATATCGTAAAGGCCGGGAGGCCCGGCATCAGCTCAAAATAAGCCAATAGCATACCCGCGATTAGGGGGATTAATAATCGAACAAAGGGGGATTCTCGCCAGTTGATCATCGCAGGGGTTTTCTCATTACTCACCAATTTAGTACAATTGTTAGTGCGACCCAATTATATTGTTAAAAAATGAAGAGAATGGTGGATCTGGATCAACCAAAGTCCCAGCGAGAATTGCTCAGGGCAGCTATCAACCCTAAGATTCCTATAAAACCAGATAAACCTATTAGAAATAAAAAGAGGTGGCCAAATGCAGTCATCGTTTTCTTCGCCTTGCTGCATTCCTCTCCTACTTCTATGTCTGCTGCCATACTGAATCCCTTCAAGTTGAAGAACATGCCGATTATAAGGCAGCCATAAACTAAGATGATCCCTAAACCAGCTGTGGCAACCGTAAGCGCAACACTCAGTACCGAAAGGGCATAACTCATTATTGAACGCTCTATAAATTGAAAGGCATTGCCTACAAAAACGCTGTTTTTCTTGCTCTTACTCATTTTCAATAACTTTATTTTTTTAATAAAAAACAGGCTTTTCGATCTTCTTCAATAGCTCTTGAGAGAGAAGTCACCTGTTCTATTCAGCACATGTTCTCCTTTTTTTTGCAGCAATTGTTCCAATTTTTGTTGTACCTATTCCTCGTGGGGCTGTCCCTAAATCCCCAATACCATCAGCGTCTCCTCATCGAAGTGACCGATAGGCAGCTGATTGGCGCGTTGAAAGCGGGTCAGGGCGCTTTGGAATTCTGGGTCTACGGCTGTTTTGGAGGGATTGCGGAGAAAGCCATTGAGGTGGAGGACATCTGCGACCTTGCGGATGAAGAGGCCATCGATTTTTTCGGGGCAGCGTACTTCTACCCTTTGCTTATAGCCGCCCATTTTAGTGAAAACCTTCTGCGATACCTTTTCGATGGTAAAGGAACGAATCGCTGAGGTATCGTTGACCACCACCCACTGCTTTACCTCCGCCGGCATGTCCTCCATAGACCAAACCATACAGTCCTCTGGGTTCGGAGAGAGGCATTCCTCCTCTGATTTTTTCTTCACCCATTTAGTAGAGGCGGGTTTGAGTTCGAGCGAAAAAGTGTCGAGATAGATGCTGCTGATCGGCTCGCCAGTGTAGAGGGCCAGGAAGTGCGTGCGCTGCTTAGACTGGTTCGGCATCAAAATCTTGGCGTAACATTTTCCATCAATGTGCTCCACATGCATCTGATGGCCCAATAGGGCGGTAGGGGAGGATTGTTCGAGCTGTCGGTTGCAGCTGAAACTTAGCAAAATAGCCAATAGGGGGATGAAGATTCGGGAGTACATCAATAACTAATATAGTGAAAAGCATTGAAAATGAAGCAACTCCCGGACGGTTTATTCCATCCAGGTATTGTAGACGGCCAGAATACCGTAGCCCAGCGCTGTACCGATGGCCAGCGCACGCAGCCAGATGGAGCTTTCGGGGTAGCCCCAAAGGATACCGATCAATGCTACGAAAAACAGTACAGTAATCAAAAGGATAAGCTTTCGGAATCGAACGGCTTGACTGGGATAGGCGAATTTAATGGGGACGAAATGAAGGATGGCAAAGATGAAGATCAGAATAGTATTCCACACCGGCCCGGTTTGAAAAACGAAAATCAGGTAAAAAACCACCATATTCCACATCACAGGGAATCCTACGAAATACATATCATTAGAGACCATTCCTTCTTTGCCGTAATAGAGGGCCGAGACGATGAGAATAACGATGGTACAAATGAGGTTCCAGGGAGGGGTAGTCAGTTCGGCCATGTAGAAAAAATAGGCGGGGATGATGGCGTAGGTGGCAAAATCAATGATGTAGTCCATCGTTTTGCCGTCCATATAGGGCAAGACCTCTTTGACGCGAAAGCGGCGGGCCAAGCTACCATCCAAACCATCGATGAGCAAGGCCGCCAGCAACCAAAGCATCGCCCCTCGCCAATCCTGCTGATTGATCGCCAGCATCGCCATAAAGCCGGCTACCAAACCGGAGGCGGTAAAACTGTGTACCATCCAGGCCAGCGCCTTTTGGATAAATGTAGGAGAAGCAGAGGGGGAACTGCTCATTATAGGTTATGGTTTCTTGCTGCAAAATTGTAAAAATAGGGGAAAAAACCCAATCTTGTCGACTTACTTATGAAAGCTAGTACTCCTAAATCGCCTTGGCGACCAACGCTGCTCCTCCTGATCTTGATGATTTCCATAGGGCTGGGTCTCTACTTGACCGGTGCAGACCTCCACTGGCCGGGGTTCGTCGCTATGATTTTTTTCTACGGATTGATCTTCTACTTCGGTGCCTACGCGGCGGGCCTGCGCAATAATGAGAGCACCGACGGCGTCATGCTGGCCGGTCGCTCTGTCCCCCTCTTCGTCGCCGTCTTTACCATGAGCGCCACCTGGGTCGGCGGTGGCTACATCAACGGCACCGCCGAGTATACCGCCGCCTGGGGCTTGATGTGGGTCCAGGCCCCCTGGGGCTACGCCCTCAGCCTGATCATTGGCGGCCTCTTTTTCGCCGCCCGGATGCGGCGCTACGAGTTCAAAACCATGCTCGATCCGCTGGCGCAGCGCTTCGGCAAAAGAATGGCCGCGCTGTTGTTCATCCCCGCCCTCTCCGGCGAAATCTTCTGGACAGCGGCCATCCTTACCGCCCTCGGTACCACCTTCGGCACCGTCATCGGCCTGGATACCCCCTCCGCCATCGGCCTCTCTGGCCTAATCGCCATCGCTTACACCGCGCTAGGCGGCCTCTGGGCAGTCGCCCTCACCGATGTCCTCCAAATGATCATCCTCATCGGTGGCCTCCTCCTGGTCCTGCCCTTCGCCCTCGAACAAACCGGCGGCCTAGAGCAAGTCTGGGCAACTTATCAGCACAAGAAAGGCGCGCTGGCCAGCTTCCTACCCAGCCGCGAAGCCCTCGGCAATGCCTACTGGAACTGGTGGGACTATGCCCTCCTGTTGACCTTCGGCGGCATTCCCTGGCAGGTCTATTTTCAAAGGGTCTTAGCGGCCAAAAACGAAAAAACGGCGGTCCAGCTATCCATCATCGCCGGCTTCGTCTGCCTCCTGGCGGCCGTTCCTGCCGTCCTTATCGGCATTATCAGTGAGGCGGCCGACTGGTCAGCACTGGGCCTGACTCCTCCGCCCGACGGGGCCTCGACTTTACCCTACGTGATCCGCTACCTCACTAATCCTTGGGTGGCGACCATCGGGCTGGGGGCCATCGCCGCCGCCGTGATGTCTAGCGTAGATTCCTCTATCCTCTCCGCTTCCTCGATGGCCAGTTGGAACGTCTTCCGCCCCCTCTTTCGCCCCAGCATTACCGCCGAGCAATTGGCTAAAGTCATCAAGCGCAGCATCTGGATCATTGGCATTACAGCTATGTTGCTGGCTTTGAACATCGGTAGTGTCTACGAGCTGTGGCTGCTTTGCTCCGACTTTGTGTACTGTCTGCTATTCCCGCCGCTGGTTTGTGCCCTCTTCGACCCCAAGGCCAATACTTACGGAGCCCTGGCGGGCTTTCTGGTGGCCTTTATCCTTCGCTTCGGCGGCGGTGAACCCACCTTGGGCCTGCCCATCTTGATTGATTATCCGATGATTGAGGAGGGGGTGGTACTTTTTCCCTTTAGAACACTCGCTATGGTCAGCGGCTTGTTGAGCATTGTGGTCGTCTCTCGCCTTACCCAAAAACTTGATCCGCCGACAGCTCTGACTAGGGTTTCTGCGCCGTAAGCGTGTTGTAGGTCCAAGAGCCTCTTTCCAGCGCCTCGTATTGGTGGATGGAGGCCCTTTGGTTGATGTGCTGGGTGGTGGTGCGCAGGCGCAGTAGGCGCAGCAGGTGGCTGAACCAGAGCCAGTTGGTGGAGTTGCGGTGCAGATTGCGGAGGGAAGTGCGGACGGCGGAGGTGACATCCTGAATATCGACGGCGGTGAAGCCGACGGCCTGCGCGTGCTGTAGGTGCTCGCTGCGGCTGTCGATGTCCTTGATGGCCCAGCCATTGAGCCAGCTCATCAGCAGGCGCTCGTCGTCGTCGCTGAGGGGCCGGTGGCGGCGCATGTATTCGGCCATGACCAAGCGGCCGCCGGGGCGCAGCAGGCGGAAGGCCTCCTGGTAGAAGTCGCGCTTTTGATCGGCATGGCAGAGGCTTTCGCAGGCCCAGATGACATCAAATTGCTCGTCTTTGAAGGGGGTATGGCAATAATCGGCCAGTTCGAATTGGCACTGCGCTTCCAGCTTTCGGTCGATGGCATTCTGTCGGCACTCATCGATTTGGCTTTGCACGGGGGTAATGCCGATGGTTTTGGCTCGGCGATTTTGGGCCAGCCAGAAGCAGCTGCCACCCCGACCGCAGCCAGCATCCAGCACGTAGTCTCCCGCTTTTACCCGCGCCAAATTGGCCAATACCTGATTGGTGTTTTGCAGCGCATCGCTGTGCTTATCGGCATTTTCATCATAAAAACCAAAGTGAACGGCCGGAAACTCGGAGCTGTCCCAGGCGACATTGTAGTCGAAACGGGTTTTGTCGTAATAATCGATAATGGCCTTGAAGCGGTTGGTGTCTAGCGGCATGCGTGTCAGAAATTGTTTTAATAAAGCCCAAAAATTAAATTCCCTCTTTTCATTCAACAAATTAGCTTGAATGAAGTGCTTCTAAAGCACCACCTCCTAACTTGTTCTGAGCAATTCTTATCTTGCGCTAAGGTAATGAAGTGATTGAAGATATAAAATTTGAATCCAAATGAAACGACTATTGCTGACGGGGATTTCTGGCTTTCTGGGCCGCCGCATGGTGCAGCACCCGCAGACAGACTGGCAAATGGTGGGGACCTATTGGAATACGGCGGTCAATTGGCCGGGGGTGGAGACGGTACGCCTCAATATGGAGGATACGCAGGCTATAAAGGCTTATTTGGATCAACAGCCGGTGGAGGCCATCATTCACATGGCGGCGGCGGCTAACCCGAACCGCTGTGAGCAGGAGCCGCAGCGTTCTCATCAGATTAACGTAGAGGCGAGCAGGGTATTAGCTACCTGGGCGGCGGCAAGAGGGTGTCCCTTGGTGTTTACTTCCACGGATTTGGTGTTTGATGGGGAAAATGGCCCTTACGATGAGGCGGCGGCGGCCCGGCCGGTCAACCAGTACGGGAAGCACAAGCTGGAAGCCGAGCAAGCCATTTTGGCGGTCCATCCGACGGCGACCATTGCGCGCTTGCCTTTGCTGTACGGTTGGGAGGAGGGCGAGCGGACGTACTTGGGCAGTATCGTGGAGAGCTTGCGGAGTGGGGGAGAAGTGAAGGCTTTTGGCGATGAGTACCGGACGATGGCCAGCGGCCGTGCGGCGGCGGCGGGCTTGTTTATGCTGTTGGAGGCAGGCTTGCGGGGGCGTTGGCACTTGGGGGGCGCGGAGCGCCTTTCGCGCTATGATTTTGCGCAGTTGGCGGCGGAGGTTTTCGAGGTGCCGGCGGCCGGCATTCAGCACATTAGCCAGAGGGACCTGTCGATGCCGGCGGCCCGCCCGGCAGATGTCTCGCTGGACAGTCGCAAGGCATACACACAAGGGTATCAGCCGGGGACAGTGCGGGAGGAGTTACAGCGAATTTACAGAAAATATAAGCTCTAAGCTGCGGCTCCTTATTGACCAATCGTTTTCAAATAACTCTCGTATTCCACCTTTCTGGAAGGATCTTTGACCAACTCCTGGCCATTCCATTTCAAATACTCCTTCTCGATATAGCGTTCGATGACATTACTCGATTTAGTATCCTTATAATCCGAGGTTACTCTGATGAGGTAGCCCTCTTCGCCTTCCATATCTATTGGATAAATGAGCTCTTGGGAAGAGCTGGCCCAGGCATCGCCGACCCCCAGGAGCTTGATTATTTTCCCCATTTTTTTCCCATCCCAAAAGCTCACCAGTTCACCAAAGGTACAGCCACAACCGCCTCGGCAAGGCACATCAAGCACCAGCACCTCTTTGACATTGGGGACCCCTACATCCCCCAAGTTTCTGAGGTTGTGAATTTCGGATTCGTAGGATTCAAAGATCAGTTTAGCGACTACAGTATGCTCCTTGTAGGCCCGGATTTGGTAAAAGTACTTGGGCGTTCCCTCCTCTATCTCCTTTCTATCGAGGCCAAAAACGAACTGAATATCCCGGTCCGCATGGCTACGCACAGCGCCTTTAGCGATAAATCCTCCCCATATCCAACCCTGATGATCGGCGGTCTTGACCTCATACCAGTGGCTACGGATGCCTTTGATGGTAGCGATCTCATTGGATTGATGGAGAATGGTTAGCGGGGTACCTATTCGAAGCAGCCCTTTTTTTTGGCATTGGGTACCCGGGCAGGCCCGCATGTTGACACTGTCCGCCAACATATAGTGGTGGGGGGCTTGGAATTGATCGCCGTAAGTCTCCAACAGCGTGAAGTACAGATCGGGTTCTACTTGTGAGAAGCCCAGACTGGGCAGCATCAGCAGCAGGAAAAGCAGTTTTTTCATAGCAAAATGTAGATTTAATCGTATCCTCGTACCCTAATAGGCACCAAAATATCGCCTCAAGAACCACTCCAAGGTGAGCAGCCCTAAGAGAACGAAGAAAATCCATTTGATATTGATGACAGGCCGCGTTTTAGAGGTTTGGTAGACGATGGGCTTGACGGTTTCTTTGTTTTGGAGCAAACTGGCCAGCTGGCCCAGGCCAGCGGGGGCAATCATTTGACCGCCGTACTTCTCGCTGATCAAGGTCAGGAGGCGGTGGTCGGCGGTAGTTTCGTAGATTTCCAGCTGTATGGGCTGGACGCTGAACTGGCCGTTGTAGGTCAGCTGTTTGCCGCTGTTCATCACCTGGCCGCGGAAGGTGTAGTTGCCGGCGGGGAAGAAGCCGGCGTTGAGGGTGTAGCCCTGGGTGGTTTTGTTGAAGGTATAATTAAAATCCTTGCCTTCGTCGTTCGTGATGGTCAGGCTGACGTCGGGGTCGTTGATCAACTCATAGCTGTCGTTGTACAGTTCGGCATCCATGATGATCGGCTCATTGTCATTAAAAATATTTTTGGCTAGGCTGATGCGGAATTTGCGTTTGTCTTCCTTGAGGCTGAGGTACTGGATGCTTTTGCCCAGCAGCTCATCGAAGAGATCGTGATTGCCTTTTTGCAGGAAATCAAAGAGTCGCCATTTCCAGATGCCTTCGGCGCAAAGCACGCCCATTTTAATGTCGTTTTGTTCTCCAAACAGCAGCAGGGGGTACTTGGTATCGATTTTTCCAATCCGCTGGTAGAGCAGGATTTCGGTGTTGGCATTTTCGGTAAATTCGCCAAAAGGGGCCAGCAGCGGCGCAAATTTAGGCAGCTCAGTGGCCATATCCTCCCGTAGATTAAAGAGGCTGAAATTATCGGCCAGCGTGGCCTGCACATCATTGGTATTTCTTCCATCCGCTCGAATATCAATCAGCGGCTGCACCTTGCTGAAGGTACTATAGGCGCTTTGCGTCCCCAGAATGTACAGCCGAGGAATTTTATTTTCGTACAACTGACGCAGTACGCCCGAGGCATCATTGGTCTTGCTGGGCAACTGGTGCAGCACCACGAAGTCAAAGGCCGCCGGGTTGAGGTTTTGCTGGCTGATGTAGGCCGTAGTCACCTCGTAGTTTTTATTTTTTGAAATGGATTGCTTGATGGCCGTGATGTCGGGATGGGCAGAATTGGCCAGCAGTAGAATCTTCTGGCGAGCGTCCAGCACATCGACAAAAATATCTTTGGTATTGTTAATGGTCGTTACCTCTTCGGTGACCTGGCTGAGGCGAATGCGGTAGCGCTGCACGCCGCTGCGATCAGCATCCAGGATGATCTCCTGGGTGTTGAAATAATCGTTGCGGTCAATGGTTAGCGGGATGCTTTTCAGCGGGGCACTGCCGCCGCCGACTTTGGTCACCGTCAGGGTCGTCTTGGCGCCCTGGCAGTTTTGTGCCGCAATATCAATCTGAATACTGAATTTATCGTCCAGATAGGCAATCTTGTTGTGGAAGACTCTTTTCAAAACCAAATCCCGCTTGGGCGTCGTATCCCCGAGGGCGACAGTGTAGATCGGTGCGGCCAATTTGGTGCTGGCATAAACTGGGTTGCTGCCTTCATTGTAGATGCCATCGGTGGCTAGAATCACGGCCCCCAGGTTCTGATTGCTGTACAGGTCGTAGATCGACTTGAGGACCTTGGAAATATTGCTCACCTTATCCTGAAAGGAAAAATCAATGCCTTCCCGTACCTCATTGCCGAAGGCGTATTCTTTCAACTCATAATTTTCACTCAGGGCTTCACTCAGCTGACGCACGGATTGCTTGTAGCCATCCAATGCTACGGTATCCAGATCGGCAACTACAGATTCCGACTGATCCTGGGCCAGGACCACCACCGGCTTTTTGACCTCCGTGACCAGCGATTTGATCAGGGGAGAGAGCAGCAGTAGGCTCAACAAGCTGACCGTCAGGAAGCGAATGAAGCCCAGGGCCATGTTGAGTCGAGGAGATTGTTCGCGGAAAGTTTTGTCCCGATAATACAGTAAGAGGGCGTAGCCCAGGCCAAGGGCCAGACAGAGGATAATGAACCAAGAGGGATATTGTAAGCTTATATTTTCCAAAATCGGTATTATTTGATATTTGATCAAAACGCAGGCAAAGTTACAAAAGTACTTGACCCGGTGGGCATTTACCCTCTATTTTCAATTACTGCAACTATTAAACCAATTTATAATGTGTTAAAGTTTTCCAAAATGGGCCTTTTTTTGCTGTTCTTTACTGTGAGTACAGGCCCTGTCTTGGCGAAGACGTCCAGAAAAGCGGCTGCTCGGCAATCCTTTTTTGAGATTTATCGTTACACTTATTAACTTGGAATAACTTAATCCAAGCTGCGATTCACGAGATTTAACTTAATGTAACACGAAACCTTTTTACATTATGATCAAAAAGACACTGCTCTCCTTTTTTGTCTTATTTCTATTCGGCATACAACTGCAAGCGGCCTACATCCTGCTGCCTATGGATGAGAAGCAGAAAGACCACCTCAAAGCCTACGGCATCACCTATTGGGTGCTCTCTGCGGATGTCGAAGCGCACTGGCTGCTCAACTGGCGGGGCGGTAGTTTTGCCTTTCGCCACAATCCCGTTTTTGAAAAAGAATGCCTGACGCGCGGAGTCACCTTCGAGGTGATTCCCGATGTGCAATTCAATAAAATCCTGATGGACATCCAAAACCCGGAGGTCAATCAGGACGCCATCAAACTAGAAGTCGCGCCCAAAATCGCGGTGTATACGCCCGAGTTCAACGCCAAGGGCGAGCGCATACAGCCCTGGGACGATGCCGTAACGATGGTGCTCACCTACGCCGAGATTCCCTACGAGACGGTCTACGACACCGAGGTCCTGGGCGATGAGCTGCCTCAGTACGATTGGCTGCACCTTCATCACGAAGATTTTACCGGACAGTACGGCCGTTTCTTCCGCAATTACCACAATTACCCTTGGTATAAGGAGAATGTGCGGAGTATGGAGGCCCTGGCCAAGAAGCACGGCTTTGCTAAGGTTTCCCAGCTCAAACTGGCCGTCGTGAAAAAGATTCGCGAGTACGTGGGCGGCGGTGGCTTTATGTTTGCTATGTGCTCGGCTACTGATACCTACGACATTGCGCTGGCCGCCGACGGTAACGACATCTGTGACTATATGTACGATGGTGACCCACCAGACCCGCGGGCGCAAGAGAAGCTGGATTTCAGCAAAACCTTCGCCTTCAAAGATTTTGAACTGCTCAAGGACCCGCTGATCTACGAATTTTCCACAATAGACCACAACATCGGCCGCAAGGTCAATCCTAAGCAGGATTACTTCACCCTCTTCGATTTCTCGGCCAAGTGGGACCCCGTTCCGACTATGCTGACCCAGAACCATACCCGCACCGTGAAGGGCTTCATGGGCCAGACCACCGCTTTTTTGAAGAAATTCATCAAATCCAATGTCCTCATTCTGGGCGAAAACAAGCCGGCCTACGAAGCGCGCTATATCCATAGCATCTTCGGTAAGGGCTTTTGGACCTTCTACGGTGGCCATGACCCTGAGGATTACCGGCACTATGTCAATGAGCCGGATACGGACCTGAGCTTGCATCCCAACTCGCCAGGCTACCGGTTGATTCTGAATAATGTCTTGTTTCCGGCGGCGAAGAAGAAGAAGCGAAAGACCTAGTAGGGGAAGTCGATGATTCCCCAATTTTTACGACTCAAGGATGGTTTGAACCGGAAAGAAAAGCTGCTGCTCATTACCTATTATTTCCTAATAGGCGCTTGTCTAGTGATGGCTGCGGTGGACTATGTCAATTCGAGGGCGCTCAAATTTGTAGTCTATAATTTAGTCTTTGCACTCCTCTTCATCGGGCTGTATTTTTACACCAAAAAGTACTTCGAAGCATCCTTACTGTGGCTGGCCTTGTGTTACCAGGCTTTTGTCTTCGGACACGCCTATTTTTTGAATCCGGGCACCCAGTCAGAAGTGGCCTTGGGGACTTTCATCTGCGTCGCTCCTTTATTTTTCAAAGGAAATCGACTGTGGATTTTATTCGCCGTAAACCTGATCCTGTTTCACATTTGCCTTTTCCACGCAGGATACGACAAATTTTTCAATGGCTTATACTTCTTGTATGCAGTGGTATTTTGGGTGGTGAAGACGCTGGTTCGGGACAATGAACGATTCGAAAAAGATTTGGTCACCAGTAAACGCCAAGTTGAAAAGAACGCGGCTCAATTGGAGCAAGCCTACGCTTTCAAAACCCGATTTTTTATCAATATCACCCATGAGCTAAAAACGCCGCTTACGCTCATCCTTTCCCCCATCCGCTCTCTGTTGAACGGCGGTAGAACTTCCAAAGAAGATCGGCAGCTACTCGAAGTAGTGGATAAAAACGCCTACATTTTACTCAATCGGGTCAATCAACTGCTGGAATTATCCAAAATCGATAGGAATGAAATATCGATCAATAAGGAGCACTTTGACATTGTGCAGCTGGTGCAGGCGCTGAGGGATCAATTTCTTCCCTTAGCCATTGCCAAAAAAATTACCCTCACTGCGGCCCATCACTCCATCGAGAATCGAATCATTTATTCGGATCAGGTGAAAGTGGAAATGATCCTCTCTAATGTTATCTCCAATGCCCTGAAATTCAGCGACATCGAGGGGAAGGTCGACCTCGATTATGAGGATAAGGATGAGTTCATCCAATTATCGGTCTGTGACAACGGCATCGGCATCCCCGAAAAAGATCGCGTGAAGGTCTTCCAGCGATTTTATCAAGTAGATCGAAAGGATTACCATGAAGGCTCGGGCATCGGTCTGGCCCTAAGCGAAGAATTGATCCAAAAGTTAGAGGGGGAGATTTGGGTAGAGGGAAATGCAGATCGGGGCTGTACTTTTTATGTGAAAATTCCCAGAGGGCCAGCCAAAGCACCTGTCCACGAAGACCAGCAGCCCGCTACGAAGGGCCTGCCGGCCTCAGCAATGGTCTATCCGCAAGAAACCAGCCAGCCGACCGTACTGCTGGTGGAAGACAATCAAGACCTCAGTCAGTACATTAAACTCCTGCTGACAAAATCCTATAATGTGCTGTTGGCCACCAACGGACAGGAGGCCCTGGACATCCTGGAAAAATTAAGCGCCAATCATACCCCTCCCTCCTTGATCATCACCGATTTGATGATGCCGATGATGAGTGGTCAAGAGCTGGTCAAAAAGCTCAAGCTGGACAATCGCTTCGTTGCTATCCCCATTGTGGTGATGACGGCCTTGGCAGAGATGGGGATTAAGCTGGATCTGATTCGCATCGGAGTTGATGATTATATTACCAAACCATTTTTCGAAAACGAGCTGCTTACCATCATTGAAAAGCACCTCCCAGCGGTCCCCAAAGCTGAAGCACCTGTAGCGGAAAAAGAAGAACAGGTGAGTGTCTCCGATATGAAATGGCTGCAGGATGTAGAAGGCATTGTATTGGAAAAGATCGGAGATACCGACTTTATGCTGCAAGACCTGGCCTCCAAGCTGTTCATGTCTCCCCGTACCATGCAAATCAAGCTCAAGCAGCTCACCGGCAAAACCCCCAAACAATACCAACGGGCCATCATCTTACAGTACGCTAGAGACAAGATTCAAACCGGCGCTTTCAATACCGTATATGCCGTTTCTATGAGTATTGGCTTCGAGGATCAGTATTATTTTTCCACCCTCTACAAAAAGCATTTCGGCATCACCCCCAAGGATGAAATTGCCAGAATAAGGTCTTAGTGACTCAATTTGGGTGTATTTATTCGCTTCTCTCAGAAAAGATTTCGCTTTTCTCAGAACTTCCTACCCACTTTAGTTCGACCTTTGCATCAGCAGGATTCAGTCGAACACTGCCTCCTTTTTTATCACCAACATCGCCTTAGTAGTCAAAAAACTATTTGATATGAAATTGAAGTGGCTTCTGTTTCTAATGGCTGTGCTATGCCATACCTTATCCACCGATGCCCAAGTAGGGATCAATACTAGTGGAAATGCTCCCGATAGCTCGGCGATGCTTGATATCACGAGTACAGATAAGGGCGTTTTGATCCCCAGAATGACGACTGCGGAGCGGGAGTTGATCCAAAATCCTGCTACCGCCCTGCTGGTCTACGACACCGATGAGGGCAGCTTCTGGTACTACGAAAACAACCAGTGGAGGGAGATTGTGGGAGATGTAGTGGGCTTTCATTCTGAGGATGGAGTGACCAATTCTGTGAATAATGACGATGATTTCGTCTTTGGAGCAGATAGCCTGAACTATGCCTCTGGAAGCGAATCCTTGTTTTTCTTCGATAAAGGCAAAAGCGCCTTTCGTTCAGGGCTCATCATCAGCAATAATTGGGATACCGATAGTTTGGGCACCTTTTCTTTTGCTGGTGGATTAGACACCAAGGCCAGCGGTTCGAGTAGTGCTGCTTTTGGGCAATTTACCATTGCTAGTGGGGATTTCTCTACAGCTACTGGGTTTCGTACCAAGGCAGATGGAAGATTCGCCTTTGCCTCTGGAAACTTTAATACCGCCAGCGGCGATGGTGCTATGGCACATGGAATTGGTAATACGGTTAGTGGCGATTTTTCCATAGCCGTAGGCGGAAACCTCAATGTAAGCGATACCTATTCCGCTAGTTTTGGATTTTTTAATAATGTCTTGGGCAGCCAGTCCTTTGCCGCAGGAACAAATATCACCGTCAATAACGCCTTTTCTTTTGCCAGTGGCGTGAGTACGACCACCAATGGACAGGGGGCGAATGTCATGGGAGGTTCTTCGGTGGCTAATGGTGATTATTCTAATGCTTTTGGTCTTAGGTTGACCGCAGCCTCCTTCGCAGAGACCGCGATTGGAAGCTTCAATACCCTTTATACGCCTAATGATACGGCTGCTTTTAATGGTAATGATCGCCTATTTGTCATTGGTAACGGAACCAGTGATAGCACTCTTTCTGATGCGCTGCGAATCTATAAAAACGGCAATGCCGAGCTGAATGGGGCGCTGACCATTGATGATGCCTATACGCTGCCGGTAGTGGATGGCACAAATGGGCAAGTCCTGGCGACGGACGGCAATGGGAATGTAGATTGGGTAGATGATGCAACGGATAACCTGGGGAATCATACAGCTACTCAGAATGTACGATTATCGGACAATTGGCTCAGTAATGATGGCGGTAATGAAGGGATTAAAATTGAGGATGATGGCGATGTGCAGCTAGGTGGAGACCTCATTATGGGGCTCAATTCAATAAATATTAACGGGAATAATACGGCGATTACCTTTTTTGACCGTAGTCCTACCGATTATGAGATATTTATGGCCTGGCCGCTCATTCCTGATTTAGGTATTCGGATGAATGGCAGCTGGCTATCCAATGATGGAGGCAATGAAGGTATTTTTGTTGCTACGGATGGCAATGTCAGCACGAGTGGTAATATCTCCGCCCAAGGGACGCTCGCTGGCCAAAATTCCCTTTCTATAACCAATGGCAACCAGGACGTCACCCTCCTCGCCGACGATGCCAATCGACGGGTTATTCTCGATGTAGGCGGATCGGGTGCGAGCAGCGATGCCTTCATCATCGGCGACCTGACCGCCGGTGTCAACGAAGTCCTCATGCTCGGCAACGTCGGCATTGGCACCTTCACCACTCCGCAAAAACTCACCGTAGGCGCCCAAGGCGACGGAACTAAAGCCATCGCCAATGAATGGGACACCTGGTCGGACCGCCGCCTCAAGCGAAATTTTCAAGAAATTGCCCATCCTCTTCAAAAGCTCGAAGCCCTCAACGGTTACTACTACCATTGGACCAAGGATAAAGCGGATCAAAGCCGACAAGTTGGCGTCATCGCCCAGGAGGTCGAAGCCGTCCTTCCAGAGATTGTAACAGAGAATAACAACGGCTACAAGTCTGTGGACTACACCAAGCTGACGGCCTTGTTAATCGAAGTCAATCAAGCCCAGCAAAAACAGATCGATCAACTCAACACACGGGTAAAGCAGCTAGAAGCGATGCAGCATCAACTGCAAGCCCAAATTTCAACAGCCACTTCCTCTACACGCTCTTTCAATCAAAAGTAAATGATAGTCATGCAAAGGATAAAAACCACTGCACTCTTACTGCTCCTAATGCTGTCTTCAAGCCCCGCAGCTTTTAGTCAAATTGCCATCAACCGTAATGGCATCGCCCCCGTCTCCTCAGCAATGCTAGAGATCACCAGTCCGGATAAGGGCCTCCTCATTCCCAGAATGACGGAAAGTAATAAAGAAAACATCGCCAATCCTGCCACGGGACTGATGATCTATCAGACCGATGGGAAGGATGGATTTCACTACTATAACGGAACAGGATGGATACCTATTCAGGGCCTGCCCAGCTCCGCCATTATCTACTCAGAAACGGAGGATAACGAAGAATTATCCAATGCTGGCTATCAGCTCTGGGGAAGGGATTCGATGACCATCGACAGCGCCTTTTTGCTCAATGATGCCAATACCTGGGCTGATTTGTCTACGGTGAATTATCCGGGCTATAGAAGGAATTTCGACCCTGTATGTACTGGTGAGCAGCTGATCATTTGGGGAGGAGATACTGCTCCTGGCAGTTATCAACCTTCAAACGAAGGGAAATTATATCACATTGCCACGGATACCTGGACCAATATGACAACGGCTAATCCACCGGAAGCTCGACAACATTACACAAGTGTCTGGACAGGAGATAAAATGATCATCTGGGGAGGACAGGGAATCGGATATGCAAATCTTAATACTGGAGGAATATATGATCCTAGCACAGATACCTGGACAAGTATGACAACGACTAATGCTCACTCAGCTGCGTACTATCATACGGCTGTATGGACGGGGGATAAAATGATTGTTTGGGGAGGATTAAATACAGCCACCCAAACGAACATTTGGGGAACTGGTGGGGTCTATGATCCAGTTACCGATAGCTGGACGGCGGTCTCCAACACCAATGCTCCATCAGCTAGATTTTCGCATACGGCCGTATGGACGGGTACCGAGATGATTATTTGGGGAGGGATCGATGGGAATGGAAATGATTTAAATACGGGAGCAAAATACAACCCCGTTACGGATACCTGGACGGCCATAGCTGTTGATCCCTCCATAAGTGTCCGCGCCGATCATGGTGCCATCTTTATTAATTCAAAGATGATCGTCACGGGAGGAGTGAGTAACATTGATGGAAGTCGCTATGCAGGAGTAGATGCCTATGATCTGGCTACGGATAGCTGGACAACGCTTACGCCCAGTGGTTTTGCCAGAGGAGAAGTGATGTCCATCGCCGAGGTGGATAGTATCATCTATATATCCTACGGAAGTGCCGATAGCAGAAAATATTTTTTCGACCTGAATACCAATACGGGGGGTGTTTTATCTAATCATTCCAATTTGGACAGGAGCCAAGAAATCTTAACGGATGGTACTAACCTCTATGTGTACGGACGTAATAGAGGACTTAAATACAAACTCCAAAATACGCTATCCTACCAAACGATAACTAAAGTCTTATACCTTTTTCAAAAACAATAGCAAGAAAAATCATAAAAGAAATTTGTCATGAAAAACGATAAATACAATATTCACTTTATACTGCTTGCTTGCCTATTCCTCTTTTCACTTAATGGATATGGCCAGACCAAACTCACCATCGAGGGTGGCTACATGGTTCAAAACAGTAATAGCAATAGCATCCTGGTATTAAACAATGCCCAATTGATCAATAATGGAACCTTTCTAAGTACCAGAGGTACGGTTAAAGTGATAGGAGATGGCAGCGATGAGCAGTCTGCTCTTGGAGGGGATTCGAGCAGCGTTTTTAATTATTTACAAATCGATAAGTCTAGCAATGGCTTGCAGTTGCAACAAAACATTGAGGTCAATAATGAATTGCTTTTGGAGGAGGGGTATGTTGATCTCAATGGGGATACGATCACCTTGGGAAGCAATGCTGCCCTTGAGGGGGAAAGCGAATTTGCTGGGCGGATGGTCATTGGCCCCAATGGTGGCGTCATTCAAACCACCGTTGTACTCGATGGGCCGCGCAATGATTGTCCGGGTGAACTGGGTTTTTGCATTACTTCCAGCGAAAACCTGGGCAGTACCCTCATTCAACGTCGGCATGTTCCACAGAATATTCATGGCAGCAATAGTGTCGATCGCAGCTATCGGATGGTGCCGACTCATAATAGTGATTTGGATGCCCGCATTATTATGATTTACTATTCCTCTCAGCTCAATGGGAATGTAGAATCCGAGCTCAGTGCTTGGCGGAAGGACAGTGCTTTTTGGTACAATCCCTCTTTTGTCACGCTGGATACCTTTATCAACTTTGTAACCATCGATAGCGTCGATTTCTTTGGGGAGTGGACGATTGCTGTGGAGGCGCCGAAGGTACAGCTGAACGGCTTTTTGCAGGCGGCCTACGATAACAGCACCCAGCAGATGAAGGACGACCTGAGAAGTCTGAATCTCCTGCCGAGTTCTGAACCCTACGCTGGGTTAGGCTTCAATCATGTATCCAGCGGGGGTGGGGAAGCGGTTCATCCGAATGTATTGAATACGGCCTCTGATGGGGCTATTGTGGATTGGGTTTTTGTAGAACTGCGGGACAGCTTGAATGCGGCTAATGTGCTGGCCACCCGTGCGGGCTTGATGACCAAAGCGGGAGACATTGTTGATCTGGACGGTAAATCGGCCTTGTCCTTTCCTGGCTTGAGTACTGGTGACAGTTACCACATCGCCCTCCGCCACCGCAACCACCTGGGCGTCATGACCGACAATCCGATACTGCTCTCGGGCGACGGCAGCAGCAGCTACGATTTCACCGATCGGACGCTGAGCACCTACACCAATCCCGCCAACCCCCAGGCCGCTCAGTACGACAATGGCACGCACACCATGCTCTGGGCGGGCGATGCCGATGGCGATAACCAGGTCGTCTACGTAGGCGCTACGGATATTACCCCTATCTCAGCGGCCGTTTTTCTTAATCCCTCCAACACGACCTTCGACCCTACCGTACCGGTCAGCAATACTTACGACCGGGCGGATACCAACATGGATGGGTCCATCATATATGTGGGCAACACGGACATCACGCCGATCTCGGCCTCCGTATTTCTGCATCCCCTCAATCTGGGGACCTTCAATCCCTTATTCATTCTTTACCAACAACTACCATAGATCGTCAACCAAAGAAGCAATCATTTTTCTAGTTCAACCAACTCTCAACTCTATTTAAATCTAGCATCATGAATCGATATTTTCTCTTACTGTGCGGCCTATTTTTTGGCCTTACGGTTCAACTCCAAGCACAAAACGTCATTGTAGATTTGGTCTCCCCAGCCGCCTCCACCATCGACGTGAATTACACCGCTACGGGCAGCTACCCCGTCGACATCTGGAACAATCAGGTGCTGACCATCACCTGGCCAGATGTCGGGGCCGGTGGGCCGGGCAATGCCGTTAGTATAAGTGTGGTGTCCAGCAACAGCGGCTGGTTTTTTAACCTCCAGGGCGGCGTGACCTGCACCAACGATGTCTGTTCCCAAAAGGTGATTTCGTCGAGCAATAATGTAACGGTAAATTTATTGACAACGACCAACGTCGTCACCCTATCCGTATCGGGTACGGGCAGCGATAATACCACCTACTCTGTCTCCGGTGCCTCCGGCGACCTATTTGTCAACCACGCCATCTTCGGCAACGTCGGCGTACCGGGCACCAGCGTGACCCTAATGTCCGTCCTCCCCGTAGAGCTCCTCACCTTCGAAGCCGCACTAACGCCTGACCAGCGCGTCTGGCTAGACTGGCGGACCGCCAACGAGCAGAACAACGACTATTTCCTCATCGAGCGCTCCATCGACGCCCAGCACTTCGAGCCCATCGCCCAAGTCGCCGGCGCCGGCAATTCCTACGATGAGCTTCAATACGAAAGCTGGGATAACAACCCCCGCCCCGGTATCAACTACTATCGCCTCAAGCAAGTTGATTTCGACGGCAGCTTCGACTATTCGGACATCCGGGCAGTAAAGCTCCAAGCTCCCAAGATGGAGCTCGCTGTTTTTCCCAACCCAGCCAGTCATCAGCTAAACATCCGCTTCGACGAAAGCATAGCCACAGGAACCGTACAGCTGTTCAACGGCGCTGGCCAGCTGGTCCGCGAACAGCGATTGGAACAGCAGGACCAAACCCAGCTTCCCGTCCATCAATTGGCCGAAGGGATGTACTGGATCAGAATGGAAATTGATGGGCAGCTGTATAGCCGCAAGGTAGTTATCGCTAAGAACTAGCATTGATAAATGTGATTATTAGAATTAAAACAGAAAAGATGAAAACCATTTCTTCAAAAATATTTTGCTTGACCTGCTTCCTACTACTTGGCCTCTCCCTTCAAGCTCAAATCGCCATCAACAGAAATGGCGCAGCACCCAATCCCTCGGCCATGTTAGAAGTCACCAGTACCAACAAAGGCTTTCTGACGCCGCGCATGACAGCCACTGAAAGGGCAGCCATTGCCTCGCCCGCCACCGGCCTACTAATTTATCAAACCGATGACCCAGCGGGTTTTTATTACAACCAAGGCAGCTCCACAGCTCCCGATTGGGTACGTCTGGGCAACACCAGTGACGTAGGGCAGGAACTTATCCGCATCCCTATTGATTCCGTAGCCCATTTTGCCAATTATAATGGTAATTATACCAATTATGTCATCACCCAAAGTGGGTCTTATTATCTAACGGATACCTTTAGTTTGCGACAAACGGGAGGCTTCGGTATCATCATCGATGTCGATGATGTAACGCTCGACCTGAATGGTTTTGCCATCTATGGAGATGGGCCTTTTAATGTAAATAATGGCTCTACACCCAGTAATCAACTGAGTGACCCCGGCGGCAGCGGCTCGGGCATTCTGGTCGATGGAGAACATTTTAATATCACCATCAAAAATGGCAATATCAACAGCTGGCAGGATGAGGGAATTCAGGCGCCGGATGTCAAGAATGCTATTTTCCAAAACCTCAATCTGCGCTACAATGGACAGCATGGTATGCGGGTTGGTGATCAGAATTTGATCGACAATTGTGTGGGCTATTTCAATGTCCTGGATGGTATCCACGCCGGTGTAGGCAATAACTTCATCAACTGTCGAGGACAACAAAATGGGGAAAGTAGTATGCAGGCCGATTCGAGTAGCCAGTTCGTCTCCTGCACGGCCTTTGATAATTATGGAGACGGTATCACGGCTGGGATTGGGTCCTTGATACTGGGTTGTGTATCCACCGATAATGACCTGATTGGGATCAATACCGCTAGTGATTGTAGTATTTTGAAATGCTCTGCTTTTGACAACTTTGGTGATGGCATTCAGGCTGGCGATAACTGTACGGTTCGCAACTGTATTGCAGCCAACAATGAGGGCTCAGGGATTCAGCTGACCGGGCAAACTGGCGTCATCATCAATAATACGGTACATGAAAACGATATCAATGGCATCATTTGTTCCAATACAGCTCTTTCCGGTATCCGGGTAGATGGCAACACCATCACCGATAATGATGTAGTTGGACTGGTGATGCAGGGGGGCGGGGGCTTAGTAGTTCGGAATATGGCCGCAGGGAATGCTGCTAATTTTAGCCTACAGACTAATACCAACAGAGGTCCTGTAGTGGATGTAAGAGCGGTCGGAGACATTTCTACGGTAACGAATGCCGATCACCCTTTGGCGAATTTTGAGTATTAAAAATAACAATATCATGTTGACAAAAGATGTAATCTCCTATAGCTCGCTGTTCTTACTTTTGTTTTTCCTGGGAACCAGTTCTCCCGGCTACACTCAAACTCCTATTGATGAGCTAGGGGTGGGGGGCGATATATTTATTGATGAGCCAGGGCATTACTTTCTCAGAGATACCTTATGGGTGAACAGAGCATATAGGGATGGTATTACCATCAGAAGCGATAATGTGACCCTGGACTTGAATGGTTTTGCGATCATGGCCGGGCCCTTAGCCACTCGTGATGGAATTGAGATAGATGCCAATAATAATAACATTACCATCAAAAATGGGGTAATAGCAGGATTCGGCAAAGATGGGATTAACGCATTCAGTGCCGATATGTCTACTTTTCAAAATCTCCACTTAAGGGATAATGGAGGGGAGGGCTTGAGAGTAGACTTTAGCTGCCTGATTGTAGATTGCACAGCAACGGGAAATGGATCATTTGGATTTCTTACAGATGATTGCTCAATTATTCGCAATTGTACGGCTTCTAATAATGCACTTGATGGCATTCGTACTGGTGATGGCTGTATCATTGATCATTGTACCTCCTTCAATAATGGAGAAGAGGGCATCAACCCTAGTCCAGGATCAAAGGTTGAGGGCAGTATCACTTACGATAATGCAACTCATGGCTTACGAATAGAGTATGCAAGCATGTGCATCAATAATACCTCCTATCGAAATGGATGGAATGGGATAGAAATTAATGATAATGCATTGATCATGTACAATGTCAGTAATGATAATGGGCAATGCATTGCGAATGGAACTTGTGGTTCGGGGACCAACGGACAAGGTGTTCGTACTAGTCATGGTGCTGGTATTCGAACCTTTGCTAACTCAAGGGTTGCTTTCAATCAGTGCGATGGCAACTACTTTGGTTTAGTGGGCGCTGCCGCAGATGCGTCCTTCATCAGCAATAGCGCACAGCATAATCGCCATGCAGGTATTATTGGAACAGGATCAGGCAGTTTGTACCTCAAAAATACGGCAGAAGGAAATGGATTTGCACAATCTCCTACTACTTCGGACATCACTACCTATCCCTTAGGAAATATCGTATTCTCAATCAATATTGTCAATGAAATTTCTGTAGGACCAATTATCGATATCTCTAATGCGGGAGATATTTCTACGCTTAGTGGGGCTTCGCATCCCTTTGCCAATTTTTCCTATTAAATGGGAGTCTCTTCAATGCTTTTTCTCATGACAATAACAATCAATTTGCTAATGAAAAATCTAATTTCATATACCTCATTGCTCTTCGTCTTGTTTTTCCTGGGAGCCAGTGATCTAAGCTACGCCCAAACCCCAGTTGATGAGCTGACGTCAGGACGTGGTGGCATAATACTGATTGATGAGCCAGGGCACTATTTTCTTAGAGATACCTTATGGGTTACGACCACTAACTCGGATGGCATCATCATTAATAGTGATAATGTGACCCTTGATCTGAACGGCTTTGCGATCATTGCTGGGACACCGGCCAGCGACAATGGTATTTTTGTAGATGGATCCCATAGTAATATTACGATCAAAAATGGGACGGTATCGGGATTCGGTGAAGATGGGATTCATGGGCTGAATGCCGATCAGTCTACCTTTCAGCATCTCCTCTTGAAGAATAATGGAGATGAAGGCTTAACTGCGGACTTTAACTGCCTCATTACAAATTGCACCGCCACCGGAAATGGAACAGAAGGATTCGATGTAGATGATGGTACTATCATTCGCAATTGTACGGCCTCCCACAATGGGGCAGAGGGTATCCAATCTAGCGAAGGTTGTATTATAGCGTACTGTACTTCCTTCAAAAATGGAGGAGATGGGATCAGTGTTGCTGCAGGAGGGAAAGTAGAGGGCTGCACCGTTTATGATAATACCCTCTTTGGTTTAGATATCGCCCTGGGCGTTCTATGTATCAATAATGTAGTCTATCGAAATGGATGGCATGGGATAGATGTCTTTAATAGTGGATTGGTCCTGTATAATGTCAGTAATAATAATGGGCAATGCATCACCAATGGAACTTGTGGTATAGGTACTAACGGGCAAGGCGAAAATACCAGTCAAGGGGCAGGGATAAGGACCTTTGCCAACGCAAGGATCATGTACAACCAATGCGATGGCAATTACTTTGGCATAGTGGCCGCTGGTTCAGATGGGACCTTCATTAGTAACAGTACACAGCATAATCGACATGCAGGTATTTTTGGAAGAATATCAGGCAGTTTGTACCTTAAAAATACAGCAGAAGGAAATGGATTTGCACAATCTCCTTCTACTTCGGACCTTGCTATCTATCCCTTAGGAGATATTGTATTCAGCCCCCTTGCGTACCCTGGCAGCTCTATAGGCCCAGTCATCGATGTCTCCAATGCAGGAGATATTTCGACCCTTAGCGGAGCTTCGCATCCCTTTTCTAATTTTACTTATTAAATCCGACCATCTTCAATATTAATTGTAATGAAAAGAACAATCCAACTCTATATTATCCCCACTTTCCTCCTATTGTGCCTCACCAGCACATTGACCGGTCAAGTGAGTATTAATGCAGACAGTACCGCTGCGGATAGCAGTGCCCTATTAGATGTGAAATCTGTCGAAAAAGGCTTCCTAATGCCCCGGATGACCCAAAATCAGCGCCTGGCCATTCCTTCGCCCGCCAAGGGCTTATTCCTTTTTCAAACCGACAGCACTGCTGGCTTTCGATACAATGCAGGCCCCGACAGCCTCCCCCAATGGGAGTGCATCATTGATTCCAAGAAGATCCAAATCCTAGAACCCCGCACCCCCGTCGATGAGCTAGACCCCGACGGCGATGGCTCCCTGACCATTGCCGAGCCCGGGAGTTACTACCTCCGAGCCAACTTAGTCGTCACCCGATCTAGCGGCGATGGCATCTTCATCGATTCAGACAATGTCAGCATTGACCTAAACGGCTTTGCCATCCTACCTGGCCCGCAAACAACGGGTGACGGAATTTCTGTTTTGGGTGCTCATAATAATATTACCATCAAAAATGGCAGCATATCCGGATTTGATGATAGTGGTATTGATGCCATCAGGGCCAATCAAGCCATCTTTAGTAATCTCCTAGTCAATGATAATGCATCGGATGGTATCAACGCCGGGGATAATTGTCTGATCATTAATTGCACCGCTAGGCAAAATGGGGAGGATGGCATATCGGCAGATAATGGCAGCATCATCCGAAATTGTACGGCTTCTTCTAATGGTGATAATGGGATAAAGGCAAACGGAGAATGTGCGATCTATAAGAATACCGCTTCTCATAATGGACGGGATGGTATAGATGCCCTTAGAGGGACGAGGATTGAGGGCTGTACGGTGTATGGGAATGCTTATCATGGCATTGATTTTAGCACGGGGAGCTTGTGTATCAATAATTTGGCTTACCGCAATGGCCGACACGGTATAGATGCGGCCAACAACGCACTGGTCATGAACAATGTGAGTAATGATAATGGCGTCTGTATTGATAATGCTACCTGTCCTACTGGCGGAGGAACGGGGATTAATACCGATGAAGGTGCGGGTATCCGCGCGGTTTCCAATACTATTCTCATCAACAACCATTGCAGTGGCAACTACTTTGGAATTGTAGTGACCTCAACCGATGCATCCGTTATAGGAAATGATGTGAAAAACAACAGCCACGCCGGCATCTTGGGGACGAGCAGTGGTTGTTTGTACCTCACAAATACGGCGCAGGGCAATGGCTTTGCGCAATCGCCGACAGTAAGTAACCTCAGCACTTATCCAATGGGAGAGGTGGTGTTTAGGTCCAATAATAATCTCTCCTTTGGTCCCATTATCAATGTTTCCAATGCCGGAGATATTTCGACGGTTAATGATTCTGATCATCCGTTTGCGAATTTTGTATATTAATCATCTGTAATTTATTTTCTTTAGTTCGAGCCGTGTTTCTTGATAAGGGACACGGCGATTTTACCGCAAGCCAAAAACTTGAACTAGTTCAAGCTCTTTGGCAAAGGCCCCCTTTAATTTTGCTGCTGTTCAAAATAATCAAAACCAAATTCTAAACAACCAAGTGATGACAACCATTAAAACCTTTCTGTTATGCCTACCCTTTATCCTGTTTTCAGTTGTACTGAATGCCCAACGATCCATCGGCAGAACGCTGGTGACGACGCTGCGCTATGAAGCTGGCAGTGAGGTGAAATTGGATTTAGATGGAACTACTGTTGTTAGCGAATGGGACAATGACTTTATCAGGATTGTAATCGAAATACAAACCAATTTGCAACATCAAGAGACCCTCGATCGATTGATTACCAGTAAGCGCTACGCTATAACTTCAGAGACCAATGAGGATTTGGTCATGACGATCAAAAATCCTTTCTTGCGCAAAGTCATCATGATCAATAATACGCCTCTGAAAGAGTCACTACATTACAAAATTTATGTGCCAAGAGGTACCGCCTGGTCTTCATTTTGGGAAGGAACTAAAATATTGAACTAGTTCAAGGTTTTCGAAAAATCCCCCAGATAACTTTGCCAACAGAATCAGCGATTGCCCCAATAAAGGTATGAGCTGCTCATAAATCTTTTAAAAAATTAAAAATAGATCATGAAATCTTTTATGCTTTTTATCCTAGTTATACTGTCTTTCACCGCTTTTGCTCAATCGCCAGTCGGCACTTGGAAAACCGTTGATGAGGAGTCTGGGGAGGTCCGTTCTCATGTCGAGATTTACGAACAAGGAGGGCTATTATTTGGTAAAATTACCCAATTACTAGATAAAGATCCTAATGCATTGTGCAACCTCTGTTCAGGAAAGAAAAAGAATCAGCCGGTTGTTGGTTTGGTCATTATCGAAAAGATGAAGTCCAATCAGAATGCCTGGGAAAACGGTAAAATTCTAGACCCTGAAACCGGGAAGGAATACAACTGTGAGTTGTGGATGGAAGATGGTAATCTGAAAGTGAAGGGCAAGCATTGGACGGGATTTTCCCGAACGCAAACTTGGTATCGCTTGTAAAACACTCGCTATTTAGTCTGAGCCGTGTCTCCTGCCAGGGACACGGCGATTGAACCCATCACAACAGAAACACCACCAACCAACCCGATTTAAACAACAAAAAAGAGCACAGCAAAAAACACGAAGCAAGGCCCAGCCCGTAAGTTGTCCATCTTGCTTGGCGACTAATCAACAACAGTAGGCGAAGGACTTGGGTGGCTAAAAGGACATAGGCGGCGTAGGGATTGAAGATGGTAAAGAGGCCGATGATACCGAGGATTTCGATACCGAGGAGCATAGCCAATAGTGGTTTGGCAGGACTTTTTTGACTCGCCTTTACGGTATTCCAATTATTGAAAATCGATAGGAGTAGTAGACCGATTAAGCAGTAAAAGAGGAGATGGAAGGCGGTGTCTATAGTACCTAGTACCAGTGGTAAATCGTAGATGACACCAACTTCTTCTTCGTATTGCTGGTAGGCGGTGTGCAGCTCTTTAAATTTGCTGCGGTGGGTGAAAATCAAGTTGTTCTGCTCTGCCGGGTCTTGATTCAAGTTGTACAAGTCCCAATCGCCACTGCCTCCGGGGATGGGAACTTGGAGGATTTTCCAGCCGTCTTTAATGTACGCTCGAGTTCCGTGTAGCTCTATGCCGATGCCTTCTGATTGGTGAACGTCTAGGGTTGGATTGGCCAGGATGGGGGCTAGAGATTTACCCCGCATATTGATTAGATGGGTATTTGACCTGCTTGGATGTTCAGCCCCCGCTACTTCCAAAATGGTGGGCATTAAATCACTCACATGCGTCATCGTTGTACAGATGTTCTTTTGGGTATTGAAGGCTCTGGGGGCTTTGATTAGCATGGGGTTACGGATGCCTCCTTCCGTGGCGTAGGTTTTAAAATCTCTGTACTGAGCAATACTGGCCACCGACCAGCCTGCGTATAAATTGGTAAAAGAATTGGGTAGACCTCGGTTGGTCAGTTCATTATTAAATTGGCTGGCGAAGGTTTTACTGTAGGTAGGATATATTTTTCTGGAATCCAAGCCAGGAGAGCCATTGTCGCTGATAAAAATAATCAGGGTGTTGTCCAGCTGATTGTTAGCGGTCAACCAATGGTATACCCGACCGATCTGCTCATCCATATAATCCACCATCGCCGCCAGCGTCTGCATATCTCTGATGGTCGTTCTTTTTTTAGTTTCGGATAAATCTGCCCAGCGAGGAATAAACTTGGGCCAGTTGGGTAGTGATTGCGAAGGGGAGATCAATCCTCTTTTTTGTAATTGTGCAAACCGTTTTTTTCGCAAAACTTCGTAACCTTCTTCGTAGAAGCCATCGTATTTTTTGATGTAGGCTTCCGGTGCGTGCAAAGGATCGTGCGGAGCGGTGTAGGCGAGGTAGGCGAAAAAAGGCTGCTCCGATTGTTTATCCCTTTCCATCCACAGCAATAAACTGTCGGTATAATTTTTTGTAGAATAAAAATCCGGGGGTAGGGTTTTGAGCACTTGGCCGTTGCGGCGATAGACTACGGGCTCAGCGGGATGCAAGGGCTTTTGGTCGGCATAATGACTGGCTCCGCCGGGCATCAGTGCAAAGGTTTCTTGAAAGCCTCTCTTGCAGGGGGCCTGTTCGGCGTGGTGCCCCAGGTGCCACTTGCCAGACATGTAAGTTCGATAGCCTGCCGTTTGTAGCACTTCCGGTAGCGTCACCGTTCGTTCATTCAGATAACCTTCATAGCCCGGTTGTCCTTTTTGCTTTTTCGTAAATCCACCTTCCTGTGCACCTATACCGACCAGATGGTTATCTGCTCCCGTCAGTAGCACTGATAGCGTAGGGGCGCAGGTAGGAAGCGTATGAAAATTATTAAAGAGGATACTTTGCTCCGCGATGGTATCCAGAAAAGGAGTAGCAATCTCACCACCGTACGCCCCAATATCCGAGTACCCCAAATCGTCAGCAACAATCAATAAAATATTGGGGCGCTGATCCTGACCATATCCACAGATCGCGCAGATCAATAAAAAGAAAAGAAGTTTTGTCTGGGTTTTCATTAATGGTACTTTAATAGACTATCTCATCACCTTCACCTCTCCAAACTGTATCCATTGGTATTTATTTTCGTGCATTTTGGGGCCACCCTTTTCCGGACTTCCAAAAGTGATGTACTGCGAAAAAGGAGCGACAATACCATTGACCGTTTTAAAGTCAGCAAACCTTGCGGTAATATGCATAAATTTAACTTTTTCACGAAGCGTAAAATGCAGCCATTCTATCCTCTTGCTTACTTTATCGAGGTACAGCACATATTGGTCATACTGTCGATTGGCTTTCTCGCTTCCCCAGGTCACGTACAGCAAATCATAGGGTTTACCATTGACGGTACTTTCGCCAGCGTAGGCGATAATGGGAGCTTCCCCAATGCGAAAAGGAAACTGAAACCAGTAGTTTTTGTAAATCAGTTTGTGCTGGTATTTTTTATTGTCCATAAATTCCTTTACCCCATTTTTGACTTGATAAGCCCTCCAACCCTCAACTCCCCAGGTCTGTCCCTCGTTCATTCCATTGAGCAGCGTGAATGCACTGTCGTCCGTTCCTAGACGGGAGGTCATTTGAAATTTTTGTGGCAATTCATCCCAGCCTGCTATCCCCAGTTTGTTATCATACCAATCAGCGATTTGAGCGAAGCTTCCGGTTTGATGGGCCAGCCAACTGTCCTTCCCACCATAAGCCGCTTGCATTTCTTGCAGTAAAACGCGCCCTCTGCGGAGGTCCTGTTCCTTAATTTTGCCCGCTAAATAATCGGGTCGAATATCTACTGGCGTCATCACAAATCCCACTCCGCAAATAATGAGCAGAAAGAAAACAGCACCGATAATTTTCCACTTCTTCTTCATAGAGCTAATTACTCACTTATTGGGAAATAATTTCCACCGTAACCTTTCCCAAGCCTTCCCCACTCGAAACGACCTTATCCCCTTGCTGCAAAAACTCCGCGATGTCACTTTCTCCGGTCTTGTGCTTCAATTTTTCAAAGCGATCCATCTGCATCATATCCGCCACTCGGACAATCCATCTGGGCGTAGACATGACCACCCCTCCGGGCGTACCCATCAACACCCAGTCGCCCTTCTTCAAAGGCGTAGCCGGATACTTTCGCTGAACCGCCTGTAACATTTGCAGCGGCGTATAAATCATATCACTGGTCTTTTGCTTTTGCCTGATGGCTCCATTCACCGTCGTTTGCAGGCTAATACAAGGAATGGCATCGGCCTGAAATTCCCGAGGGACCCATACCTGCTGGCTCACCGGCGTAAAGCCCTGAAAGCTCTTCGATACCCCCCAGTAATCGTGGCGATTGGGCTGGCCTTCCCCCAGCACGGCAAGGCTCCGAGCAGACAAATCATTGGTGATAAAGAAACCGATCTTGGGAACATAGTCGGCCTGGTTTAAGCTCTGTAGGTCAATATCTTCCAATAACACAAAACCCAGCTCTACTTCATAATCCATCAGCGCGGGAAGCGGCTTATTGGAGGCATTGATCCGCTGGGCCAGTCCCGGCTCCAACTGATCCACCGCTTGCACCAGCTCTGTATGCGAGGGGATGGGGACCTTCGATTGTTCATGGGCAATACTCCCGAGGGCCTTTCTAAAGACCGGCGGATCCGCCGCCGGGTCGAAGGAGGAAGCCGTTTCGTTGATATGGCCGGCATAGGAGAGACCAATACCGTAGATTTGGCGGGGTAAGGTATCAAAGGATACAAAATCTCCGTCTTCAAGGGAGAGGCAGGTAAATTGAGCCGGGGTAATCTCGTGGGGCAAGCCTCGGTTGAGGTACAAGAAACATAAAGCGGCCACCAAGAAAAGGAGTAGGCTGGCCAGTCCGGTATATTGGATGATTTTTTTCATGTGTATTGATTGATTTTGTTTTGTAGGAGGCGATCAAATAAAGGGCGTAGGGCAAAGTTGTTGGGAGGGTATGCCTTGGCCCGAAAAGCGACGTGGCCGTCCGGCCGAATGAGTAAAGCACCAGCGGGAGAAAGCTCACAGAGCTTGACCAATTGCTCAAAGACGCTGGGGGAGAGGTCCAGCTGGTGCAATTGAAGAAGCTTTGTCGTTACCGAATTGTCTCGTGCAAATTGATCGTAGGCTGCTACCCAGGCCTGCCCTTCTTCTCTTACCAGTAAGGTGAATTGATGGTACGATAGAAAATCATGCGTCGACTGGTAAGCCCCATCTGGCGAAAGCGACAGATGCGGAAACCTTGCTCCGGGGTGAGTGGAAGGCAGGTATTCCGTGACCTGATCAGCGGGTAGTCGCGGCGTGGTACCATCAGAAAGGAGTGCTCCTTTTTCGTAGATATAACCGATGTCCAGTCCGATCCGGTCAAAATGAGGAATCTGCTCGGCGATGGTCTGGCGGATCTTTAGTTTCAGATTCCGGTCTTTGGCCCGTCGTTTTAGTCGTCGGGCCATTAAGGTATTGATGCCTTTTATCAGGCGGTGTTTGATGAATGGGGGAAGCCATTTTAGGGGAGCGGAAGCCTGGAGCTTGGCCAATCTCTCCAAGCCATCCGTATCTAATCCCAAGGTGTTGGGGACGTCCAGGATTTTATGGTAATTGTGTAAACTCTCCGCTGTATTTTGCGCAGCTATGGGACGCCTTTCTTGTTCGTAGGTGGTTAGCAGTTGAGTAGCTGCTGTACCTTGCAAGACCGCCGCTAGCTTCCAACAGAGGTTGTGCGCATCCGCGATTCCGGTGTTCATCCCCAAGCCTCCCGTTGGAGGAAAACGATGCGCTGCATCACCTACTAGAAATGTTCTGCCTTGGTGATAAGCCTTGGCCAGTTGAGCGGACATCCGCCAAAAGCTTACCGACTTTACTTTAATGGCCAAGTCAGAATTGCCCAGCGCGGCTTTGATTCTTTGTTCGAAGAAAGACTTGGTGAATTGCTCTTTTTGCTGATGGGGTAAGTAGATCGGTAGCATATAAACCCATCGCTTTTCAATGTGGTGGGCGATGAATATCCCTGGGGCAAGGGGGTTAAAAATCCAGTACAACTTAGCGGGAGTTATTACATGATCCCTCAGGTTCGTTTCGAAGTAAGCACTGGCGAAGTCTTGAATATTGTCGGGGCCTTCCATCTCAATGCCTAGGAACCGGCGACAGCGACTATTCGCCCCATCGGCGGCAATGACGAATTGGCTTCGGAGTCTAAAGAGGCTTTCTGATGCTCTATTGAGTATAATACTCTCAACGCCATTGCTCGTTTCCTCTAATGATCGCCATTGATGATTGAAGTATACCTTTATTAGGGGATGGGCCTTGACCTTTTTTAAAATGATTTTTTCTAGAGCCGTCTGAGAAATGTTCAGGTAAGGTCGATCGGATCGTAGATGGCGCTTGTATTTATCCCGTCGGTTTTCCTCCTGATTGAGGTCTATTCGGCCGAATTCTTCGTTGATGGTATTACAAAATAAAATTCTTGCTCCATCACTAAGCGGGGAGGCCTCCGCTGCTAATTCTGCATCCGTAATCCCCAGCTCCTTCAAGATTTCAATGGAGCGGGTGTTGAGTTCATGGGCCTTGGGATGATCGTTGATGCCGGTATTGCGTTCGACGATGGTGCAGGCAATGCCCAGTTTAGCCAGGCACAAGGCGCTGATCATGCCCGAAGGGCCGGCGCCAATGATTAAGACTTTAGTTGATTCCATAAGCTTATGCAGTTGTGGCCATTTCTGCGCTCAGCGAGGCCGTTTTAATTTTTCTCAAAAAGTAGATGGCAATCACCAGAACGACACTCATTATGCTAAAGACAAAGGTGTTTTCTTCAATGCCAAAGATGTAGGTGTGGTAGCGATGGTCGACCAGCTGTCCCTCGTACATTGGGGCAAAGGCAACTGCGAACCAAAAGCCCAACAGGTGCATCGCTTGCCAGATGACTACGATGTTCAGATTCTCCTTGGTTCGGGGTTGGCGGAACCATATGAAATACAAATTGGCTAATCCTGAGAAAAACATAAACCCCAGCAACCAGGCCAGATGGATACGGGCATGTCCCACCCACTCCGCATTCATCAGATGCGATTCTCCACTGTCTTTGATCATCGGACCAAAAAACTCTATGCATCCCAGCGTGAGTAGTATTTGAACCGTTCGGTAGTGCTTGGCTAATTTCATGTTTAGTTGATTTTGTGATTGAATTTTGCGAAGAGTAAATCGATGACAATATCGGCGTGTTGCTCAATTTCTTTTTTATCAAAAGGATTGACCCCATACATCCTTTCCATCTGATAGGCGTGGCTGAAGAAAATGTTGGTTGCGCCAATCATGATGCTGGCCAAATTAGCAACAGGATAATTTTCAAGTATGGATTCCCCTTTGATGCGCATCCGATCTTCTTGCTCAAATACCAGGTGAATGGGTTGAAGAATATTTTCAATGATCCAATCTGAGCGCTCAGACTTTAGGCCCATTTCATTAGAAATCAATTTATTGAACTCGGGATACTCTGCCGAGAAATAAATCAACTGTCGGGTGTAAGCTTTCAAGGCCGGCAGCCCCTCCAAGTCTTTGAAATGACTGCGCAGTTCCTCGAATCTCAGGATCAGTTTTTCACACAGGTGGATAATGGATTTTTGCCAAAGGTTATCCTTGTTTTTGAAATGATAGTTCATCAAAGATTTAGCACAGCCCGCCTCATCTGCTATGGCCTTCATCTGAGTCCCTTCAAAGCCTTTTTGGGCAAATGCCTTTACGGCAATGTCCAGGACTTTGGAATGATCAATTTGTTGTTTTGTGGAGGGCCTGCCTTTTCTGCGATTCATTCTAATTATTTATTGAACTATAGTTTAATTATTGATTTATGCCAAAAATACACTAAAATTTTATTAATTGCTTGTTTTTATGAAAAAAATGTAATTATATTTGTGCCATCGATAAAAAATTGAACCATGAGACAATTAGGTGCTCCACCTTATCCATTACCAGGAAAATCTAAAGGGGAGACAGCGTTGGCGTTGAATGATTGGTCCATATTTTTTTACGCAGAGATTATATTCAGAAAAGGCTGATAAAAAAATGCTGAAATTTTTTTCAAAAACTATAACATATTTGCGTAACTTG
>JBCDGZ010000072.1:0-38218 GCA_038750655.1 Bacteroidota bacterium | reverse complement strand
CCTGCAAAGTCACCTTCTCCAACGCCGTAGTAACTCTTGACGGAATAGATTTTCTCGTGTTCTACCCAGTTGTATTCATTTTCTATTTTCTTGACCAGTGTGTTATCGGTTGCAAATATTTGAGTTTCTAGCAAGAGGCCATTGCTCCAATCATAATTAGGATTTAGGGGAAAAGGGAATTTGCTTTCATAACAAAGTCCTGATTGATAAGTATCCTCAGCATAGGCTCTTTGATAAATGTTATTATCTGCGGACTCAACACCTGCGTAAGCCGTTAAATTAAACAAATAAGCAGCCCTCCCATTGCTGCCTTGATTTTCTACCACCCTGGTATAGCCTACTGGTGTTCCATAGGTAGTCCCAAATCCATTGCGGGCATGAGAGTAAACAGAGGTAGATAATTCGAGGTTGACTGGGGGATCAAGTGGATCGCTTTGGGAAAAAGCGCAACCCTTGTAACGAGCGAATCGTGGGTAGTTGATCAGTCGGCCACTTGTTGTACCCCCATTAAAATACTCAAAACTTCTTACCCTATCGTTACCATTACCATCAGAGATAACCATTTCCTCAATACGCAGTCCTCCCCCTTCAATGATGACCCCTTCGAAGTCAAACTCGTGCGCACCGTAAGAGAAGGCCGTATGGCCTCCAGTAGGATAAGTGATCCGCTCTAATATGCCCATCTTCATGGCCTCTTCATTGGCAAAGCGATCCGCCCCAGAGATAATGGCTGGAAGCACAACGCTATTGGGGCGTGGAAAAACAGAGTAGATAGACTGGTATTTGGCATTGTTGGCATTATCTCCGGGATATACATAAAGCTCAGGCAGCATCGTTTCAACGCCTGAGCCGCCGTTGTAATACCCCCAGAAATCCTGATGTGGAAATAGTCTTGGAGGCAAGGGTGCATCGTTGTAGGTCAACTCATAGGGAGGGAGGTCTATGACCGTGCCATCAGCCTTGATGCTCCGTTCTCGGATGTAATTTAACCGCAAGCGTTTAAAGGAAGGAGATAACCAACCCGGGACATCGTATATAGGGGCACCGTATTCCGTGTACCCTATCAGATTACAGTTGATATCTTCTTGCGGCATAGACAGGAAGGTACTGTACAGAAACAGGTATTCTTTCAGTTTCTTGTTGCTGCTGTCTAGCCATTCAATCTGATTCAGGGCAGCTGATTTCACGTAGTTGTAATTTCCAGGAAGGTCCTGAGGGTAGTATACATCATCGCGAGGGATGGGGCTGTAGATGAAATTGAGCTTACCATAGGTTTGGGTAGCCGTTGGGCCATATCTGATCTCAGATAGCCGGGGTTTAATGGTAGCCGTCTCTGTAAAATAGGTAGTCACCAGGGCTGGTGAAGAGGGCGTCAATTGCTCGGACGCCTGAGTCATATGCGTATGGTCTAGAATCACTTCCTTCCGATCGTAGTAGAAGGTGAACACCCGATTACCGAACGGGTTAATAATTCGGCTCAAGTGCCAGGCAGAGATGTATCCTATTGCCGGACTGACGGGATCATTGTAATCAAAATCAAAAGAGTAGGGATCAGGGTGATCCGGATCGCAAGGATTAATCATCCGCTCTGGACGCTCTGTATTTTTAGAGTAGGCAATCTCTCGATTTTCAAAAACATATTGCATCCCATCCGTAGTCGTGATGGTAAAACTTCTGATCCCGCCTCTGAAGGGGCTGCTAAAGTTGAGCCCTGGGGTATCATCACTAGGTCTCAAGTTGTTGTCTAGATCGTAGTCGATTTGCAAAGTCATATCAGAAAACAACTTCGCCTTACCCTTTGTATCAAATACAAACTGTCCGGAATATCCGCTAAAATTAAAAAAGAATACATCGGGTTCAACGTCCTTTTTTCTTTCCTTCAGAATCAGTCTCTCCGAACTCGAATAGAGGTTCGGATGGGTTTGGTGCAAACTTTCGATAAGGCTACCGGTACCATGCAAATATCCGGCCTCAGAAGAGGTAGGCGAGCCGTCATTATAACTGACCAGGTAACAGTCATCAGGGAAGCCATTCATTCCTCGGGTGATGACTCCTCCAGCCGAAAGGCCCCAGCCTAGGCCGACTTCAGAGGCCATCTGTTCCACTTTGATTCCGGTGGAATTATATCCTAATCCGACGGGTAAATTGGCGTGGTCACTTTCCAAATTAAAGAGCGGCACGCTGATTTGCGCCGTTCCGCTGTAAAGATTTACTGGAACACTTTGCTCTCCTAAAGCGGCAGCGGTAGGAGAAGGGGCAGCAGGACTCGAAACCAACGGATTGTTTTGCCCTTGCATGGAATACAAAAAAAAGAGGTACACCACAGCCAATGGTATACCTCGCTGAAAAATACTTTTTTTCATGGCTTTAATAATTTTGGGTTGAATTGATGGTTGTTGATTTTAAATTCTATCCTACTGTGTGAGGGGTAACACCTAATAGCTCATCTGTCATCACCTTGGGGCAACGTTGTCATTTCAAGTCCACTGTAAAAGAATATATGTGGGTTAATACGCCTGGAACAGAAAAGGTGAGCAGCGCGAAGATTTTTTCTCCTGCTGTAGATCGGTACATCGAGTAGAGTAACCCAGCTGCTATGCCTAGTATACGATTCCTGTTCGTCAGGCTAGTGCTTTGCCTTCGGCTTCCTTCAGTCAATACCTCACAATATTGGCCTTGCCGCTTAGCTAGTGCTTCCCCTTACCAGGCGCACAATAAAAAAAGCGACCCGAATTTCTCCGGGCCGCTTCTCCAAAATTAATAAGTCGATACGGAGCCTCCATAATATCGGGGATCACTGTACGCCGGCATTAGCGGTGCCGCTGATCCCTCATCCTTGCTATTTTCTTCAATCAAGGTGCGCAAAATACAAACGATGGTACAAGAGCCGATTACCTTAATAGCCGGCGATCGACTACCGTCCTCATTCCAATGCCTCACCCGCTGCACCGTCCACTGAATCTTATCATTAGGCAGGCCGTAGCTAGCCAGCAAATCCTGCAGCTCCCCCTGCTGGGCCAGCCAAGCCCGCTGGGCCTCCGGCGTCTCCAACCGAGGGCGCAGCTCATCGCGCTCATAAGTCACCGTCCATGCAATCGGCACGCGGAAGCTGTAGTGATAAACATCCCCCAGGGCCTTTGGCTGCTGATGACGCAGAGCCTCGCGCCAATCTACACCTGCATCCGGATAGCGCTGGCGCAGCTGGTTGCTGAGGCGGATGTCACCGGGCCGGTAGCCCGATTTGTAAAAGGCGTACCAGAACTCGGAGAGCTGCCGACCACCGCCTTCCCCAAAGCCCACAAAGTAGCGCGAAGAGCGGACCATCGGTCGGTGGACATCCTCTCCGCCCAGCGCCTTGCTGATGGCCTCCAAAAGACGGGTATTGCGGCCCAGCGCACAAGCCTGAATAATCAACTCGGTATGGGCATCGACGATGGCATCGCCGAGGGCCTTCAGCTGCCCCGAGGCGACGGCCTGTTGGATGCGGTGCGTATTAGCGCGCTTCCCTTCGGGCAGCACCGCCATATTCATATCGCTCCACTCATTGCTGTGCACCACGATATTGACCCGCCCCCAGGCCAGCTGATTGCTAGGACGATACTGCTCTAGGTAGTTCCTGATGTCCAGTAGCGAACGACAGTGGGTAATGACCAGTTCGGTCCGTTCTTGCGGGTTCGAACGGTAGTAATCGGCGGCGGCACGGTAGTAGTCATCCTCGCCGAGGATGAAGGTGATGTCGGAGCGTTGGCCAAGGGTAGTGGGCGGTGCAGGGCGCACTGCGGTCTCCACCGCTGCCGCTGGAAGAGTTACGGTTGGTCCATCGCTGATTTGACTGGCTAGGCCCTCAATGGCCAGGTCAAAGCCGACGGCGGAGTTATTGACACCTGAAGGCAGTGGCAAGGGCTGATTGACCTTGGTCAGGGGCTGGTTATTGGTCTTTTCGCGGTCAACGGCCAGAAAAGAGGTATAGGCCGTCATCAGGTTGTATTGCAGTCCTAATTTTGTAATTTCGGCCTCTCGCTTGGTGCTCTGTTGGAGTTGATTATAATCATCCAGTAATCTGATTTTCTCTCTGGCCCAGAGGTAGCGGAGGGCGGTATTTCGGATGCTGCCCCGCGAGTCAGCAACATCAATAATTTTTTCAAACTGGCGATCTCCAGAGTAGCCCCTCAGACGGATTTGGCCCTGAGGATTGCCCTGGTATTTACCAAAGATAATCACCGGGCGCTCGGCCAATACGTCGGGCACAGAGGAAGGCTGTACATCAATGGCCTCAAAACCTTCAAAGTCGACCTTGACCTGCGTCAGCACGGGGGAGCTGATGTACTGGCGAAACCGCTCGGCCTTCTCGTGCGCCTCCTCCGGCTTGGTGATGATCAGCGGTTCGCCCTGCCCGACATGGGCCATCCCTTCGATGAGATGGCGGTTGATGCTGCTGCCGATGCCGAAGGCAAAGAGATTAGCCTGATGGAGATTATTGCGGATCAGGTCGAAGGCTTCTTGTTCTACGGTGACGTAGCCATCGGTGACGACGACGATGGAGCGGGACAGGGCTTTGCTGTGACGAGGCAGAGCCAGGGCGCGTTTTAAGGCGGGCAGTAGGTTGGTGCCGCCACTGCCGCTGGGGTTATCGATGAAGTTGGTAGCCCGTCGGATGTTTTCGGGGTTGACAGGTAGGGATTGGGAGGCCAGTACGCTGGAACTGCTGGCGAAGAGCAGGATATTGAAGCGGTCATCGGGGCGCAGGCCGACGAGCAGATCGCGCATCAGTTTTTTGGAAATATCGATGGGAAAGCCGTTCATGGAGCCTGATACATCGATGATGAAGAGGTACTCGCGGGGTGGAATTTGGCTTTCTTCCACGCAGGCGGGCGGCTGCACCATCATCAGGAAATAGTTTTCACTGTCGTGCTCGTAGCGCATTAGTCCAGATTCGATCTGGCCGCCGGCCAGGCGGTAGTGCAGGATGTAATCGCGGTTGCCACCGGCCTGCTCAGATTTCTTCAAATCGATGACCGCCGTCTTTAGGCTCTCAAAGTTAATATCGGTGGGATGGCTGGTGCATTTTACGGATTGAAGAGGCATGGCGGTAGAGAGGTACACTTGGATGTCAAAGGTAGCCGTAGGGGCTTCGCCTGCCTTGAGGTAGGGCTGGCCAGCAAAGGCATCTTTGCCCGCCTTGCTGCCCCCCGTATAGCGAGGGCCAACCACGCCGGGATAGACAAATTCGTAGGTACCATCGGTGGGTACGAGCAGTTCGGTGTATTGCAGGATCACTTTGATTTCATCGCCGGGCTGAATATTAGCGACGTTCATCTGAAAGACATTGGGCCGCTCTTGTTCGAGCAGCGAGGCGCGCTGGCCGGAGGCCTTGGCGGCTTGGTATTCCTGGCGGGCTTGCTCGCGCGCTTTGATTTCGGCGGTGATACTGCGCTGGCCGATCTGCATTTGCATCCCGTAGACTGCAGCGCGGGTGGAGCCCGGAAAGACATAAATGGCTTCGACGGGGTCTTTTCCTTCATTTTTATACACCTGCGTCACCCGCACATCCGCGATCACTCCAGCAATATTGACTTCCGCTCGGGTGGATTTTAGCGGCAGTTGATCCAGCGCAGGCTGGTCACTTTTTACAAAAAAATAAGGCGATAAGCTCCGATCCGCTTGGTCTTGCGCGAATAAAGTACTAGTGCAAAGGGCGGCAAAAAGAAGGAGAAAGAGGGCACGGAAATTCAGCATCTTTTTCATTGGGTTGACATTTAGTGGTGAAAAATGAGGGTTCATTGGGGTTTTCATAGCTTCATAAGCTCAATTTCGGGGGATTTGCCGCCTGTTGAGGGGGCCTTCTAGTATTCGCTACGACCGACTGAGTATTCGCATTTTGGAGGAGAGCATTAGTCAAAAGAAGGGTTCAGCCCGCGTTCTACATCAGTAATTCGGGGGCGTTAGTCAAAAAATTAAGGGAATTCTTCGATGGCGGCCTATCTTGTTTAGGAGTCCATCAATTGCTTGGGCTTGCTACTTGATAATGAAAAAAAATAAAGCCATTACTACTCCCTGGGGCCAAGCCAAATCGGCCTACTTTAATTTCGACCTCATCGAAGCGTACTATGCTTATCAAGAGCCCGCTAAAGCGGCTTACTTACTGAGTGATCGAACGGTGCAGGATTTGGATATGAAGGCCTTCTTTCGCTTTCTCGACCGCACCCATTCGGCAGTAGGGCAGCAATACTTATACGCTCGCTTAAGGCGATTGGACACCACTGCGGAGGACTTGAAGGTGCTAGAGAATAGGATACAGCATTTTCAAAACAATGAAAAGGCCCGATTGGCGGCACAAAAAGTGCTCAAGCATTTATCAAAGGGGGATGATTATTTCCTGCCTTTTCTCATCTACGGTGAATTGCCTCCCAAGCTCAAATTCATTCAAGCTGTTCAAGTACTAAAATGGGTGGTCCCAATTTCGATTGTCTTCTTGCTCTTTTATCCTTACTTCCTCTTTCCACTCTTGTTGTTTTTGTTGATCAATACCTTTTTGCATTATTGGCACAAAAAGAGAATCGGCGATTTTGTCGACATCTTTTCTCGTTTAAAAAAACTAAGTGAAACCAGCCAGAAGCTTTTGCCTCATGCGGGATTTTCGGAAAAGGAGCAGCAACATCTGCAATCAAGCATTAAGACCGTTAATCAACTGACCAAGAAAACTAACGTCTTAGCTACCCATCTGCTACAAAATAATGATGCTGCTGCGGTAGCCTGGTTGATAGCAGAAATCTTTAAAATTATCGCACTGCAAGAAATCACGACTTTTCATCAAGTAGTGGATGAAATCGAAGCCAAGCGAGAGGACATCCATGCCCTTTTTAAAGCTACAGGAAAAGTCGACATGGCCCTCTCTGTAGCTAGCTTACGCGCAGGACTGCCCCACTATAGCCAGCCACATTTTACCCCCCCACAAAAAGAAATTCAGCTGAAAGAGCTTTATCATCCGCTGGTAGACAACTGTGTAGCCAACGACTTGCATTTGCACCATAAGAGCTTGCTGTTGACGGGGTCGAATATGTCGGGCAAGTCTACGTTTATCAAAGCCATTAACCTCAATATCATCACCTCCCAAACGCTAAATACCTCCTTCACTCAATACTACAAAGCCCCCATCTTCAACCTGGCCACCTCCATCCAAATCCGCGATGTCATTACGGAGGGACGGAGCTACTATATGGAAGAGGTCGCCACCATTGGGGAGCTGCTTAGTGCCTCGAAAACCCAGACTCCTCAATTTCTCTTTACCATCGACGAGGTCTTTAAAGGGACCAATACGATAGAACGGATCAGCTCGGCAAAAGCCATTCTGGAATACTTGAATCGCGACGATCATATGGTGTTGGTTTCCACCCACGATATTGAGTTGACACAGCTCCTCGGAGAAGGATTTGACTTGTATTATTTTCAAGAAAGCATCGACAACCAAAGTCTTTCTTTTGACTATACCCTGCGCCAGGGGGCCTTGCAAAAGCGCAATGCCATCAATATCCTGGAAATCGCAGGCTATCCGGCCAGCATCGTCGAAGAAGCTCAACGGCTGGCTCTGCAATTTGAAAATGAAAAAATGGGGGCGAGTAATCGCTTATGAGGATGGTCCTGGAAATGATTCCCCCTGATGAGCGCACTAAGACAAAGCAGCTTCTCAATGCTTACCTCCTCGAAATGGGAGAGACGGCTGGCCCCGATGGCGAGGTGGACTACCCCTATTTGGACAGCTACTGGCAGGAGCCGGATCGGGTGGCGCTGAAGGCCCTGTACGATGGAGAATGGATGGGCTTGGTGCTGATTAATCGTTTTGTGCTGGGGGAGCCGAAGGCGGGGAAGCGATCCATTGCGGAGTTCTATGTGCTCCCGGCCTTTCGCAGAAAGGGCCTGGGGCGCCAGATGGCCCATCGGGTTTTTGAACAATACGGTGGTGCTTGGGAAGTTCGGCAGGACATTGGTCGGAAGGCCGCGCAGCAATTTTGGCGCAGGGTGATTGGGGAGTATACGCAGGGACGGTTTGAGGAGGTGGAGCTGTGTACGGCGGAGTATCGGGTGGTGATGCAGTGTTTTGATGTTTAGTCGCCGTGTACCTTGCAGGAGCTACCGTGTACACACATCGCCAAGCGGTGAATAAAAAGTCCTAAAGAACCGAATTCGGTTCTCTATAGTGCTAAAAGCAGAGCGAATGGAGTGGCTATTAGATTTTGACTGACCAAAGGTCAGTATCAAAATATACGCGTTAAAGGAGCGGGATGCCCGTCTGTGTACTGTTTGATCGGAGCGAGTTTATCCCCTACGGGGCACAGACAAGATTCCTGCCTGCCGGCAGGCAGATTTTGCTTCGTTTTTCATCGATTGGAAAAATGAAGAGGGACGTTAGAAGGGAAACGAATCATTGCGAGGGAGCCAAAAAAATGTGTGTACGCGGTAGCCCTTAGCAGAAGACAAGGCTCGGACTAAAAGGGCTGTTTTTTGTACGAAAAAATAAATGTGTGTACACGGTAGCTCTCGAAGAGGACACTGACAGTATTACAATACAATTTAAAATCAAAATCACAACATATGAGAACCGTATTCTCACTACTAACATTTTTACTCCTCCATTCCTTCAACGGACAGGCGCAGGACCTGCAGTCCAAGATTGAGGAATACATGAACGCCCAATTGGCCAATAATGCCTTCAGCGGCGTAATTCTAATTGCTAAAGGTAATGAAGTCCTGTACCAACAGGGGTACGGCCATGCGCTGGCCAAGTACAACATCAAAAATAATGTGGATACCCGTTTTCGGCTGGGGTCCATCACCAAGCAGTTCACGGCGATGGCGATTATGCAGTATGTCGAGCAGGGGAAGATTGATCTGCAGGACAAGATTACGAATTACCTTCCCGATTATCCGAAGGTGCAGGGGGATAAAATTACCATCCATCATTTGTTGACCCATACTTCGGGTATTCCTAGCTATACCGGAGATCCTGAGGTTATGAAAAATCGAGCCAGCATCGTCGAAGCGCCGGATGAATTTATCAAACGCTTTAATGAAAAAGAGCTGGAATTTGAGCCGGGCGCAGAGTTCAGTTACAACAACTCTGGCTACTACCTGCTGGGGATGATTCTGGAAAAAGTAGGAGGAAAGCCCTACGATCAAGTATTGGCCGACAATATCTTTAAGCCACTAGGGATGGAAAATAGTGGCTATGAGCACTACCAAAATGTTATTCCTTACCTCTCCCAGGGCTACTCGGTGATCGGTGATGATCCGCTCCGTTGCAACTTTATCAATACCGACATCGCCTACGCCGCCGGTGCCCTCTACTCTACTGTCGGTGACCTGCACCGCTGGCACCTGGCCCTGAGCAATAACGAACTGGTAAGTGCCGAAACCAAAGCCAAAATCTACACCCCCGAGAAAGCCAATTATGGCTACGGTTGGGAGATTGATCAAATGCACAATCGAACCTCCTACGCCCACGGTGGTGGCATCGACGGCTTTAGCACCTTTATCGCTCGCTTTCCAGAAGAGGACGTTTGCGTGGTGGCGCTGTCTAATTACGAGAATGCCCAGTGCGGTAATATTTGCAGAGCTATTACGGCCATGCACTTCGGCGAGGCTTATGAAGTACCGGAGATTCTGAAAAGCATCGAGCTAAAAGAAGGTGTCTTTGAACAATACGCAGGAGCTTACAATATCTTCCCCGATTTTGACATCAAAATTTTTGCAGAAAAAGGACGCTATTTCGCGCAGGCCACCGGCCAGGACGCCTTCGAAATTCACCCCGAAAGCCCTACCATGTTTTACACCAAGGTCGTCAATGCCAAATTGGAATTCATTAAAGGGGATAGTGGTCAGTACGATCAAATTATTCTCCACCAAAATGGACAACACAAAGGCAAGCGACTAGCCGCCGCCGTAGGCAACGAATAAAAAAAAGAGAGCGATTCGTTCTCGCATACGAATCGCTCTTTACTTAAAAACCCTTTTTTTAAACTAGAGAACATACAAACGATCTTGTCAAAAGTTGATTATCGTACGTCGCTCTAGATGAAAAATTACTGTTCTATTAATTATACTAATTACTGGTTTGCTGCTGACCGACGGCCACCTTGGCAGCACTGCTCCGCTCGTCTCCCAGGATAACTCTTCCACTGTGAATCTCACATTCCTCGCCATAGCAGTCTACAAATAACTCATCCAACTCTTCACTGTTATTAATCGTTCGAGTGCTGCCGTCTTCTTGTAAGGTAACGGAGATGGGGTAGCTGAAATCCGGTTCCTCTTCGCTGCTCGGATTGGCATCATACCATTGGTCTACAATCATCGCCAGGTTTTCATCATCGCTGGCTTCGGCGGTCGTTGCATCGGGGAAGACGATAGTGAGCGGATAGTTGAAAGAAAAGCAATCCTCGAAAAATTCCTCATGGCAAGCATCCAGCAATGCTTCCAATTCCTCGTCACTGTTCAGGGTTTGAGTCATACTGTCTTCCAGTACTACATCAATTGGATAAACGAAGGTAGGATAACCCGTGGTGTCGTCTGGATTTTGCTCATACCAGTTAAAAATAATCTCTTCTAGTTCTTCATCGTTATTAGCAGCCGAAGTAGTTCCGTCTGGCAAGCTTAGGGTAACAGGATAGACGATGTCGAAACAAATTTCGTCGAACTCCTCATCGTACTCGTCCTCCTCGTCGTATTCTTCCTCTTCATCAAAGCAGGTTTCGAAAAGTTCGCACAGCGTATCCTCATCGTTGATGGTCTGTGTGCTGCCATCTTCGAGATTCACTTGAAGGGGGAATTTTAGGGTGGGATAATTTTCCTCGTCCTCACCGTTTTGCTCAAACCACTGGTCGATCAAGTTTTCCAGCTCTTCGCCACTGTTGGCCGTCTGAGTACTGCCATCGGGATAGAGGACATCAATAGGATAAACAAAGCTAAAGCATTCAAAGTCTTCTTCGTTGGCAGTTGAATCGGCATTGGTCGTTGTACCATTTCGCTGTTGGGCTTGTTGGAAAAAATTAGCGTTAGCACTAGGACTAACATTGGTATTGGGAGCGGTTTCGTTGATGGAATCCTTCTTACAGGCGCTCAAAATCATTAGGAGGCTCAGGCACAAAAGACTAATTTTCTTACTCATCATTTTTTGATTTTAGTTAATGTTTTAAAATAGCCCCTTAGCCCTGCTATTGTACAAATAACAAGAAACTAAATGGCTGATCGTGAACTTTAAGTTGGAGTAATGGTTGTGTGTATAAGAACTTGTTGTTTAGTTGTCATCAAGACAAGCTCTAATAAAAAATCCCCTATCGGGTGATCACTTTTTTTGAAAAAAATTTAGCTTCATTTCACACATAACCGTAAACAACTGATTATCACATATGTAGTCAGTTGTTTTTTACTTTAACCTTTTGCAAAAAAATCTTATGCTCCATAACAAAACGGCCCTTATCACTGGGGGAACCAAAGGAATCGGACTCGGAATTGCTCAATCATTGCTCGCCGAAGGCATGAATGTCGCCATCACCAGCCGCAGTAAGTCGGCCGCCGAAGGCGTGGCCGCCGCACTGGGCCACCCTGATCGCGTACTGGGCATCGCCGCCGATGTCCGCAATTTCGAAGCCCAGCAAGCTGCCGTTCAGGCCGTCCTCGACAAATGGGGCCAGATCGATGCTATGATCGCCAATGCCGGCGTAGGGCACTTCGCCCCCATCGATACCATGACCGCCGAGCAATGGAACGACGTTATCGACATCAACCTCACCGGCGTTTTCTACAGCACCAAAGCCTCGCTGGATGCCCTCAAAGCTTCCAAAGGCTACCTGATCACCATCGCCAGCCTGGCCGGCACCAATTTCTTCGCCCAAGGGGCCGCCTACAATGCCAGCAAATTCGGCCTGGTCGGCTTCACCCAAGCCGTGATGCTCGATGTGCGGCACGCCGGCGTCAAAGTCACCACCATCATGCCCGGCTCCGTAGCCACCCATTTCAATAACCACACCCCCTCCGAGGCCGATGCCTGGAAAATTCAACCCGAGGATATTGGAAAACTAGTGGTGGATTTGCTGACCATGCCCGCTCGCTCACTGCCCAGTAAAATCGAAATCCGGCCTTCGGCTCCACCGAAAAGGTAAGTCCCCTACAAGCGAATGTTATAGTAAATAAAAGGTAGGAAGGGCATCAGGAAAACAGAATCGAAGCTTTCTTCGTCAAACTGGCGATGGAACAAAGCATTGTCTTGATCATAGACATTATAGATGCCTAGTTTGAAGGTATGATGGAACTGCCCGGTTTGCAGCAGATAATTCAAGCCAAGGTCAAGACGGTGCAGCGCCTGGTCGCGAAAGGTATTTTTTCTTCCGGGCTCCTGCTCGATCGGTATCGTACCCAGATTAAGGCTTTCATCTTCGATTAGCAATAATGGATTGGGGGAAGCGTAGGTCCAGTTGAGGCTCAACTGCATGCGCTGCCACAGCTTTTGGTAGATAAAAAGCTTGACGAAATGACGGCTATCGTACTGAAAGGCATAGCGCAGCCCCGTATTGACCTCATCAAACTGCCGATCGGAACGAGCGAGGGTGTAGCTCAACCAGCCGCCACTGCGCCCCTCCCGCTTTTGTACCATAAACTCCAAACCGTAGGCCTCGCCGTTACCCTCGACAATACCTTGCGCAATTTCCTCATTGCTACTGTTGGGTAACTCTGTGGAGAGGTATAAATTATCCATCCATTTGTAGTACCCCTGCAAAGAAAAGTCGATGCCATCAGCAAGCGCGTACTGTCCCCCCAACTCCAACTGCCAGGATTCAGAGGGTTGAAGATCAAAGCCAGAGGGCAGCCAAATATCACTGGGCATCCGCAGGCCGACCGCAGAAATCAAGTGTAGATGCTGGACCATGCGCCCCACCGAAGCATTGACCGAGAACGGTTTTTCGAATCGATAATGCGTACTCAGGCGGGGCTCCAATCGCCAGAAGGAATTGCCGCTGCTGAAGGTACTGGAAAGTCGTAGTCCGGCGTTCAGCTGCCAATTGGGCCGCAGCTGGATCACATCTTCGACATAAGCAAAAGCTTCGGTATTCTCCAATCGATCCTTTTCCTCCAGGTTGGAAAGCTCCTCAATGTTTACGGTATCAATAATGCCCAATTCAAATAGTGCATCGTCTAGATTCACAAACTTGAATAAATACTCCTGCCTGCTCAGCCCCATTCCAAAGCGCAGGCTGTGCTTAGGAGAAGGCAAGTAATCGACATCTATTTTAAAGGCAATATCTTCAACGTTCGAGCTGAATTCATAATATTCAAAGACCTCCTCCTCTAAATCATCATACAAAGAGCTGTTATCAAAGTTGTAGTTGCTGTAGGTAAGGGTGGTATTGGAAAAAAGGCGATCGCCGAACTCGTGATTCCAACGCAAGGCGGCCATCTGATTGCCCCAGTCGAGCGAACTTTCAGAACGCTGCAACGTTTCCTCGTCTTCCAAAAAACCATAAAAGGCATCAGCACCGTTGTAGTAACTGAGCATCAGCCGGTCTTTATTGGACATGCTGTAGTTGAGTTTGGCATTGAGGTCATAAAAGCGGAGATCCAACTCATCGGGCTCCCCGCCGACGAAGGCCGTGGCGATGCTAGAGCCGAGCAGGTAATTGGACAGCGTATGCCTCCCAGCCACTAGCAGCGATACCTTGTCCTCCACGATGGGCCCTTCGACGGAGGCGCGGCCACTGAGCAGGCCAACTCCCGCTTCAGCCTCCCAATGCTTGAGGTTGCCCTCGCGGGTACGCACATCGAGCACCGAAGACAGCCGACCGCCGTACCGGGCCGGAAAACTGCCCTTCAATAGCCGCGCCGAGCGGATCGCACTGGAATTGAAAATGGAAAATAGCCCCAGCAGGTGAGAAGGATTGTAAATCGGCACCCCATCGAGCAAAATCAGGTTCTGGCCGCCCCCACCCCCGCGTACATACATCCCACCAGAGCCGTCGGCTCCTGTCTGCACGCCCGGCAGCTGCTGCGCTACCCGGACCACATCATTTTCCCCCGCCAAATCCGGCAACAAGGCCAGATGTCCTCCCGGGATATGCTGCCCACTGGCCGGATCAAGCAAGGCATCACTATTGCTCTCCTCCGGCCGAACGATCACCTCAGAGAGGTAAGTCGCTGGCTCTAGCGTCATGTTAATCCGATGGTTTTGCTGTAAATCAAAAGCCTTGATCGAAGGCGTACAGCCTAGATAACTATAAGACAGCTCCACCGCCCCTGCGGGCAGCGTCAAACTGTAAAAACCATACTCATTGGTCACCGCTCCCCGATTATGTCGCTGGCAGACCACCGTTGCCGCCACCAGCTTTTCCCCCGTCGCCTCATCTTCCAAATATCCACTAATGGTATAGCTCGGCGGCTTCCGCTTCTTCTGCTTAAAAATAATCAACTGCGTCCCCGCCAGGCGATAGCCCATCCCGGTAGCCGCCAACAGCCGATCCAACACCTCCGCCAAGGGCCGCTCCTTAACCTTCAGCTCTACCAGCCCAGCCTCCGCAAAAAAGCGACTGCTGTAGGCCATCTTCACTTCTACCTGCTGGCTGATCAGGTCCAGGCACTCGGGGATAGAAGCCTGCTCCACCTGGATCGTCACCGGCGTGTTCAGCAGGTCTTGCCCGCTGAGTACGTTAAGTGATAGTAAAAGGGTTAGTAAGCTTAATATGCTCTTTGTTGGGTGCATGCTGTTTTTTATTTCTTCTCACTTTGGGCGCCTTTGGCGCTTTGGGTGGACGGTAGAGCACCTTCGGTGCTTTGGTTGACGGTGGACGGTAGACGGCGAACTTGGAGAACGGTTGGCACCTTCGGTGCTTTGGTGGACGATGGACGGTAGACGGCGAACGTAGAGAACATAATGAGTCGTAAGCTTTGCACGTTTTACTACCTCCTGCTATGTTTATCTACAGCGACAAAGTCATCCAAAAATCCTCCGTCTACCCTGCCGGTAGGCAGGCGGGCGTCCCCTAAAAATACCAAAGTTATCCAACCCTATCGGCCGGCGTCCACCCTAAGCACCAAAGGTGCTCTACCGTCCACCGTAAGCGCCAAAGGCGCTACCCGCAGGAGCCTCCCCGCAGGCGGAACCGCCGCTCTCCCCCCTCCAGCTCCATCCCATAGACCTCCGCAATAGTGGATACGATGGCTTCGATGGTTTGGTTGTCAAAATCGACGCTAATTGGGCAATTGAGTAGGGCTTGCTCTTCGATGATGATTTCGACGGCATAGACTTTTTCTAAGGTCTGGATGGCGGCGGATAGTGGATCATCGTTAAAATTGAAACGTCGAGTATGCCAGGAGAAAGTATTGGTGGAGGTGCTTGTTTTCTTAAGTTGCTGTTGGTTGGGGTCGAAGTAGCTGGCCTCATCGGGGGTGAGGGTCAGTTGTTGGGTATTGGCCTGGGCCTGGACGGCAACCTTACCGGAGGTGACATTGACACGCCAGCCTTGGTCATCGCCCCAATCGCTGACCCCGAAGGAGGTCCCCAAAACGGTTACTTTGCCGTAGCTGGTGCTTACGGTGAAGGGATGCGCTTCGTCCCGCCGGACATCGAAGAAGGCGTTGCCGTAGAGCTTGATTTGTCGATCGGCAGAGGCGAAGTTACCGATGTATTCGAGGTGGCTGTTGCGGTCAAGCCAGGCGATACTGCCATCGGGCAGTTCGACTTTGAGGTGCTGGCAGTCGGTGCTGCTGCTGCAAGCGATGCGGGTCCAGCTGGGGTCGGCGGTGGCGATGTTACGGAGGAGGAGGCCGAGGGTGACCAGGACCACTAGGGCGGCGGCAATGCTTAGCCAGCGAGAGCGGGAGGAGAGGCGACGGACTGGGGGCGGAGGAGCCTCGTCGGCGGCGATGCGCTCTTCGAGCAAGGCGAAGTCAGCATCCAGGTCGATGTCGGGCTCGGGGGCAGTCGTTGCTCCGCTCAGCTCCCAGGCTTGCGCTACCGACTCTGCGATCAGCTGGTTGTCGGGTGAGGCTTGCAGCCACTCATCGAGCTGTACCTGCTCCGCTGCTTCCAACTGGCCGCGCAGTTTTTTGTAAATTAGTTGTATGTATAAGTCTTCACTCATAAAATGATTCGTTTGTTCAGCAAATAGGGTATACCTTTTACCCAAGACAATCAATGGAGTACAATCCCCTATTTGAGTTCCTACTTTATTGCCACCAGCCCAGCAAGAGGGCCAGCCAGCAGAGGCCCTTTGATACGTAAGGCTGCACGGCCTTCCGCAACTGTTTGAGGGCCTTGAGCATCTGATTCTCTACTGTTTTGGTGGATATGCCCAGCTGGGCGGCGACTTCCTTGTGCGATAATCCTTCGAGGCGACAGAGGGTGAAGACCAGCCGGCAGCGCTCGGGCAAGGCATCGATAGCTTGTTGGATGATGCTTTGCAGGTCATCGGCCTGTAGCTGTTGCTGAGGGTCATCGGCGGGCCGGGTCGACAGTTCGGGCATTTGCTCATCGTCTAGGTATTGCAAGCGACGGGCTTTCAGCTGATTGAGCATTCTGTTGACGGCCGCGCGCCGCAGATAGGACTTCAAGGGGCCTTTGACGGCGATCTGTTCCCTTTTTTTCCAAACCTCAAAAAAGACCTCCTGCCCTACTTCTCTAGCCAACTCGCGATCACCGCTGATGTTGATAACGGTTACCAATAGGTACTTGTAGTAGCGGTCGAAGAGCTGCCGAAAGGCCCCTCGATCACCTGCTTTGAGCAGTGCCAGTAATTGTTCATCTGTTGGGTTGGTCCCCGGCATTGGTCTTTCTTAATAAGCGTACTGATGAATTAATTGAAGGGTAAAGATATGGATTTTTTCTTCCTTTAAACCCTCCTACCTTAGGGCATTTCAAATTGCAAAAGGTAATTGGACGTTAATAAATTTCGCTATTTTTATTTCATTCTTTATTATTGCAACTCAGTTGCAATAACGAGATAATTCCAACGTTTTTTATACTCAAAGTAGCCTGATGAAACAAAGCACGTTTCTCCCTTTTCTTACTACAAAAACTAAATCCAATGGAAGATAACAATGCGTTCGAAGTCCTGATTATCGGCGGTAGTTATGCGGGGCTGTCGGCAGCGCTGGCACTCGGCAGGTCATTAAGAAAGGTATTAATCATTGATAGCGGTACGCCCTGTAACAGGCAGACTCCCCATGCTCATAATTTGATCACGCATGATGGAAAAAGGCCCGATGAAATTCGTGACCTTGCCAAAACACAGGTGGCCGCCTATGATACGGTACAATTCTATTCTGGCCTGGCGACGAATGCTAGCAAAATTGCTAATGGATTTGAAGTCCACACCGCTTCGCAACAAGTTTTCAAAGCCCAAAAACTGGTTCTGGCCACCGGAGTGAAAGATATTATGCCGGATATTGAAGGCTTTGCAGCGTGTTGGGGTATCTCCGTCATCCATTGCCCCTATTGTCATGGGTATGAGGTGAGAGGCGAAAAAACGGGGATTATCGGCAATGGGGAATTTGGATTTGAATTTTCCAAAATGATCCTCCACTGGACCAAAGACCTGAGTCTTTTTACCAACGGTGCTTCAACGCTCAAGGAAGAAGAGACCCAACAACTTCAAGCACATGGAGTTAATATTATAGAAAAAGGTATTCAACAGATCGAACACGAAAAAGGGAGCCTCCAAAACATAGTATTCCAGGATGGAAGCCGCTTTCCAGTCAAAGCCGTTTACGCTAAAACGCCATTTGTTCAACACACCGACATCGCTGTAGAATTGGGGTGTGAGATGACCGAAGAAGGCTACATCAGCGTGGATCAACTCCAAAAGACCACTACTCCTGGCGTCTTTGCTTGTGGAGATAGCACGACTCGCTTTCGGTCGGTAGCCCATGCAATTGCGATGGGAAACATAGCCGGGGCGATGCTGAATCACGAGCTGATCATGGAAGCCTTTTGATCTTAAAGCGGGAAGAGATCAATTAGATATTTAAAAAATACCGCAGGGCCTGACGGCTCTCCTGGGGAGCCAATTGCCATTGGCTGTAAGGCAGGGTAAAAGTGCGCAGCCCCACCCGCTCCAACATCAACCGCCGGTCAACGGGCAGGGTATCCTCGAAGGACCCGGGATAGCCCACCAAATCGATGCAGTAGGACTGCCCCTCTCTGACCACCAGCAGGTCAATTTCGAGGCCCGCGATGGGATAGGAATAATACAGTTCTTCTATCTTCCACTTACTCAGTTGCTGGACGACTTCCTGCAAAAAAGCATCATTCTTTGCACGATGGTCGGCAGCTTCCTTTTGGTAAACACCACGTTCCAGACTGCCTAAAAAAGCGGCCAAGAGGCTGTTAGCAGAAGGTTTATTTTCACTGAAAGAGGTGACAACATGCTGCAAAGAACGGGCGCGTGTTATGCTGACATTGAATACATCGGGCCTATTAAGGTATTGAAATCCAGAGGGATGGGCCTCATCGTCTAGTGCAAAAGAGAGCAACATCACATCCCTTTCCTCCCCCTGAAAATCATAGGGCGTACCGATCAATAATTTATGGCGCTGGAAGATGGACAGGTCGACAAATTCATTGAGGCGGGCCTGCAGGAAATTGACTTGGTCGCGGAAGGGGGAAAGGATGCCAATGCGCTGACAGAGGTTTTTTTCGAGGTGCCGCTCGGATTGGACAATTTCGGCGACCAAGGTCAGGACATAATCGGCCTCGATCTGGTTGATGCCTTTTTTATCTCTTTTTCCTTCTATTTTGTGTAAAAAAACGTGCTGACGCCCCAGTGTCGCCGGGCAGCTGGTCATCACCTTTAGGCGGCCGCCGTAGAACTTTCGATTGCTAAACTCAATGATGTCGGGCATACTGCGGTAGTGCTCGTCGAGGAAATGGACTTGCTTCTGGTCTTCGATGGCCATCGACGTTAGGTCGAGGAGGCTGACATTGCGGTAGTCCAGCTTTTGCTGATGATAGCGCTGTAGCTCGTGTTTTTTGATCAATTCCTGCTGTTGCTGCCGAGCGAGGAAGGATAGATGCCGCAGTTGCTTGGGATCACCGACGATGACGGCACTTCGGCCTCTTTGCAATGCGGGTAGCGAGGCGGCGATGTCGCACTGGCTGGCCTCATCGATGATTACGACATCGAACAGCTCGGCTTGCAAGGGGAGTACGCTGTGGATGTCGGATAGGGTGCAGGTCCAGATGGGGAGGGCATCGAGAATGTGTTTGAAATTGACCTTGTTAAAATAGCCTTCTTGTAGATTGCCGGAGCGCGCCCGGAGGGCGTCTTTGAGGTACATCAGGTCGGCCCGGGAGTGGCGTAAGGCAGAATAGAGGTAGTAATTAAAATAATTTTTAATTAAGCGTCTCAGTGCCTTGATTCGGTCGAAGCGCAGATTCTCTAGTTCTTTAAACTGCGTCCAGAGGGCTTTTTCGCGAGCCTGCCGCCGCCGGATCCACCATTTTTGGAGACCGAAAAAGGGCTTATGTTGTCTTTCGTGAAGGTAAAAACCTCTTTTCATGGACTTTTTCTCCTGAATATGAATCAGCCGCTCTAGGCGTTCAATATCATGATCCAAGGCTTTGAGGGTTTGCTCCCGTCTCTCGATCTTTCCATTACTGACTGGCTCCACGCCAATGCCGTTGAGAATATCTTTTACCCGCTGTTGCAGCGTTCGTCGGTAGTCCTTACTGGCAGCGCGAATCACCAGGCCAGGCAGGTCAAAATCTTGTTCAATTTTATCGGCGACCACATTGACGGCTTGCTGTTTTTTGGCAGCAATCAACACCGAGTAGCCCCGGCTCAATAGCTCTACGGCCAAGGCAGCGATGGTGAAGGATTTGCCCGTCCCCGGCGGGCCGACGACCAGACTCAAGTTTTCCTCGGCAGCGGAGTGAAGAATGTCTTGCTGGCTACGACTGAGGCTAACCGGCACTCGGAAGCCTTCCGGGAAGTCGAGGGGATCGCGGGCGGCCTGCTCGCCGAAGAGCTCTTGGATAGGGACGGCGAACTGCTCGCCTTCAGCCATCTCGCTCAGTTCGTTGAGAATGCCTCGGGAGCCGCTGGGTTTATCGATGAGGCAGGCGCCGAAGGCGGGGACGATGCTGAAGCTCGGCTGCCTAGAACGCCGACGCTTCTTGAGCTGTTCTTCGGTATGGAGCTGAGGATATTCGGCTAGTGCTTCTACATCCAATTCGGGCAGTTGTTCTTGCAATACTGCCTGCACTTGCTCTAATTGCCGAGCGTCAAAGGGACCTTGGGGCAGAGCAGACAGGAGTTCTTCGTAAAGCCTAGAATTGAGCGTACTGGCTACATTGAGCACCGCAGGATTCAGAATCCGCTTATCCTCTTCCAGCGTTAGGGTATACTCCTCCCCCACCCTTTTAACCGCCGCCGGATAGAGAAAGAGCGGAGCGTGCAAAGGCTGCGGCCGTCCAGCAATGGAGGTACGACCGATGAGGAAGAACGCCCCGAAGTACAGGTCCTTTTCTTTCCCATAAATCAACAACTCCTGAATCACCTCAGCCGCCCAATCCGCATCTATCAAGGGAACGGTAGAGCCCATTTCCAGAAATTCCTTTTGCTGCAAAATCAGTCGATGCGCGATCTTCTTCCCCCAAAAGTCAAGGAGGTTAATTGCCCGGAATTCCGTTTGGTAGCAATCGTGGAAGTATCGAATGAGTTGTGGCAGCATCGTTAGAAGGACAAATATATAAATAATCAATAATTACCCAATCAATGCTCCATTTGATTGCGATGCCGCGATAGGAGGTATTGCTTGGGGGATTGACCGACTTTCTTCTTGAATTCGCGAATAAAGTAAGAGGTACTCTCGTAGCCCACCTCAAAGGCCACCTCACTGACCGACCCTCTATTTTGGTCGAAAAGCTGCTGGGCCTTTTCCAGGCGCTTTTCTTTGATCCAGCGCTGGGGCGTCAGATCGTAAAAGGCTTTAAAATCGCGACGGAAACTGCTGAGGCTGCGGCCGGTTAGATAGGCATAATCCTCGATTTTTAAGGGTTTATCGTAGTTTTTTTCCATAAACGTCCGAATATTCCGCCGCTTGGGAAGGGTCAATCGAAACAGGAAATCGGCAAACTGTTGTTCCTCTGCTTGGCTGTTGAGCAGGTAGAGCAATTCGAGAATTTTCAAACGAAGAAAAGACTTGTTGCGAATCTGATGCTGCTGGTAGATGGCCATCAGGGAATCGGCAAAGAGGCGGACCGCAGGGACATCGCCAAATTGAAGATGATCGGACACTTGGTCCCGATTGAATGTCGAAACGGAGGTGGTAGACAAAAATTCCTGAATAATATCGTCATCGAAGTAAAACAGTAAGCTCTTAAAATTTCCTGATTTAGGCAGTAGGTCAGAAACATGATACATCCCACGTGGAATGAAGAGGACTTCATTGGCCCTCACTCTAATTAATTGCTCCTCATAGGTACGAATCTGTTGTTCTCCGGCCAGCAAAATGACGATAACATGATTGGAAATATAGCCTTCGCGCTTCACAATGGCTTGGTCCAATTCCTTACTCAGGATACAAGTATTACCGTCTCGCAGGATGACCTTAACCTGAGAGCTGGCAAACAAACGTTGGGGAATGAGCATCATAGATTGGCCTTCAAAATCAACTTAATATCTCGACATTAATCGTCCGATTCTACCAAAAATAGTCAATTCCCTTTAATCTTTTCGCTTAAAAGTAATCATGAGGCAGCTAGTCAGAAGCATACGGCCATCAAGGTCTGGACGATTGTTGCCAGTCATCGGAGTAATGCTGTGCAATTCATAGCCTAGTTTATCTTCCTCGATTATCATTGCTTCCAACTCTTTGGAGGTGGTTAGCCCATCAATTTTTCCATGAACTCTATTAAAGCCTTTGGGCTTAAGGAAGGAGGTTTCTAAAAAATTGACTTTGTAAGGGTGCATAGTATAATGTTTAAATGCGGGAGGAGATCGTGATTTCATCCGCCCCAGAGGTCTCAAACCAACTAAAATAAATAGTCAGAACAGTAGAAATCAATAGGTAGCCGACGATCAGATAAGTGCCGCCACTGAGGTAATTGTCGAGCCCATACCAGCCGCCCATATACCAGATGAGCAGTAGGCCCGCCAGCAGTTTGAGGGCTTCGATGCCGAAGGCCCAGGGGTGGCGGTCCATCAAGGTGGTGTAGGCAAAGATGGAGAGCATCAAAAAGCTGGCGTAAAGCAGTACTTCGGTGAATTCAAAGCTGGCGATATGCACGAGGATATAGTACATCAGCAGGTTGTGAATCAGCAGCTGTGCCCAGGACCAGTTGCGCAGAAAGGGCGAAGCGGGAGTGTCGTACTTGGTACGAGCGTAGACATCGGTGACGATTTGGACGGGATGCTTTTGGGCCACATCGACGGGACGCCAGCCGGTAGGCATGAACCAGATGCGCAGCTTATCCCGCCAGCTGCGGGTTCGCCAGGCGTCTTTGATCAATTGCCAAAGATGCATGTAGTTGATGAGAATGGGATTCCAGGTGGCCGCAGGCTTTTTGGTACCATAAACCGGCGGCACCTCCGGCAGCTCCTCTTGAAAGGTACCAAACCATTTGTCCCAGACAATAAAAACCTCCGAGAAATTCTTATCGATGTACTCCTCGTTGATTGCGTGGTGTACCCGATGGTGAGAAGGGGTGACAATGATGTGTTCTAAAAATCCCATGCGGTCAATCAGTCGAGTATGGTACCAAAACTGCGCAAACAGGTGAATGGGCGCCACAATCGCTACAATCAGCGGCGGAACGCCGATAATTGCCATTGGGATGTAGAGGAAGAAATAGATGCCTACGATGGCCGAAATCGTCTGCCGCAACGCACAGGACAGGTTGAACTCCTCACTGCTGTGGTGCACAATATGCCGATTCCAAAATAGATTGACCATATGATTGAAGCGGTGGGACCAGTAGCCGGCAAAATCGTGTCCGATAAAGGCCAATACCACCAGCCAGACAGTCGATTCGATCTCAAAAAGCGCCAATCGCTGGTGCATCCAATCATAACTGATGATCACGATCGAGAGCCCCATCAAGGCTTTGAGGGTGTTGGTCATTCCGGAGCTGAGGCTGGAAATGGTGTCCATGGCCCGGTTGATCTGCATCCCACGCCAGCGTGCTACCAGCGATTCGATGATGATAAGCAATAGAAATCCGGGGATAGCATAGGTTAATACTTTGGCGTAGGCTTCCATATTGCTAAGATAGGATCATTTGGGGAGGACTGCAAGTATGGGGGAAAGGCTTACTGAGGCTCATCGCTGCCGAAGGCCCTGCTAAGGTTCTCTAAGCCCTCCCGGTACTGTGGTGCAATCTCTGCTGTAAATTCAATATAGTGCTGTGCCATCTCACACCACTTGCCCTCCACTTCACAGCGCTTGGCGAGCGTCTCACTCATGCCCAAATTAGCCGCTACGCCATAAGCATTGAGGCGCAGAGCTCTGGTAAATTCGGCTTGCGCCTCCTCTAAGTGATCCCCGAGCAAATAGCGATTGCCTGTTTTGACCAAGACGATGTAAGCTTGAATATTTTCCTCTTTCTTGCGATCCAGCAGAGGCTGCCCCCGGACTTTTCGCTGCTTTTCCTCATAAGCAATCCAATCCCGACTGGTATAATGCATAGTAAAAAATAGGCATATGAAAAGGGCACTCAGCATAGGGAAGAAAACCCAACGATGAAAGCGTCGGGATTGGCGGGCCTTGCGGAAACGCGCGTTGAGCCCTTCGCGACGCAACGCAGCGATCTCCTCGTTGTCCGGCACCTCACTTGCCCCTAAGGTTTTCGGCTTCGCCGCTTTCTGACTAGCAAATGCTTTTCGATGTTTAAATTGGGTATCGGAATGCCCTGAAATGTGGAACCAACCAAACATAGGCTTTTCTTTTTATACCCGAATAGTGTCTCTTAAAAGATCGGGAATAAAGAGAAAGAAAGCTAGTTGGTTCGACCAAGGGCTTGGTTTTGGGGATGCTTGTTGTATTAAATCTTCTTTTATTACCTGTGTTTTGATACTTTTGGAATTATGTATGATCGCCTGCAAAGAAACCTCAGCCGACACATCTCCTTGGAGGAACGGGAGTTCGATCTGTTTGCACAAAAGCTGATCCCCAAGCGGTACGCAAAGCAGGAATACCTGCATCAAACGGGTGAGGTTTGCAAGTATACTTATTTCGTCAACAAAGGCTTGCTGCGCTTGTATGATATTGATGACAAGGGCTTGGAGAAAAACACGCTCTTTGCCAAAGAGGAATGGTGGGTGTCCGATTTGTACAGCTTTCACAGCCAAAAGCCAGGCTTTTATTTTTTGCAGGCCCTGGAGGAAACAGAAGTCTTTCAGCTTTCCAAACATCATCTAGAGAGCTTGCTACTGGATATTCCTAAGCTAGAACGCTTTTTCCGGATTTTACACATCAACGCTTTTATCGCGCAGCAGGAGCGGGTACTGTTCATGATTTCCAAATCTGCGGAAGATCGGTATTTGGACTTTATTAAAAAATATCCCAGCGCCGAACTACGCATTTCGCAGCGGCACATTGCTTCTTATCTCGGCATTACCCCCCAATTCCTTTCTAAAATGAAAAGTCGACTAAAGCCTTAACCTAGATTAACTTTTTCTGTTTTGATTCCCCCTTCCTTTGTGCTGAACCTCATAAAATCAAGCACAATGATCTCCTTTATCAAATCGAAAATCTTTCCCATACTGCTGGTCAACTTTCTGGGCATTTTAGGCTACAGTTTAATGCTGCCTATCTTAATCTTTATTGTTTCAGATTTTGGTGGAAATGGCTTCCTCTACGGCCTTATTGGAGCAATGTATCCTTTCTTTCAGCTGATTGGTGCGCCAAGGTTAGGAAAATTGTCCGACCGGATTGGCAGGAAAAAAGTGCTGATCATTACCCAATTGGGGTCCTTCCTGGCTTGGTCTTTATTCTTGGTGGCTTTCTTTATCCCGAATATCCCAATCTGGTCGCAGGAAACGATAATAACGGGTAAATACGTCATGACCCTACCCTTGTTATTGCTCTTTGTGGCCCGATTGATCGATGGATTTACGGGAGGGAATATTTCGGTGGCGAATGCTTACATCTCGGATATATCTACGGATGAAGATCGGAGTAAGAATTTTGGTTTGATTGGAACTTCTACCAGTTTGGGATTGGCCGTAGGCCCTGCGGTTTCGGCCGTACTAGCCGCCACTTTTTTGGGCACCCTGCTCCCCTTAACACTAGCGGCCCTGGCAGCCTTATTGACAGCCTACATCATTAATAAGCGATTAACAGAAAGCAATCCTTGTGTGGGCAATTCTTCCCTTCCTTCTTTCAGCAATTTAGGACAACTTTTCAAAGCCGAAAAGAAAGATTGCTACGAGGAAAAAGAACAAGGTGCTCGGAATAATTGGAATGAAATCCTTGCCATCAAAGGCATTCCGACGATGTATCTCCTCTATTTCCTAACCTATCTGGCCCTCAACTTATTCACCGTCGTCCTGCCCATCTACACCGCCTCCACGCTGCACTGGACCGTTGCGGAGTTGGGCATCTTCCTGGCCTACTACAGCTTCGTAACCATGATCGCTCAAGGGCCCATCCTGAGCAAAGTTGCCAACTATATCAACGACCGCAGCCTGATGCTCACCGGGGCCCTCCTCCTCGCCACTGGATTTGCCTTGCTGACAGGCAAAACCGTCCTCGTACTTTACATCGCCGTTTCCATCATGGCGCTGGGCAATGGCATTCTGTGGCCCAGCTTTCTGGCCCTCCTTTCCACGATGGGGCCAGCCTCCCGGCGGGGCGCCATCCAGGGCTACGGCGCTTCGATGGGCAGCATGGCCAGTATCATCGGGCTGATTCTGGGAGGCGCCCTGTTTGATTTTCTGGGCACCACTGTATTTATAATAGGCGCTGGAATCTTCCTGGTCATCGCCGTCATTCTGGGCCTTGCCTTTTTCTCCATCCATAAAAAGCAAAACAGCAAGGCCAGTCGTTTCTCTTCGCAGTTGGATTAATCCCCTAATGCTGATCCACCAACAAAAAAACATGGGCTACCTCAGCTGAGGCAACCCATGACAGATCGATGATTAAAACCACTAAAATTTGAAAGCTCTTAGGCTATGCTTTTATCGTTCATTATTAAATTCCATATTTAGTTGCTCTTCACCCGCTTCGACTCGTCTTCCAGGCCGGTCTGCCGACGGCGGCTCTTGACCTGTGAGTTGCCGAAGAGGTAAGAGAAGTTGACCCGCAGGCGGCGGCTGTCCCAACCTCCATTCGTATTCATTAATAAATCACCCAAACGACTGGTCCCCGACCATACGTTCGACTTGAAAATATCACTGACCGACACCCGGATGTTTCCGCGACCGTCCAGAATCTTCTTCTGAATACCGGCGTCAATACTCCAGATGGCATCCGTTTCGAAGGTGCCGCCCCAGATAGAAGGCGAGTTGTACCAGCCAGAGACTTCGAGAGAAATATCCTTGGGCAGGCGGAAGGTATGTTGACTGTAGATGTTGAAAGTTGGCACTTCGATATCGACAACTTTACCCGCAGCGATCTCCGCCTTATTTCTGGTGTACGATCCCGTCATACTCGTGTAGCTGCTCCACCACTGCTTGATGGGCAAAGCCCCGCTGACACTCAGGTTGAAAGCATACTGATCATCCAGATTCAACCAAGTAATGAAGCTCGACTTTTCATCATTATCATCAATATCCACCAGGCGAGTAATCATATCAGTGGTATGGCTGAAGCCGATGGAAGTATTGATGGCATAATTATAAGTATGGGTCAGCTGGAAACTGTTGGTGTATTCGGGTCGCAAGAATGGATTTCCTTTCTCAAAAGTCAACTCATCCAGACGATTCTCAAAGGGGTTGAGGTCTTGATAAGAAGGACGGTTGAGGCGGCGGCTGTAGTTCAGCTGTAGGCTGTTCTTTTGATTGACTTGGTAGGTGACACCTGCCGAAGGAAAAACATTGAAGTAGCTGGTATCCACATTGCTATTTTGGAAAGCACTAGTTAGGGTGCCTTCCGAATTGGTCTGCTCGACGCGCAGACCAGCCTGAAAACCAAACTTTTTGATTTGCTGCTGATAGTTGATGTATCCGGCATTGACATTTTCTTGGTAGACAAAATTGTTGCTCAGTAGGTCATTCTTGACTTCCTTCCCTCCCAAGACGTTGAAGAAGTCAAAAGTGTTGTCCGTTTCCACGTAGCTCAACTTCACCCCCGTTCCCAGTTTTCCTTTACCCACTGTACGTTCATGATCCACTTTAAAAGTGTAGATGTCAATATTGGTCGGGGTATTATTGGCGAAAGTTTGTTCATTGAGCACTTCACTTTCTGTAGCATCGTAGTAGGTATTGGGTTGTAGGTTATCACTGGTATTGCGAAAAATCCCGTAGTCTGCATCAATATTCCAACTGTTGTTGCCGTTGTCGAAGCGGTAGTTGATGTTGAAATTTGCGTTATCCCGTTCTTGAGTGAAAACGCTATTAGCGACCAAAATAGAGTCGATGGCCGACTGTCCTTGCATGGAGATGGGCGTACGGCTGCTGATGGTATTGCCATTGTCGGCCAGCGAGCCAGTGACCAGCACTCCAATGGTATTATGCTTGTTCAGAAAGTAATCCATTCCTCCTCGGAAGTTATGGCTCTGCCAGTTGTTGAGCGAGACATTGCGCTGGTCGAAGGCCAGGCCGGCCTGGGTACGGAAGAGGTTAAAGTAATTTTCGTTTTCTCCATCGTAGTAGTTGTAACTACCGAAGAGGTTGGTTTTCTTACCGCGATTATTAGCACTGATCCCTCCATTGTATTGCCATAATTGCCCCTTAGAAAATCCGAGATTGACGTTGGCATTGGTCCCGTGGCGCTTGTCTTTTTTCATTTTGATATTGATGATCCCCGCTCCGCCTTCGGCATCATACTTCGACGAAGGATTCGTAATGATCTCAATAGCATCAATCTCCGAAGACTGCACCGTCTTGAGGTACGCGGCCAAGTCCGCACTACTCAACGGCGAAAGCTTACCGTCAATATAAATACGTACCCCACTCTTTCCCAGCAGCATCACATTATCATTATTATCAACAACCACCCCCGGAGCCTTACGCAGCAATTCAAGGGCATCACTACCAACAGCATTGACGCTGCCTTCCACATTAAAGACCATCTTGTCGGGCTTGACTTCCAGCAGCGGGCGCTGCGCAGTAACGGTGACCGCCTCCAACTCATTGCTGGCCGGGACCATCCGAAGGGTAGGAATCGTCATGGTGCCTTCGGCATCCCAGGTAAAGATTTCAGAGTCGACATTAGGCATCCCGACGTAGCTGGAACGCAACCAGTAACTACCCGCAGCAACGGTACGAAAAGAAAATTTACCTTCATCATCTGACAGTTCCAGCTTTACCAAATTACTGTCCGCAGCAGACATCAGCATGACATTGGCAGCAACCACGGGTTCGTCGTCTGCGTCTAGCACCGTACCATTAATGGCGCCGGATATTTGGGCCTGCATCAGCACGATACTAAAGACGGAAAAAATTGAAGTAGCGAATAACTTTTTCATTAGGTTGATTTTTAGCGTAAAACGAGTTTCAAAATTTGGCGAAATGAATTACCAGCCTTCCACTGGGAAGAAGGGTAAGGATTTTTAAAAATTATAATGCTGATTTTGATGGAATAGGATAGTCGTGATTTCGTTTTCAAATGTACAGCAAGAAGTCACAACATGACGTACTATTTCGACGAGTCGCTCGTATTTTCGATGAACAGCACCATTACCTCTACTGATGAAAAAACACCCTTTTTTCGGTTTTTGGGGGTACAATCCTTTTGTAAAAAGGCTGCTTCCGTTGGTCGATTAAATCCCTCTACTCATCGAAACTACCCGATGGGTGGTTTGGCAAAAATGAGCAGTATTTTTTAAATTTGATGTAGTTATTTTACACCTATAAACACCCCTTACGATGACCTATATTAGCCAAATCCCTCCGAATAGTATGATCGCCAGCGCCCTTGACCGAATCGACTATCAGGACGCCTTTGCCATCCAACTCAAACAAATCCAGCAGCTTCCTCCAGCCAAACTTCCTCCGCTCTTCTTCAGAGCTTTACCCAAGTGGTTTGGCGTGCTCATCTTCATCCGCGAACGCATTGCAAGTTGGCTAGGGCTGAAGACAGCCGCAGGTATCGATATTGGCCGTCAGCTTAAAGACTTCACCGGCGAGCCAGGGCAATCCATCGCCTTGTTTCATATCTTGGGTAATAGTGAAAATGAAATCTTATCAGGTGAAGATGATCAGCACCTGGATTTTCGGCTCTCCTTTTTTTCCACTCCTCAAGCCGAAGGCACCGAAATTATGTTGGCCACCACAGTACAGATGAACAACTGGATCGGTAAGCTCTACTTCCTACCCGTTGGGGTAGTACATCGCCTGATCGTTCCACTGATACTTAAGCGCATGGCCAGATTGGTGGAGCAAGAGTATGAAAAAAAGGGAGTTTAGTCCTTACGTAAATCTATTTTTTGCAGCTAGAAAAATTTGTCTGGTGGAGAAAGGAAAATTCCCACTCGAAAAAAGAAGGCATCCTGCGGATCGACTTGAAAGGAACCCGGCCCCTCGCCTTCTAGTTCGAAGTCTGTACTAAAGTTAAACTGAAAGCCGCCCCTAACATTGAACCAGAGCCAGGGAATAATCTGCTGCTCCAAACTGGTTTGGATCAATAGTTCGGAATGGTTGAGGTGATAGATACTAGGGTTAAAGGTCTCAGGATTGTCCAGGTCAACCGAGTAACTGCGGCTGTTATAGGTAAATCCAAAAAGTAGAATGCTGCCCGGTTTAATATTATACCGCCCCATGATCATCACTGGTAGCACCGACTCAATCCCCCATTTTTCGTTAAAACTGCGATTGTAGAATAGAAAAGGCAGGGCGATCGTTCTGCGAAAGCTGTGCGAAAAACTCAGCCCAAAGCCCCACTCCGTGTCTTCTCGCTTCTTGATCCCAAAGATCGAAATCAGGTTGTAGACTGCATAGCGATTGTCAAAATCAATCCAGCTCTCATAATCGCCATTGGCCGCCACCCGCCCCCTAACAGAAGCGTAATAGCGATCATTGATCGAATACGTAGCCAACAGGCTCAAGGCATTGCTTTTCAGTCTTTTCTCGTCGAGGCTCCTAAAGGCGCTTCCAAAATCCTCGCCAATGCGTTCGAAGCTATAGCGCTCTGGCATGTAATTGTAGCCTAACAATAATTTAAAGCCTTCCTTATTGATGATGGGCGCTTTGAGTTTGAGGATAAAAAGCTGCAAGGTCCGCAGTCGGCTGAGCGGCGGAAGGAGTACATTGTTCTGCTCTTCGAGATTCGCATTGGTCGTCAGTTGGTAAGCAATATCAATACCACGACTACGGGATTTATTCACCACCCCCGGTTTACAAAGGCAGCGTATATTGACGGCACCAGCATCAATATCTTCGGGAAAAATCACTGGGCGTTCCTGCGCAATAAGGCACAGCACCCAGCAGCTCAATAGGCAGCTTAGCACAAATTTCATGTTCGAGTACTTTTGCAGAAAAAAAGACTATATTAAACCTCGGATTGCCAGTTTACACAAATTTAACAAAATAAGTATCACATTGACCTTTGCGGCCCTACTCTTTGCCTATTTCTTGCTGCATAGTCTGCTGGCTGACCGCAGGATCAAGACCTTTCTCTACCGCTGGTTGCCCCGCCGCTACTATCGGCTGGCCTACAATGCAGTGGCCCTGCTGCTGCTCTGGCCACTGGCTCAGCACTTCCCCGCCCGCCCCCTCTTCGAGCGCTCCGGTTGGACCCTGCTCCCAGGCGGCCTAGTCGGCCTCGCTGGCCTGCTGATCCTCTTGCTGGCCCTGCGCCACTACCGGCTCGCGGAGTTTGCGGGGATCGATCGGCTGGGCGAGGTGCAGCCGATGGCGGCTCTCAATACCTCTGGCCTCAATGCGGTGGTCCGCCATCCGCTCTACCTGGGCCTGCTGCTCTGCTTCTGGGGCAGCTGGCTCTGCTGGCCGCTGGAAGGCCTGCTGGCCCTCGCGGTAGTAACGAGTCTGTATTTACCTCTGGGGATTTATCTAGAGGAGCGCAAGTTGATCGAAGATTTTGGGGAAGCAGAATTTATCAATGGTGAAGTCATCATTCATTCACCAGTAAAAAAAGAGCATAATGATGTTACAGCACTATTACATCAGCTATTGGGTCCTTACGTCATAAAAAAGAACTTAGGCTATGTTGGCTACGAAAAAATAATGATTTCCCTCTCTAGAAACGATTACGAACCTGATCTTTGCTTTTTTAAATCCGAAACCTCCAAACATTTCAAGAAAGGACAAAGCCTGTTCCCTGCTCCAGACTTAGTCGTTGAAGTCCCCTCCAAGAAAACAGCTAAAATTGACAGGGAAATAAAGTTTGAAGACTACCAAGCTCATCAGGTACTTGAGTATTGGATTATCGATCCTAACAGGGAGATTATTGAACAGTATAGATTAAATAAGAGTAAATCAACCTACGAACTAATACTAAAAGCTAGTGATGGATGGATCGAATGCAAAGCCGTTAAACGAATGCAAAGCCGTTAAAGGGTTCAAAATTGAGATCAGCGCCCTCTTCAACAAAGAGAAAAACATAGCCACCTTAACCCATATCTTAAAGTCTTAACCCCGAGGCAACAAACCCTAGCCTGAATCGTTCCATAGATAGAGAAAACACCTATTATAACAAAAGATATGAAACGATTAAGCTACCTACTGATTCTCCTCCTTTGCTACGACTGCCAATCTGATGATGAGCCTACGCCCGCTCCCACTCCCCTGTCATGGGAAACTACCGCAGCCAGGATCGACGGAAGATTCAACACATCAAAGCGCATTGCAGAAGATCAACTACTGATTTACCAAGACGATCGACTGCTTACCCTAGATAGTACCCTTGAAATCAATACACTCTTTGAGTTTGAAGTAGACCACTTCAATGATCCTGAGCCAGTCCTTACCGATCGTTTCTTCGTCGTCTCAGAAGTCCTACTCAGAAGTGACCAAGGATTGCCGGACTCTATCGGCTATCATATCTATCCGCTTGATAATCCGGCGAATAAGTATGTACTCAATATTCGAGAAATAAGGGATGAAATTGCCAGTTCTACTAGCCAAGTCTATGATGTGGATATTGCCGCGATCAATAGCAACGATCGCATCTTATTCTCTTTCACCAATTATGACCAGCAGAAGTACGTTGTCGTGCTGTATGATATTGTTTACAATGGTGGCCCGATTACGCTTGAGAATAAGTTGGTTGTGGAATTATCTGATTTGAGTATACAAGATTATAAATCCGTCACGAGTTGGGAAGAATATTTCTACATCTCCTCTTATGATGCTGTCTATCAAATGGATGGAATGGGTACTATTTCAAAAATTGCTGATGAGTCGAAAGATGGAGCCATCTTTGAATTTAACGGCCGGTTGCACATGGGCACCAACGGCATCACGGCTGATTGGTTTTCTGAAGATGACGGCCAGACTTGGAATAAAACTGAGCAGTACGATTATTTTTCCCTTTTTCCACTCGGTACCGTAAATAACAAACTGGTTTATAGCAGAGGACACAGCGTAGGTGTCTTTCTAACCGACGATCTGATCAATGCAGAGCAATTAGAAGTCAGCAATGGGGAGTTGGACATTAAACATCTCCCAATGATGGGCAACTATCTGTATGGCATCAATAATGGCCTCGTCATGCGGCTGGACCTCAGCGACCAATAAAACCTCTACCCTTTCTGACCTTTGTACTTGGGATCAAAATGCACATTAAAATTGATCCACAAAGCTCGGGAAAAGCGGAACACCCAGACCAGCAAGAGTGCGCAGACAATGACCAGCACTAAAAAGGCACTATTGACGCTCCACCCAGCGACGGCAACCAGCAAGCCGGCGAAGCCCAGGCAGAACCAGCCCATCATGATATAAGACAAAAACATCGCTCCGTAGTAGAAACCGGGCTCGGGCATGAAGGTCTGGCTACAGTGCTCGCAGCTATCGTGCATTTCAAAAGACTTTTTAAACTCCCAAGTTCCCGTCTTGTAGAGGTCTCCTTCGTGACAGCGGGGGCATTTGAAGTTGAAGATGCTGTACACTTTTGATCCTTTCTTAAAAATTCCCATAATCTAGTTTTTTGGTCCTCGGACAAAAATTTTGTGATTTTTTCTTGATCACAAAGGTAAGGTTTTCTGGCTTCAGAGATATAGGAATATAACACGCTATTACTTATCTCCCTATACAGGTATGGAAGTCGGCCGGCCTTGCGTCTGGCCGACTCTTTTTAGAATATGTTCCTAGCCCCTATTTCTCAAAGCCTTATTGAAAGCGCGGCGCATAAAGCCATCCATGACGCGATCGGGGATGATGTTAAACAGCAACCAGTACCAAAGCGGATTGGCGTCGATGAGGTAGCGCGTTTTGGGGCGGCGGGCGCTCAGGGCTCGCCAAACGACCTTCGCCACTCGCTCCACCTCGATGGCGCGCTTTTCGGTCGCGGCGATGGTAGCTTGGGCCTCCTTGAGCAGGGGTTCGTAATCGGTTCCAGGGAAAGTATGGATTTCTTCGACCGCCTTACCCCAGATCGGTGTCTTGACGGCCCCAGGCTGGATGGAGATGGCGTCGATTCCGTAGATCAGCAGCTCTCGGCGCAAAGAGTGGGTTAAGGCCTCCAGACCATGCTTGGAGATGGCGTAGGGACCGACGAAGGGGGCGGCGATGCGACCAGAAACAGAGCTGATATTGACGATGCGACCAGGCGGAAAGGCCGCTGGCTTCTGCGCCCCCAGCAATGGTAAAAAAGCCTTGGTAACTCGCAGCACACCTAATACATTGATGTCCAGCTGCCGTTGTACTTCGCTGATGGGCAGGTGCATCATTGGCCCCGACACGGCTATTCCGGCATTATTGACCAAGCCCGCGAGGCCCTGGCCAGCTAGCAGTTCCTGGACCTCCTCCGCTGCCCGGCCGATGGCCGGCTCATCGCAAACATCAAAAATCAGCGGGTGAAACTGTGCTCCCAGTTGCTCCCGCACACGCTGTGCATCGGCCTCCTTACGAACACTACCCAAAACACGCCCGCCCTGTTTCAGCAAATAAGCGGCAATGCCGTAACCGATGCCCGTCGAAGCGCCGGTGACCAAATAATTCTTCTGTTGATGGTTCGCCATAATCAAGGAAATTTGAGCTTGAGATAGATTGCGTAGTTTACAAAGACAGAACAAAGGCCTTCCTCTCATTGTTTCCTTGCAAAAGTATAAACAGCCTGTTTTATGAGATTTATTCTGCCCCTTGCTATCCTTCTCCTTTTCGATGCCTTCGTATTTCGTGCGTTCAGCCTGGTCATGACGGATTGGAGCCCAAACAGCCAGCTGCTGGTCACTGCGCTCTACTGGGCCATCCCGCTCAGTGTTTTAGCCCTGATCGCCGGCCTTGTGTGGGGAAAAATTACCAGCCAAAGCAAGCATTTCCTGTTGATGAGTCGGGCCATGCTGATTATCGCCTACATATCCAAGTTTCTCATCGCCATCGTATTAATTCTCGACAGCTTCCGCTCCCTCATCATTGGCGACGGGCCCTCGGTGCTGATGGCCCAGTCAGGAATCGTCCTCGGCAGTATTCCCTTTGTCCTCCTCACCTACGGTATCCTGCGCAATCGCCATCGCTATCAGCTATTCAACGAAAAAATAACCATCGAGAACCTGCCCAGCGCCCTAGATGGACTGAAAATCATACAAATATCGGATATTCACTCCGGCAGTTTTACCCAAAAAGAACCTATTTACAAAGCCATCGAGCTGATTAACCAGCAGGAGGCGGACCTGGTCTTTTTTACCGGGGATTTGGTCAACTCCGTAGCGGCAGAGATGGAGGGATTTGTGGAGGTCTTTGACAAGATTCAGGCCCGCTTTGGCGTTTATTCCATCGTCGGCAACCACGATTATGGCGATTATGTCCGCTGGGCAGACGCTTCGGCCAAGCGACAAAACTTTGAGCTGCTCAAGGAAATCCACCGACGCATGGGCTGGGACCTGATGCTAAACGAGCATCGATTGCTGGAAGTCAACGGCGAGCAAGTGGCGATTATTGGAGTGGAAAATTACTCGGCGCACCCTCGATTTCCTAAATATGGCGATCTGCGCAAGGCATACGAAGGGACCGAGCCGGCTCGGCTGAAGCTCCTTTTATCGCATGATCCGACCCACTGGGAAGATGAAGTGATCAAGGAATTCAAAGACATTGCGCTGACCTTTTCGGGGCATACACACGGCTTCCAGTTCGGAATCGAAATTCCGGGATGGATTAAGTGGAGTCCTGTTAAGTATGTATATAAGCAATGGGCGGGCCTATACCGCCAGGGAGAGCAGTTTTTGTACGTCAATCGCGGTTTTGGTTTTCTGGGCTACCCCGGTCGAGTAGGGATACTTCCTGAAATTACCTTAATTGAGCTGAAAAAGAAGGATATTTGATAATTTCACTCAAATTTCGGGATTCCTGTAAATATCTTTATTTTTGATCTACGCCATTACTATCAAGACTTATGAAATGTAACTTTTTTCTGCTTTGTCTATTTACTTGCTTGCTATGCCTGAGCTGTGGCAACGGTGGGGATGCTCCTAATAATACCGAGGAAACAACAGCCACTGTACCCCAAATCAGCGATGCAGCTATACAAGGTCGCTGGAATGTCGTCCAGGCAAGCCGTAATGATAAACCAACAGAAACCCTCGAAGGTGCTTTTTTTGATTTTAAATCGGGAGGTAGAATGCTGACAAATATTTTGGGGGAAGAACAAGAAATGGACTATCAGCTCAACGAAAATGTCATTAACCAATCTGGTAGCCAGCAGCTAAAATATACCATAGAACGCCATACTGGCAATGCCATGACCTTAACGATGACCATGGTCGGCTTCAATTTCCGCTTCGACCTACAAAAGGCAGAATAAACAGTACCACTCTTATCTGAGTAAAACTAGTGCCAGCCTCCTGACTTATTTGTTGATTTATACTTGAAATAAGCCCTAAAGGTGCTTATTTTAAGGTATAGTCTAAAATCACGTGTTTATGAAAAAATCAATACTCTTTATTTTTGCCGCTCTGTGTTGGCTCAACAGCTTGGCCCTGGATACCAGCGTGGCCTTTGCCACTTTCAATGGCCCCAATTCTCCTTTCGTTGAAATCTACCTACAGGTGATTGGTAAAACGGTAGAATATCAAGCGGTCGATAGTACCCACTACAAAGCGGCAGTGGAGGTCATTATCATGTTCCGAAAAAATGGAGAGATTGTAAAGTTCGATAAATACAACCTTCGCAGCCCCCTTTCTACCTTTGCTCAAGACTTTATTGACCTAAAGCGTTTCGCACTAGAAAATGGCACTTATGAGCTAGAAGTATCGGTAACAGATTTAAATAAAAAGGAAAATACCAAGACCTTCAGATCTGAGGTAGCTCTGGACTACGGCAATACGAACTTGCAGCAGTCTGATGTTCAACTGCTGGCCTCTATTGAGCAAAATGATGCCACGAATAACCCATTCGTAAAAAATGGCTACTATATGGAGCCATTGCCCTACAATTTCTACCACAAAAAGACCAGTAAGCTGATCTTCTACAACGAAATCTATAATGCTAACCTGACCTTAAGCAAGGACATGCTGATTCGCTATGCGATTGAGAAGGTGGAAAATGGAAAATCCGAAACCGTGATGCTGGGGCACAAAAAACGGCAACCCAAGTCTATCAATATCCTATTGATCCAAATGGACATCAGCAAACTTGAGTCTGGCAATTACAAGCTGCTAGTCGAGGTGCGCAATCGCGATCAGGTGCTACTGAACAGCAAAGAAGTCGCCTTCCAACGCAGCAATCCCTACCTGCAGCTGAGTAAGATTGCCGAATCCCCCGTAGAACAGTTCGTCAACAACCTTGACCTGAAGGAATTGCGCTACAGCCTCAAATCCATCGCCATGATTGTCCCGATGAATGACACCGAACTCATCAATATGCTGCTGGCCAATAATGACATGGATGCGCAGCGTCGCTACCTGTTCAACTTCTGGGCACAAATGGACCCTAACGCTCCCGAAGAGGCATATAACAAGTACATGAATGTCGCCCGCGCCGTAGACAAAACCTACTACTCCGGCTTCGGCTATGGCTTTGAAACCGATCGAGGCTGGATGTTCATGAGATACGGTAAACCCGACGACATCGTCACTGTCGAAAACGAGACGGCGGCCCCGCCCTACGAAATCTGGGTCTATAACGACATGCCCAAGACTGCTCAGGGCCTGGTCAAAATCCTCTTCTACAATCCCTCTCTGGCCAAAGGCAACTACCAACTTCTGCACTGCACCATCAACGGTGAGCTACAAAATCCCAACTGGGAAGAAGAACTCTATCGCGATGGTGAAGTAGGTGAGCCCAATGCCAATTCTCGTGACGCTTTCCATGTAAATAGACGGGCGCGGGAGTTATTTGCGGATTTTTAGTGCTAAAGAAAGCTCTGTCAAGTATAACATAATTTATCCCTATGGTCCTTTGGACCTACTGTGTTCTATTGGACACTTAGCTGCTAACAAGCAGGATTGACGATCAATATAAGGTTATGAAAAAAATAATATTAGCGTTAGCATTCAGCGTAGTCATAGTTTTAAATGTAAAATGCCAAAAGCTTAGCTTTTATGATTCAGGCAATGCGTATGGTAAAGAAATTAGTGTTGCTCAAGAGGCGCTATACTGTTTAAGTGCAAAATGTATATCCGCATTAAAGAGAACAGGTTTTATGAAAGAGCATACAAATTATAATAGTGCTTTACTGGGTAAATACCTAGATTCTCTCAATAATCATGTAGGATTCGAGTCCATCAGCTTCTGGCGCCATGCGAATTTTCGAGAGGATATTCGGATGCCTGAACTAACATTCTATCGAACATTTTATATCGCAGAAGAAAAGGAAGAAAAAATATTTTTCCAAATAAATTTAGAACTGGCGTACGAAAGTGGATTGCTGTATGCAAAGGAAATCATTGTAAAAATGGATGATTTTTTTGTAACGCCTAAAGAAAACATATGGGATATTTCATATAGAAATAAAAAAACAAAAAATT
>JBCDGZ010000071.1:0-38397 GCA_038750655.1 Bacteroidota bacterium | reverse complement strand
TGGAGGGGCCTATTGCTGCTGGGTTTCCTAAAGTGGAGGGCCTAGCCCCTTCTATCGGTAAGGTTAACATGACCGTACTTTTTGTTGATTTTGATGATGTACCGGCTACTAAAAGTACCGATAGTGTATTTTCAATTATCAACCCTATTGCGCCCGATTTCTTTAAGGAAATTTCGTACGGACGTATGGAATTAAATTTAATCCCTCACTTTGAATGGTTGCGATTAAGTCAACCTTCGCTTCACTACGGAATGGGGATTTATGAATTTCTCCCCCACCATGACTTCATTCAGGAAGCTGTTGATTTAGCAGCTGATAAAGTCGACTTTAGTCAAACACATGTCGTTTTGGTCCTATCCAACCCAGCAGCGGAATCAATCGCTCTAGGTCCAGTATTTAAGTCTCTTGACCCTTATTACCAAATTAAGGCAGGTGAGGCAAGTATCTCTACCGGTATAACTTCTGGCTATGATTTAAATTATTGGGGAGGTATCTGGTTGGCACACGAAACAGGTCATACATTTGGCCTACCGGACCTTTATCATTTTGGCGCGGACAGTCTCAATCGATATGTTGGGACTTTTGGATTAATGGGGACCTGCGATGCAAAAGCCCCTGGATATTTTGCCTTTGAGCGTTGGGTACTCGGCTGGATTGATGACGATCAAATTTTCTGCCATGAGAGTGGTGAAGCAATGATCGAATTAGCCCCTATTGAAAAAATTGGTGGAACGAAAGCAATTGTTGTTCCGGTTGACAGCACGACTGCTTTAGTAGTGGAAAGCAGAAGAAAAATAGGGTTTGATAAAAATATTCCCGAAGAAGGAGCGCTGGTTTATATAGTCAATACAGCGTTGCCTGGTGGAAGTGGTTCCATTCGAGTGAAACCAGGGGTTAAGAGTGATTCCGAACTCCTTATTGATGCCCCCATGACAAAAGGAGATACTTATACTTTTCAGAATATATTCGTTGAAGTTCTTGAATCCAATAAGAATAGTGATAAGGTCAAAGTAACAGTCAAATAGGTCAGGACAATGAAAGTAAACGGTTGATCCATTAAAAATACCTCGGATTGATCACATCCTGCCCCTCCGGCTTTCCAAAACAATAGCGCAGTATGCCTTCAATACTTCCATTGCTATAATCTTTCAACTCCGAAAGGGTGATGTCGTAAGAAAATCCAAACAGCAGCTCATTAGTCAGCTGGGCAGAGAGTAAGAGGTCGATGGATTCGCTGCCGAGCACCGAGCGGTCTCCACGATGGTAACTGTGGCGGTAAGTGGTGCCGATGGTGTAGCGTTCGGCGATTTGTAGACTGAGGTTGAAGTCTGCACTGAGTGGGGTATGATTGGCGTAGCGCAGGAGGAGTTGGGGTAACAGCTCGGTATATTGATTCAAACGAAGGCTTAGGCCGGTCATGAAGTAGAGGTGTCGTCGCTCTCGGGAGAGTACGCCGCTGAGGTCATTGAAGTCAATACTGTTGTTGACCATGCGGGGCACGGAGAAGCCGATGAAGAAGCGATTGGTGTGGTAATAAACACCAGTACCAAAATTGGGCAGATAGCGCTGTTGCTGCCCTACGGGCAAGCCCCCATCAGTACTCAAATCCTGTGTCGCCTGCAATCGAGGATCATTGTAGTCCATCCCCCAGTATCGTACAGAGGCTTGGATACCGATCCCCAAGGCCCCCTTGCCTAATCGCAATCGATAACTGTACATCCCATTGGCCGTGAAGTTCTCGGAGATGCCGACAGTGCTGCGCTGCATTTGCAGCCCCAGGCCGATCCGCTTATTGAGCAGGGGGGCATGAAAACTCAGTACCTGGCTCTCCGGCGCCCCCTCCAAGCCGATCCATTGCTGGCGATAGATAGCGGTCAGGCAGGCCGCCTCACTGCTCCCCGCAGCAGCAGGGTTGAAGCCAATTTTGTTAAAAATAAACTGGGTATGCAGTGCCTCTTGCTGGCTACGACCAGTCAGGGCAAACAGTATCAGGCAAACAAGAAGTAAATTTTTTTTCATAAGCATTCACTTAGCGCTCCAAAACTAAAAAATTCGACAAAGGCGCTTCTCGACCATCACCGAATTCGATGACGTAAAAATAGGTGCCCGCCGGAAGGTCTTCACCATTGTAAGTCCCCATCCAATCATTGAAATAAGGAGCAGCCTTAAAAACTTCATCGCCCCACTGATTGAAAATCACCACGCGATTATTCGGATAGCGATCAGTAGCCAAGCAAGGCACCACAAAGGCATCATTGATCATATCATTATTAGGGGTGAAAATGGTAGGCGCAGTACAATTCTCGGCCCCGCCAACCGTCAACCTTACCCAAGCCGAAGAGCAGTCATCAATACAAAGCGAGCTACAAAGGCTATAGCTGAAACTGTCTACCCCAGCGTAGAGCGGATCAGGTTCGTATATAAAATTACCATCCCCACTGTTGCGGACAGTGCCGTGAACAGGCATGGTTTCCAGCACAATGGTAACAGCGCCATCAACGGGCAGCCGATCATTATCGCTGACATCAAAGCTAATATTCCGGGCGAAGGGAACTTCGACGACATCATCTACAGCCTGCGGGCCCAGCTCATAGCTGACCCTAACCGTATCTCGACTTAAGCCACAGACGCCTTTATCTAGTGTCCAGATGAAGAGGTAGTCGCCGTTATCCAGGCCTTCGACTCGACTGTCTGGATCATTAGGATCCGTGATCAGGAGTGTAGGATCTGTGCTGGTCCAGGAGCCTATGCCGTTGAGCGGAGGGGTAGCCATGAGGAAGAGTTCGCCATCACCGCAATCGGTGAAGTCATCACCGGCCTGGGCCTCCTCGATGTTCTCGATCAGAGTGACGTCGAGCTGATCCGAGGAAAAATCGCCACAGCCAGGATTACTGAGGGTCCAGGTAAAGGAGTATGTTCCAGCATCTTGCAGACCGCTGACTAGCGTTTGGGGATCATTAGGGTTTTCAATATTCACTCCCGCTAAGGCCTGCGCGGCTGGTTGTGTCCAGATTCCTATATTGTCCTGCCCCGCTCCATTAGCGGTTAAAGTGAGGGTGTCTTGATTACAAATTTCTAAGGCTGGTCCGACCGCTGCGACTTCCTGGTTATCATAAACAGTCAAGGTGACCTCATCCGTAGCATAGTCCACACAAGCACCGAATGAAAGCGACCAGCTAAAACGGTAGGTATTACCAGCCTGCAAGCCACTGATCATGGTATTAGCCGCTGAAGAATCGGCAATGTCAACCACCGGACCCGACAACTGCGTCCAACTTCCCGTCCCTGTCATTGGTGCATCAGCATTTAAGATCGCCATATCCTCATTGCATAGATTAGCGTCATCACCGGCGAAGGCATCAATGGCTGGAATTTCATTCAGCGTCACGGAAGTAGGCACAGAGGCATCCGAACTGCAGCCGTTTACCGTTGCTATGGCGTAGAAATCAAAGACGCCTTCTCCGTAGTCAGAAAAATCAGTAATTAGGAGCTGCGTAGCCGCCCCGGGCCCTCCAATCTGCTGGTCGTTTTGAGTCCAAAACCAGGTGTAGCTAGCCCCGGGCATAGCGGAGCCTGGATTGACCGAAAGGTTAAGAAATGCTCCGGGAGCATCAATACAAATAGGCCCATTATTATCTAACTCCGGTGTCGTCGGCTGAGGGTTTACCACCACATTCACCGGCAGCGATACTGGTGAACTACAGCCATTCACCATCAGCTGTACCGTATACATTCCAGCATCCGTGAGCTGAGCATCAAAGATCATGGGATTATCCGTATCCGCACTAAAATTATCTGGCCCAGTCCAGCTGTAATCCGCCCCGGGAATGGTACTCGTACTCAATTCGATGGTTTCACCTTCACAAACTGGACTGTTACTTTGTACAACCGGCAGCGGCAGCGAAGAACTTACGTTCACCTGAATCGGCGCTGAAAACTCAGAACGACAGCCCTCTACCGTTACCGCTACTGTGTAACTACCGCTATTGGCAGGGCTGGTAGGATTGATGGTTAATGAAGGAATTAGCGTAGTAAAGTTCCCTAGCGGTGTATTCCATTCGTAGAATAACTGCGTGCCCGTGTAATTTTGGGTATTTAAAGTCAAAGCCTGTCCTTCGCAAACCAATGCTGGCCCACTGATCAAAGGTTGGACCGGAATATCTTTCAGATTGACTAATGTCGAAATAGGCATCGAGCTGCACCCCGCTCCATTGGTTACAATTAGGGTGTAAGTCCCATTATCCGTAGAAGTGCCCGCAGGTAAGGTCGGAAGACTATCTGTAGAAGAATAGCCATTGGGGCCGTTCCATTGGTAAGTGTAGCTGCCATCGTCTGGTGGAAAAATAGTAGCAATCAATTCTATTGGAGTATTACCGTCCACACAAGCTAGAGAGGTACTACTCAGTGCCGTAATCCTTGGTGGGGCATTGATGCTGACCTGCGTACTGGCTGCCGTCTGACACCCCAATGAACTGCTGACTAAAACGACATACGTTCCGGCAATCGCCGGCGTAGTCACCTCTTGCCCAATCGCATTGAAGCCATTCGGCCCCGACCAGGAATAAGTCGCACCGGGAATCGTATTGGCAGATAATTCGATGGTACCGCCTTCACAGCCCGGGCCATTATTAGCCGCAATAACCAGCGGCAGTGGTTCTACGAAGACCGTAACTGGTGCGGAGGACTCAGATTCGCAGCCATTAACGGTAGCAGTGACCGTCCAAGCACCAGCATCCGCCATGGTCACGTTGTTCAAGGTTAAGCTATTGGCAGTGGTGATTTGAGTATTGAAAATAGGCGAGGTCCAAGTGTAAACATCGGCCGTCGCCGGACTGGCGCTGAGGGTGATACTCTCGCCAGCGCAGCCCAGCCCACTGGTTGACAATTGAGGCGGCTGTGGTTGGGGGCGAATGCTGACTAGCGTTTGTGCGGGGATGGACGTACAGCCATTTTCCGAAATGACCAAACTATACACACCGGCTTTAGCCAATCCGGCATTCATAATTTGCATCGGATTTTGAGCAATTGAACTGAAGCCGTCCGGGCCAGTCCACTCGTAGCTTAGTCCGGGTCCAGCCACCGAAGTCCCCAGCTGAATATTTTCTCCTTCACAAATATTGATAACTGCCTGCGAAGTACTCGCTGTAGGGACCGCAGTGATGTCCACGCGTTCAAAAAAAGACCCTCCCGAACTACAGCCATCTACGTCCACAATAACATAATAAGTGTCGGTCGTCAGTGGCGGAAAAATCGTCAAAGTCGAAACGGACGTCGTCGTGATTAAGGTTCCTCCCGGAAAAACACCGGTATACCATTCATAATTCACCTGAGCACCGCTGTACTGCTGCGTACTGAGGATCAATTCATCGTTGGCACAGAGTGCATTGCTGTTGACATTAAGTTGTGGAGTATTGGGAACAGGACTGATAAAGACCTCCACCGTACCAACGGAAGAGCAACCAGACAATCCAGTTATGCTTACTGCATATGACCCTGACTGCAAGGCTGTAGCGCCAGGGATAATTGGATCAGCATCTGTAGACATAAAGCCCTGTGGGCCCGTCCATGCATAGGTGTAGACCACCCCGGGAGGCGGGGCCGGAGCATTGGCAAAAAGATAGAGCGTATCATTTCCGCAAAGACCAATAGAAAAGGTCGGTTCCGGAGGCGCTACTTCTACTCGCACTTGAGCAGTACAACTATCCAGGTTACCAGTCTCATCTACAGCATATAATTGTATATCATAAGTGCCTCTAGCCAGATCGCAAATGAAGGTATCCTGACTGAGGAATAAACTATCTAGCCTACAATTATCGCTACTTCCCCCATCGACCTCGGCAGGTGTCAATACGTAGGGGATGGCCCCAGAGGGATGAACAAAAATGGTAGCGGGCTGGCAGAGGGCTTCTGGTGGCAGCGGGTCCTCGACGGTGACATCAAAGCGGCAGGTATCGCGATTGCCTTCCAGGTCCTCGACGATGTAATGTACCGTGCTGGTGCCGGGGAGGAAAGTATGGTTGGGCGCAACAACTGGGGGGACCATTGGAGTGAGGGGAGCGGGGCTTGCCCCTTCGATATAGTAAGCTGGTAAGACTTGTTGATAACTCAGGCTGAGGTTGACAAAGCTGAGGCCATCGGTGCTGCCGTCGGTCGTTCCGGGGGCGAAGGGAGTGCAGAGGGGGCTGATGCCGTCGCCGGGGTTGCCCGGCGGAGGGGTGGCGAAGCTGGTGTTGGCTCGAAGCTCAAAATCGACGGCGCCGTCGGCGGCCCAGCGATTAAAATCTGCCGTATTGATGCTAAACCTTGCCTCCAAAAGCGGTGCCTGTGGCGGATCGGCCTGGCAGTCTCCAGGATTAAGGATAATATCTGGTTGGCCGATCTCTGTCGTCCCCAGCAAACGCCCTTCCTCATCGTAGAGTGAAAAATATTCTTCTACCTCATCAATATCTCCTCCAATCGTTATAAGCAATTCAACTGAATTCCCCGCCGCATTAGCCGCCGTACCGATAAAGCGGAACTGCTTATCGTCTGCGATATAATCATCATAAGTCGTATTGTAACTAAAGCTCAAAGCTGCTTCGGTCGCACTGGAGGGCTGAGTTTGGGCAAAAGAAGCAAAGCCACAGTTGTCTTCGATTTGTACGGGAAGTGGAAGGTCGATATTTATTCCTACTGCACAATCGTCAGTGGCACTAAGCAAGAGAACGGTATCTGCGGGGCAGGTGATTTGGGGAGGTAGAATGTCTACAACAGTCAGCTGATAACTGCACTCGCTTTCATTGCCCGTACAGTCCGTCGCAAAATAGCGGATGCGGTGCTGACCGGCACTAAATATGGCGATGGGCGCTGTGGATAAATCGAACGGTACCCTCGTTCCATCGTCTATACTATAAGCTACGGTCAAAAAACCACTGGTATCACAGGCTTCACTAATCTGAGGCAAAGGCAACTCAAAGGCTAACTCGCAATTGCTATTATTTACCGTAATGCTGCTGTCCTGCGGGCAATTGTCAAATGCGGGAGGTATCTCGTCTTTTATTCGAAAAGTTGCCCTGCTTACGCGAGCATTTCCACATTCATCATAAACAATAAAATCAACGCTTTCCTCCTGATAGATCATCGGCTCAGTGGAGGGGCAGTTGGGGGCATCGAGCGTGCCGGGAGGGAGAATACTTAGAGAATCACTCAGTACGTAACTGCCCGGCACAGCGGCGTACCAGCGGAGTTGGTTATTGGGCGAGCAGTTATCGATTGCGGTGGCCCCACCTCGGTTGGCCAGCCAATCCTGAAAAGCCTGCTCATTGGCCACAGGATCAGCGCAGGATACTTCTGTATCTATCGCCGGATTAACGAAAGTCGGCCGGCTGGTATCTCGCACGGTAATTTGCTGAACTTGAGCAGTAGAGGTATTGCTGCAAGCATCACGGATGGTCCAGACGCGAGTGATGCTGTAGTTATTGGTGCAATTACCCGCGGTGAAGACATCGGAAAAGAGGGTATCGGGCTGGGCATCGCAGTTATCGCTGATGGCCGTGGGCCAGCCGCTGACCTCGGGAAGAATGCTCTGGTTGCAGTTGAGGGTAATGTCGGCGGGGGCGGTGAAGCCGGGGGGGCTCAAATCAAGGACCGAGATGTTTTGGCTGCCCGTCGCCGTATTGCCACAATCATCAGTAACGCTCCATGTACGAGTCAGACTGTAGTTATAATCTGTACAAGTACCATTATTGCTTTGTGAGCTGCTTTCGCTAAAACTGATCGTAAGTAAAGTATCGCAATTGTCAATCGCACTGATGGCTGTACCAATCTGCGGCGGGGGCGGGACCCCATCGCAATCGGCCACTTGATCCACCGGAATCCCCAATAGCAAGGGCCGCTCCGTATCTTCCAGCCGAAAGACGGCCGTACTAATGTCTACATTTCCCCAGTTGTCTTCGGCCCGAAAGCTCACGCTCACCTCCCAATCACAATCCCCTTCTAGAATCTCCGGAAACAAATGCAAGCTGTCAAAGGAAATGCCCAATCCACTCTGGCCATCTACCGTCCGGTAATCAAAATTCAGCCAGTCCGCACGATTACAGGTATCCACCAGGACAGCCCCTCCCCTATCCAAAATCCAGGTATTCAATCGGAGTTGATCATCATTATTTCCACATTCCTCTGTAAGATCAGCAGCAGAAAACACCGGACCGAGCGTATCGATTACCGACAACTGAAACACAAAAAGACTATCCGCCCCCATGATCGAACTCACAGCCAGATAGCTGATGTCCAAAGTCTCCCCTGCCGGAACCAGATCGCCCAGATTGTACCCTCCACTGATGCTTTGCAGCGTTAAGGACTGGATGCTGCAGGCTCCACCGCTATTATCGATACAGCTGGCAGTAAGGGTGTTAGGGTCTCCCCAATCGAGGGTAGCCCGGCAGTCTGGACCTGCAATGAGTGTAGTAGGCCCGGTATAATTAAAAGAAAATTGTACCTGCGCATGAATCGAATGATGCAGGCAAAACAGCCCTCCAAGCAGGAGATAGCGTATTAATCGGTTCGTACAGTCCCAGGGATTCATCAAGGCAGACAGAGTCGGTTTATTGTAGTTTTACAATAGGGCGTAAGCACAAGTGTATCACCTTTTGAGGGTGTGTGGGACTCAAAATTAGGAATTAATCTCTAATTCCCTTGCCTATTCCTCCTCGCTTTCTTTTTCTTTTTTCTCTCTGAGCTTCTTGTCATCCACATTTTCGTTGAGAAAACTGTTGATTTTATCGACCCCGAAACTGGATACAATTTCACCAAATTCATTGATTTTGATGTCGAACCCGCTCAAATCATCGTGAACTGCGGGCTTGCCTTTTTTGTCCTTCTTTTTTGACATAATTTGATGGCTTGATAACGTGATTAATAGTTTAAGCGATCAGTTTGGCCCGATCGCAGTAGTCCATCCCCTTTGTGAGGCGATCATTGACTTCGGCCTTGCCAAGCAGGGCCATCATATCAAACACAGATGGTCCCTTCATCGTTCCAGCCAGCGTGATCCGCAGGATGGGCAGGACATCGCCAAACTTCAACTCATTGGCCGTCATAAAATCTTTGACGACCTGCTCGACACCGGCAGCGGAGTAGTCCTCCGCACTAGCTAATGCCGCTTGCAGGACCTCAAAAAGAGGGCGACGCTCTGGCTTCCAGCGCTTGCGGATATTTTTATCATCGTAACTTTCTACAGGCTTGAAGAAATAGTAGCCCTTTTCTAGAAAATCAGGCAGGAAGGTGACTCTCTCTTTCATCAAGCCGCAGAAGGCCGTGAGGAAATCATCATTAACGCTGTAGCCCTGCTCATCGACTAGAGGACGCAGCTTCTGGGCCAGCTCCTCATCTGGGGTAGCCATGATGTATTGCTCATTGAACCAGCGGGCTTTATCGAAGTCAAAGCGAGCGCCGGACTTGCCGATCCGCTCAATCGAGAAGGCTTCGGCCAGCTCATCGAGGGCAAAAATTTCTTGCTCGGTACCGGGGTTCCAGCCCAGGAAGGCCAAAAAATTCAGCACCGCCTGCGGGTCAAAGCCAAATTCGCGAAAGCCGGTGAAGGAATCCTCCGGCGTCGCGCCTTTCCAAGACAATGGGAAGACCGGAATACCAAGGCGATCACCATCGCGCTTGCTCAGCTTGCCTTTCCCCGTGGGCTTCAGAATCAGCGGAAGGTGAGCAAACTGCGGCATGGTCGCTTCCCAATTCAAGGCGCGGTACAATAGAACGTGATGCGCCGTGCTCGGCAGCCATTCCTCCCCCCGAATAACGTGGGAAATTTTCATAAAGTGGTCATCTACGATATTAGCCATGTGGTAGGTCGGCATGCCATCGCTCTTTAGCATGATCTTATCGTCTAGCTCATCCGTTTGGAAGCTCACCTCGCCACGAACCAGGTCCTTGACGACAACAGTATGGCCGGGCACTACTTTGAGTCGAATCGTAAAGGGCTCACCGCTTTCCAGTCTGCTTTTCACCTCCTCCTCCGAAAGCGTCAAACTGTTTTTCATTACCAGACGTGTGCTGGCATCGTACTTGGGGGCATGGTTGCCAGCTGCTTTCAATCGCTCCCGCAGGGCCTCCAGCTCCTCGGCCGTATCAAAAGCATAGTAGGCATGGCCATTGTCTACGAGTTGCTGCGCGTATTTGCCATAGAGATCTTTGCGCTCAGATTGGCGGTAGGGACCGAGGTCGCCTCCAAGCCCTGGGCCTTCTTCGGGTTCGATGCCGCACCAGCGCAGGGCTTCCATGATGTATTCTTCTGCCCCAGGCATGTAGCGGGTCTGGTCCGTATCTTCGATACGCAGAATAAAAGTCCCGCCCATTTTGCGGGCCAGGAGGTAGTTGTAAAGCGCAGTCCGGACGCCACCGATGTGTAAGGCACCGGTGGGGCTAGGGGCAAATCTTACTCGAAAATTTTTCATCAGTTTCTATCAATTATATACGAAATGGCTTGTTGAATTCAGGGCCTGGTTTATAGTTGAGATGAACATCGAATTCCTGCTGTAAAGTTTCAAAAAAGCGGAAGGAATTAAGGGAATAAAAAAAATGTTGTTTTTTCAAAAAAATATTAGTAACGAGGCAGCTTTTTCGATTTATATAGCGTTACACCAATATAAAGAACAACAACGAGTTAGAATCCCCTACACACATAAGTGCTACACCCTTTTACTCAACAAAATAGAAAGACAAAGTTAAAGAAATAAAAAGAGGTTGCACGTATTTTTTGAACATATCGCAGAGACTGACCAAATCGCTAAGAAACACTGATCGTTTACCTACCGAACAGTTTGCTAAAACAAGTCGATGCCTTTTCAAGAATGCCTACCTCGCATCATTAATAAATAGTTTTAGTATAACGACCAAAAATGTATCTAGTAAAAACTCCAAAGTTTATCCAGAATCTGTTTCCTAACTTTATTTGGAAAATTCCAGCTAAAGAAAAGGTACTCTATCTTACTTTTGACGATGGCCCCATCCCACAAGTAACACCTTGGGTACTGGATCAGTTGAAAGCCTATGAAGCTAAAGCCACCTTCTTTTGTGTTGGTGAAAATGTACAACGTCATCCTGATGTCTTTCAGCAAGTCCTGGACGCCGGCCACTCTGTGGGTAACCATACGTTCAACCACCTCAATGGCTGGGGCACCGACAATATTCCCTACTTTCACAATGTCAGACATTGTGCACACTTGGTGAACTCCAACCTCTTCCGTCCACCCTACGGTCGCTTGATGCCCCGACAGGCGCAGTTCCTGCAACGGCACTATCGGATCATCATGTGGGATGTCCTAAGTGGTGATTTTGATCCGAAGCTGTCCAAGGATCAATGCTTGAAGAATGTGACCGATAAGGTGAAGCCGGGCTCGATTGTCGTTTTCCACGACAGCCTAAAAGCACAGGAAAAGCTGCAGTATGTTTTACCACAAGTCTTGGAGCATTTCACTGCCGCTGGCTATCAGTTCGAAAGTCTGCATGCGCAAGCCTTCAATAGTAAGCCTACCCTTTCCAAGACGGCTTAGTTTTCCTGGACAGAGAGGACCAACAGATTAACTGAACCCCCCGGTTTAGCCTATCGCTCTGTGGCCTGTGGAGTAGCATAATCTGTAGGCTCCGATTCTGAAATCAGCAACGGAATCTCTTTTCTGATGCCCCGCTGAGCAGCACTGCTCAGGGACTCATAGGGCTGATTATAGCGCCCCATCGCCTGCATGTCCCAAATCTCATTGTAGGCAGCTTTCAATTCATTATAAACTGCAATGTAGGTCTGATAATTCGTTCCCTTATCATTTTGTAGGGAGACGACTGCCTTGGTCGGCTTGGAGGGCAGGTCATCTCGTTTGCTGGGATTGAGGACAAATTCGCGTGTTGTTTCGCGCAGGCTAGCCACCGTCGCTCGTTCGCCTTCCACTAGCAACTCATTAGCGGCGTTCACTTTCACAGCTAGGACATTTTTTGAAGGAGGGTTCACCGGAGGGACCTCCGCATAAGGGGGGAGTTTTACCAGAATTCCCTTGTCTTCCAAAATTTGAGTAGTAACCAGAAAAAAGATGAGTAACAAAAAGGCAATGTCTGCCATCGAGCCGGCATTGATGGAATTGTCCATCCGGCGGCCCTTCTTTTTGGAGAATTTCATGCGCACTGATTTAATGATGAATAAAATCAAGTGGCAGTTTTTCGACTAGTAAAAATGGGCAGCGTTAGCTTTTCTACTATTAAGGTGATACCAGGAAAGATGTTAAAAAATACTGTTTTGGTGGATAGATGATAAATAAATGTACGAATTGATATTACGGAATAAGAATTGGAAGGATCTAGTAAGTATAGAAGCTTATTAACATCCACTCATTATGATTAAAGTCAATTTACTCACGGGTATCCTACTCTTATTTTCAGTTACTATTTATGCCAAAAGTCCAAATGCGTTCCAAATGCTAGAAGCAGAGCGCGTCGAGATCGAAATAAAGACCTTTAATGGTGCTGGTTATATTATTTACTGGGATGATGATACGATAACGGAGGCAAATTCTGCACAAAAAATTAGTCATACTTATCCAAGCCCCTATTCTGGAAAAATTCGTCTGGAAGAACTCAATGGAATGCACATTGAGGCGATAGTGATTGGCGGTGGCTTTGCCTTTGATATTCAACAATTGTATGGATTTGCCCCCCGGATACAAGCCCTGACCATGAATGCGGGCATTCAGTGCTACGGGAATATTGCCAGTAAACCCACCTCGCTTATCTATCTGGATTTTCAAACGGGTGACTTCTACGGTCATTTCAATGAAGATCGCCTCAAAAGGGTAGAAAGACTGCGTGTTGTCGATGGCAATACGATAAGCTTTGACCTGGCAGATTTTGATCAAACCATTAAATACATTGGCGTTACTGGCGAAAATACCGCTACGGGACTGATCGACTCACTTAACTATCCGCGACTTCATCATTTTGATCTAAAAGGAGCCAATACGGTAAGTGGCGACTTAGGCAAGATAAAGGCGACTCTTCCTACTGTTTTTTACTTGGGAGGGAATAATACAGCCAATCAATATACCCCTGGCAATCTTCATTTCTCTTCCTCTCCAAAAATATTCATCCTGGCTGGGCCTCAAAACGTCCTTACTACAGAGCGCCTAGACGCCCTATTAATTGATTTAGATGCGGCAACTACTTCTTGGGTAAATCCTGCCCTATTGATATTAACGGAAGCCCATCCGTCTCCATCTGTTGATAGTGATAATGCACGCCTAAGTCTAGAGCGTAAAGGCGCTAAGGTATTTACTAACTAAAGTCCCCAAATAAAGTCAATGAAAACATCCGTAACTCTATTTATAGCGATATTCTTATCATTCACTACTTCTGCTCAACTTGGTACGGCACCAGATTTTAAGGTGATAGATGTCAATGGAAATCATTTTCATCTTTACGAAGAGCTAGATAAAGGGAAGCCAGTTATTTTAGCGTGTATGGCCACTTGGTCAAAGATAAGCTTTGACATTCATCGTCAGTATTTACTGGAAGAACTGTACGGCAAGTATGGCCCTGAAGGGACCCAGCAGGTACAAATCCTATTGTACGAAGGGGCCCCTAATACAACACTGGAGGATTTGGAAGGCAAGGCGGGGAATACGCTAGGGAACTGGATTGATAATATAAGCTATCCTGTGGTAAATGAGGAAGTCTTACAAGTCCCACTAGAAGTCTTTGCGCCCCTTGGCTTTCCTTCTATAAGAATCATTCGTCCAGATGATTACGAAATAACCGCCGACCTTACATATGCAGAAAACTTGGCAGCGTTTGAGGCAGAACTTGGCAGTATGATTACCCTGTTTGAGGATACTGGACAGGAATTTGACCTCTATATCCTTGCCTCTGATATAAGCTGTTATGGAGCAAGGGATGGGGAAATTAATCTAACTATTTCAGGTGGATACTTGCCCTATCAGGTTGAATGGGCAGATAGCTCCTCCGTTTCTAATCAACAAAATCTGTCTCCCGGTGAGTATGCTGTAACCGTCGCTGATGCAATGGGCAATATCTTTTTAGAAAATATCCCCATCCGTGAGCCTGATCAGCTACAGGTTACCAATGTCCGTGTAACATCGGAGTCCGGCGATCAAGAGAATGGCAGCATTTCGTTCAACGTCGAAGGAGGTACGCCCCCTTATCACTTTGAATGGAATACCGGGGCAGAGACTAGGAATCTACGCGATTTAGCAAGTGGAACCTATCGGGTAATGATAATGGATGCTAATCAATGTGAGCTAGAAGAAACGTTTGTTGTCGACTTGCAGACCAGCACGGTGGTGCCTGCACAGTCTCCTTTACTGCTCTTTCCAAATCCTACTGTTGATCTGTTGACTGTAAAAAACTTGGGAGAACAAGAGGTAAGCTATGAAATTTTGAATAATTTAGGACAGATGGTGATGCAGGGTGTTGTGAGAGAGGAGGTGATTGACCTGACTAGTCTACCAGCGGGCTTTTACTATATTTTATTTAACCGTAAAATAGGGAGAACAAGAAGGCAGTTAATTAAGTTATGATTGAAATTTCTCGTTCTTTTGCCCGATATTCAGCTTAGTTTAGTCGAAATTTCGTCGATTTTTATCGTCGAGGCTTGCGATCAGCGATTCCTGGGCGTATCATTAACAGAAAATGTGGAATAATGAAGAATCCGTTTAAGCAGTATATGAGCAAATTCTCGGAGCAGGGATTGTGGAAAAAGTTGAAAACATATGCGCAGCAAGCAGGCTTAAAAGTCGTTTATTCCGTACTCCTGCTGTATTATGCCTATGATCGTAAGGAAACCCCTGTCTGGGCCAAACGAATCGTTATCGGTACACTTGGATATTTTCTGACCCCTTTTGACTTCCTTCCGGATCTTACCCCCATCATCGGCTACACCGACGATATTGGCGTATTGAGCTTTGGGCTAGTAACCGTCGCCGCTTATATCAATAAGGAGGTACGCCAGCAGGCGCGCGAAAAGCTCAAGGGCTGGTTTGGTGAATACGATGAAGAAGAACTGTCGGCAGTTGATGAACAATTGTGAAAACGACTTGATTTTCGGCTTGCTTTTTTGAAAAAATAATCTTTAATTGAGAAGACCTATGAAAATATGATTTATTAAAAATAAATAAATCTGTTTTAGATTAAAGCAAACTCTTTGAGCAAAAAACTACACCATGAAATACCAGCCTCTCAACCCCGAGTTGTTCAAGCTGAACCGTAGGCGCTTCGCCCGTCAGATGCAAGCTGATACCATCGCCATCTTTAACTCTAATGATTTAATGCCGCGCAACGGCGATCAATTCCATCCTTTTCGACAAAATTCAGATCTATTTGGCCTTTGTGGTATTGACCAGGAGGAAACGGTTTTGGTTCTTTTCCCGAACTGTGTAAAAGAGCAATTCAAGGAAGTACTTTTTATCCGTCGCAGCAATGAACACATTGCAGTTTGGGAGGGGCACAAGCTAAGCAAGGAAGAAGCCCGCAGTATTTCCGGTATCAAAAAAGTATATTGGCTAGATGAAATGGACCTGATCATCAATGAGTTGATTCTCTTAGCCAAAGGTATTTATGTCAATACCAACGAAAATGACCGCTTCCTCTCTGAGGTGCCCTCGCGCGACCAGCGCTTCGCTCGCCAACTGCTGGAGCGCTATCCAGTACACCAGTTTCATCGCTCACAGCCCATCCTTAAGAATATGGCGATGATCAAATCCCGCTACGAAGTCGCGGCGCTCCAGCAAGCCATCCATATCACCGAAAAGGCCTTCCGCCGCGTGCTCGAATTCGTCAAGCCCGGTGTCATGGAATACGAAGTAGAAGCAGAAATCATCCACGAATTTATCCGCAACCGAGCCAATGGCCACGCCTACAATCCCATCATCGCCAGCGGCGAAAATGCCTGCATCCTGCACTACAACGACAACAGCCGCCCCTGTAAACCCGGCGATGTACTGCTCATGGACTTTGGTGCAGAGTACGCCAACTACGCGGCCGACCTTACTCGCTCTATTCCCGTCGATGGCCAGTTCAGCCCTCGCCAGCGCAAAGTCTATGAGTCGGTGCTGAGAGTCATGAAAACCGCCACCAGCATGCTGGTCCCTGGCATCACGCTAGAAGAATATCACAAAGAGGTGGGAAGGCTGATGGAAAGTGAGCTGCTAGGTCTGGGATTAATTACCAAAACAGACATCAAAAACCAGAATCCCGATGTTCCGGTTTACAAAAAATATTTCATGCACGGCACTTCTCACCACCTGGGACTGGATGTGCATGACCTCTGCAACCGCTACGCTCCTATCCAGGCCGGTATGGTCTTCACCGTGGAGCCCGGCATTTATATTCCAGAAGAAAATCTGGGCATTCGCCTCGAAGACGACGTACTGGTTACCGACGAAAATCCGGTCAACTTGATGGCTAATATTCCCGTGGAAGTGGAAGAGATCGAGGAGTTGATGAATGCGGGGATTTTAAGTTAAAAACGAAAGGATAGATCCTCAGAGAATCTATCCTTTATATAACAACAAGATGACTTAAAAATTATTCTTGATAGCCCTGAACCAGCAGAGCAATATTGTTATTCAGTACTTCTATAAATCCTTTCTCAATAGAGAAGGACATACGCTCGCCGCCCTGCTTAACGATTCGAACCGTGCCTTCATTCAATGCTGAAACAATTGGTGCGTGATTACTCAGCACTTCAAATTGTCCACTCACCCCTGGCACCTTAACCGAAGTAATCGGGCCTTGAAAAATCTCATTATCCGGAGTCAATACGGTGATTTCCATCTAATTGTGCGTATTAAATCATTAATAATTAAGCAGCAGCTTCTGCCTCTGCCAACATCTTCTTACCCTCAGCAATAACATCATCGATGGTACCTTTGAGGTTGAAAGCCGCCTCCGGATACTCATCTACCTCACCATTGAGGATCATGTTGAATCCGCGGATTGTTTCGTCAATTGATACCAGTACTCCAGGAATACCAGTAAACTGCTCGGCTACGTGGAAAGGCTGAGAAAGGAAACGCTGTACCTTACGAGCGCGATATACCGTATCGCGGTCTTCGTCAGACAATTCTTCCATACCGAGGATAGCGATAATATCTTGCAATTCTTTGTAGCGTTGCAGGATGTTCTTCACCCTTTCTGCACAGTCGTAGTGCTCATCACCGATGATGCTGCGCTCCAAAATTCTTGAGGTAGAATCCAGTGGATCCACCGCGGGGTAGATACCGAGGGCAGCAATCTTACGATTCAATACCGTGGTAGCATCCAAGTGAGCAAAAGTGGTTGCAGGAGCCGGGTCAGTAAGGTCATCCGCAGGTACGTAGACCGCTTGTACAGAGGTAATGGAACCTCGCTTGGTAGAAGTAATCCGCTCTTGCATCAGCCCCATTTCGGTAGCCAGCGTTGGCTGATACCCTACGGCTGAAGGCATCCGTCCGAGCAGGGCTGATACCTCAGAACCAGCCTGAGTGAAACGGAAAATATTATCGATAAAGAACAGGATGTCACGACCTCCTGTTGGATCATTCAAATCACCGTCGCGGTAGTACTCAGCGATGGTCAGACCAGAGAGGGCCACACGCGCTCTCGCACCCGGAGGCTCGTTCATCTGTCCGAATACCAGCGTCGCTTGAGACTTGGCGAGTTCAGTTTTGTCTACCTTACTCAAATCCCAACCTCCAGCTTCCATACTATGGAAGAACTCTTCACCGTACTTGATTACGTTAGCTTCGATCATCTCCCGCAAGAGGTCATTTCCTTCACGCGTACGTTCTCCCACACCAGCAAATACGGAAATTCCTTCATATCCCTTGGCAATGTTGTTGATCAACTCCATGATCAGTACCGTCTTACCTACACCAGCACCACCGAAGAGGCCAATCTTTCCCCCCTTCATGTAAGGCTCAATCAAGTCGATCACTTTGATACCAGTAAACAGTACTTCCGTCTCAACAGACAAATCTTCGTAGGCAGGTGGCTGACGGTGGATGGGATAAGCATCCTCGCCTTTAGGTACAGCACCAATGCCATCAATAGCCTCACCAACTACGTTGAAAAGACGGCCTTTGATCGCATCGCCAGTTGGCATTGCAATAGGCTTTCCAGTATCAATAACATCGACGCCTCTGGTCAAACCATCAGTAGAGTCCATTGCGATGGCTCTAACGCTGTCTTCACCCAGGTGGCGTTGGCATTCGAGGATAAGATCTTCTCCGTTTTCACGCTTGATAACCAGTGCGTTGAGGATTTCAGGCAGCGTAGAGTCAGCACCAGAAAAGCTAACGTCTACGACTGGTCCAATAACCTGTTTGACTTGACCGATATTTGCCATAATTTATAGTATAATTTGAGGATATTTAATGAGTTCCAGAAAAATCGCTGCAAAGATAAACCTTTTACACAACAAACAAAACTATATTTAGCCTAAAAAACGATGCCGCTGAATCCTTCTGAATTGATCAGTATCCTCCTGCCAGTACGCAATGCGGCGGCCTATTTAGCGGAATGTTTAAGCTCCATTATCCGCCAGTCTGATCCCAATTGGGAACTGCTGGTTGTGAACGATCATTCCACCGACCAAAGCAATACTATTTTACAGCAATGGGCGGCTCGTGAACCTCGTATTAAGGTCTTACAAAATGAGGGTCGGGGCATCATCAAAGCCCTGCGCCTGGCCTTCGCTCAAAGTCAGGGGCAGCTCATTACTCGGATGGATGCCGATGACCTGATGCCCCCTCACAAGCTCCAGCGGCTCAGAGCGGCTTTGCAACAGGCAGGCCCCGGTCATCTCAGCACCGGATGGGTCCGCTACTTCAGCGAAGGAACCTTGGGAGACGGCTACCTCCGCTATCAAAACTGGCTCAACGATCTGATGGGCAGCGGCCGCAGCTACGAAGAAATTTATCGCGAATGTGTCGTCCCCTCCCCCTGCTGGATGGTCTACCGCCAAGACCTCCTCCGCTGCCAAGCCTTCGACCCCAACATCTACCCCGAAGACTATGACCTTTGCTTCCGATTCTACCAGCAACAACTGCGCATCCAATCTGTCCCCGAAGTTCTGCACCTCTGGCGGAACCACCCCGAGCGGGCTTCCCGAAACGATCCCCACTACGCCGATCAACGATTCTTCGAACTCAAGCTCCACTACTTCCAGAAATTGGAATATCACCCCGAACGGCCACTACTACTCTGGGGAGCCGGAAAAAAGGGAAAATTAATGGCCCGATTACTACAAAAAGCCAAGATGCCCTTCCATTGGCTCACCAACAACGAAAAGAAAATTGGTCAACAAATTTACGGCCTCCCCCTGCTGCCGCAGGCACAACTGCCCTCTTTCCAAAATCCACTCATCATCGTATGCGTGGCGGGGCCCGAGGAGCAAAAGGAGATTCGATTAACATTAGAAAAACTTCAGCTCTACCCTGGCCGTCATTATTTCTTCTTTTGTTAAAAAATCCAGACCTTTAGCCTCGATGTTTTGGAACGATCTAGTCAAGCTGGCCCTGTTGGGAACGGACCGCAGTCAACTGTCAGAAGCACAGTTGAACGAGTTGCAGCAGTTGGGAATAGATACCAGCCAAGCCGCGCCTAAACTATTGTTAGAAGCTGCCGCGCTGATGGCTCCGATGCAAAAAGCTGGACAAGCACTCAAAAGCTGGACAGGGCCACTGCCAAGAGCTGCAGAAGAAGAGGAAGAGCAAAGATGCAGTGCTCGATCGGCCTACCATCTCGCCCAAATTATCACCAAAGAAAAAGAAGTCTTGCTACAAGATTTTCTCGACATCCTGCACTTGTCAGGACGCAGCCTGCCGCCTGAACAACTTCCCGCGCTACTGGAAAGGGCCTTGCAATCGTCGACGTTTTGGGAGAAGCTCCGGCCTGTGCTGGGACAAAAGGGCAACTGGCTGATTCGGCAGCATCCGGAATGGAAGCGTTTGGTGGAACTGCCGCCTTTAAAATTGTGGGAGGAGGGTAAAAGAGAGGAGCGCCGCCTGCTGCTGGAAAGCCTACGTCGCCAACAGCCGGAGAAGGGGCTGGAAATCTTGCAGGAGACTTGGCCCTCAGAAACGCCGAACGATAAGGCAAAATTCATCGATATTCTGCAAATTGGGCTTTCTGAATTGGACGAAGACTTTTTGGAAGGCTGTTTGGATGATCGTCGCAAGGAAGTGCGCCGCGCGGCGGCGAAGTTGCTGAGGCGACTGCCGGAGTCTAGACTGGTGGGGCGGATGAAGGAGCGACTACATCAGCATTTCACGGTCAAGCGCAAGGGCGGAAAGAAGATCAAATTGGAGGTGCAGCCACCGGAGGAGGTCGATGAAGAGATGAAAAGAGATGGGATAGATATTAAGCTGCGCTGGCCCCGAGGAGGCCTAAAAGCCAGTCGGCTCTGGCAGATCATGTCCGCTGTCCCCCCAGCCTTCTGGCCTCAATCCCTCGAATTGGAAGAGGCGGAAGTTCTATCCCTCTTCGCCAAAAACGAATGGCGGGAGCTGCTGGTACAGGCTCTGGTCGATGCCACCCATTGTCATCCCAGCACCGAATGGCGCAATTTACTCGTCACATTCTGGATTGAACACTACGGGGAGCCCCGCTGGTTTGACCTCAATGTGAAATCTTTATTAGAGGAATTACCCGACCAACTTCCAGATGAAATCATGCTGCCCGCCTTGCGCAAAATCTATGAAGACATAGATGCCGAAGACCCTATTTCTGAACTGCTGCAAATGACGCCCAAACGCTGGTCCAAGGAGCTGAGCCTTTTAGTATTGAAGCGCCTGGAGGGATGGATCATAGAGGAGGGAAGTGGCTATCAACTCAACTACCATTACCGAAATATATTGAAAAATGCCGCACTGGCCATCCCCCCGCATTTGTATCCCAAACTCAAAGGCAGTTGGAAGGCTATGGAACGGCAGTATCGCGCCTGGGAGCAGGACATCTTCGACTTTTTGGCGATGCTGAGCTTTCGACAGCGGATGTATGAGGAGATAGAACGATCAGAGGGTACAGAATCAACCGAGTAAAACCCTCAATTTTTTACTTTTGTAACCCAAGTTGCGATGACCGAGATTCATAATGGAAGATTTTGTGAGAAATGCCCCGCAAGGATGCATGTCGATTCAAATAGCTGACGCTTTGAATCTTGTAATAGGGAATCGCAACTTGAACCTTTGCAATATGAAAAAGAAAGCACAAATCCTACGGCCGCACGCCGAGTATGTTTTTGCCAGTGAGCTTAAAGCCCTGGCCAAAGTCGATGATAAGAAAAGACCTACCAACTGGAAACTCTCCCCCTGGGCCGTCGTCACCTACCTGATGGGCGGCGAACTGTCCGACGGCACGAGCATAGAACCCAAATACTTCGGTAACCGCCGACTGATCGAAGTGGCCGTTGCCACCCTGGTTACTGACCGCGCTCTGCTGCTCATCGGCATCCCCGGCACCGCTAAAACCTGGGTCGCCGAGCACCTGGCCGCCGCCATTTCTGGCGACTCGACCCTCCTTGTTCAAGGGACTGCCGGGATGACCGAAGAGGCCCTGCGCTACGGTTGGAACTACGCCCGCCTCCTCTCTGAAGGCCCCTCCGAAAAGGCGCTGGTCGCCAGCCCCATCATGCATGCTATGCAGCAAGGGCAGATCGCCCGATTGGAGGAGTTGACCCGTATCCCCTCCGATGTCCAGGACACCTTGATCACCCTGCTTTCTGAAAAAACATTGCCCGTTCCGGAATTGAATATGGAAGTGCCAGCGCAGCGAGGCTTTAACCTCATCGCCACCGCTAACGACCGAGACAAGGGCGTCAACGATCTGTCCAGCGCCTTGAGACGGCGCTTCAATACTGTCGTCATGCCCCTTCCTGCCACCTTGGAGGAGGAAGTCAATATCGTCCAGCATCGAGTAGAAAAAATTGGCCGGACTTTGGAGTTACCCGCCGCCGCTCCACCCGTCAAAGAAATTCAGCGCCTGGTTACCATCTTCCGCGAGCTGCGCAGCGGGCAGACCAGCGACGGCCGCACCAAGCTCAAATCGCCCAGCAGCACGCTGAGCACCGCCGAGGCCATCTCCGTCATCAACAGCGGGCAGGCCCTGGCCGCCCACTTCGGCGAGGGTAAGCTGACCGCCAATGACTTGGCCGCCGGCATCACCGGAGCCATCATCAAAGACCCGGTACAAGACCAGAGCGTCTGGATGGAATACCTCGAAACGGTGGTCAAAGAACGCAAAGACTGGAAAGACCTCTATCGAGCTTGCCGGGAAATGATTTAGTAAGTGCTTATAGACTGCCGAAGAATAGCCACGGCCTGAGCGATCTCCTCTAAATTCATCGAGGCGAAGCCCAGTCGGCTGGCGTTGAGTTGCTGGCCGGGGGGATTGTAAGAGCTACCATCAGACAGGTATAGCCCTGCCGCCGCCGCCTTTCTGCTAGTTGTATGAAGATCAATCGCTGGATCAAAACGTACCCAGATCGCCATTCCTCCCTCCGGCACTTCAAACTGTACACGATCGCCCAACTCCTTTCGCAGCAGCTCCGCGAAGCAGTCGCGCCGCTCACGATAGTGCCGAATGGCTTTTTTGAGGTATCGGCGATGGATGCCCTGATTGATCAGATCGGCGACGGTGCGCTCTAGGACGATGTCTCCTTGGCGGTCCACCAGCCGCCGTAGGCAAATCAGCTCGTCGATGAAGGTGGTGGGGGCAACGATATAGCCTACCCGGAAGGCAGGGGCCGTTGATTTGGAAAAGGAGCCGATATAGACCACCTGCCCGCTGTAATCGGCGCTGGCTAAAGGCAGTAGGGGGCTATTGCCATAGTGGAAATCGTAGTCGTAGTCGTCTTCGATAATGGCAAAGCCGTAATGGCGGGCCAGTTCGAGGAGGCGGAGCCGACGCTCGGGGGCCAGCGCCACCGTGGTGGGATGATGATGATGCGAGGTAACGTACACCGCCTTGATGGGTGCCTGCTGACAGAGTGCATCAATTTCTTCCACACAGAGCCCCTGCCGATCTACACCAATCCGCTCTAGCTGCGCTCCCAGCTGTTGAAATTGCATATTGGCCGTAAAATAATTGGTCTGCCCGATGACGATACGGTCGCCAGCTTGCAGGAGTGCCTGGGCGGTGAGATAAATCCCCATCAAACTTCCTCGGGTAATCATAATGTTGTCCGGAACGGTATGAAGGCCTCTTGATTGATTGAAATTGGCAGAAATACTTTGACGCAATGCTTCGCTGCCCCGACAATCGCCGTAACCCAGCCACATTTTATCCCGGTTGTTCCGTAAATTACGGGCATAGGCAGTAGCCAGCTCCTGTACCGGAGCCAGACGAGTATCCGGTGATCCATCGTTAAAAGCCAATGCTTGTTTGATGACAACGGGTTTTTTGACCTGTGGGTAGTGGTTATAAGTAAAGCCGGTAGTGGTAGCGGGCTCAATGCTGTGAGGAGAGGCCGCAGTTGTTAGTGGCCGGAGTCGAACCTTGGGCAGCTCTTTGGGAATAAACGCCCCTCTACTGGCCTGAATATCTACCCAACCTTGTGCAGACAGCTCTTCGATGGCTCGAACAACCGTTTGCCGATGCAGTTGCAGGTCGCGGGCAAGACGGCGACTTCCGGGTAATTTCACACCGGGTTTGAGGATGCCTTTTTGAATACTTTGAATAATGGCGTTGGTAATCTGAAGATACACCGGAGTATCAGCAGTCTTGCTGATGGGGATCAATTGAGCGTAGGGTAACATAACCGGACTATTGTTAAAAGAAAAACTGGCTGATTCCAATAGTCCAGAAAGATAGTACATTTGACTGACAAAAATACTCAGCACAATGGATACTTTCGAAAAAACACCCCGCAATACGGTTAAGCGCGTTCCCAAAAGAGGGCATTATGATAAGGCCAGCATCTATCCAATTCTGGATGCTGCCTACATCTGCCATGTCGGTTTTGCTCACGAGGGGCAGCCGTTTGTCATCCCGACTGCCTTCGGCCGTTCGGGAGACCAGATTTTTCTACATGGCTCCACCAAAAGCCGAATGATGATGAGCTTAGAACAAGGTATTCCGGCCTGCATCACTGTCACTCATATCGATGCGCTAGTCCTAGCCCGCTCTACCTTCCATCACTCGGTCAACTACCGCTCAGCGGTGATCTTTGGTAGAGGTCGGGCCTTGGAGGGGGAAGAAAAAATGAACGCTTTGGCTGTCATTACAGACCAAATTCTCCCGGGGCGCTGGGACGAGGCTCGCATCCCCAATGCCAAGGAGCTGAAGGCCACGACGGTTATTGCCATTGATATTGAGCAAGCATCGGCTAAGATTCGTGCTGCTCCTCCCAACGACGAGCGAGCAGACTATGAATTGCCCGTCTGGGCGGGCCTGCTGCCGCTGCGCAAAGGCTACGATCTGCCAGAGGCCGATCCACTGCTCCGCGCCGACATTCCGATGCCAGAGAGTGTTCTAGAAGCCCTAAAACCTTGATTAATGTTGAACCAAATTACCCATACATGAGTCACCCAAAACGCCCTCAAGAAGGAGATTATAACCCTTACTATGCCACCTATGTAAGCAAGGTCGAAGGCGATAACATTTACCAAATTCTCAAAAAACAAGGCAAACGCTGCCGCAAGCAGCTCAAGCAGTTGACTGAGGAACAGTGGAACTATCGCTACGCTCCTGGTAAGTGGTCCATCAAAGAAGTGCTGATCCACATCTGCGATACAGAAAGAATATTCGCCTACCGAATGCTGCGCATCGCCCGTCGAGATGCTACTCCTATGCCTGGCTTTGACCAAAATGACTACGTCCCCTATTACCGCCCTGAGACGCGCTCCATAAAATCACTGCTGCGGGAACACAAAACCATTCGCGCTGCCACCCTCAGCCTGCTCTCCACGCTCAGCGAGGAAGACCTGGCGGCTCAGGCAGTGGCTAGCGATTCGCCAGTAACGGGGCTGGCCCTGGCGTTCATTATCGCAGGGCACGAGCGGCATCATATGCTGGTTTTGCAAGAGCGGTATTTTAGCGCCTTCGCCGAAACAGTAAAATCACTCTAAATGATTACTAAAACCCTAAAAAAACTCGATACCTACATCCGAAACGTTCCCAAAGCCTTCAAGGCGCTGCCGCCAGCGGAATTGCATCGCAAACTGGGGGCAGGACGCTGGTCCAAAAAGGAGATATTGGGGCATTTGATTGACTCAGCGACGAACAACTGGCAGCGCTTTGTCGATATTCAACATGCAGAGCAGCCCTTTCAGCTTCGGCCCTATGCACAAAAGGAGCTGGTGGTTCACAATGCTTACCAGTTGCAAAGTACGGAGGCAGTGGCGGGACTTTGGGAGCAGTTGAACCGACAAATCCTTTTGGTCTGCCAGCAGTTGAGCAAGGAGCAACTGCAACTTAAAATCGCGAATTCACTGTGGAAGCCCTATCACGAAGGAAAGCATGATTTAGCCTGGCTGATCAATGATTATGTGGCGCATATGGAACATCACTTGGTACAGCTTTTTGGCAGCTTGGCAGCCTTGCAACCGATGATTGAACGGCCACTAAGCATCGAAAGCGCCACAGCGCAGCTGGAACAGCAGCAGGGGCAGCTTTTTATCACTTTACTACGACACGGGACCATGTTTGTAGAGTTGTATATCCCGGATAAGGTGGACTTGCAAACGCCGCACAAGCAGGATGAGCTTTATGTTATTATCAGCGGAACGGGGCAGTTTTTCAACAATGGAGAACGGCATCCCTTCGGGCCTGGTGATGTACTTTTCGTACCTGCTGGCATCGAGCATCGCTTCGAGGATTTTAGCGATGATTTCAAAACCTGGGTCGTTTTCTATGGTCCGCAAGGAGGTGAGCAGGCTCAGCTGAACCTCCATCTCAATCGGCCAATCAATGGTCGAAACTATAGCCTTTCTTCAGACCCGCAGTTGCTGGACAATGAAGCCATCTTTGCATTTCTCCAACAATCCTACTGGGCTAAAGACCGCCCTAGAGAAGTGGTCGATGCCGCCCTGCGTCACGCCTATTGCCTGGGGCTTTACTGTGAGGGAAAGCAGGTAGGCCTGGCCCGGGTGATTACAGACGGGGCCACCTTTGCCTACCTTGCCGATGTGTATGTGCTGAAAGCTCACCAGGGGCAGGGCTTAGGGAAATGGTTGGTGGAAACGGCCTTGGAGCATTCGCCGGGGCGGGGAGTTAAAAGCTGGCTTTTACATACCCAGGATGCCCAGGGCCTGTACGAGCAGTTCGGTTTTGAAATCAGTCGCCATCCAGAGTGGGTCATGAATCGTAAGCTTTGCTAGCTTAAATCCAGCACATAATTGCTATCGCAGCTGCCGTGGCCTGTGTTCCCCATAGAGGTGTCCAGACGGCGGAAGCCCATCCGTTGGTAGAGCTTATTGGCTTGGGTCATGCGTTCTACCGTTTCGAGATAGCATTGTTGATAGCCACGCTGGCGGGCCTCATCGAGGCAGCGTTCTAACATTTTCTTTCCCCAGCCCAAGCCTCGGGCTACCGGACGGAAATACATTTTTCGCAGCTCGCAGACCTCTTCATCTGCGCCCTTTAGTGGTCCAATCCCGCCGCAGCCCAGAATGTCATGGTCCCTACAAAGTACAAAAAAGACGGACCGATCCCCATTGTAGGCTTCATACATATGATCGACTTCAGGGTCGTTGATGGAATAGCCTTCACCGACGGCACCAAACTCCATCATGACCTCGCGAATAACTCGGGCAACTTCCTCATTATCAGCCCTTTCAATCAGCCGAAGAAAAAAGTGGGGAGGTGTATTTATTTTTGTCATGAGCGATAGAAATTACTGATCAAGGATACACATAATTAGGTAAATTAACCGAATAATTACCCCTATTTTTCAATTGGTACAATAATTGGATACTTGGAATTAAGGATGTCACATTTCGTTTAAAATCTCCCCCACCAATATTTTCGACCCAGTCCCTCAATGGATAACTCTTAAGTGTAATGACTACTACTACAAGACAAACCAATTTATTGGTACTTTGCCTATTGATGCTTGGTACCACCCACGCCGCCGTATTTAATTCCGCTCAGACGGGTAACTGGACCGACGATGCCACTTGGATCGAATCGGGAACACCGGCCGCCAGCGATACGGTCTTTATTCACAATGGGCATGTCGTCACTTTCACCAGTACTACTGCGTATACTCATACGGGTAATCTCCAAATTGAAGCAGGAGGCGAACTAGTGGCTAGTACTGGCGATGCTGATAATGGATTCACCTTTAATGGGGGAGAATTCCACGTCTTCGGTGAATTTGAGCTAACCTTTCCCGATAAGGATTTAACTATAACCGGCAATAGCTTATTCTGGGCACATGATGGTGCAGTCATCATTGTCAGTGATGATTGGATCATCAGTGGGAACTCTACTAATATTATAGAAAAAATCTGCCTGGAAGTCGATGATGACTTTATCGTTGATGGAACGGGCACGACGCTGTGCGGAGATGGCGGCATCAGCATTGGAAATATTACGGCCAACAACACCCTTAATTTTAACAATAGTGCGACGGCGGCTCAGATTTGCAATGGAACCATTGTTTATCGCGGGCCGGGAGGCTCCTGCTTGACGCCAATCCAAACCGGGACGGGCAATGGCCCGCCGGAGGCTTTCCCCGATAGTGTCACCATCCTCATGGACGGCTCCACCAGCATCGACGTACTGGACTTTGGACGAGCAGACAGTGACCCTGACGGTGATCCACTGACCCTCAGCGATGTCGGTACCGACGGCTTCAATGGCAACACCCTACAGGGCGGCACCATCAATATCAACGATAACGGCACCCCGGGCATCCCCGGCGATGACTTTGTGGACTATACAGCCCCCATTGGCTTCACCGGCCGGGACAGCTTCCTGTACTATATCGATGATGGCAATGGCGCGGTCGCCTCGGCCTACGCCATTATTATCATCAATGCGGCCCTGCCTGTAGAGCTGACGGCGTTCCAAGCGCAATCTATAGGTTGTAAAGTAGCCCTGGAATGGACGACAGCCAGCGAAGAAAACAACGATTACTTCGAATTAGAGCGCAGCCTTGATGGCCAGTTTTTCCAAGCCATTGGCCGTAAGATGGGCAACGGCAATACAACTACTCATCGCTACTATCAATGGATCGATGAAACACCAGCCCAACTCAATTACTACCGCCTCAAACAGGTAGATTTCGATGGTAAGACCGACTACTCGGATGTTATCTCTGTAAGTAATGATTGCGCTGCTGACCAGAGCAAACGCTTTGGCATACAGACGGTTTTTCCTAATCCGATTCAGGATAATTTATTGAGCATTAAAGTGAATGCAGATACCGAAGAGGCTCCTATCGTACTGAGTAACCAATCGGGCCAGGTGCTGAGAGTAATGAATTTACCTTTGAATATCGGTTTGAATACTTTGCGGATTGATATTGCAGATTTGCCGGGAGGGATTTATTTCTTGAAGATGGGGCGCAGTACGGCGCGATTTACGAGGATGAGAGAGTAAAAAGGAGCGGGTTGCCATTTAAAGTCCGGTGACGATAAATGGCAACCCGCAATTTCGATTAAAGGAGGGCTTTATTTTTTGAATAAATTACCGAGCATTTTCATACCCATTCCAGCAACATCATCAATGATGCTACCATCACCATCCTGATCGAGGAATCTTCCGATCATACCCATTTCAGGACGCTGAGACGCTGCATTCTGTACCGTGCCCGTCAGCATACCTGCGATGCCAGAGGCATCGAGGCCCGACTCTTTCTTAGTCTTACCCAAGGCTCCCATTACCATAGGAGCAAGCATGGTCATCAGACTTCCGGTGTTGCCAGAGTCTAGGCCACTCATCTTACTGATCATATCAATGGCACCATTTTGCTTACCTCCCAGGATGTGTCCAAGGATACCGGCACCATTTGTCGCGCGTGTATTTTCTGGTTGTGCAGCTCCGGTTACCATTCCCATTACATTATCGAGAACGCTACCGTCGTGATCGCGATCCAACGCATTGGCCAGGGCGCTGGCCCCTTCAGGAGTAGCTGCATTCTTTGCCAAAGCTCCCATCAAAGTGGACATGATCCCAGAGGCGGCAGCAGCGGTTTGCTGCTTATCAGCACCACCTAGTTGTTGACTCAGTTGATCAACTAGTCCTTCGGATAATTGACCTTGCAGCAAGTCCATTAAATTCGCCATAATTAAAATTTTATAATTAAAAAATAAGTTCTAATAAAAGAGGTACATATTTTGCGAAGCAAAAATATAAGGAAAAATATCCTGGAAGATGCTCAAATCCCCTTTTTTATTCATATTAATCTTGATTTCTGGTGCGGTAGCAGCTCAACAGTTGCATACCCCCTCGGAAATTGCGCAGCTTCTAGAAAAATCCAGTATTCCCTACGCATTCGATACTTCTACATTCCAGCCAGTCAAGGAAGTTTTTCCGATTTTGGAGGACCGCTACAACAGCGTTCCGCTCTCTGAAGGGATTTATCTTCAACCTACTGACATCATTGTGACGGACAAAACTGCCAGAAAGTATCAAAAAAAGGCTAATAATTTTTTGGCGAAGAAAAATTACCTCAAAGCCATTCCCCTTTATCTCGACCTTTTGGAGTTGCACCCAGAACATACTGAACTCAAAATGGCCCTGGCTCGACTCTATACATTGGCCCATGATTGCCCACAGGCCATGCACTGGTACAAGCAAGTCATTACGGTGCTGCCCAAAGACATTTCGGCCCACGTCGAAATGGCACAGCTGTGTATGCAATGCCAGGAAGGGGAATTGGCCATCGAATACATCACCCGTGCTCACCTGTTCAATCGCAATGATAGCCGGCTAGTTGCGATGATGAGCGATGTCTATCTTCAGCAAGGACTAAGCTACCACAACTGGAAGCTGCAACCGCTGTACTCCATTACGACTATGGTTGACAAAACGGTCCGCATTCAAGCGGCTCCGGGGCCTTGGCAGGCCTACGCCAGTTGCAAAGCCCTTTGGCAATACGAGCCTAACTATCGGCAGAATATGCGCCATATGAGCCAATCCCCGGTTGGCTTAATCGAAGAAAAGGAATGCCTGCTCAATGCACTGATCAGCTATACGCAATTGGAAAGTGGCCAGGCGGCCTTCCCCGAGCTGGCCCTGCTCGGTCGGGTTTTGACAGAAAGAGTAGTGGATGATTATATTTTCTACGAAATTACCAGCCGCCGCCAACCCGAGCTGCTCCGCGAATTATCTGAGGAGCAACTGCAAAAAATGATACGCTATATCCGTGACTATAGAGTTGAGCCCACTGAGGAGCGACAGCCTTAGTACTCCGCGATGAGGAGTACTTATTCCGAATAGTTCTTATATTTGTCTTTAGAACATGTTTAGGTGCTAAACATAGCATCTCTCAGTATTTTATTTATAGACCAGATTCACGCCTGATATTTTGGAAAACGACCGTGCTTCACAGCCTCATCAGCCCCTGACCGCAGATATTGTCCAGGCGGCACAAGTTCATGTGTTGAACCTGTTCAACCACCAGCAGGACAACCGGCTGCTGTACCACAACTACCAGCGCAGCAGCGAGATCGCTCAGACGCTCAACGCCATCGCCGATGCTGAGCAGAGCGATGAGGTCCGTCGCGAAATGGCCCTCCTGGCCTGCTGGTTTCATCAGACGGGCTATCTGTCTAGCTACAACCAGCCAGGGGCGGTCAGCCAGCAAAAGGCGCAGGCCTTCCTCGAATCTCGGCACTACCCCGCGGAGCGCCTGCAAGGGGTGCTGAACTGCCTGCAAATGCTGGAGCCGAGCCAAAGCCCGGAGACGCCGGAGGCTCAGCTGCTCTCCGATGCCCGAACGGCCGTCAACAGCACCTCCCGATTTTTCCAGCAATATCCCCTGCTTCGCCTCGAACAGGAGCTGGTCCTAAGCCAACGCCTTTCCACCCTGGAATGGAATCAACTCCAACTGCAACACCTGCTCAACGCCCGCTTCTATACCCCATCGGCCAAGTCGCGCTACGCCGACCTGGTCAGTCAGAATATTTTGGTGCAAAAAGAAAAGACGGAGAAGAGTCGGATGAATCAGCTGCATCAGAAGGTGGGCGAAAATGGAATGATCCGCAAATTTCAGCAGTTGGAGCGCAAGCTGCCCAGCAGTGCTATCCAGACTTTTTTTCGGGCCAACTACCGCAACCACATCAACCTGAGCGCCATTGCCGATAACAAGGCCAATATCATGATCAGCGTCAATGCTATTTTGATTTCGGTGGTCATCTCGGTGCTCTCCTACCGCAATATCTCCGAAACCAATCCCATGATCCTACTACCCGTGGTCATTTTTCTCATCACCGGGCTGACTTCGCTCATTTTTGCTGTCCTGTCGATCCGTCCTAAGGTAACGACCCTCAATGATGAGGAAAGCTCAATGGAGCAGATCAAGCAGAACGTTGTTTACTTCGGCAACTTTGTTCGGCTGGACTTGGAGCAGTACGAAGAGGCTATGGACGCGGTGTTCCGCGACGGCGAACTGCTCTACGGCAATATGACCCGCGATTTGTACTTCCTTGGAAAGGTATTGGATAAGAAATACCGTTTTCTGACCTTATCCTACAATATTTTTATGGTCGGCTTTGTCGTGACCGTCGTGATGTTTTTGGTGGCCATGTTCTCTTGAGCAAAAGGCAAAAAGTTAGGCCTTCTTTAACAGCACTTTGGTTTGTGTAAACTTATAGGCAGCTTCCAGAAATTCAATTAGCTTGGGCCAGTTGGCCGCGGGCTCAAAATTGTTGCTGTAATACTTGTAGGTATCTATGATCAGTTGATTGCCGTCCATGCGAGCGGCGCTGGTGAAGCCGCCGGTTGTATTTTCCACCTTCATATTGAGTTTTTCTAATCCCTGCACTTTGTAGCCTTCGGGAATAGTCAGCTGGATGGTATAATTATAAGAGCGAGCATAAGGCATATACACATCCTGGCTGCGCTTCATCCCCTCCTCGGGCACCTCAATCTGGCTGCTGATCAACTTACCGACTTCAATAATGTGATTGGGGCCAGCCTTTTTGACCAATCCCTTGACCTCAAATCCAGCGTCGAAGTTGAAATTCGGCGACTTGTGGTCGCGGCCTAGGTTATTGATTTTGAAATTTTTCAGGTCAATGATTTCTGCTTTGTAATCATCCTCAGCATTGGCTTTGAGGCGCTCTTCGCGGTTTTCGGCCAGCCGTTCTTTAAACTCTTTGATCTTTTGATTCAGGGCAACCTTTTCACTCTTCTTGCGCTTACCGCGCTCGACAAAAGACTTGGTGCCATACTGCTCGTACTCTTCATCCAGAAAATCGTAGATGTTGATGAAGCGGTTCTGCGCCCAGCGGCGATTATGCCCCTTCATTTCATTGCTGGTTTCGACTAGCAGGGTATTCATATCACCTTCCAGGAAACTGGCATTCACCTGTACCTGGGAATGATTGTCGTCCTTATTGCTGGTGGGCAGCGTGGCAATCCTCTGCCCTCCGCCAGAAGAAGAAAAGCTAAAAACATAGGCTTTGTTGCCCTCATAATCTGGAGGAACTTCGCCAAAGCGAGGATGCAGGCCAAAATTGCTCAGATAGATGTCCTCCTCCCCAAGCTGTACGCGCAGCATCACCGCAATCTCCTGAAACAGCAACAAATCATCCAAATGGGCAATATCCCGAGGGATGGTAACAATCAGTTCGTTATCAATGTCGTACATATCGAGGATGTAGTGCAGGGTGCTGACAAAGCCATATTGATTGTAGCCGGGCTCGCGGGCGTCATCGGAGACATAGTACTCCTCGATTTCCATTCCGATAGAATAGTGGTAGAGGTAGTAGTAGGCCAGCTCGACCATTTCACGCTTGTTCTTGCCATTGAGGTTATTTTCTTTGAGGTATTTTTTGAACAATTTGTACGTAGAGCGGGCACTCAGGTCCATTGAATTCAGACTGGGCATCAGCAGTTGGCGGACCTCTCCGTAAGACACATCCTTTTTCGCCTTCCCATTTTTCCCCACGAAAGCGGGCACTGGCGTATTGCGCTTATTGTAGATCACCTGGAATTTTATCGTGGGTAGGGAGCGGTACTTATAAAGCCAGAGCAGGTCCTCGTAGCGGTCAATATTTTCTTCTTTGACGGTGTAGACTTTTCGCTTGCCCGTTTCTTTAAGCCTCAGGTCGGGCGCCCCGTTGGTGGGACGGAAGTTGATGTAGAAATTTTTCTCCACACTAAAACTTACCTCCTGGTAGCAGATCGGGTACGTAGAACTCAAGGTAGTCAGAACCGGTTGGAAGGTATGGGTCAAGTCCGCCTTGAATCGTTCGATAACGAAGTAGTAATAGTCGATAATATCCCCTTCCTGCAAGCCAGGGATGGCCAATTTCTTAACCGTGCCATCGCCATCCTCATTTTTAATTTCAGCGGCATTAGCCAGGTCGACCTCTTTCTCGCTGCCATCGGGCTTGATGATTTTAAAGCCGACGAAAGTTTTACCCTTACTGCGGCGGTAGCCCACCTGCCCCTTAAAAGTTTCAGTAAAAGAGAACTCCGAGTATTCCTTCACCGCCGCCTTGTCTTGCAATTTGATCTTGCGATGATAGCGCGCGATGTTGTAAATTTTTCCAGAAGACTTATCGTACTCATAACTAAAGTTCTGGTAGAGAATCACAGCCGATTCGCCGTTCCACTTTTCCGGCACTTCATTATTCGTATATTTTTTGTGCTTGTTGCCCCAGAATTCACTTCTGATCTCCCCAGCTTTGTCCTTTTGGGCCAAAGTAACCGTAATAGTACTCAGCAGCAGGCCAAGTGTCAATAAAAAAGTATAGGTCTTCACGTTGTAAATATTTTTTCGGTTGAATGTTTTGGAAGCAGACGATGATCGTCCGTTTATTTTTTCTTCAGTACAATCTGTTGTTCGTAGGAGCCCGCCAGTTCTTTGACATAGGCGTTCCAGATTTCGAAATGCTCTCTTCTAATTTCTGCGTTATGGACAGTAATTTCTTTGAGGTAACGCAGGGTGTTGCCCTCTACTTCAAAATTCACCTTAAAGCCAAAATCTTCGTGTTGTTTATCCAAGTTGGGTGGAACAAAACTGGCCTGATAGCCTTCCGGAATTTCCAGTTCAACGATGGTCTTTTGTTTGATTTTGTGGGAAAACAAATAATCTTGCTTTCTATCCTCTTCAAAGGTATAATTCTGAAATTCTTTAGAAAAATCGATGTCTACATAGATTTCATCATCATAGGAAGAGACCGCACTTTCCCATTTCAAATCATAATTTAAAGACATCTCTCCATCGCGCTGCGTCATATCCGAACTTTCCACATTCTCCACTTTATAGCTCTTATTGTCTTCATTGAGGTAGTAGCGCAGGGCTTCCTCCCGGTGGCTGCTTCGGATGTTATTGAGGTTGTACAAAAAATTCGCCTTGCTCTCGCCGTTGAACTGATAGCTGCCCTTGCCCACCAGCGACTCCTCCTCGATACGCACCTGGCTTTTGATCACCATTGCATTATCGCTGGCCAGAGATACTGGAACTTTTTCCAAAATAAAACTATCCCCATCCTCAATCAGCACTTCACGGCCCTGGATACGCTCGGCATATTCCCCCAGCTGATTGAACTCTTCGGTAGCATCCAAAAAATAGCGCTGCCCATTGAGCACCACACTACAAATCATATGATTATCTACCGCCAGGCTCGGTAAGCTGTAATCATAGGCCAGGCGTTTGGTTCCGATCCAGACTAGCCGGGCGTCAAAGCCGGCCAGATTGAGCATTTGCTTGGTCAGATTGGCCATCCCCTTGCAATCCCCATACTTGTTTTTCAACACCTCCTGACAAGCCTCCGGCTGGAAGCCTGCGATGCCATCTTCAAAAGCGATGTAGCGAATATTGTCTTGTATCCAATAGTAAATGGCCTTTACCTTCTCCTCGTCGCTGCCTGCCCCGGCGGTCAGCTCGTCCACCTTAGCTTGAAGGCCGGCCAGATCATTGTCTACATTTTTAACCAAGGAGCGATACCAGGCGTAAAGGTCATCCGTAGAATTAAAAAGCGTTACTTTTTGCCCCTTGTAAGTATATTCTTTCCCCAAAACCAATACATGCGGATAGAGATGCGAGGGGCCTCTGGCATTCCGCTCCGACTTTAAGCCCGGCATTTTCTTGAGGGTATAGGTAATCACATCCGCCTGCTGTTTGGTATCAAAGCGGCTATCCTTTTTGATGTCAAACCCCGCAAAATTCATTTCCTTCAACTCGATCTTCGCCCAGCGAGGTACCGTAAAGGTGATTTTGCGCTCCTCCAAGGGATAGGTTTCAGAAAAATAGACGGAAGTAAAATACTTGATGTCTTTGTACTTTTTGGTCATCCCAACCGTATATTGATAGCCCTGCGCCGGAAAGTCGAGGGCGAAGTAGCAGACTCGCGCATCGGAATAGAAAATGCCATTCTGGCTGTAGTATTCCCGCTGAGCCTCCACATCCTTCTCTTTGCCATTGCGGTAGCGCACTTCGATGTCATCGATCTCCGATTCATCATCATAAAACTCGTAGACATAGTGATCACAGTCGCCCTTGATGCACATCAGTTGCTCGGTTTTGCGCTCCTCGGCGACCAGTTTTTTGTCTTTATTACTGTAGGAAAAAACGATGTCCAGTTGGCTCTTGATGGCGACCAATTTATCGTCTTCGTAGGCTGCACTAAATTGCTGGGCGAGTTGAATATCCTCTTGCTTGGGTTGAGCGCCACGCTGGGCCCAAACAGATTGTAGAAAAAGCAGGAAGAAAAGACTGAGGTAGAACTTGTTCATGGTAGCTTTGATAACCGGTTAATAGTGCTTTTGCTGCTACAATTATACCAAAACTATGGCAAAATCCAGCGAAAGCAGGTTCCTTTTGCAATCAGGGTATTCTGAGAATCAGCGAGTTGGTGTCAACTTAACGCAGATTGGTAGTGATTTAGTCTAGGAGGGTGTACAGGGCTTGGGCTTCCTTATGATAATCTGCCGCTGAATTGTCAGCCAAGGGTCGCAGGAGTGCCTTGGCGGCGGCCAATTGCCCTCGCTGCAACTCCGCCAGGGCGGCGTACCAGCGGGCAGGATCGCGATAGAGCAGGTCATCGGCCCGGAGGGTCTGGCGGAACCAGCGCAGGGCTGCCTCCGGCTGCTGCTGTTGCAGGTAGCAGTTGCCGCAGGCCAGCTGGAGGGGCAGCTGTTGGGGTTGGGCCGCCAGAAGGGTTTCCAGGAGGGGAAGGGCCTGTTGACAGTTTCGATTTTGGTAGAGCTGAGTGGCCTGGGCCAGTGTAGAATCGACGGTATCGCGGCTATCGAGCTGTAGGGCGTAGGGGTGGTAGTAGGCGCCGAAGGGATCAGAGGGAGCCGTAGGCGGTAGGAACCAAAAGCTGAGCAGTAGAAGCAACAGGGCGGCAGCACTCAGCGCCAGCAGGCGCATTCGCCGTAACCGGGAGCGCCGCCTTTGAGCGGGAATCAATTCTGCGTGGAGGACCTGCAACTGCTTTTTAAAAACCTCCTTGCCGTAATATTCTAGACCACTGATTAATTGTTCCTCCCGCCGCCGCTGTTCTTCACGGGAATTTGCTTGATCGTTGTTGTTTAAGTATTCCATACCCTTGTTTTCGATTTTGATGCATAAGAATAGCTGTAGAAGCCACCCGAACGGCCGCTTCTTCTTTTATTCTGTATCCGATTTATCCAATTACGAGCTGCGGTTTGGACAGCTCTTAGCCTATTTCGAGAAAATCTTTTTCAGCTGGGCAGATGCCTCAATCATAGCACGCAGTTTTTTCATACAAGCCGCCTTCTTGTTTTTGGCGGCCTGCTCACTTTTGAATCCCATGCGCAGCGCAATTTCTCTCATCCGCATGCGATCAAAATAGTAGAGCTTTAAAATCTGCTGGCAGCGTTCGCCCAATTGCCCGATCAGGCCGGCGATCAGCTCCCGATGCTCTTCTCTCAGCAAGATGTCCATGCCATCTTCCTCAATTAATACCGCTTCCAGATCAACATCCCACTGCACCTGTTTTTTTCTGCTTCTCAATCGGTACAGCCAGATGTTCTTACAAATCGAAAACAAATACGTTTGAATAGAACAATTCAATTGTAACTCTCCCAATCGCACTTTGCGATAAAAAACGATGACAGCGTCCTGAAAAACATCCGCAGCATCATCTTCTGTTCCTCCGTTTCTACGTATAAAATGATCAATCAACTCGTAGTGACTGCCGTAAAGGACACGCAGGGTTTGGTTGGTTTCCTGGTGGTCATTAGATTGCAAGCCCTTTATTATTTGTTGATCGGAGTGTATGCTCATCAGTTCTAGTCAGCAGGCAATTTACTCGCCGCTGCACTAGTTTATTGCACCAACACCAAAAGGTAACCTCGAAAAGTGGGGTTTATTCAGTCAGCTTCTCTTTCTGCTCCCAGCCGCCCAGCTCGTTTTTGCTGATTTGCAGGATTTTTTCGCCTAGTTCGATATTGTTATCGGCAGCCTGGAAGGCCACTTCGGCGGTGTTGCCCTCTAGCCAGCGTCCCAGCGTGGGTACATAGCCGGGCAGGTCGTCCTCCCACAGTTGGCGAAAGCCCTTGGACTCGGTGAAGCCCCAGATTTGGATGGAATTGTTCAGGTAGGTATCGACATAGGTGGAGTTGATCACCAAGAGGTGGCGATAGTCCGGTGCAGCTTTGGGATAGCCCCAGATCATCGTCTCCCGCCCCGATTTATCGTTGATCAGCAAAAAGCCGGATTCTTCGTGATAAAAAACCTGAACGACAAAAAAGCCCATTTGAGGAATGTAGTAGCGGTACTCGTACTGCACGCGCTCTTTTTCATTATTCCCAATCTTATTCTTCAGCACCTTCTTTTGCCCGCTCAGCAAGGTGATGCTGATGCCTTCACTGTTGGCGCTCACGTACTGCTTATCTTTTTTGAGCTGTTGGCGACGAGCGCGACTGAGGCAGGATTGGTAGCTCTTGGGGCTGATGCCTTCGATCAATTGTTCCAGGCATTTATCATAAGGTGTGGGATTTAAATCAACCTGTGGCTTATTTTCTTTGACGCCGCCACCGTATACCCAGCCCGTCAGGCCGTCGCTGCTCCGTACCTTGAGCCAGGGTTCATCGTAGATTTTGCCCCGCAGGGTCACTTGCTTGGTAAAGGCTGTTTTTTCGTGTAGGTAATCCAGAACGGCTCCTTCCGTCAGTTCGGCAATGACTTTGCTTTTGGCGTCGGGCTTTTCGCGCAGTCGAAGCTTGTCGACCCAGGCGTAGAACAGAACTTTAGCTGGAGGCACGATATTAGAAGAAATACTA
>JBCDGZ010000070.1:0-38637 GCA_038750655.1 Bacteroidota bacterium | reverse complement strand
GTGATCCACAGGATGTTGGTGTGATGAGTGTGTTGCTGATAAATTCAGCTGGCTGTGATAGCTTGGTGATTACGGAGACGACCTTACTGGCGAGTGATACGACGGAGTTGTTGGCGACGAGCTGCGATCCACAGGATGTTGGTGTGATGAGTGTGTTGCTAATGAATTCAGCTGGCTGTGATAGCTTGGTGATTACGGAGACGACCTTACTGGCGAGTGATACGACGGAGTTGATGGCGACGAGCTGCGATCCGCAGGATGTTGGTGTGATGAGTGTGTTGCTGATAAATTCAGCTGGCTGTGATAGCTTGGTGATTACGGAGACGACCTTACTGGCGAGTGATACGACGGAGTTGTTGGCGACGAGTTGTGATCCGCAAGATGTTGGTACAGCAAGTATATTATTGATGAATTCGGAGGGCTGCGATAGCTTGGTGATTACAGAAACGACTTTACTGGCCAGTGATACAACAGAGTTATTTGCGACAAGCTGTGATCCTCAAGATGTAGGGATAAGGAGTATCTTACTGATGAATGCCAACGGCTGTGACAGCCTCATCATTACCGAAACTTTCCTCCTCCCCAGCGATACCACCGAACTAACGGCCACCAGCTGCGACCCCACCGCCGTTGGCGTCACCAGCATCACCCTCTCCAATACCAACGGCTGCGATAGCCTCATCATCACCACCACCGTTCTAAGCCCACCAGACTCCTGCGGCATCAACGCCCTCCTTACCGGTGATACCCTGGGCTGTAATGAAAGCAGCGGCCAGCTGAGCCTGCTCGTCGACCTCGGCCAAGCTCCCTTCGACTACCAATGGGAAGGCGATGGCCTCAACCCCCTCGGCCAAGGCAGCCTCAATAGCCTCAATACACTCGAAACCATCTCCGGCCTAATGGCCGGCAATTATACCGTAACCATCACCTCGGCTAGTGGATTCTCCCAAATCCTAAGCACCCAAATTATCGCTGAGCCGCCGCTGGCCATCGGGGTACAAATAGACTCCGACTTCAACGGTACGCCTATCAGTTGCGCGGGGGCAGCCGACGGCAGCGCCTTTGCCGAAGCCCTCAGCGGCGGTACCGCCCCCTACAGCTACGACTGGTCGAATGGCCAGGATGGAGCGATGGCGACGGAGCTGGGGAGTGGCTGGCATTTTGTCTCGGTTACGGATGCCGAAGGCTGTAGGGCGATTGATTCTGTTTTCCTCGTGGAGCCCGCTCCGCTGGAACTTCAGCCCTTGATTTCTGATCCTAGCTGCTTTGATGCCGCGGATGGTTGGCTGGCGATCAGCCAGGTCGACGGGGGGATCGCCCCTTATAGCTATGCCCTTAATGATGGGCCTTTGCAGCCGGACTCGATCTTCTTTGGCCTCGGCGCAGGGACCTACCGTATACGCATCGCGGATGCCAACGGCTGTGAGGGGGAAGAACTGCTCGCCATCAACGCTCCCCTTCCCGTCGATGTCGGGCTGGGCCGAGATACCAGCATTCAGCTGGGCGACAGTGTACGCCTGCAAGCGGTATTCAACCTCCCCGACGAGCTGATCGACAGCATCTTCTGGTCGAATATCGATTGTATTGGCTGCGATAAGGTCACCGTCAGCCCTGTCGTAACTACTTCTTATAGCATTCGTGTCACCGATGTCAACGGCTGTCCCGGAGATGATGAAGTTATTGTTGAAGTTCGCAAAGATCGCAATGTGTATATTCCCAATGCCTTTTCACCCAATGGGGATAACAGGAACGATGAATTTCAGATTTATGCCGGCCTTGGAGTAAAACGAATCAACACTTTCCAAATCTATAATCGCTGGGGCGAAAAGCTACACGAGGCCAACAACTTCTTGCCGAATGCTCCCGATCACGGCTGGGACGGCGTCTTCAAAGGCGAGGTGCTCAACCCTGCGGTTTTTGTCTATTGGGCGGAGATTGAGTTTGATGATGGAGAGGTGATTTTGTACAAGGGAGATGTGACACTGGTGAAGTAGTCTCCCTTTAAGGAGGAGGATAGGCTACTTTATCTAATAATCCCAACAATTCCTCTTGCACTTCTTTACAAATGATAAGAGCATTGTGCCTACTGTTTTTAGGTCGGACAGGGTCAAAGCTGAACACCTCAATATTGCTTGCCTTGAATTCTCGGTTGAGGGTAACGGTGAACATCTCCAAAGCAGCCTTGGCAGTAGCATAACCGGTCATCTGGTATTGGGCGTAGCAAAAGCTGTCGTCTTGCATCTTCTCAATCTTCCCTAACCCGCTTGAAATATTGATAATACTTGCCTTTTCCGATTGAGCAAGCAATGGATACAATAATTGGCTCAATTCTATGATGGAGAATAAATTTTGCTGGTAGAGGGTTTTAAGCTCTTCTATGTTCAGTTCATGAATTTTCTGACCAAACCCATTGGCGATTTCCGCATTGTTGATGAGTACGTCCAGCTTTCCATAGCTGGAGGTTAACTTGTTTTTGAGTTCAATGAGACCTGCCGAATGAGTGAAGTCTACTGACACAAAGTGAATATCCTCCACAATGGCTTTTTTTAGCTGGGAGATGTTTCCTTGCTTCGCTGCTAGTATCACTTTGTATCCTGCTTCGTGCAGTATGGAGGCAAATCGAATTCCCAAATTATTACCCGCCTCCGTAATCAGTGCGATCCGTTCTTTTTTCATCCTGCTTTTCTTTAGAACATGGTCTTAGTTATACAACTTGGATTACACTATAAATTTCGGGATTATCAGGAGCAATAAATAACCATTTTTTAATGCAAAATGATCGAAATGATGGGCATTGATAGTAATTAAAGACGTAGGATTTAGGCAGGTTGTTTTATAATGATTGGCGGTATCTATTAGGAGTCGTACCACTGTGTTTTTTAAAGAAACGGGTGAAATGGGTAGGCTCCTGAAAATTAAGTTGGAAGGCAATTTCGGCAATATCCAGCTTGGAGAAGGCCAGCATATTTTTGCTTTCCAGAAATACCCGACTTTGTATGACATCCTTTGCGGTTTTCCCCGTAACCTGCTTCACCGTCGTCGTCAGATAATTAGGCGTAACATTCAATTGTCGGGCATAGTCGCTGACGTTTTTCGAGTCAATGTATAGTCGGTCTACTAGCTGTTGAAAGCGTTGAGTTAGCACCTGACTTCTCGATAAGCTGCTTTGTGTCGTCTTAAAACGTTCGTATATGGATTTGCAATTGTACAATACCGAAATCAACATGCCTTCCAGCATTTTTTCCTGATAAGGGTGTGGGTTTTGGAATACCGAAAGCATCCTGCCCATATCGACCTCTAATGACCTCTGCTCCTCTGGGTTCAACAAAAAAACGCTGTTTTCTGATAACTTTAGAAAAGGGAAATCTTCGGTTAGATTGGGAATGGTTTTTAGAATAAATTCTTTGTGAAACTGAATGTGGTAGCCAGTAGTATTCGGATCTCGCTGCCAAGAGAACACCTGACCGGGGACGACAAACCAAAGTGGGGTTTGCTCCAATTCTACCACATTGGTATTGACATTGATTTTACTACTTCCCGTATAGCTCAAAATACCGACTTGATAAAAGCCCTGCCGGTAAGGAGGCATGCACCTTACGCAAGTTGGTTCGAGAGATTCTATTGTGAATATGTCGAAACCGGGGATATGGCTGCGGTGGTCATATCCCGTTGCAGCGTGCAGATCATTGATGGTTTCAAATACGGGGATTTCCTTCTTGGGCATCGTCAAATATAGTTAATTTTCTGTTCAAATAGGCGGAGGAAAAAACGGCAGCCACCATTTTCGGCGACTACCGTTAAAACCCTTATTTTAAAAAAAATTAACCCTTTAAATTCAGTTATATTTATTCAAGTTGCGATTCACTATTACAAGATTCAAAGCGTCAGATGTTTGAATCGAAATGCGCCAAAGGGCTGCATTTCTCACAAAATCTTCCTTTCTGAATCTCGTTCATCGCAACTTGGGTTATCTTAAGTTAGCTTCTGCTAATTTCATGGTTTCAAATTTTTGCTGTAGCTCCTCTTCCGAAACAATTTCCCAACCGCCTCCTAGAGCTTTGTAAATGGCAATCAGAGAAGTGGCGGCAGTGATCTCACTGTTGGCCAGCTGGTTCTCGGCCTGCAAAAGGCTGGCATCAGCACTCAGGTAGTCAATAAAGCTATCGAGTCCGGCGGTGTAGCGCTGTTGGGCAAAAGTAGCGGCCTGGCTACTGGCCTGCGCTGATTCGCGAAGGCGCTCCCGGCGTTCCAGCTCCTTGGTGAAATTGCTCATGGCTGTTCTGATTTCCTCCAAAGCCTCCAAGACTGTTTGCTCGTAGCGGCTCAGGGCCGCAAGCGTCAGCGCATCTTCCTGATCGATCTGTCTTCTGACCCGTCCGATGTTGAAGGCCGCCCAGCTGATACTGGGAATCACGCTCCAAGTGAAAGACTCTTTGCTGCCAAAGTTGGAAAAATCTACTGCCGAAAAACCGATAGATCCTCCAAACTGAATATTAGGATAAAGCTCTGCTACCGACAGATTGTACTGTGCAATTTGTACCTGCAATTCCGCCTCTACTCTCCGGACATCTGGACGACGACGCAAGAGGTCTTTTACACTGCCTACGGCAACGGAAGAAGGCAAGTTAGGCAACGGCTGTTTGTCAATGATCGCTGCTTCCAGATTGCCAGGAACCTCTCCTATGAGTACGCTAAGGCTATTTTTTAACGCTTCTATGCGAGCCTGTAGCTGTGGAATAATCGCTTTGGTGCTTTCCAACTGTGCCAGTGCTCTCGAAACATCGAGGCTATTGCTGGTACCTGCCTCGGAAAGCTGGACGGTCAAGGCATAAGTCTCTTCCTGGTCTTTGAGGTTTCGATTAGCAATATCTAATTGGTACTGCGCTCCTCTAAATTCCATGTAGTTTCGCGCCACTTCGGCAAATACGCTGACATAGACGCCCTGCATATCTGCGACAAGTAACTGCTGGTTGGCGTAGGCCCCTTTGACCCGGTTGGACACTCTGCCAAATAGGTCGGTCTCCCAAAAAGCATCGAAGCTGCCGCTGAAGGTGTTGAAGGTAGGATTGGTGCCTTGAGTGAAAATATTTTCGCCCAGCCTTGTACGGTTGTAGTTGCCATTAGCGGTGACCGTTGGGATGCGATCCAGTTGAGTTTCTTTCAACAAGGCCCTTGAAGCAAAGACATTGGCTACGGCTACATTGACGTCTAGGTTATGATCTTTGGCCTTGCGGATCAAGGTGTCCAGAATAGGATCATTGAAGGCCGTCCACCAGTCAGAGATAGGGGCGGTTTCTACAAAGTGTTCTTCTTCAACAACTAAAAAATCCTCTTTGATGTCTACCTTACTTTCTACGCCGAAGTCTCTTTTGGTGACTCCACAGGAGACAAGTACAAGGGCGAGGATGGCGATTAATGATATATTTCTCATGACTGCGATTTTTTAAATTTAATGAATTTTTCTTTTAACAAAGTTATTGGAATTCGCTCCTGGTCGTTAACCAAAATCCTTGGGCAAATGACCAAAATGTAATGTGGTCTTAGTAAGAATAAAATTGGCCCCTCGGGAGGGGCCAGCGTTATCGATTAAATCAATTGTGCGTTTTCTATGGCGATGGGCACGGCTTGATCATCATTAGGTTTTGCTTTTCGGGTGCTCAGTTTTCTGCCCAGATAGTAGAACACTGGGGTTAAGAATATTCCAAATAAAGTCACTCCCAACATGCCACTGAATACGGCGATACCTAGGGAGGTCCGCAGTTCGGCTCCTGCTCCGGTGGCTATGGCCAGCGGTACAACGCCAAGGATGAAAGCCATAGCGGTCATCAGGATGGGGCGGAGGCGCAGCCGCGAGGCTTCGATTACAGCGGTTCGGAGGTCTTTTCCTTGATCTTCTAACTGCTTGGCAAACTCTACGATGAGGATGGCATTCTTACTGGCCAGGCCCACCAGTACCACCAAGCCAATTTGCACCATGATATTATTGTCTAGGCCAGCCAGGTCGATCCCAATCATAGCAGACAGCAGTACCATCGGTACGATAAAGATGACGGCCAAAGGCAGTACCAGACTTTCGAATTGAGCGGCCAGCAAGAGGAACACAAATACGACGGCCAGTAAGAAGGCGATCACTGCGGTGTTACCCGTTTGCTTTTGTTGATAAGCCATTTCTGTCCACTCAAAAGAGATGCCTTGAGGTAAAATTTCTGCGGCCAGGGCTTCCATACGATCCAGTGCTTGCCCGGTGCTATACCCTGGGGCAATATCTCCAACCAGCGAAGCCGCAGGGTAGAGGTTGAACCTTGGAATTCTGTTCGGCCCGGCAATGTCTTTCTGGGTGCTAATAGTCCCCAGAGGAACCATATCGCCTTTATTATTGCGCACTTTGATGCGAGATATATCGTCTGGCGTCAGTCGATTCGGCTCATCGGCCTGAGCAGTGACCTGATAGGTTCTTCCCAAGTAATTAAAATCATTGATGAAGGCAGAACCCATATACACTTCCAAAGATTGGAAAACCTGTCCTACGTCTATCCCTAATTGTTCTGCTTTTACGCGATCAATATCCAAAAACAGCTGTGGTGTTTGATTATTGAAAAAGGTAAATACACTACTCAGCGCGGGGTCTTGATTGGCGGCGGCGGCCAGTTGATAAGTGGCATTCAACAAAGCATCGCTACCGAGGTTGGCCTTATCCTGCACCATCATCCGAAATCCACCGGCATTACCGATACCGCGTACAGATGGAGGAGGAATAACTACCGCAAAGGCATTGTCTATCGCCCCCATCTTCTGCCGCAGTGTACCCAAGAGCGCATCGTAAGTGATTCCTTTTTCCTGACGAACATCAAAATCTTCCAGTGTAGAGAAAATCACGGCGGCGTTGGAGGCATTGGTGAACGACGCTCCATCAAATCCTGTGAATGTCACGGCGGTCCGTACGCCATCGGTTGCTAGTGTCGTTTTCAAGGCTTCCCGCACCACTTCGTCCGTTCTGGTCAGCGAGGAACCCGGAGGCAGCTGAATGGCTGTAATGAAGTATCCTTGATCCATCGCAGGGACAAAACCACTGGGGACGCGGCCAAATTCAAAATTGGTTAGGGCAATCAAGCCACCGTAGACGACCATCACCATAGCGCTGGTTCTGATCAGCTTCCGGACGCTATTCCCGTATTGATTGGAAATGAAATCCATAAAACGGTTGAATGTATGGCCAATAAAAGCAAAGGGAATCAACAAAAATGGGGTCTTTTTATCACCGTGCTCTTCGTGGCGCATCAAAAGTGCCGCCATCGCTGGACTCAATGTCAAAGAAACGAATACTGAGATAGCTGTAGCCACTGCAATGGTCAATCCAAACTGCTTGTAAAACTGTCCGGAGATGCCTTCCAAAAAGGTGGTAGGAATAAAAACGGCGATCAGAACCAATCCAATGGCGACCAAGGCTCCACCCACTTCATCCATCGTCTTGCGGGCAGCCTCCTTGGGGGAGAATCCTTCCGCCAGGTACCGCTCCATATTTTCCACCACCACAATGGCATCATCAACTACGATACCGATGGCCAAAACCAGTCCGAATAAGGTCAGGTTGTTCAAAGAAAAACCGAGGGCCTGCATCACCGCAAAAGTACCAATCAGCGAAACGGGGATCGCCAAGATAGGAATGATGGAGGCTCGCCAGGATTGCAAGAACAAAAGGATGACAAAGACCACCAGCAAGATGGCTTCGGCAATGGTACGGTAGACTTCATCTACTGACTTTTGCACAAACTCGGTAGGATTGTATACGATTTCATATTTCAAGTCCTCGGGAAAATCCTTAGATAACTCCACCATCTTGGCCTGAATCTCGGCCGCTGTTTCCAGGGCATTACCACCAGGCTGCTGAAAAATAGGCATGGCGATGGCGGGCTTTTCGCCCAGGTAACCCTTTGTTGCATAATTTTGTGCGCCCAACTCTACACGCCCTACATCCTTGAGCTGAACGATGCGGCCGTCGTCACCAGATTTGATGATCACATTTTCAAACTGCTCAGTCGTAACCAATTTTCCCTGTGTCTGTATGTTGATCTCGAAAGCCGACTGCTTTCCAGAAGGCAAACTATTCAAGGTGCCGCTGGCAATCTGGACATTTTGCGAGCGAAGGGCATTCACCACTTCACCAGCGGTCATATCCAAGTTGGCAATCCGATCCGGGTCCAGCCAAATCCGCATGGCATAATCCGCCGCTCCGAACAACTGAATATCTCCAATTCCCTTGATCCGGGCCAATTGGTCTTTAAGCTGCAAAGTTGCGTAGTTACCGACGTAGGTTAGATCATAAGTATTGTTTGGGGAGTACATATTGACCACCAGCAATATATCCGGAGAAATTTTCTTAGTGGTAATGCCTAATCTTCTTACGGGTTCGGGCAATCTGGGTTCTGCGATAGCTACCCGATTTTGTACCTGCACCTGCGCGCGATCCAAATCGGTCCCCAGCTCAAAGGCAACTTGTAAAATGACCCGGCCGTCGGCGGAGGACTGAGAGGTCATATAGATCATTCCTTCTACGCCGTTGATTTCCTGTTCTAGAGGAGTAGCGACGGTCTCGGAAAGGGTTTGTGCATTGGCCCCTGGGTAAATCGCCACAACTTCTACGGTAGGAGGAGCGACATCGGGGAATTGTGAAACTGGCAAGGAGACGTAGGCTAGTCCGCCCACTATAAGAATCAGAATACTCAAGACTGCTGCAAAAATGGGCCGATTGATGAAGATGTGACTAAATTTCATGATAATTAATTTTTATGGCGGACAAGGGTATCCCAGTCATGTTATCCTTAGCAGACAACATGTTGATCCGGGATACTTTATGTTTTATAAATGATTTGCGCTTAGAATGCGGGCTATTTCAGCGACGTAGAAGCTAGGGTTTCGCGATTGTCCTCTTGAACGCTAGCCGCTACAGGGTTGACCTTCAACCCCGGTCGGATTTTTTGAATATTGCTGGTGATTAATTGATCGTCCGCTGACAACCCTTTCCTTACGATACGCAATCCGTTGGTATGTAGTGGACCGAGGTCAATATTCTTGGTCGTTACAGTGCTATCGGCATTCAAAACATAGACAAAGCGGACCGATTGGTTGGTGCCGATAATGTCATCGGGGATCATAATGGCCTCATGCTCTGCACTGCCCAGCAAGCGAGCCTTACCAAACATGCCCGGCTCCAGTAGGTGGTCTTTGTTGTCCAGAATAGCTCTTGCTTCGATCGTTCCGGTGCTTCTATCAATTTCATTGTCTACAAAATCCATGACTGCCTTATGGGTATATTCTTCCTCATCCTGCAGCTTGAGCATTACGGGGTTGGCCGTAGAACGAGAGGAACCACGCTCCCCATTACGAGCCAATCGAGAATACTTCAAAAAGTCGGATTCACTTCCGGTAAAGTAAAAGTGGATAGGGCTAGTAGCAACAATGGTAGTCAGTAGGGTTGCCGCCGAGGTGCCGCCATCGATAAGATTTCCCTGATTGACCAAGTCTCTGCCAATTCTTCCCGAAATAGGCGCCCTTACTTTGGTAAATTCGAGGTTGAGCTGGGCATGATCAATAGTAGCTTGTGTCAATTCCAGATTGGCCTTTGCGCCCGCTAGGGCCTGTTGGCGGCTGGTATATTCTTCTACAGATATTGCTCCTGTTGCCTTTAAAGACTTGACCCGGTCAAAGTTCTCCTGCGCCTGCGTCAGTGCGGCCAGTGCCTGGCCGTGGCTGGCTTTTGCTTGGTTGAGGGCAATGTTAAAGGGGCGACGGTCAACCACGAAGAGGACATCTCCCTTTCTTACCACTTGTCCATCTTTAAAGTTTACGCTTTCAATGTATCCACTTACCCTGGCTCTTACCTCTACGCGCTCACTGGCTTCAAAGCGCCCAGTGTATTCATCCCACTCTATTATTTTTTCAAAAACAGGAGCGGCAACATCGACGGATAATAGCTGTGGGGCAGTTTCGGTTAGGGTCTTTTCTACTTTCTCCTCTTTATTGGAAAAGGCGAGGAAGGCTACTGCGGCAAGCACCAAGGTCAATGTTGACAAGAGGCCTACGCGGAATTTTCTATTTTTCATTTGTCTTAATTTTTTTAATCAAATTGTATGATACAAATGTAGGGGAGAAAGCAAGGGAGACGTTAACCAAAAACTCCTGCGAAATGACCAAAATCTAATATGAGGGGAAAATAGCAGCCTTTCGGCTAGCCCTCAGCGGAGAAATATGCAAATCTTATAACAAAAAGCGCCATCATACGTATTAGTATAGGACTAAATATCACATAGCTCCTTTTACAAATAAAATATATCTTTGCAGCCTTATGCAATTTGTATATCCGACGTTTTTATGGGCCCTGGCGGCCCTCGCCATACCGATTATCATTCACCTGTTCTTCTTTCGTCGATTCAAGAAAGTCTACTTTACCAATGTTCGATTTTTGAAGGAGGTAAAGGAAGAAACCAGTGCGCGCCGTAAGCTACGCAACTTATTGACGCTCCTGATGCGACTGGCCGCACTGGCGATGCTGATCTTCGCTTTTGCCCAGCCGTTTATTCCGCAGGATGTGGAGGTCAAAACTGGGCAGAAGGCGGTGAGTATCTTTATTGACAACTCCTTTAGCATGGAATCCCTGAGTGAAGATGTGCCGCTGGTGGAGAAGGCGCGGCAGCGGGCTCGTGAGATCGTGAATGCTTACACAGTAGAAGACCGCTTTCAGATTTTGACCAATGATTTTGAGGGGCGGCATCAGCGATTGGTGAGCAAGGAGGATGCCTTGAGCTTGATTGAGGAAGTGGAGATTAGCCCCTCGGTGAAGCCGCTGTCGATGGTGTTGCCACGGCAGGAGCAGGCTTTGAATAGTGGAGGGATTGACAATAAGGTCGCCTACCTGGTTTCGGATTTTCAAAAAAACATTACCGATCTTGATGGGGAGAGTAGTGTGCTGCAAGATACCAGCTTAGAAGTCAGCCTGATTCCTTTGCAGTCCGTTCAGGAGCGCAATATCAGCATCGACTCTTGTTGGTTTGATGCGCCGGTGCAGATGATTAATCAGACCAATGCGCTGATTATTCGCTTGGTGAATCACAGTGATCAGGATGCGGAAAATATTCGGCTGAGTTTGAGGCACGAGGGGCAGGTGAAGCCGATTGGTACCCTGTCTATTCCGGCCGGTGCTTCAATTACGGATACGGCCAACATCACCATTTTGCGGACGGGCTGGCACGAGGCGGAGGTGAGCATTACGGATTATCCGGTACAATTTGATGATAAATACCACTTTAGCTTCAATGTCGCCGAAGTGATTGATGTTTTGGTGGTGAATGAAAATGCGGTGAATAAATACCTTGACGCGGCCTTTACCGGGGTGCCTTACTTCAAGGTGACCAATGAGTTTAGCCGCAACCTGGACTATTCTAAGTTTCCCAACTATCAGCTCATCATCACCAACGGACTGAACAGCCTCTCCTCGGGTTTGGCTTTCGAATTGAATCAGTATGTACGCAATGGAGGCAATTTGCTGGCTTTTCCCCCCTACAATGCGGATATTACCTCCTACAAGAGCTTTCTCAATAATTTTCAGGCCAACGAGTTGCAGAACTTTGAAGAAACAGAGCGCAGCGTCGCCGGGATCAATACCGACGAGTTTGTCTTTAGTGATGTTTTTGAAAATAGAAGCGCCAACCTCAAGCTGCCGATTACCAAAGGCAATTTCAAGCTAACCAACTTCAGCAGTCGGGGAGAGGAACGCCTGCTGACTTATCGCGACGGCAGCACTTATCTGGGCAAATACCAACGCGAGCAAGGGCACCTCTACCTCTGTGCGGCTCCCCTTTCGGAGGACTTCAATAACCTGGTGCGCAGCGGAGAGATTTTTATCCCTATGCTCTACAAAATGGCCATCTCGACCGCCAAAGACCGCCGCATCGGCTACACCATCGGCGAGGACGATGTCATCGACGCTGATAACAAAATCACCAGCGCAGAGATGGTCTACAAGCTGCAAGGGCCCGGCGAAGAGTTCATCCCCGAGCAGCGCGTCATCGGCTCCAAGGTGCTCCTCGGCGTCCACAACCAAATCCAAAATGCGGGCTATTACAAGCTCTTCCTCAACCCAGAAGAGTCCCTGGCTACCTTCGCCTTCAACTACGATCGCAAAGAGTCGGAGCTGGAATACTACAACGAAGGCGACCTGAGCACGCTAGTCGGCGATCGCATCAAAGTCATCGACGCCTCCACCATCTCCGATCTGACGCCGCTGATCGGCGAGCGCAGCCGAGGCATCGTCCTCTGGCGCTGGTGCCTGATTCTAGCCCTAGTCTTTCTAGGCCTCGAAGCACTCCTGCTGCGCTTTTGGAAAGTATAGCCCGGAAGCCTAGCCCTCAGAAATAATTCTTATTTTTGGCCCGCTTTGAGCTTTACTAACCACCTAATCGGGCAATGATTGTAAAGAATAAGATCAACGGGACCATCTGGATGCTCCTCATTATGGTGCTGCTGATTGGATGGCGACACCATCAATGGCTGGCCTCGCCTACCCAGCAGTATATGGGCGATACCTATGATGGCTTTCGTACGCTGATGGCAGTCACCTACCACGCCAAACACGACAGTACCTACGTTTACTATCACGGTATGAACTACCCCTACGGCGATCGCTTCTCCTTCTGTGATAGCCAGCCCATTTTTAGCAATACCGTCAAATTCATCAGTGAACATATCGTCGATATTTCTGACTATGCTCCCCTCGTACTGCATGTGGCGATGCTGCTTTCCCTCCTCTTCTGTGGCCTCCTGCTCTACTGGCTTTTCCGAAAGTTAAAACTGCCCGACTGGTACAGCATCCCCATTGCCGTCGGCATTACCTTCCTCTCGCCCCAGTTGGATCGCTTTGAAGGACACTACGGCCTGGCTTATACCTTCGTCATCCCATTGTGTCTCTACCTTTTGTACTTGTTTGAAGAAAAAAGGCATTGGCAGTATAGTCTCTACATGAGTATATCTCTGCTGGCTTGCTCCCAAATTCATATGTACCTCTTTGCGCTGGCCCTTTTCACCGTCAGCCTCTATTTCGTTTTTCGTATCGTGTTTGATTGGAAACGGCCCAGCTTCCTCTGGTACGGTGGACACTGGTTATTCCAATGTTTACTGCCCTTTGTGCTGCTGGAAATATGGATGTATTTTTACGATTTTGTTGACGATCGCCCCAAGTATCCCTATGGCTTCAAGGCATACATCGCCCATTGGCAAACTGTTTTTTTTAATAGTAAAACCATGCTGGGAAAATGGATCCATCAGGAATTTCCAACCCGCCCGACCTTGACCAGCGAAGGCTTGGTCTGGATTGGCTCCGCCGCCCTACTGTTATTGGTCAAAGAGGTCTTCCGCCTCCCCATCAACTGGCTAAGAGGCCAAGGGCTGAAAGCCTATCAGGACCCAAACTTCCGCTTTTTGCTCTATTGTCTGGCCGCCGCACTCCTCTTACTAGTGGCCTCCTTTGGCATCCCCTTTTTCTGGAAACCCTTCGAAGGTGCAGAAATGCACATCGGTCCGCTGCGGCAATTTCGCAGCCTGGGGCGCTTCGCCTGGAGCTTTTATTATATCATCAATATCGTCGTCTTTTACCTTTTGTGGCAACAATGTCGGCAGTACCAAGGCTGGCGGCGACTCCTGCCGATCCTGCCCCTCTTCGCCCTGATGGGCTACGAAGCGGTGAATTTTTCCAACTCAGAAATTCCCCGCAATTACTCCATCCCCGAAAAGCGCGAAACTTTCAGGGCAGCGGACTATCCCTGGCTACAGCAAATCGATTTTGATCGCTACCAGGCCATTCTCCCCATCCCTTATTTCCACATCGGATCAGAAAATACCTGGCTATCGGCCGGCGGGAAAGTCGTCCACCGCAACCTCTGGACCACCGTACAGACTGGCCTGCCCTCCATGGGCGTCTTCATGACCCGCACTTCCCTCTCCCAAACCCTCAACCAACTGGAAATGCTCGCCGAGCCTTATCGGACCCCCAAAATGCTGGCCGATCTGCCCAACGAAAAGCCCATTCTGGTGCAGCGAAGTAATAAGGAATACAAGGACAAATGGTACAAGTACGATCATCTGTTCTACGGAGAAGAACCCATTTATAAAGATGAGCTATTTACCTTTTACGAGCTATCAATAGATCGCTTTCGCGAGTGGCCGCTGCAGCGGCAACGCAACTCCTGGGAGGAGCTGCAAGCAGGCGAATGGCACCAGCAGCAGGAGCTATTGTCCGCCGATAGCTTACCGAATTTTGTCTACCAAAGTTTCGATGAGCTGTCCGCAGAGCGGAGCTATCGGGGGGGAGCTTTCACCGCTATTGGCAACCAGGCCAATCTGCTTTTTGAGGGGCCGATCCCGCAGCAGGACAAGGAAAGCCGCTATGTTTGTTCCATTTGGGCCTTTGCTCAGGAGGATTTACATTTGAAGCAGTGGCTGCATATTCGGGAGTTGGACGCCGAAGGCAAACAGATTAAGAAGAAAGATTTTGAGATGAGCAAGTACATCCGCTCGGTGGACGATGGCTGGGTGCTGATTGATATTCCTTTCTGGCTCGAATCTTCAGATAGTCGGCTTCGGGTAACGATTGATAACTATAGTTTGTACGGTAGAAAATTTTATGTCGATGAGCTACAGATTCGCCGTCAGGATGCCCGCTTGTTTAAGCGGGTAGGAGAGGAGTTTGTGCGCAATAATCGATGGTTTGCAACGATAAAGGATTGATTTGACCATTACAGCCATACTGCGGTTAATTCGTCTTCGCCAGTGGGTGAAGAATGGTTTTGTGCTGATCCCGGCCTTTTTTGCGGCTCGCATCCTGGATCAGGCGCTGGTGCTGGACTTATTGGGGGCCTTTTTGGCCTTTTCGCTGATGGCCAGCTGCGTGTATGTGATCAATGACTATGTAGATCGGGAGCGGGATCGCCAGCATCCGGAGAAGCAACATCGGCCCTTGGCGAGTGGGGTGGTGAGCACCCGACAGGCGACGGTGCTGGCGGTTGTGTTGGGCGGTGCAGCCTTGGCGCTGGCGGTGCTGGTACAGCTCCATGTAGCCTGGCTCCTCCTGCTTTATTTGGGCATTAACATCCTCTATTCCATCTGGCTCAAGCACATCGCCATCGTTGATATTTCCATCATCGCCTCTGGCTTCCTACTGCGTATCTTCGCCGGCGGCATCGCCGCACAAGTGCCCATCTCCCGCTGGCTCATCGTCCTGACTTTCCTGCTGGCCCTTATCCTGGCCTTGGGCAAGCGCCGCCACGAATTCCTCACCCAAAGCGAGGGCCGCCAAAGTCGCCCTGTTCTGGATGGCTATAACCTGCCCTTCATCGACCTTTCTATGGTCTTCCTCGCCGCCGTAACCGTCGTGGCCTACCTCATGTACACCATCTCCGACGAAGTGGTCGGTCGTATCGGCAGCGAGCAGCTGTACGTCACCAGCTTTTTTGTCGTACTGGGCCTGCTTCGCTTCCTGCAATTGGCCCTGGTCTTCAACCGCACCGCCTCACCCACCCGAGTGCTACTCGAAGATCGCTTCATTCAGCTGATGCTGATGCTGTGGGGTGGGGTATTTTTGTACTTATTGTACTTTTGATGGATGATGAAGAGGGACCATACAGCTGATCATTTTTGGTTAACTTTGTCTCCAGGTATTGCGAAACAGAAAACAAATGGCTTCAATAAAAAAAGAAAATCGCTGACTCAATCTTGGCAAAAAAAACAACCATCAGCAACTGGGGCAACTACCCCCGCATCGAAGCCGAAGTGGCGGCCTTCGGCTCCCCCGAAGCCCTAAGTCCCTACATTCGCCAGCAACCTCAGCTCCTGGCCCGAGGCAATGGCCGCTGCTACGGCGATGCCGCCCTCAACGACCGCCTTTTCTCTACCCTACGCCTCAATAAATTCCTCGATTTTGATCCCCAGCGTGGGGAGCTAGAATGCCAATCAGGCGTTCTGTTTGCCGATATTATCCAGCTCCTGCTGCCTCAGGGCTTCTTCCTGCCCGTCACCCCTGGCACCAAGTTCATCACCGTCGGTGGAGCCATTGCGGCAGACATCCACGGCAAAAATCACCACAGCGAAGGCTGCTTTTCGCGCCACCTGATTCATTTCGATCTGATGAATGGAGCGGGGGAGCAGCTGCGCTGCTCGCGCAGCGAAAACCCCGAGCTGTTCTGGAACACCGTCGGAGGCATGGGGCTGACCGGCATCATCCTCAGCGCCCGCTTTCAACTCAAGCGCATCGAAACGGCCTATATCCGGCAGGAAAGCCTCAAGGCTCCTAACTTGGAGGCGGTTATGCAGCTTTTTGAAGAATCGGCCGACTGGACGTACACCGTTGCTTGGATCGACTGCTTGCAGCGAGGCCGTAAGCAGGGGCGTTCCTTGCTGATGCGCGGTGAGCACGCTCGATTGGAGGAGCTGCCGGAGGCCCTGCGGGCTCAACCCTTGAGCATCAAGCCGCGCCGCCGCCTCAGCGTCCCCTTCCACCTGCCCAGCTTCACCTTAAATACCCTCAGCGTCAAGGCCTTCAACTGGCTGTACTACCATCGCCAGCGGCGGCCCGTGCAGCATTCCATCGTCGATTACGACAGCTTCTTTTATCCGCTCGATGCCATCCACCACTGGAACCGCATCTACGGGCGGCGCGGCTTTACGCAGTACCAGCTGGTGCTGCCCAAGGCCCAGTGTGCGGCGGGGCTGCCCGCTATTCTGGACTGCATTCGCGAGGCGGGGCAGGGTTCTTTTCTGTGCGTACTGAAGCTCTTCGGGCCGAAGGCGGAGGAGGCCATTCATTCCTTTCCCATCGAGGGCTACACCCTCGCGCTGGATTTTAAAATCAACAAAAATATCCGTCCCCTCATCGCAGAGCTGGACAAATTGCTGCTGCAATACGGGGGTAAAGTGTATCTTGCCAAAGATGCCTTCTCGGACAAGCGCCTAAGCGGTATCCAATACGATTTTGCCGATGCTAAATTCACTTCGATTCAGCGGAAAAGACTGGACTAAACTCTTCTTCGGATTGATCGTGCTGAGCTACATCAAGCTCTACGCACCTTTCGGCATTAATGATACCGATGGAGGTTTCATCACCGCCTACGCCTGGCGGCTGCTCCATGGAGAATTACTGTACGAGGACATTATTTACGTCCGCCCGCCGATGAGCATTCTGATTCGCTATGTAGAGCTACTGCTTTTGCCGGAGCAATGGGAGGTTTTTGGCGAACGGGCTTTGTTTTACCTTAAAATAGCGGGCTACTCCTGGCTGGGAGCCGCCATTTTGTTTAAGGGGAATCGCCGCTGGCTGCTGGCCACCCTGGCTTTTATCGTTTCGGTGCACAGCTATCCGGCGGCGGCCTGGCATACCGTTGATGGCATTTTGCTGTCTGTTGCGGCGCTTTATGCGCTGTTTAGGGGGCAAAATAGTCTATTGGTGGCCTTGTTGGTCCTCCTGGCGATGCTTTGCAAGCAATCCTTTTATCCACTGCTTCCCCTCTTTTTACTATTGAGCTTCTTGTTGCAGGGAGTAAAGGGGTTGGGGAAAAATGCGGCGGCTTTCTTGCTGTGGGCCGCTGGCTTTGCCCTGATTTTACAGCAATTGGGGATTTTGCATGCCTATCTGAGTTGGACCAGCGGCTCGACCAGCATCACCCAGGCTATTGATCATGGTATTTATGACTACTTTCGCATCGACGGCTGGGTGCTCCCCTTACTGCTCTTGCTGATTCCCCTGTGCTGGAAAAATAGGTATCGCAAATATGCTTGGTACTTATTTATCGCCGGGCTGATCGCTAGTTTTGCTTGGTCGGTATACAGTCGGCAGGCCTTCAGCATTCCCATTACTCAATCGCGGCTACTCTTTGACTTGGCCCTGGTGTATTTGATTATTCAATTCTTTCGACAGTCGCTTTGGCGGTTATCTTTGGCAGCGTGGGGGAGCCGGGGGCGCTTGTTCTTAGCTCAACTGGCGCTGATGGCGGTCAGCTGGATGGCGGCCATCAGTTGGGGCTACAGCTTCCCGATTTTATTTGCCTTGCCCTACATTGGGGTTCTCTATGCCTTGACCAGAACCCTGGAATTTGGGACCTCTTCGATGGGACGTAGTGGCCTGCGGCTGGCGTTGATCTTTGCCTTAATCTTCGTTTTTCGCTACAGCCACGAATTCGTCTACCGCGACGGACGGCGCAGCGAGATGACTTATGCAATGCAAACCATTTTCCCCAAACTCCAATGGATTTATTCGGATCAGGGGACTTTTGAGAAATATACCGAATTGAAGCAGCTACACGCCAAATATGGCGATCAATTCAAGACCTTGCCTTCTTTTCCCCATTCCAATTACCTCACCAATACCCAATCGCCCTTTCCCATCGATTGGGTGGTGAATGAGGAGACCAACCATCGGAATGAGGACTTGTACCGCATTTTGGAGACGACGGAGGCTTATTTTTTTGTGGAAAAAGAATACGATGAGCGCCTGAAGCGATACGATAAATACGAAATTAGCCGCTACGTGCTGGAGCATTTTACTATTCTTGAAGAAACCCGCTATTTCTATGTCTGCCAGAAACCTTAATATCGCAGTGATCGGAGCCAGCTCTGATGTGGGGGAGGCCCTGGTTTATCAGTTTGCGCCGCAAGCCCGGCAGCTGTGGCTGAGTAGTCGTCGCCCCGAGGAATTGGTGCCCCTGCGGCAGGACCTGCAAATTCGCGGGCTGGCCGAATCGGTGGAGCTGCTGGCCGTAGATGCCGCTCATTTCGATGAGGCTCAGCTGCGCCCCATTGCCGAGCAGTGCGATCTGCTGATTCTTTGCATCGGTTATCTAAGTGACCAGCAACAGGCAGAACAGGATTTTTCTAAAAGCCAGGAGATAATCCAGAGTAACTTTACTGGTCTTGTGCCAATTTTGAATATTTTTGCAAACGAAATGGAGCAGCGCAAAGCCGGAGGTATTATTGCGATCTCTTCCGTCGCCGGAGAACGGGGGCGTAGTAGCAATTACTTCTACGGCAGCGCCAAGGCTGGATTGACGGCCTTTCTGAGTGGCTTGCGCAATAGACTATTTGCTTCGGGAGTACATGTGTTGACGGTTATTCCGGGCTTTATTGATACCAAAATGACGGCCGGTTTAACCTTACCGCCTTTGTTGACAGCGAGTGCCGAAGAAGTTGCCAAAGCCACTCACCGCGCGTATGCTAGGCGTAAAAATGTGCTCTACGTTCGCTCCATCTGGCGCTGGATTATGTTGGTGATCCGAAATATTCCGGAACCCTTATTCAAACGAATGAAATTGTAAGAAATCGAGGCGGTGTGGGACAAAAAAATACGAAATGCTGCTAATTAAGAATGCTATCATTGTTGAGCCGGGCAGTAAGCTAAACGGCAAAAAAAGAAATATTTTAGTTAAAAAAGGGCGCATCGAAGCCATCGGCGCTAGATTGACGGAGCCTAAAGCGGAGGTGATCGATGCGGCGGGGGCCTGCCTCTCCATCGGTTGGGTCGACGTTGGGGTCCATACCGGCGACCCCGGCCTAGAGCATCGCGAAGACCTGGAAACTATCGCTGCTGCCGCCACTGCTGGCGGCTACACCGGCCTGGCTTGCTGGCCCAATACCGAACCTGCCATCCACGCCAAAGCCCAAGTCCTCTACTTAAAAAACAACACCAGCAACAGCCTGGTCGACTTTTTTCCCATCGGAGCTGTCTCGCCGAACTGCCAGGGCAAAGACCTGACCGAAATGTACGATATGCATCACGCTGGCGCTGTGGCCTTCTCCGACGGAGAGCATCCCATCCAGAACAGTGGGCTGATGATGCGGGCTTTGCAATACGTCAAAACCTTCGATGGGCTCATCATCAACTGTCCACAGGACGAGGCGATTGCCGGGAACGGGCAGATGCACGAGGGCATACAGAGTACTTCGATGGGCATGAAAGGCTTGCCTTCGATCGCCGAAGAACTGATGGTGCAACGCGATATTTATTTGCTTGAATACACGGACTCCCGGCTTCACCTGGCCAATATCTCTACAGCGGGGGCGGTTGGGCTGATCCAGCAGGCTAAAGATCGGGGGCTGGCCTTGACGGCCTCGGTACCCGTACTCAACCTGGCACTGGATGACCGCCACCTGGATACTTTTGAGTCCAGCTACAAGGTCATGCCGCCGCTGCGCGAATCTAGCGACATTACTGCCCTTAAGAGTGGCCTGCGGAGCGGCGCTATCGATTTGATCAGTTCGAATCACACGCCGCTGGAAGAAGAGCTTAAGAAACTGGAATTTCCCTACGCCGCCTTCGGTAGCATCGGACTGGAAACCTGCTATGCCCTCAGCAATACTGCTCTGGGCGATACCTTAGATACGGAGGCGCTGGTGAACATCCTGGCCTACAACTCGCGCAAGCTGCTGCGACTAGAGGTGCCCCGGATCGCCGTAGGCGAGGCCGCCTGTCTGACCCTCTTTGACCCCAATCGGGAATGGACCTTTAGCGAAGCACACATTCGCTCTAAATCCAAAAATACCCCATTGATTGGTCAGCAGTTCAAAGGTAAGGTGCTGGCGGTGGTCAATGGAGCGCAACATTCGATCGTGAATTGAGGAGGATAAATCGAAAAAATTTCCTTTTCAATAGAATTTTAAGCATATTCGTAAGGTCTTTTTCTATTTTATAACCAACTATAAATCAAAATCTTATGGATAATCATGGTGTTCGTTGGGGGATCATTGCTGGTGTTTTGGTCGCCATTTACACGGTAGCCCTTTACCTTGTTGATCCCAACTATCTGTTCTATGTGACCCTGAGTTTGGTTGGCTCCATTATTTACATTTTTTGTATGAGAAAAGCAGGCCTCGAAACCCGTAGCGATATGGGCGGCTATATGACCTGGGGCGAAGCCATGAAGCCTACTTTCATTACTTATGCCGTCGGTACTTTGATCGGTACCATTTTCATGTACGTGCTCTTTATGGTCGATGAGAGCTTGCCTAGCCTTCAGTACGATAGCGCCTTGGCGTCACAACAGTGGATCATGGAGTCAATGGGGGCTCCACCAGATGCCATTGATCAGGCCCGAGAGCAAATGGAGGCGCAAATGAGTCCTGAGCAATTTGAGCCTTCCCTGTTGAATTCGATTAAGTACTATCTAGGTGGTTTGGCCATCGGAGGCTTTATTCTCTCGGCCATTATTTCGGCCATTATTCGCAAAAAGAAACCCGATGATCTCATTCTCGACCAGTCCTAGCAAGACGGTACTTTTGGTACTTTTTTTGCATTAAAAAATATAATAATATCAAGCCTGATGCGGTTAGTTCAATAACTGTATCAGGTTTGTTAAGAGACGGAAAAAAATTATTAACAATTCCGTCAGACTGCTTATCGTAAAAATTGCGCATGAATATCTCTATTGTTGTTCCCCTGTTCAATGAAGAAGAATCGCTTCCGGAGCTTGAGGCCTGGATTCGCAAGGTTATGAAGGAACATAACTTTGACTATGAGGTGGTGATGGTAGATGATGGCAGCAAGGATAACTCTTGGAAAGTCATCGAGCAACTGAGTCAGCAAAATCCTCGGGTCAAAGGGATAAAGTTTCAACGCAACTACGGCAAATCTGCCGCCCTCAATACGGGCTTTCAAGCCGTACAGGGAGATGTGGTCATCACCATGGATGCCGATCTTCAGGATAGCCCCGACGAAGTGCCGGAACTCTATCGCATGATTACCGAGGAGGGCTACGACCTGGTCTCGGGTTGGAAGAAAAAGCGCTACGATCCTCTTTCCAAAACCATTCCCACTAAGCTTTATAACGCCGTTTGTCGTCGGGTGAGCGGGGTGAAGTTACACGATTTTAACTGTGGACTGAAAGCTTACCGCAAGGAGGTGGTCAAGAGTGTAGAAGTTTACGGCGAGATGCATCGCTTTATTCCGGTGATGGCCAAATGGGCGGGGTTTAAGAAAATTGGAGAGAAGGTAGTGCAGCATCAGGCTCGTAAGTTTGGCGTCACCAAGTTTGGCCTGGAACGCTTTATTAATGGTCCGCTGGATTTGATGAGTGTGATTTTTGTCGGAAAATTTGGCAAACGCCCTATGCACTTCTTCGGTGTCTTTGGCGTGTTGATGTTCTTCCTTGGTTTTGCGGCCGCCGCCTATATTGGTATTGTCAAACTCTACCGACTCAGCAATGATATGAAAACCATTCTGGTAACTGATAATCCCTACTTTTACATCGCCCTGACTTGTATGATTTTGGGAACAATGCTCTTCCTCACTGGTTTTTTGGCCGAATTGGTGACCCGCAATGCACCGGAACGCAATTTTTACTTGATTGAGAAAAAAATGGGCTTTGATGAAAAAAAGGCCCTACCTTTATCCGCACACAACGATTGATCGTGCTCCACTAAGACTATGAACCCTCGCATTAAGCAAATAATTGAAGAAAGTATTTTGATCAAGCGGCAATTGCTACAGAGCGATGCTCTCCTCGATTTGCTCGAAAAAATCACCGAAGTCTGCACCATCGCTCTAAAAGCGGATTGCAAGCTGCTTTTCTGCGGTAATGGAGGCAGTGCTGCTGATGCCCAACATCTGGCTACCGAATTCTCTGGTCGCTTCTACATCGATCGCCGTCCCCTCTTCGCTGAGGCGCTACACGTCAATACCTCCATGCTCACTGCCGTCGCCAACGACTACGACTTCAACCAGGTCTACAGCCGGCAGGTACAGGCCAAGGGCCGTCGCGGCGATGTCCTCTTCGCCATTTCTACCTCCGGCAACTCTCCCAACGTACTGGCCGCCGTCGATCAAGCCCGAGAGCAACAATTGGTCACCGTCGGCCTCACCGGCGCCACCGGCGGTAAGCTCACCGGTCGCTGCGACTTCCTCCTCAACGTTCCCTCCACTGATACTCCGCGTATCCAGGAAGCCCATATCCTGCTCGGCCACATTATCTGCGAACTAGTAGAGAAAAACATCTTTCAGTGACCATCCATAATCCCTCTGCCTGGACCATCTTTCTGGACCGCGATGGGGTCATTAATCGCCGTATCCCTGGCCACTATATCGACCGCTGGTCGGACTTCGAGTTTTTGCCCGGTAGCCTGGCCGCCATCCGGCTGCTGACCCGCCTAGGCTTTCGCATCGTCGTGGTGACCAATCAGCAGGGCGTAGCACTGGGGCGACTCCGTATTACAGAGTTAGAGGCGGTACACGAGCACATGTTGCGAGCCATTCGGCAGGCGGGTGGAGCCATTGCGCAGGTCTATTACTGCCCCGAAGCCGCCGCCGATAATCCGCCCTGTCGCAAGCCCAACCCTGGGATGGCGCAGCAGGCCCAGCGTGATTTTCCCGCCATCCGCTTCCAGCAAGCCTTTATGGTTGGCGACTCCGCCAGCGACATTGAATTCGGTCAAGGGCTGGGTATGCAAACGGCGCTGATCCACACCCGTTTCGACGAGGAGCAGCAGCTGCAAGTCTTAAAAGTTCGACATTGCTTCAAAAGTTTGCTAGGCTTTGCTAACTTTATATGGAGCCAAACTGGCGTTTAATTGAAAACTAGACCTGACTTTTCCATGCTAAATAACTTTTTTCTGATTCTTCTTCTTACTCCATTCACCCTCCTCTCTGCCCAGGATAAGGATACCATCATCACCCTTGAAGGCGATACCATTTTCGGTGTCATGGATTATTTTGAGCATCGCCAGCGGGAAGCTGTAGCTACCTACGAGGGCGCTTCGCCCACGCTCTTTCAAGCCCCCGACATCGACGGCGACAACCATTTTTTGCATGAATACATTGGTAAAGTAGTGATCCTGCAATTCTTTAGCATTTACAGCGAGCCTGGCCTGCGGCAAATTCCCAGCCTCAACCGCCTCATCGATGAATACGGCCAGCAGGGGCTCATGATCCTGGGCATGGCAGACAACGAAGAGGCCGACCTGCGCCGTTTCCGGGAGCGTTGGCCCGTCGGTTACCCGCTGGTTCCCAACTCTAGTGATCTGGGCCACAAGGCCTACGCCGCCGACATCGGCTATCCTCGCATTTTCATTATTGATAGATCGGGGATCATTCGCAAGCTGCGGGTGGGCAATAGTGCCGATAACGAAATGGCGCTGTATGAGGATATTTTACCTTTGGTGCGGGCTTACTTGAAGGAATAACGATGCTGGAGATGTTTTAGTGGGTGCCTGCCTGCCGGAGGTAGGGGCCCTCCCTCAAAGTGGCAACTTTTTTTAGGACGATACAGACGATGCACTACACGATACAACGATACATTTGGCAAACGCTGTCATTTTGCCATTTTCTAAAGCAGCACTTCCGTTGCCCCATACCCATACTTCGGATGAAACTCATTCTTAAACGTCCTGACATCTGGATGTTGCAACAAGCGACTGGCAATGGCATCCCGCAAGCGCCCCTTACCGACTCCGTGAATGATATACACCCGATCAATACCAATGCGGATGGCCTTTTCTAGATAGTCTTCGAAGTGTTTGACTTGTAGGCGGAGGATGTCGGCGTTGTTCATCCGGTGGTGGCGGTCGGTGAGCTTTTCGATGTGCAGGTCGATTTCGGGGTTGAAGGCGGCGAACTCCTCAGGGGAGGCTGTGCCATTGTGGTTGTTGCGACCTTGGTGGCGACGGCCGAGCGGGCGGGCCTTGCGCTGGGTGTAGGACTTAAGGTCTTCGCTTTTTTCTTGCTTGTTGTCCAGGTGCTCAAAAATCTTATAGTGATGGACGGATTTATTGAGAATGGGGGCGGTGAGGATTTTTTTGAAAAATTGCTGGGGTTTGATTTTCAGGCTACGGCTCAGCTGCTTACCGGTTCCGTCTGTTTTGACTCGCCAGCATTCTATATCGATACGAGGGGTATCATTGAGTTGATCAAAGGGCAGTTCGCCGAGTGGGCAGAGGGCGACAGATTCTAGTTTGCCATTGATTTTCTGTTGCAGTTCATTAAAGACAAACAGTTGAAAGGTGAAAATGACATCATGCGGGGTGTCATTGATGAGGTACATGTCATAGTGTCCCGTGGTGCCGCTCGGCGTCCGTACGGGGTCAAAGGCCAGTTGGATGCCCATGCTTTTGAGGATGCTGTATTGCATTGCTGCCCGGGGCGTCTCGGGGCGTTCCTCTGTTCGGATGCGCTTGCCTTCTACGACCTTTGCCTTAACGGGCTTTTTACCTTGGGCCAATCGCTTGTTATCCTCGATGCGTTCGAGGTCTTCGACGAAAGCTGGAATTTCATCTCCGTCATCCAATCTTACGTTGACCATTTCGTCATCGAGGCGGCCCGTGACCTCCCCTTCGTCTCCTGTATTTTTGAATCGTACCCGACTTCCGGTGGCAAAAAGCATTGTCTTTTTATTAGAACATGGTAAAAAGTGAGCCGCTTGCTTGGCCCTACTGCAATAAATTTACACAATCTCAATGCAGCATTGATACACTATGTTCAAAAATCTTTGAAAATCCTCTTTGGGGCGGGCCCACTGTTTTTGCATTTCCCTACCTTTACGCCTATGAATGTACGTTGGAAGATTGCACAGGCTGCCGAAATCCGTTGGTGGCAACGCTACCTCAAAAATAAGGAGCCGAAGGCTTATTTGAACTGGAAAATCCGCTATTGGCAGGACTTGCTGCAGCAAGCGGAGGTGGCTCCGCACCCCGGCGAACGAGTACTGGATGCAGGCTGCGGCCCTGCGGGTATCTTCATGGTCCTCCAACAACAACAGGTCGATGCCCTCGACCCCCTGCTGGACCGCTACGCCAGCGATCTGGCCCACTTCGCACCCACCTCCTATCCCCATACCCGCTTCCATGCCTTGCCTTTGGAGCAATTCGACGCCAAAGCGACCTACGACCGCGTCTTTTGCCTCAATGCCATCAACCACGTTGCTGATTTAGGGCTTTGCTTTGATCGACTCATCGCCGCCACCAAGCCAGGAGGACAGCTCTTGGTTTCCATTGATGCCCACAATTTTAGGCTCTTGAAATCCATCTTTCGCCTCCTCCCCGGTGATATTCTCCATCCTCATCAATACGACTTGGAAGAATACCAACAGATGCTGCTACAGCGCGGCTGTCAGATCGAGCGTACCGTGCTGCTCAAAAAAGCCTTTATTTTTGATTATTACTTAATGGTTGCCAGAAAAGGCCAGTGAAGTGGAGTGTTTAAGTGCCCGCTTGGCAATCATAGGGTAGTGATTTTTATAGACCTCCTCATTACATTGAGGCACCGCTTTGTAATTATCAATCAAGCCTACCGGAATCCCTAGTACACCTCCCATCGGCGTGAAGTACTGCACGCCGACAAGCATCCCTCTGCCCATAGAGCCATCGAACTCGCTGGCCAAATTAGCGCCTATTATCATCCCCAGTGCGGCTCCTCCAGCGGCCCCCTGAGCGACTCCAAGCGGGAAATAGTTCTTCATCCTCAGCCGGATTTTCCAAATATCTTTTGCCGGAATGATTTTCAATTCTTCACTCTTCAAATGGCTATTGGTTTGAAACAATAAGGCCCTGAGTATGCCTTTATCTAGGTCAAGTGATTGGGTGAGGATAACCGTCGAGTCCGTTGCCGCATAGAGCCAGCCAACGTGTTTGTCGTTGAGCGTATGGACGATAGCTTTATGGGGGGCAAGGAGTCGCCCTTTCTTCATTTTTATTTGCGCCTGACAGAGATTACAAAGCAGCAGGCAGAGCAGGTAGAGCGGTAGTTTGAGTTTCATGGAGATTATTTTAAGTCTTTAAAGTATCAATTCCCTTATCTTTGCGCTATGGCCTATAAGATCAAAGAGCTATTCTATACCCTTCAGGGCGAAGGTGCCCAAACTGGGCGTCCCTCGGTGTTTTGCCGCTTTTCGGGCTGCAACTTATGGAGCGGTCGGGAGGAAGATCGCCACAAGGCCATCTGTCAGTTCTGTGATACCGATTTTTGGGGAATGGACGGGGAAAATGGTGGTCGTTATCCGACGGCTGCTGCGCTGGTAGAGAAAGCTGCCAGTCTCTGGCCTCAACAGATGGAGGGCCGCCCCTACGTGGTCTGCACCGGCGGCGAGCCCATGCTACAGCTCGATGCCCCCCTCATAGAGACCTTCCACCAAGCCGGCTTCGAAGTCGCGGTCGAAACTAACGGTACCCTAGCGCCCCCTCCCGGCATCGATTGGATATGCGTCAGCCCCAAAGCTCGTACCGAGCTGGTAATCACCAGAGGCCACGAACTCAAGCTGGTCTTCCCTCAGGCCGGAGCAGAGCCAGAACGCTATGCCCACCTGGCCTTCGACAATTTCTTCCTTCAGCCCATGGACGGCCCGGATGCTGAGTATAATACCCAAATTACCCTCAAATACTGCCTGCAAAATCCCCAGTGGCGGCTGAGCCTGCAAACGCACAAGCTGCTCAACATTCCCTAGGGACGTACCATGTGTCTGGTAATCCGCCGCTTTCCTTTCCTGTAGGCTGTCTGACTGCCCAGCGGTATCCTAATTCTAAAGGCACCGATTACCCCGCCAATGACCGCACCCGGTACTGCAAAGGCGATACCAAAGCCTACGGCTTTTTGTTCCTTGGTCAGAGCAAACCAACCTTCCTTGTCATCCCCATCAATGAGGCCTGTCATTATACCCAATCCTAGGCCAATACCAGCCCCGATCAGGGCGCCTCGGTATATGGCATGTTTGCGCTTAAGCTTAATGTGATCGATGTCTTTAGCCAGGGCTTCTGTCAGCTCATTATCCCTGAGACGAATGAAAGAACGGTTTTCGATGTAACGCTGCGCATGGTAGGTGACGGAGTGTTTTTTGACAAATAGAATGCTGGAATCTCTCACATCGTGCATCCAGCCTTTCTTTTTAGTGCCATCTTTATAGGTTACCCACACTCGAGTGGGGCCTTTCCATTTGGAGGGCTGCGCGCTGAGTTGAAGGGAAAAAAGGAATAGGAGAAGGAAGAAAAAAATCAATAATAAGTTTTTATAGCTTCTATCATTCATTGTGGGTACTTTCATAACTTTATCTTTTTCGTGGACTATTAAAGTAGATATGAAAGTAAGATCGCGGGAATAGCAGGCTGATTGGAAGCATAATCAGCTTTAAACACATTTTAAATTATGGCATATTAGGAAAATTACCTACGGTTAGTCCAGAACCTCCATTTTACAATGGTCCATGAGCCGCTGATAAACTACATTATTACTCAATACTTGTGGATTACCCAGGATGACCAGATGCTGTCGGGCACGGGTGAGGGCTACATTGAGCTTACGGTCGACTCCTTCGGAAGAAAGAGAGACTAGCGAGGCCAGTTGGCTAAAGCGATTGGCGCAGAGGGAAATCAGGATGATATCGCGGGCGCCGCCCTGGTAGCGTTCTACCGTGTCGATGGTCAGGGCTTCGGCGTCGATTTCGCTTTCGCGCAGCAGCATTCGAATTTGAGCAATCTGGGCACGGTAGGGCGTAATAATGCCCAGCGATTGAGGCCCAAATGGCCGATCGTTTGCGGCGTAAATGCGCTGGAAGCTGCGGATAAGCTCTCCGACTAGCTTTGCCTCGTGGATATTGGTTTTCTGGCTGGCGCTGCGGTCATCCACTGGCGTAGGGATAAACAGCATACGCTGGCTGACCAGTTGTTGCTCCAGCGTCGTAGGGTCGGCCGGCAGTTGATCGCGCAGCGGTAGGACTTGGTGTTTGCCGAAGGGCGCTGGGAGGACTTCCAGGGTGTTTTGGTAAAAGAATTCATTAGGAAAGGCCATGATGTCCTCGTGCATTCGCCCTTGCTGGCTGAGGCAGGCGTAGGCCCAATGCCAATCGTTCTGCTGGCAGCGTTTGAACAGGCGCTCGAAGAGCGAATTGCGGAGGTTGTCCAGGCCGAGGTGGCGGAGTTCAGCACCCCCTACCGCCGATTCTTCCGACGCTTGCAGCACCACCGCAGGAAGCTGTTGATGATCACCAATCAAAACAAAACGCTCAAACAGCGGCAGCATCCCTACTAGCATGGGCTCCAAAATCTGAGAAGCCTCATCGATGATTACCCGGTCGAACTTTTTGAGCTGCAACAGCTCCTGCTTACCGGCGACTGAGGCGACCGTGCCGACATAGATGCGGCGACTTTCCAGCAGCTCACGCAGCTCCTTGCGGGTATTGACCTGACTGAGCTGGCTGTCCAACAGTTGGTCGCGGAAGCGCTCGGCGGTAGAGTAGCGCGAGCCGATGCGCAGGTACTCCTGCTTGACATAGGCGTCGATTTTTTCGACGGCCTCACAGATTTCATCAACCGCTCGATTGGTGTAGGCCAGTAGGAGAATATTTTCGTCGGTGTTGTTGAGCAGGTAGGCGACGACGTGTTTGAGCATCATACTGGTCTTCCCGGTACCGGGAGGCCCCCAAAGCAGGAAATAGTCTTTGGCCTGGATCAGCTTTCGGAAAATGGCTTGCTGCTTTTCCGTCAATTCTCTAGGTGCAATGACCTCTTGCGCCTCTGGCTGCTGCGGGGTCTGCCTACCGAGCAGCAGTGCTTTTTTAAAGGCCGGAAACTGTCCGAATTGGAATAGGCTGCGGTACATGGCCACAAAGCCGCTGTCAAAAAGGTCGTGCTCGATATTCCAGTGTAAGCCTTCTTCTTCAAAAAGTCGGCTATTGAACTGTCGAGAGCGCAGGCGGATGCAGACTTCTTCCCGGTTGATTTCAATAATGGTGCATTTGAAAATATGGTTATTCAGCACGGTTGCTTCTGGATGGCTGAACGGGTAGAGTACGGCAATATCTCCTTTTCGGAAATTAGCCAACTCGTTGGTCTTTTCAGTTTTGGCAAAGGTGACCAGTGGATTTTCGTCCTGACTCTGGTTGACTTTGATCTGTAGATGGCTGATGATGTCGAAGCTCTCTTGTTTTTCGGCAAAGCCATTAAGCCAGAGCGAGGCCAGGCCATTAAGCTGGTTCATGCCCTGCACGCCGGTTTTGGCCAGCTGCTGCTCGCGAGCGATGAAGCCGGAAAAGGCGACGAAGTACTTGCGCTCTAAGGGGCTCATGCCCTGGTAGACTTTTTCGAAATGGGCCAGATCGCGACCGACGAAGCCCTTGGCCTTCGGCATCGAGCTGGGCCGCAGGAGGTCAAATAGATGGGCCTGATCCGGCCGATCAGGGCTTAGGCTGGCCAGCCCCCGCTCTAGAGTGATGAGCTGATTGCGAAGCTGGATGGCCTCCATTTGCTGGGCTTTGACAACGGGAGCAAAGCGCAGTTGCCGATCGTCCAGCCCTGAGTACAGGATGTAGTTGGCGGGAGCGATGCTGTTGGTGAAGACCGATTTGACCAGTAGATCGTAGAGTAGGGTTTGGGTGAAATGGTTGTGGCTGATGCCGTAGGCGTTGGGCATGTATGCCTTGCCGCTTTTCAATTCGACGATAGCGGATTGCTTGGCATCTTCGCGGTCTTTGTAGAATACATCGAGGCGGCCCTGTAGGCCATATTTTTCGGAATAAAAACTAGGTTCTAAAAAACAGTCTTCTAATACAATGTCGTTCTCCTGAAGCTCTTGCTGAATAATTCTTTTGAGGTTGAGAAAATGTTTCTGCGACTTTTGCATGATCTCTCTGATCTGCCGATCATCGAAAATGGCGAAGGCCAGTGGGTTGAGACGAAAGACTTTAGGGAAGATGTCTTTGAAATTGCGCTGCGGATCGCTCATTAACTCATCGAGGAAGAAGTTGGCGATGTTTCCCAGCATCAGCGGGGTGCTTTGGTTAAAGGGCAGGTATTTTTTGAGTAGATAGAGTAGGGGAGCGGTACCGAAGTCTTTGAAGCATTCGGAGATGGCGCTGACATCGCAGAGATAGTCGGGAAGGACGACGAAGGCCCGAGGGCGGTAGATGCCGTCCTGGCCGATTTCAACATCTAGTAAATTGAGGGTCAGCGGGAAGCCGAAGGTATCCTTGATGCGGGTGATGGTGGCTTTAAAGTTCTCGTTGCGGTCAACGATGTTGTACTGAACGCGCAGCTCCTCCGCCGGTCGGTCCCTATCGATAGCAATGAGTTGCTGCTGCTCGGCGTCGTCTCCCAAAACAATGACCCGAGCCTTAGGCTTGAAGCTCTGCACTTCGACAGCTTGAAAAGCGAAAGCCTCTTCTGGCGGAAGGAGCTGGGCGATGGCCTCCGGAATCGGCTGCTTCAGTGCTTGCGCAATGCTCTGCGCGACCACGCGCTGCCCCAGCTGGTAGTTGCTATCCAACTGCTCCTCCTTTCCTTTCCGCACTGCGGCCCGAAAGCGATGAATCTGGTACTGTAATGGTCGATCAAAGTTGTACTTGTGCCCCACATAGGCAATTCGAGCAAAAAGCGTAGAAAATTGCAGCCGTTCTTTTCTTGTCACCTCTACAAAGACCAGATTCAGCAAATGGTACAGCTTCTCGATCCGCAGGGCGGTATCAAAATCGTTGTGCTCCTGAATCTTCTTCAATTCTCGGAAAAATAAACGGGCCAGTTCCTGTTCTTTCATGCCTTTGTGTAGTATGAGCGCAAAAATAGCAGTTTTTGAAAAGAATAAGGTGGAATGCTGGTTTTTTAGCGAATGTCAAACCAGTTCTAAATTTTGTTGTCTAGGCGAAATGTTCTAATTTTGGTATTCTATGAGTAATGAACAAGCTGCAAATGCGAGCCAGGCCCTGCTGTCTCTAATTCAGGAAGAACGCAAGCGTGCCCTACGACTTTTACAGGAATTACCCCTCGATCCAGATTTGGCGCTGCTGTGCGAAAAGGAGCTAAGAGCGGAGAGCGAGTCAGAAGATGCGCTAGGGCGTATCTATCATGTCTATCCTCTGCTATTTTCCTCCCTTTTCTTTGGCCAACAAGAGCAGTCCAGAGACAGCTCGCTGTTCTCCCGTCTTTGCCTGGCTGGTTTTTTTATTTACCGCTATGTCGTCAAATCTGATGCAGTCTTTGATCGCAACCGTCAAGCTTTTGATAATCAAGATCTCCTCGCTGCCTTCACCTACCTTGAAGAAGGCATTAAGTTGCTCAGTACCCTCTTCGGCTACGAGTCGGCGTTCTGGAAAATCTGGAATCGTCGCAAACGCGAGCATGCGCAGGGTATCGCACTGAATGACCATATCGAGGGCCTCGACTGGGACTTATATGAGATTCTGGCCGATTGTAAGTCCACTTTCGGTAAAGTGGCTATCGATGCTATTCACCTACTCAAGGGAGATGCTGCCCTTACGGAGGCCCACGGTCGCCTTTTGCTTTCCCATCGCTATTTTTCGGTCGGCTTTCAAATCATGGATGACATTCAGGATTTTGTGGAAGACTTACGTCTGGGGCAATCCAATATTGCACTGCTTTATCTGGCCGATCACAAAGGAGTCGATTTTCGTCAGATGTACAAGCAACCCAATGCCAAGCAATTGCAGCAAGATTTTATCCAGGCTCAGCTAGATAAGCAGCTCTACCGCAAGGCCCTGAGCTATCTGGAAATGAGCAAGGAGGTCATCGCGCAGGATGCCGATAAGTTGCCCCTCTGGCTAGAAGTACTGAATTACAAAATAGCCTCTAACCCTTTATCCACTGCTGACTAAGGCTGAACGTTCCGCTGTTTAAAGTCAATAAGTAAGGCCCGGAGGGCAGTTGGGAAACATCCAGCTGCGCTGAAGTCGCCGTGGTACTTTGCTCTAGTACCAGCTGCCCTTGTAAGTCGTAGATGCGGATCAGCAGGGCGTTTTGTAAGGGAATGCGGTTCCAGTCGAGCCAAAGCTGGTCTTTGGCTGGATTGGGATAGATTTGTACCTGCCCCAGCGTGCTCAACTCGGGCACAGAATTGCTGTTATCGATGGAGATTTGGAAAACGAATAAGGAAAAACCGCCTGCTTGATCCTCGGCTTTGACCGCAAACTGATAGGGTTGTTGCCTCTCGTGGGCATCGGTGATTGCCCAGCGCAAGTTGGCCGTTATGGTTCCTTGCTGGAAACTTCCTGTCGTAGAGAAAGTAGCAGGCGAATCATCAAGGATAAAGGCCCCGCCGGTGGCGCTGAAGCGCGAGCGTAGGGTATCAAAGCCCCTGGCTTCGAAATCCACTTCCAGTATATCGCCGGCTTGGAATACAGAAGGTGGATTGGGCCCTTGGAAGCCGGGAGGAGGCGATTCACTCAGTTCAACGGTGATCATGAGATCTCGAAGTACGGAGCCAATCAGGATGCCATTACGGTATTCTTTAATTAAGATGGCAACTGTATATTCTCCTGGCTCGGCCGGGGAGACCCACTGGAACTCTCCGGTGATGGGATCAATGGAAATATTATTCATTGGCCCTGGACGAACTTGATTGGGGAATGAATAGTTGGGAACTTCCACATTGCTGGCTTGTAGTGGGACCGTCAATTCATAAGCGAGGCTATCATCATCGATATCGAAAGCATTAGGGGTATGAGAGAAGGGGAGGCCCACGAAGCCTCTATCGATCGGAGGCATTAATAATTGAGGAGAATTATTGGTTTCGACACCAACAACAAGCCGACTCTCAATGTGGAACGGGATATTATCAGAGGATGGGGGATTGAGATTGAGGTTGCCACCGGTTCGATTGGGATCGGTCATAGAAATCCTATACTCTCCGAAATCGGCGTAAGTATGTTGAATGATATACTGGTTATATTTTATATCGTTGGGCAGAGTGAGCCCATCACCGTTAGTGCGTAGCACCCATTCGCAGGTGCCATCTCCCCAGCAGATTTCTAGGCTATCGCGATCTGCAGGCCGACTGCTGGCCTTGGTATAGGTATGAATCGTAGCTCGATAGGTAAACTGCCCCAGTGCTTCGAAAGAGATTTCTCCGGCACGGTTATGGGTTGCCCACAGGGCCTGGCAGCAAAAGAGCGTAAGAAAGAATGCAATGTAGGAATGCTTTTTCATAGCGATTACTATTTTTTCAACACCCTACAAGATATTGATACAAAGGCAGTTTCGCAAGTACGTTGTACGCTGGGGAAAATAAAAAAGGGAAGTAAGTTGCCTCACTTCCCTTTTTAAAAACAAATCCGAAGAAATGTTTAATTGCTCATCTCCTGAACAAGTGCCTTGAAAGTATCTGGATGATTCATCGCCAAATCAGCCAAGACTTTGCGATTAAGGGCGACCTCATTGGTGCTCAACTTGTTCATCAGTCTGGAGTAGGTGGTTCCGTTTAATCTAGCAGCAGCGTTGATACGCGCAATCCAAAGGCGGCGGAAAGCCCGCTTTTTGTTCTTACGGTCACGATAGGCGTAAGTAAGTGCTTTTTCTACGGCGTTTTTAGCAACAGTATAGACGTTACTACGAGCGCCGAAATAACCTTTGGCAGCTTTCAGAATTTTCTTGCGTCTCTTGCGAGATGCAACGGAATTTACTGAACGTGGCATATTAAATGGTTTTAGTCCAACACAGGGATTCAATCGAATACTTTGTCCGCGAGGGTACAGTGGCTGTCCCGACCTGTGTTCTCGTTAAAAAATAAATTACTTAAATACAGAGTAAGTGTTTTACTCTCTTGCTGTCGGCGTCACTGACGAGGGTTGCGCCACGCAGTCTCAACTTGCGCTTTTTGGTCTTCTTACGCATGAGGTGAGAAGAATTGGCCTGGAATCTTTTCAGTTTTCCGGAGCCTGTCCGCTTGAAGCGCTTTTTCGCACTAGAGTGCGTCTTCATCTTAGGCATCTTCAGAAATTTTATATAATGAATAAACCCTGCTGTCTCACTCCGTATTCACTAAGAGTACTTGCAGGGGCGCAAAGGTAGGAATTTTTGGAAGAAAATCAAAGTTTCTATCCTTCTGTTTCTTCCTTCTCTTTCTCCTGTGAAGGCTTGGGTTCCTTCTTTTTCTTATTGATATTTTTCTTGGGAGCAATGACTACGATCATTCTTCTACCTTCCATTTTGGGCAGGGCCTCCGGGCTACCGTACTCTTCTAGTTCTTTGAGGAAGCGCAGCAGCAGGATTTTACCTCTATCCTTAAAGACGATGGTTCTTCCACGGAAGTGAACAAAGGCTTTGACCTTCGCTCCATCTTCGAGGAAGCCTTTGGCGTGCCGAAGTTTGAAGTCGAAATCGTGATCTCCGGTGTTAGGACCGAAGCGAATCTCCTTAACGACCGTTTTGACCGCTTTGGACTTAATTTCTTTCTCCTTCTTCTTCTTTTGGTAGAGAAATTTCTTGTAGTTGATAATTTTACAAACTGGAGGCTGGGCTTTGGGAGAGATTTCCACTAAGTCCAGTTCCATGGCAAAGGCCCAGCGGAGGGCATTTTTGGTGGGATAGACGCCAGCTTCTACTTTGTGACCGGCTACTTCGCTAATCTCATCGAGATTATCGCCTACTAGGCGGATTTCGGGGATACGAATTTGATTATTAATTCTAAAAGAGGGTTTAACTTCTCTTCTTTGTGGTCTTCTAGATCTTCTTTTTGCCAAAAGCGATTTTTTTGATGAAAAAATGAATGATGACTAATTGGATAAATGTTCTTCTGATTCTAAAAGTTCAGATGTAACAGACTTATTTCATAAAAATACAAAAAAGTACATCCAAACCTAATCGGTCGGATGTACTTTTTTGAGCTATCTTTTTACAAATTATTCTTTCACGTCGGTATTGACCCCTTCACCAAGGGTGATATCCAGGCCTTCTCCTTCTTTATTGAGAACGGCTTCGAACACACTGCCTTCTGCTGGATTCTGGTTGAGAATAAACTCCGCCAGCGGATCTTCGATGTATTTCTGTATCGCACGGTGTAGTGGTCGAGCACCAAACTGTGGATCAAATCCTTTTTCGGAAACAAACTTCTTGGCTTCTTCGGACAATCTCAAAGAGTAACCCATGCCATCCAAACGCTTGAGCAGGTCTCTCAGGGTGATGTCGATGATCTTGAAGATATCGTCCTGATCGAGGCTATTGAAGATGACTACATCGTCAATACGGTTGAGGAATTCTGGGGAGAAGGTCCGCTTCAAGGCATTTTGGATAACACCTTTGGAATGGTCTTCTGCGGCTTCTACTCGTGCCTTAGTGGCGAAACCTACACCCTGACCGAAATCTTTGAGCTGACGGACCCCAATGTTAGAGGTCATGATGATTAACGTATTCTTAAAGTCTACCTTGCGGCCCAGACCGTCGGTCAATTGACCATCATCCAGTACTTGTAGTAGGATATTGTACACATCAGGATGTGCTTTTTCAATTTCATCCAGCAGGATCACAGAGTAAGGCTTGCGGCGAACCCGCTCGGTCAATTGACCTCCTTCTTCGTATCCCACATAGCCTGGAGGCGCACCAATCAGTCGGCTAACGGAGAATTTCTCCATATACTCACTCATATCGATGCGAATCAGGGAATCCTCTGAGTCAAAGATGTAACGTGCCAGGGCTTTGGCCAGCTCCGTCTTACCTACCCCCGTTGGGCCGAGGAAGATGAAAGAACCGATCGGCTTAGTAGGATCCTTCAATCCTACGCGATTACGCTGAATGGCTTTCGCAATTTTCGTAATAGCCTCGTCCTGGCCGATAATGGCTTCCTTAAGGTCCTGGCCCATGCTGACCAGCTTCTTGCTCTCACTCTGGGCTACCCGTCTAACTGGGATGCCCGTCATCATAGAAACCACCTCTGCAATATCTTCTTCTTCTACCGGATAACGCTTCGTCTTGGCCTCTTCTTCCCATTCTACCTTAGCAAACTCCAACTGGCGAACCAGCTTAGACTCATCATCGCGCAGATCGGCGGCCTTTTCGTACTGCTGATTCTTAACAGCCTGATTTTTCTTGTCCTTGAGCGCCTCGATCTTTTTCTCTAGCTCCTCAATATGCTTAGGTACGTGGATATTCTTCAGATGCACTCTAGCCCCGACCTCATCAAGAACATCGATGGCCTTGTCTGGCAGAAAACGGTCGCTGATGTAGCGGTCGCTCAGCTTCACACAAGCCTTGATGGCTTCGTCGGAGTAGTTGACATTATGGAATTCCTCGTATTTAGGCTTGATATTTTCGAGAATATTGACAGCTTCTTCGGCAGATGGTGGATCGACGATGACCTTTTGGAATCGACGATCTAGCGCACCATCCTTTTCGATGTGTTGGCGGTATTCATCGAGCGTAGAAGCACCGATGCACTGCAACTCACCGCGGGCCAGGGCTGGTTTGAATATATTCGAAGCATCCAGCGATCCTGTAGCGCCTCCGGCGCCGACGATGGTGTGAATCTCATCAATGAAGAGGATGACATCGCGAGATTTTTCCAGCTCATTCATAATGGCCTTCATCCGCTCTTCAAACTGACCGCGATACTTCGTACCGGCAACCAACGCTGCCAGGTCGAGCATAACGATGCGCTTGTTGAACAGCGTACGAGATACTTTGCGTTGCGTAATGCGCAAGGCTAGCCCCTCGACGATGGCCGTTTTACCTACACCCGGTTCACCAATGAGGATGGGATTGTTTTTCTTGCGACGACTCAGAATTTGAGAAACGCGCTCAATCTCATTCTCACGACCGATAATTGGATCGAGTTTATCCTCCTCGGCCAGTTTAGTGATGTCCCTTCCAAAGTTATCGAGCACTGGTGTGCGAGACTTCGGGTTGCTGCCTTTGCGCGAGTAGCGAGAGGCATCTTCCTCTTCGAAGGGCTCCTCAGACTCATTAGGGGCCTGAGAGTAGATATTAGGATGGGTAAAGTCCTGCTCCTGACGAACATACTCCAACTCAGATTTATAGACATCATAGTCGACATCAAACTGGTTGAGGATGCGCGAGGCCAGGTTTTCTTTGTGTTTGAGAATAGACAACAGCAGATGTTCCGGGCTGATCTCTTCATTCTTTAGCATCTTGGCTTCTAGAAAAGTAACCTTGAGCACCTTTTCAGCCTGTTTGTTCAGAGGCAGATTACCGATATTGAGCGCCGCCTTAGCCGCAGCGCGGCGGTGGACAGACTCCTCAATGCTGTGCTTTAATTCGATTGTATCTACATCCAGGGAGTCAAGCACCTTCATAGCCAGGCTCTCCTCCTCTTGCATGATCCCCAGTAGCAGATGTTCTGTGCCAATATAGTCATGTCCCAGACGCAGTGCTTCATCGCGGCTCTTGGAAATAACCTTTTTGACTTTTTGTGAAAATTTTCGGTTCATGATGATTGTAAAGGCTCCGATTGTTAAGAAAGAAGTATATTAACACATGATAAGGCTTATTCTTCAAGATTACAAGATTGAAAGACCCTATTCGTTGTTAAATATAACATATTGGAATACAGCTATGTTCTGAAAAAATGATGCCATTAACTGAAGACCTGACAAGTGTGCAGTTGGCAGCATGCATTTTTACCTGCCTTTTAGACCCTGAAATAACATAATCAGTTACAATATGTATTATTACTCTGATTAAGCGTTTTGAGACCAAAATAGTTTTAGACAACGGCTTAAAAAAAAGTTAAAACGGCCTTTCACTAGAGGCGTAAGCCGATGCTTTTTTATCTTGTAGAATGATGGCGAAAAAAGCCTGTAGACTAGCAGCTAAAGAGTGATGATCGCTTCGGTTTTACAGGCCGAAATATAGTCCAATACTTGCTTTATTCGTTTGATTATCAATATTAAGTGCAAT
>JBCDGZ010000069.1:0-38730 GCA_038750655.1 Bacteroidota bacterium | reverse complement strand
CTTCGAGTACATTCTCCAATTCCAAAAAGGAAAACCCCCAGATGATGCCTTGCTCCTTGAGCTTTCGGAGGTGGTGAGATTGCAGATAAAGCAGCGCCGTTTGCTTATTGTTCTTATTGATCACATACTCAAAGTCCGCCGCAGAGATGTAGGGCTTAAGGTCTTCTTCCAAAGTCGAGTCTTTTTCGGGAGGCCGTGTCCCCCATTCCTGATTGGTGCGGTGGTTGCTGGTCGTTTCCCAGGGTTTGGGCATCCGCATGGCGTGACGCAGCGCAGTCATCCAAGCAATATGGCGATACGTAAGGATTTTAATTTCGTGTTGAAGCTCTGCTTTGGTCAGTTGGACTTTAGCGTGTTCGTTGGTCAGCATATCTTGGACAAACATACCGAAGGTACGAGAGGTGTTGACGATACCGCCCCAAATCTTTCGAGCTTCCCAGATTCTTCCGTACGCAGAATTGTTTTGAAAACCAATCACAAAGGCGACCGCCGTACCGATTAAGGCCAAGGGGGTCCAGGGAATTTCTAACCACCCTAAATCAAAGAAATAATAGGCAGCAACCCAAGCTACTATGATAACGATAAACAGAAGGGTTTCGAACCGTGTCCACATCGCCATTTCAAAGGCCGTATACGTTTTTTTGGTATGCATGGTGCAGGATTTGTGAGGGTAACGAGTAAATAGGCGTAACCAGCTGTCTAAGGTAGTTGATTGATCAGACCTATCCAAACCCGCTCTCCCTACGGACGAATCCGCTCGGCCTTCGGCACTCCATCTCCCGCAAACAAGCTGTAACGCCGCTCCCCTACCCACACCTCAACCTTATACAATACCGGCAACCCCAAGGGCAAATGCACCCGCCCTTCGACACCCGCCGCCAAAGTAATCGTCTTATCCCACAAGCGACGCCCCAATACATCGTAGATCTTCAGCTCTACCTCGCGATTCAACGTATCCGAGGCCAGCAAAACCTGATCGTCGACCAGCGTAGCGCGCAGGGCGCGACTGTCCGCCCGCTCCCCCTTCAGCAAGCCGTAAGCCTTGACAAAGTCAGGGATGCCATACCCCAAGCTATCATTCGGCGCGGTATATTGACTGGCGCTCTGCTCCACCGCCGCCACAATTTCTTGATTAGAGCGATCCGGAAAGGCACTCCACAAGGCGGAAATGGCTCCGGCCATCGTGGGAGAAGCGAAGGAAGTGCCATTGGAAATATCGATTTGGTAAGAGTAGGTGGAGGCCACCATGACTTGCTGGCCGACCGCCGCCACCGTTGGCTTGATGCGGCCATCGGCGCTGGGGCCAAAGGAGCTGAAAGAGGCTTTGCTGCCATCGTAGCGCGTGGCGGCTACGGACACCACGTCCCAGGCATCGGCTGGTGCGCCGATGGTGCGCCAAGCGTCGCTACCGGAGTTACCGGCACTGTTGACGACAATCATCCCCTTGGAAAAGGCGATGTCGGCGGCGCGCGAAGCGCGGGAATGCAGGCCGTCCAGCTCTTCGAAGGTGTAGTTCATGGAGGTATCGTTGAAGGTGGTGTAGCCCAGGGAGGAGTTGATGATGTCGGCGCCCAGGCTGTCGGCATATTCAGCGCCAGCTACCCAGTTGCATTCTTCCATCAGGTATTCGCCTCGGGTATCTTCGGTTTTGATACAGACATAGGAGCTGGCCGGAGCGGTACCCGTCAGCAAGCCGGGCAGGTCGGCAGCCATCACCGAGAGGACCTTGGAGCCGTGCGAGCTGGATTCGTAGACGTACTCATCATCATCGACAAAGTCGCGGCCCATTAGCAGACGGCCTTCGGCTTGCAGGCTATCAAAAAAGGGCATGATGTCGACATTGACAAAACCGCCGTCCAGCACGGCAATTAGCATCCCCTGGCCTTCGAAGCCCAGTTGGTGCAGCTTTTCGCCCTTGAGCAGTTGGATTTGCGGAGTACCGTAGCCATAGCGGCCGTTCACCTGCGGATAGTCGTCCCTGTAGTCTCGGTTCTTGTTGGTCTCTCGCAGGAAGTAGCGCTTTTCGATATGTCGTCCGACGTATTCGGTTGTTGCTACAAAGGGTAAGTTGGCAATCTTACTCATCATTAGGCTATCGGCGACGATCATGGCGGCGTTGAGCCATTTGGAGCGGGTGGCGATGGTAGCACCTTCTTGGGTGAGGGCCTGGAGGTAGTTGGGGTCAACGGGCAGGTCTTGCTCAGTGATGGGGATGCCCTGGCGGGCCCGGCGATCGAGGGCGCGTGGGGAGAGGTAGTCCCAGGGTTGCAGTAGGCTGTAGGGGGTATTTTTTTTATCCGTAAATTCTACCCAGTACTTGGCCTTTTTCAAGGTTTGCCCCACTGTCGAAGCAGGAGCGGCAAAGCAGCAGATCAATAAAAGGAGGAACAGCCGGTGAGTGAGGGATTGATGATTAGAGGATTGCAGCATTCAGTCTAAGTTTAAATTGAGCATCCATTGCTTCCAAAAAGGGTTGCAGATGCTTTTTTCTACCTACTTCCCGGTTGATGCCTAAACGGTTGTCTTTAACCCGGAAGGGCTCAATAATACGACGGGGTGTACTCTTGTAGAATTCTTTGCGAATGATATTTTTGGGTGCATTTTCGGGAAAACTAGTGAACGACACAACGTAGTTGCGAATGTCTTTATCCGAAAATCTCCATTGACAAGCCCCGTATTCATCCGCAAAATACAATTTGACACATCGCCCTTTCAAGACGAACTCAATTCCGTACAAAACATCTTTGGACTTTTCCGGTAATAGGGCTTTTTCCGCATTTTCGGAGTAGGGCCTGTAGATAAACTGGGCGCGCTTTTGCTCTTTAGTAACCATCTGCTCCTTTCCATCGGTATCGACCTCTGTTTCCTCTACCAGCACCATCTCATGGTAATAACGTTCGCGATACCAAACTGTTTGGGCTTCAAATTCAAAATCTTTGGCTTTGAAAAGCTCTAGGTAGAAATCCAGAATGGGCTGGATGGCCTGGCCATAGAGGCATAAGATATGTTGATTAGAAGAGGGATTCAAATGGCCGTAGAGGTCCATTTTTAGGCTAAAAAATTCCGCTTCCCAGTCTTTGATTTGTTGGTTAATGGTCGGATTGTAGGGTTTGATGTCCATCACCGCCATGCTCAATTGCTCCTCGTAGCCATCGATCTTCTCGGCCAGCGCAGCAACATCGCTCTTGGTTTTGAGAATATAGCTGTACTCGTTAGACAGGTGGCGTTTTTTCCAAAATTTCTCCCCTTCCCGCTTTTTATCTCGCTCTAAAATGTCCAGGCGACTCAGTAGGCTGATGTAAACATGGCCTTCCTGCAAGCGTCCAATCTGCCGACGCAGCTCCCCAGCGTAATCCGACTGGTTGATTTTCTCCAACTCCTCCAACCACAGCTCTAATCCCAGCGGATCGGCTTCTACCTGAATATCTATTTTTTCCTCCGCCACAGCGACTTTCACCAGCAGTTTATCCGAATAGTCTACCACATTCAGCTGTAGGACCAAGGGGATGATCAGCAGTTCGCGAATGGTGCGCTGCAACTGTCGAGCGCCGTATTTACTGTCGTAACCCTTCACCGAAATATAGTCCAATACCGCATCGTCGATGGATAAGCTCATGGCTCGAAACTGGATACCCTCTCGCTTTTTGAATAGGCTGATTTCTCGATCGACGACAAAGCGAACGGTCTCCTGAGTGAGTGGCTCAAAAGGAATGACCTGATCGATGCGATTGAAGAGTTCGGGGCGAAAATGCTTTTGTACGGCACTCATGAAGTGGCTAGTGACAGACGCGATGTCCAGTTCGGAGGAAAAAGAGATGCGATTGCCCTGCAAGTTGGCTGCTCCGATATTGGAGGTCATAATGATGATGGTACTGCAAAAATTAACCAGTCGGCCTCGGCTGTCCGTCAAGCGGCCCTCGCTCAGCATTTGCAGCAAGAGGTCGTAAAAGCTGGGATGAGCCTTTTCGATTTCGTCGAAGAGCAAGACGCAGAAAGGCTCCCGTCTAACCGCCGAGGTGAGCACGCCGTCGGAGAAGAAGTGCTCTCCCGCTAGCCGTAGCACCGAGTAGGGATCGGAGTATTCGCTCATATCAAAGCGCAGCATCCGATCGCGGCTGCCGAACATAAACTCCGAGAGCAGCTTGGCCATTTCAGTCTTTCCCACCCCCGTCGGACCGACGAAGAGGAAGGAGGCGATGGGCTTGCCCGTACGGGTCAGCGCCGTTTTGACCGAAGCCAGCAAATCGACGATGCTATCCACCGCCCGCAGCTGGCCAAAGAGCTTACCGTTGAAATCGGCCTTGATGGCCTTCGGCTTCATCGGAATCTCTGGGTCGACCATAAAGACCGGCATTCCGGTCTCCTCGCAAAAGGTGCCGATGACCTCCTTGCGACCGATGATTTTATCGTCATCCTGGGTTTTATTGATCAGTAGGCTTTCCAGGAAGCGGATCGGTTTGCCGGGCAGACCGGAGTAGGGCGTAAAGCGGCGGTTGAGGCGGATGGTCTCCTTGATGGCCTCCGGCTCCAGTTGCAGGCGACGGCTGCGGGCCAGCGCGCTTACTTTTTTGATGATAATATCTTCCAAATCCTCTTTAGGCTCTTCTAACCGGATGATCTGGAAATAGGACAGGTAATTGGGACTACGCAACTCTATCCGAGCCAGCTCCTCTTCGGTACATTCAGAAATCAGGGTCAGCTCGCCCCGGGCGACAAATGGGCGCATGTACTCCGCCATACTCACTTCATTACCCACGTATTGCCCAACTTCGAAGAGTTCCAGCAGGTTGCGGATAAATAAGGTATCGCCAGCTTGCATCAGCTCCCGGCAGAAAGTCGAGAGGTTATCCTCCCAGCCCGTGTCAGCCGTCAGCTCCTTGATCATAGTGGAGGCGGTAGTTTCCCAGATGTGGCCGTTGATGCGGCGCTTTTTGGCCTGTCGCACCAGCTCCCAGACCATGGCGGTCTTGCCCACACCGGAAGGACCGACCAGAATGACATTGCGGTTGAAGCGGGCTTTCAGGGCCCGAGCCAGCTGCTCCATTTCGCGCTTGCGACCATAGACGACCTGCCGCTGGACGTTGAGCTGTTGAGCAACCAAGGGCAGCAGCTCTTCCTGCTGCCCTTCGCTGGCCTCCTCCCGCTCCGTCAGGCTAGGCACCTGCAAATCGAGGGAGAAGCGCTGCAACTCGCTACGCTCGTACCAAATGGTGGAGATGATGCGATGCACCGAGCTTAATCGCCGCTTCCGGGTAAACTCCAAGCGAACGTTCTCCGTCAAGATATCGACAATTTCATCAGCCTCCTCGGTAAAGCTCTCCACACCTAAAGCGGGAACGACGCCCCAGTAGCCGCGCTGGGTCGCCTTGTAAAAATAATCGAACGCCAGGGTGAAAGGTGGAAAGCTGATGCCGTCCTTGGCACCGGGGAAATCCAGTTCGAATTGTCCTTGATAGTAATCGCCGCCAAGGTATTCATCGAGTAAGGCCAGGTACTTGCCTTTGTTGAGCACCTTTTGCTGAAAAACTTCGGCGTATCGGCCGGCCAGTAGCTCGGGCAATTGGTTGACGCGGATGGTATCAGCGTCCATCAAAGGATTGAGTACGAAGCCTCCAGAGAGGAGTCGTAGGCGAACAGTAAAGAAAGGTATGCTAATGTGAAAAGCCATCTTATCTTTTTAGGGATCGCTAAAATAGTAAGACTCTATTTAAATTTCAATCAACTCAAAATAAAGTTTGGTCTAAAAAAACGGACCCTTTTTAGAGGAAAGCTGTACTTTGGAAGGTGTAAATTAGATCGAATTAACTGTTTTGTTACTACCATGAAAAGGAAACTCTTTAATTTCGAAGCGAATATTATAAGGAGAAGAAGAGTTAGCAAAAGCGCATTGTTCTTTGGCCTAATTGCTGCGGCCCTGCTGGGCTACACCAGCATTACTTACCTTGAGCAGGGGTACATTCCCCTGCTGGAAAAGCTGGTCGGCCAATTGGGCTTTTTATCCTATATGAGCTGGATTTACCTAGCCGTATTCGCCTTGCTGTTTTTTTTGGTCCTACCGGCCATCTATTCCCTGTTCAGGAAAAAAGTCATTGTTGGGGGACAGGTGAGCTTCGACGAGCAGCACCTCAAGATTACCAAAGGGCGGGAGAAATACGTCATCCCAGAAGAACAGCTCAGTCATTTGGACTTCGAACTCAAAGCCCTGCCGAGCGGTAAAAAGAAGAATGCGGATCAGCTCTTTGGCGGTAACTGGATGAAAATACCGACTAAGAGTGGAACGTTTGAGTGTGAGCTGGACATTGATTCTCCCCAAAAGAAAGAGAAATTACTTGAAATGATTGAATTCCTGAAAATCGAACACGACGTCGAAGTGAAAGTCAAGGAAGTCAAGTAAGTCATAGCTGATCCACTAGCTCTCCTTTAATTGGCAACGGCGGCCATCATTACCTCGGAGCGCCCCCATTCATAGCAATCTTTGTACTTTTTGAAAGCTCCTTTAGAAAGAATTTTTCTCACCTCAGGATCGAAATAGAGCATGTTGATCTTTTCGGTAAACTCATCAATACAATGGTTTATCATCTTATATGGAGTAACGAACATGCCGCAGGTGTGGTCCAGCTCTTCGCGCAAATCCTCCGTATCATAACAAAGGATGGGTAAGCCAAACGATAGGGCCTCCGGAATGACTTTTCCGATCATTTTCTTCACTGGCATAAAGAGTACATCTGCTTCCTTATAGAGCTCTCTGATGGCCTCTTCGTCTTCTGCGGTTAGGATAACCAGCGCATCGCCAAGCTCGTGCTTGTTGCGGAGATCGCTGATCATTTGTAAATGTTCCTCCCCTCCGATGATGCTCAAGCGAGAGCGCTTTTGATGCTTGGGGGTCACATTATGGTAAAAGCCAGCAAAGGATTCAATAACGAGGGCCAAGGCATCAGCATCAATAAAATCTCCGGGAGTTATGGCGTTAAATGGAGTCATAACAGGTTTATTATATTTGGGTTAATCAAATACTTATCACAAGTTGCGATGAACAAGATTCAGCAAGGAAGATTTTGTGAACCACGAGGTGGTGATTCAAATATCTGACGCATTGAATCTTTTAATAGTGAACCGCAACCTGAATTACTCAATAGTTGTAGCTGTAGTGTTTTTTTCCAGAGAAGTAAATATCTAGCGAGGTTTTGCAAAGCCTTACAATGGCTGTTGCAAAAGAGAGTCAGGATTCGTTTTGAGACACGACACTAATAAGGTCTCTTCAAGGTCGAATTTGTTAAGGAAGCTCAAGTATTAGCAACTTCCTTTTGCTTTAGATTTAGCTTGTCGAATGATTATTCGTTTCAGAGAAGTAATGTTATTTCAAATATGAACAATACTTACTTTCGCCGCCGAAAATAATGAGGATTATTGTGACAGGCTTTATCTCTCTATTTCAATTTATTCTATCAATTTGAGAAATTGAAGGGGTAAAACACCGTTTTAAGAATCTTTTTTAAAAAACAAGGGCGGATCCTTTCCATTATTGAAAAAAAATCCCAAATTGGGAAAACAAATTTACGCAGCAGACAAGTCCCTCATAGGCCCGTTAAATCCATGAATAAAAAGACAGCACCATCCAAAGTTTTCATTGTCGAAGATGACCCTATCTTCGTCCGATTGGTCAAGTATGTATTTGAACTTAATCCAGACTATGAAATCCATGTCTTCCCCAACGGAAGGTCCTGTATCGAACATTTGCACCTCAACCCAACCATCGTCTCACTAGACTACAGCCTTCCAGATATGACCGGGAGAGAAGTACTGGAACACATCAAAACCTACAATAAGGACATTAATGTCATCATTCTCTCGGGACAGCAAGACATCACCGTGGCCGTACAATTGCTCCGAACGGGCGCTCATGATTATATTGTCAAAAATGACGAGACGAAAGAACGCTTGATCAATACGATCAATCATCTGCAAAAAAATCTGCACCTCCGACGGGAGGTAGAATCGCTAAAAGACGAATTGGGTGACAAATATGCATTCAAAAAGTCTATCATTGGTAATAGTAAAGCTATGCAGAAGGTCTTCCGATTGATTGAAAAAGCGATCCGGACGAACATCACCATCTCTATTACTGGAGAAACGGGGGCAGGAAAAGAAGTCATTGCCAAAAGTATTCACTACAACTCTGAGCGCAAAAAAGGCAGCTTTGTCGCCGTAAATGTCAGCGCTATTCCTCACGACTTACTGGAAAGTGAGCTTTTTGGGTACGAAAAAGGGGCCTTTACGGGAGCGACGACACGTAAACTGGGAAAATTCGAAATTGCGGATAAGGGAACGCTCTTTTTGGATGAAATTGCCGAGATGGATATTTCGCTGCAAGCCAAGCTGCTCCGCGCCCTTCAGGAGCGAGAGATTACCCGCATCGGCGGCACCGAATCCATCAAGTTCGACACCCGGCTGATTGTGGCCACCCACCGCGACCTGGCCCACCAAGTCTCGGCCGGCAAATTCAGGGAAGACCTCTACTATCGCCTCCTGGGCCTCCCCATCGAAATCCCCCCGCTACGCGAACGCGGCAACGACACCCTGCTACTGATGCGCCACTTCCTCAATGAATTCAGCCAGCAAAACGGCCTGGGCAAAATATCCCTCTCCAAAGAGGCTAAAGATAAACTCATGGCCTACGCCTACCCCGGCAACGTCCGCGAACTCAAAGCCGTCATCGAACTGGCAGCCGTCATGGCTGATGACCAATTGATTAAAGCCGAAGATGTTCGCTTCAACAGCCCCCGCAAGCTGGCCTCCTTCCTTAGCAACGAAATGCCACTGCGGGAATATAACAAGATGATCATCAACCACTTTCTCGAAAAATACAACAAAGATGTCATGCTGGTTGCTCATAAACTAGACATCGGCAAATCGACCATTTATCGAATGCTTAAGGAGGATAAAACCAATTCTCCACAAGCCAATTAAAACCATTCCCTATGGATGAAGCGGCCCAATTACGCCAGTTGAGGGAACAATGCCGCCAATTGCGAGAGGAGAACGAACGCCACAAACTGATCATTAAAAACATATCAGAAGGCATCATCATCTCCGACCTCAACAATAACATCACCTATGTCAATGAACGGATGAGTGAGCTATCGGGCTACGCCGCCGATGAAATTGTTGGTAAAAAGACCGACGCCATTCTGATCCATCGGGATAAGGTCAAAAACATCGAGGATAAGATTAAGAAGAGCTTCGGTGGTAAGGAAGTAGTATATGAGGTGGAGCACCGACGAAAAGACAGCGGAGAATACTGGTGCGCCCAAACCCGAGTGACGCCCTTCAAAGACCATAAAGGAGAGATCGTAGGGGCCATCGGCATCATCACCAATATCACGGAGCTGAAAGAGGCACAGAAAGCCCTTAAAGAAAGCGAAGAGCGCTACCGCCTCTTGTTTGAACACGCCTTCGATGGTATCATCCTCTTCGATACCCGAAAAAATCGCCCCATCACTTGTAATAATAAGGTCTTAGAATTTTTCAATTGTACAGAGCAAGCCTTCTACGACGCCTCTCCACTCGATTTGAGTCCGGAGTTTCAGGAAGATGGTACGCCTTCGGTTGAGGCCCGAGCGAAGTTGTTGGAACAGCTAGAGCGGGAACATCAAATCCGCTACGAATGGGTACACCAACGCTCCGACGGTAAGTTGATCAATACAGAAATCTACACCTTTACCCTGCCCAAACCCAACCAACATCTACGGATTTCGGTACTTAAAGACATCTCGGAGCGCAAAAAGAACAGAAAAGCCATTAAGGAAAGTGAAGAACGCCTGCGTATGGCGCTGGACGGTGCGCAGCTCGGCACCTGGGACTGGGATATGCAAACGGGAGCGACCACCTACAACAGACGCTGGGCGGAGATGCTGGGCTACAGTTTGGAGGAAATTGAACCGACGCATATGAGTTTTAATCGGCTGGTTCACCCGGATGATCTCGACCTGGTTCGCGCGGCGATGCAAGAGCACATCAATAATCATACGCCTTTTTTTGAGGCGGAAATTCGGATGATCAGCAAGTCGGGCGAAATCCGATGGATCTACGACCGGGGGCGGGTCAGCACCTATGATGAGCAGCGGCAGCCCATCCGGGCCTCCGGCATCCATGTTGACCTGACGCAGATCAAAAAGTACGAGCTGGAAATCAAGCAGAGCGAAGAAAGCTTCCGCAAACTCTTTGAACAAAGCCCTTTTGGCATCATGCTGCGCGAACTACACGAAGACCACTTCCGCCAGGTCAATCAAAAGGCCTGCGAAATGTTCGGCTACTCCCGCGAAGAAATGACCCAGCTTCCCCGCGAGGAGCTGATTCATATCGAAGATGAGTCCATGCGCGAGCAGCAAACCCAGCGCCTGCTCGCCGGAGAGATCTCCAGCTTTCAACTCGAAAAGCAATACCGCAAAAAGAACGGCGAGACCTTCTGGGCCGTCGCCACCCGCTCTTTGGTACAAATCAATGGCCATACCTCCATCATCGGCTTTGTCGAAGACATCTCGCAGCGCAAACTGGCCGAGGCGGCCCTCAAGAAGAGTACTGAGCGCCTCAAAGAAGCACAGCAGCTGGCCAACCTTGGTTATTGGGATGTCAATCTAGAAACAGGTAAAGTAAGATGGTCGGAAGAGACGCGGCGTATGTTCGGCCTGCGCTCTGAGGAAGCCGAACCCAGCATTGAGGAATATTTGGAGATGGTACACCCCGACGATAAGGAGTCGGTGCTGCAGGCTATACGAGAAGGGATTATCAACAAGGAGCCCAATGAGTTAGAGGTCCGACATTATACCAAGAGTGGACGGCTTATTTACAACATCAGTAAGGGAAAACCGCTGCTCAGGGATGGACAAGTGGTGAAGCTCTGGGGGACGATTCAGGACATTACCCAGCAGAAAAACATCGATCTGGCGCTACACGAGACCAATAAGAAGTACATCGATCTGTTCGAAAATATGTACGATGCGCTGCTTATCACGAATGAGGAAGGCCGTTTTGTGGACGCCAATAAGGCCGCGCAGCGGCTGCTGGGCTATTCTTTCAAAGAAATCACCCAGTTGCGCATTCCCCAGATCATCCACCCTGATGATACGGAGAAGTCGCAGCGCTACCTCAAAAAGTTGCTCACTCAGGGCTACTACAGCAACTACCAAGGGCGAATCATCACTAAGAATGGAGAGGTCAAGTTCCTACAAGTTAACTCCAATGCTGTTCTAGACAAAAACGGCAAGCTCATCGGCTCTAGGGATATTGCCCGGGACATTACGGCCCTCAAGGAGGCGGAGGTCCGGCGAGAGCAGTTGCTCAAGGAATTGGAGGAAGCCAACCGCGATCTGAAGGACTTTGCCTACATCGTATCGCACGACCTGAAGGCTCCGCTGCGGGCGATCAGCTCGCTGGCCCAATGGCTGGCCGAAGACTACAGCGATCGGCTGGATGACAATGGCAAGATGCAACTACAGCTGCTGACGAGCCGGGTCAGCCGGATGCACAATTTCATCGAAGGGATTTTGGAGTATTCGCGGATTGGCCGCGTAGCGGTAGATCGCGAGGAAGTAGACCTGAACCTGTTGGTAGAGGAAATCAACGATTCCCTTTCCCCCCCTAGTCATTTCCGTATCATCTTGGTTGATCAACTGCCCGCTATCCACGCAGAGAAAATCAGGATGAAGCAAATTTTCCAAAACCTGATCAGCAATGCCATCAAATACAACGATAAGGAGCAGGGCTGGGTTAAAATCAGCTACAAAGAGCAAGACGATTTCCACTGCTTTCGGGTCAGTGATAATGGTAAGGGGATAGAAGAACGCTATTTCGAAAAAATCTTTCAAATTTTCCAAACCCTGCAAGCTCGAGATAAATTCGAAAGTACAGGGATTGGCTTGACAATTGTCAAACGAATTGTACAACTCTATGGGGGACAAATCGAACCAAGCTCTCAGCCCGGAAAGGGTACCACATTTGAATTTACCCTAAAAAAATAGTACATTAGCCCTATTAGAAGAACTCCAAATATTTACCGCTTTCTAATTTTTGAATGAGAAACAAGAGGCCTATTCTACTGATAGAAGACGACTTCGTAGATGCCCTAACAGTAAAAAGAGCATTAAAAGACATCGAGGTTCCGAATGAACTGATCCATAAAGAAAATGGAGAAGACGCCTTTGCATTTCTCAAAAACAAACAAAACAACCGTCCTTGTATCATCTTGCTGGACCTGAATATGCCTAGAATGAACGGCCTTGAATTTCTTGAAAAAGTTAAAAAAGATGATCAGACCAAGTCCATTCCTATCATCGTTCTGACAACTTCTACGGAGCAAAAAGATCGGCTGGAAAGCTTCAACTACAGCGTTGCAGGGTACATGGTTAAGCCACTCGAATACGGTAAGTTTCTCGACATGATGAGGGCAATTTCCCGCTACTGGTCGACAAGCGAGCTGCCATAGTCCGAACAGTTAATGCAAAAATATACTTTATTGTATTTCTCAAAGCTATTGTCAATATGACAAAAATCCTGATCATCGAAGATGATTTGGTAGATCGGATGGCCCTGATGCGGATGATAAAGACTTATCAACTGCCCTATCAATTTGATAGTTCGGAAACGCTGGCCGATGCTGATCTCAAATTGTCCAAACACACCTACAATCTGATCATTTCAGATTACCATTTGACGGATGGAAAATCCACCGAGCTGCTCAGCCGCTTTGGTCATATCCCCTTCATTCTCATCTCTGGTCAGAGCTACATCAGCGCTATCGAGGAAATCAAACCCTCGGGGGCTTTTACCCTACTGCTTAAAGATGCAGAGTTGAATTACATCAAAAAATTACCGGGCCTCATCGACGACATTCTCTCCCCTAATCCGGAGCGAGAAAACCCTACCCAAGCACCTTCGGAAGCCAATCCACCCGCTAGCAGCAGCAATAATCAAATCGTTGATCTGCGCAAGCTGCAGGAGGTTTTTGATGGGAATAAAAAATACGTCTGTGAGATGATAGAAGTCTTTTTGGATCAAAATCCCGAGGACCTTAAAAGCCTCTCCGGGGCGGTCCAGCAAAGGGAGGTCGAAGCGGTGTACAAGGCCGCTCATAAGATCAAATCCGGCTTCAAAATGATGGGGATGTACGGCCAGGAAAAAATCGCCACCCGCATTGAGCTCCTCAGTAAAACCGCAGCGGCGGACCTCGACCTGATCGCTCTGCTCAGCGAGCAGCTCATCAGCGAATCGCAGGCGGCCTACGCCCAGCTCAGAGCCTATCAAAGGGTCAACTGCTGATTTCCAATAATTCTGCCGATATTGCGGGCAAAAAATGCTGCCCATCGACCTGTCAGCCTACAACTCCGACCTGAAGATCAAAAAAGAGCAGGGCAAACGCTGGATTTTCGACCCGATTCGAAAAAAATACCTCGTCCTGAGCCCTGAAGAGTTTGTCCGTCAGTTGCTCCTTCAGTACCTCATCCAGGAGATGCAGTATTCTCCCAACCGCATTAGTATAGAAAAGAAGCTGGTGGTCAACGGCCGCGAGCGGCGCTTCGACCTGTTGATCTACGATGAGGCTGTCCGCCCTTTTCTGCTCATCGAATGCAAGGCTCCGGAGGTCAAAATCTCCCAAGCTGTCTTCGAGCAGATCGCCCGCTACAACATGGCCCTTCGGGTTCCCTACCTGATGGTCAGCAATGGCCTGCATAATTACTGCTGCCAGATCGATTATGAACGGCAGTCTTTTGATTTTTTGGATGCTTTGCCGGTGATCTCCTGAGCATGTTATTTGTACATGAACATTAGTTTTCTCCGTCCGAGCCGTGTCTCCGACCAAGGGATGCAGCGATTATTCCTACCAAAATATTACTCAACATTTACTCCTCCCTCTTATTTATTCTACCATCGACTTGAAAAAATCTGCAAGAGAATGCGTATTTTTGAGCGAGAAATTAGTTCATCCTAACCAAAGCTTGCTAATGACAGGCGAAAGCATACTAGTAACGGGAGCAAACGGGCAAATCGGCACAGTGCTTTGTGAAGCATTAAGTAAAAAATACGGCGCCGATGCCATTCTAGCCACCGACATCCGAGAAAATACAGCCACAGCGGCCTATACCTTTGAAAAGCTCGACATCACCGATAAGGCGCGTCTTGAAGCCTTGGTCGTGCAGTACCAAATCACACAGATTTATCACCTAGCCGCCATCCTCTCCGCCAAAGGAGAGCAAAATCCAATGTTCACCTGGAACATCAATATGAATGGGCTGTTCAATGTCCTCGAAGTGGCGCGCGCGCAGCAGCTCCGCCGGGTCTTTTTTCCGAGTTCCATTGCTGTTTTTGGTGATCAAAGTCCTCCAGTTGATACGCCGCAAGATACTATTCTCAATCCCTCTACCATTTATGGGATCAGCAAGCGCAGTGGTGAGCTTTGGTGCGACTATTATCATCACAACTTCCAATTGGATGTACGTTCGCTGCGCTATCCGGGCATTATCAGCTATCAATCGCTGGCCGGAGGCGGTACGACAGATTACGCTGTAGATATTTTCCACTATGCCGTACAGGGCAAAGCCTACGAATGTTTCCTCAGCTCCGATACTCGCCTCCCCATGATCTACATGCCCGACGCCATCCGTGCTACCTTGGAGCTTATGGAGGCACCAAAGGAGCAAATTCAAGTGCGCAGCAGCTATAACCTGGCCGGCATGAGTTTTACCCCCGCTGAATTGAGTAATGAGATTCGGCAATTTATCCCAAAGTTTGAGGTGAGCTACAAACCTGATTTCCGACAAAAGATTGCGGATAGCTGGTCGGATAGCATTGACGACACACCAGCCCGAAGGGACTGGAATTGGCAGCCCGAATTCGACCTATCGGCGATGACTGCCGATATGATCAGGCAGTTACACAAACGCTATCCACAGACCCAAATTTCGATATGATTACAAACTTTAATGACTGTACTAAACCCATATATTGAATGTTTACCAATACCCAATCCCCTTTACAAGAAGAAATTCAAGAGATTCGCGACGCTGGACTCTACAAGGAAGAGCGCATTATCACCAGCCCACAATCGGCCAGTATAACCACCGATAAGGGCTTGGAAGTGCTCAACTTCTGCGCCAACAACTACCTGGGGCTCTCCTCTCACCCTGACGTTATTCAAGCGGCCAAGGACGCCATCGATACCCACGGCTTCGGCATGTCTTCTGTTCGCTTTATCTGCGGCACCCAGGATATTCACAAGGACCTGGAGCACCGCATCGCCGATTTTCTGGGTATGGAGGATGCCATCCTCTACGCTGCGGCCTTCGACGCCAACGGCGGCCTCTTCGAGCCGCTGCTCACCGCCGAAGACGCCATCATCTCCGATACGCTCAACCACGCCTCCATCATCGACGGCATCCGCCTCTGCAAGGCGCAGCGCCACCGCTACAAGACCAACGATATGGAGGACCTGGAAGCGAAGTTAAAGGAAACCCAGGGGGCTCGCCGCCGCATGATTGCCACCGACGGCGTTTTCTCTATGGACGGCACCATTGCTCAGATTGATAAAATCTGCGACCTGGCGGAAAAGTATGATGCTATGGTTATGGTTGATGAGTGCCACTCTACGGGTTTCATCGGTAAAACGGGTCGTGGTACGCATGAGCATTGTAATGCAATGGGTCGGGTGGACATCATCACAGGCACCTTTGGCAAGGCGCTCGGCGGCGCTTCGGGAGGCTTCACGGCCGCCCGTAAGGAAATCGTCGAAGTACTGCGCCAGCGCTCTCGCCCCTACCTCTTTTCCAACACCTTAGCGCCTTCCATTGTCGGTGCCAGCATTAAAGTCCTGGACCTGCTCAGCAGCACCACCGAACTGAGGGACAAACTGGAAGACAATACCAACTACTTCCGCTCGGCCATGACCGCCGCCGGATTCGATATTATTCCCGGTGTTCACCCCATCGTCCCCATTATGCTCTACGATGCACGCCTATCGCAGGATTTTGCCAACAAATTACTCGAAGAGGGGATTTATGTCATTGGCTTCTACTATCCGGTAGTACCCAAGGGCAAAGCGCGTATCCGGGTACAAATATCTGCCGGACATGAACGCGAACATCTCGAGCGCGCCATAGCAGCCTTCACAAAGGTTGGGAAGGAACTGGGAGTGATTTAAGAGAGAGTAGATCGGAAGAAAAAAGTCGGAGTATCCTGGGGGATAGGTACTCCGACAGGTAAAACCCTGTAATAAACTCCTACGATTATTAATTATGCAGCAGCAACAGTCTCCTGCCTAACAACAGGGATACCTATTTCTTCTGATAATGTGTTCGGTGGAGTTTCGTTTCTTTACTTATTGGCTAAGTATCTTTGCCGTCGTTAAGCCCTGTTCCAGGCGCTTAATGTGAAAAGGTAATTCTTGTAAGGCTTCGATTGACTGTGTATGGTATTTGCGAAAACTACCGTCAATCATTGTAGCTTTGTTAGTTGCGGCGTCAAGTTTGGCAAGCAGACCCAACAGCCGATTGAAATCATGGGTATTCATCGACTAGCATTTAGATTTGGTTAGAGAAAGATCAAACACACAACAGTACTAGGTAACGTACAAAGCAACTAATATCTTGTTCTCGAGAAGATAGATTTTGGGCTTCTTACAACTGGGGTTACGCACTTACATTAAAGAATGTTACAAATACGAAGATTTTTTAATGTGTTTTCCAGGATTTTAACATTCTCCAATTCTGCCCCCTCCTTTTTCGCTAAAATGCTGTCTTTTCTGGCATTATGCTGGTATTATATCCCAGTATTTCTTATTATTTGGACAACTCTTTTGGCTTTTGATCAAGCTAAATCATTATGATTTCAAAAGATAAGGCAATGAAAAAAATTAGTACCCTGCTCCTCCTCTGCTTACTCAGTACTGGACTGTATGCGCAACAACTCGATCATGTTTTAGGCGAACTTCTCATCCGCTGCGAACCCAATAGCGACCTGAATCAATTGCTGGCGCAGTGCCGCTACTTTGAAGGTAAAGCCAGTCAGCTTCGATATAAGCAGGCGGTCAGTCAGCCGCTGGATATTCATCTGTTGCAATTTGATTTCACTCAGGTTAATGAACGGCAGCTCCTGGCTTTTCTCCAAACCCAACCTGGTGTCATTAATGTGCAATTCAACCACCTGATCCAACTGCGCCAAACCCTACCCAATGATCCTCAGTTGGGTCAGCAGTGGTATTGGTTGAATAATGGCAGCAACAATGGGGTGGCCGACGCGGATGTCGATGCTGATCTGGCCTGGGACATCACCACAGGCGGCCAAACCCCACAAGGAGATGATATTGTCATTGCGGTGCTAGATGATGGAACAGAATATACGCATCCCGATTTAGCAGACAATCACTGGGTCAATACCGCCGAAATTCCCGATAATAATATCGATGACGATAATAATGGATATGTTGACGACTACAATGGCTGGAATGCCACCCTCGATAATGATAATGTAGAAGCGGGTGATCACGGGGTGGAGGTGACCGGAATGCTGGGTGCCCGAGGCAATAATAGCCTTGGCATTACAGGAATGAATTGGCAAGTGAAAGTCATGACCATCAAGCTCAACACCGATGGCAACCTCTCCGAAGCCGAAATTCTGGCGGCCTATACCTACCCGCTTATCATGCGCCGACGCTATAACGACAGCGACGGTAACGAAGGGGCCTTTGTCGTGGTGACCAACTCCTCCTGGGGCCTGGACCGCGGCCAACCCGAAGATGCCCCACTCTGGTGTGCGATGTACGACACCCTCGGCCACGCTGGTATCCTCAACTGTGCCGCTACTACCAACCAAAACAGCAATGTAGACATCGTCGGTGACCTACCAACCACCTGCACCAGCCCCTACCTCATGGGCATCGGTTCAACCGATAACCGCGACGAGCTTTCCGGCGGCTTTGGCCCCATCCACGTCGATGTGGCCGCCCCCGGCATCAGCGTCTATACCACCGGAAGAAACGGCGGCTTTCGTACCGTACAGGGCACCTCCTATGCTACTCCCATCGTAGCAGGCCTGGCCGCCCTGGTGTACGCCGCCCCTTGCAATAACTTCACCGAATTGGCCAAAAACGACCCCGCTGGTGCACCGCTGGTGCTCCGCGACTATCTCCTCAGTAGCGTCGACCAGATCGATGCGCTCAATAACCTGGTCGGTGCCAACGGAAGAATCAACGCCCATCGGACCCTGCAAACCTTGCTGGAAAACTGCGGCTCCTGCCCTCCCCCGCTGGCCCTGCGCTCGGCGGACATCATCGATACCGAGGCTCGCCTGAGCTGGTTCAGCGCCGATGTTAGCCAGCGCAATAACCTGCGCTGGCGCGTCAGAGGCAGCAGCAACTGGACGACCATCAACGATGTCTCCAACCCCTATCTATTGACCGGAATCATGGCCTGTACCGATTATGAATGGCAGGTGCAATCCAGCTGTAGTAGTGAAGATAGCGACTACTCTAGCATCGCCAGTTTCAAAACGGATGGCTGCTGTGAGCCTCCGGCTTCCTTGAGCATTAGCAATATCGGCGAGACGCAGGCGATGGCCTCCTGGCCGCCGGTACTGGCCGCTCAGCGTTATCAGGTGCGCATCCGACAGGTTGGTGGAGGGTGGAGCCAGTTTGTGGCTACTAGTAATAGTGCAATGCTGACCAGCCTGCTAAGTTGTACAGAATATGAGGTCCAGGTACGAACGGTTTGTGAGAATGAAACGACGAGCTACACGGACATCGTAGGTTTTCGGACCACGGGCTGTGGCAACTGTATCGACCTCAATTACTGTAATTCTGAATCCAACAGCACCCAATCGGAATGGATAGATCGGGTGGAGTTGGAGGCGATCGACAACACTTCAGGCAATAATAATGGCTATCTGCTGGTCGCCTCGACCAATGCTACACTAAATGCCGGCAGCTCTTATACTATTCGCCTGACGCCGGGCTACGCCGGCTCTAATTTCAGCGAAGTATTTCGGGTGTGGATTGACTTCAATCAGGACGGAGATTTTAATGATGCAGACGAGTTGGTTTTTACTTCAGCAGAAGTGGATGCAGCTGTTGAAGGGAACCTTATTATCCCGGCTTCGGCGGAGGATGGGGGGACCCGGATGCGCGTCAGCATGAAGTTCAATGTGGCGCCGGAGGCCTGTGAGACGATTGATTTTGGAGAGGTGGAGGATTATTGTGTGACGATTGTGGGCAGCGCGGGCTGCTTTGCGCCTACGGCGACGGTGACGCCGGAGGCGGGAGGCTCCTCTGCTACAGTTGAGCTTACCAGCCTTCCACCGAATGCGGTGAGCTACCAACTCCGCTATCGCAAGGTAGGCGGCAGCAACTGGACCACGCTCAATGCCTTTGATGCTGCGCAGCAGGTGGTAATGATCGATGCTGGCCTAGATTTTTGCAGCGACTACGAATTGCAATTACAAGCCAATTGCGATGGGTCGCTATCCAATTGGAGCACTTCTTTCAACTTCACCACGCTAGGCTGCGGTGCCTGCTTTGACCAAAGCTACTGTGAATCCAGAGGCAACTCTTCTTCTTTCGAGTTCTTACAGCGGGTAAGACTGAATACCTTGGATAATAATTCGGGAAATAATGGGGGCTACGGTGATTTCACCAATACCGATCAAACCACAGCACTAGAAAGTGGCTCAACCTACCAGCTGACGCTTACCCCCGAATTTCCCTTCAATCCTTTTGAAGTCGCCTATCGCGTTTGGATTGATTACAATCAGGATGGAGATTTTATGGATAGTGGGGAATTGGTGTACGATCCGGCACTCACCAGCGGTGAGGTCAGCACTAACCTTACCATTCCTGCCAATGCCCCTTCGGGTTCAACGCGGATGCGGATCGCTATGCGCGAAGAATTTGTCCCCGAAGATTGCGGTGTTTTTCCGTTTGGAGAAACCGAAGATTACTGCATTAGTATTATCCAGATGAACGAATGTAGTCCTCCGCAATTTACGATTGATGAGATCACGCCTAACTCGGCCCGCCTCAGCTGGCCCGATCAACCCAGTGTCAATACTTACCAAGGGCAATACCGGGTGACGGGCTTCTTCAGCTGGCAGTCCTTCGGCACCTCCGATAACTTCTGGATGCTGACGGGGCTGGATTCCTGCCAGGAGTACGAAGTGCGCCTACGCGCTCAGTGTGGAAGCACCAACAGCGATTACACCCAAACTCAATTATTCAATACCGACTGTTCGACAGCGACGACCGATCCGACGATTGTAAAAAGTCTGCGCATTTTCCCCAATCCCTTCCGAGATCAGCTCAATATCGCACTGGATTTGCCGCAGGCAGGCCCCTTGCAGTTGGAGTTGATGGCCATTGATGGGCGGGTATTGCTGCGGCAGAACTATGCTCGGCAGGCGGCTGGTGCGCAGCAGATAGAGCTGGCGGTGCAGCCAGAATGGCCGAGTGGCGTATTGTTATTGCGCCTCCAAACTCAGGACGGTACGGTCGTCAGGAAGGTGCTGAAGGCTCGTTGATCAAATGGTTTAAGATCATGGTCGAACTGTCTGCAATTCGGCAAGACGTCGTATTTATGCGATATTCACTCGATCTTACCAGTTTATAATTCTATATTGAGCTAGTAATTAGAGTATTAGTACTCCCTATTTAAAAACTGCTCACTTTAGATCGATGTTAAAACCCGTACTGTCCTTACTATTCCTATGTCTTGCATTAACCATAAACGCCCAACAACTTGACCATGTCCTTGGAGATTTGCTGGTAAAAATGAAAGACCACCAGCCTGTTGAACAGCTCCAACAACAAATGAACCGCTTCGGTGGTCGTTCTACGCAGCTTAAAACGCTTCGTTGTATCGACACCCACATGGACGTTTGGCACTTGTCTTTTGACCACAATAGCATTAACGAAAATCAATTTCTCGAAGCCATCCGCCGCAATCCGCAGGTGGAATTTGCCCAGTTTAATCACCTCTTAGAATTGCGTTCCAATATCCCGAATGATCCGCGATTTGGCTTGCAGTGGCAATATGTCAATAACGGGCAGGATGGAGGAATTGTCGGCGCTGATATTGATGCTGATTTGGCCTGGGAAGTTACAACAGGAGGCCTGACCGCAACAGGCGATACGATTGTAGTTTGTGTCATTGATGAGGGCTATGACGCAGGCCATGTAGACTTGCAGGGCAACATCTGGTTCAATCGCGCGGAAATACCGAATAATAATATTGATGATGATAACAATGGCTTTGTGGATGATTACCGCGGTTGGTATGCCAACAGTAGGGACGATAATATCAACGTGGGTGGCTTTCACGGAACGGCGGTAGCCGGTATCGTCGGAGCTAGAGGCGATGATGGTATTGGGGTCACTGGAGTCAACTGGGAGGTCAAGCTGATGCTAGTCGGCCTAACTGGCGCTTCCGAAGCCAACGTCTTGGAAGCCTACTCTTACCCACTGGCCCACCGCAAACGCTACAATGAAACCAATGGCGCCGAAGGGGCCTTCGTCGTCGCCACCAACGCCTCTTGGGGCAGAAACCGCCTCTGGGCCAACCAAGCCCCCCTCTGGTGCGCAATGTACGACACGCTCGGAGCCTACGGCATCCTCAACTGCGGCGCGACCACCAACCTCGAAGATAATGTCGATCAAGTCGGCGATATGCCCACTTCTTGCGCCAGCGAATTCCTCATCTCCGTCACCAATATGACCCGCCAGGACCGCAAGCTCAACCCCGCCGGCTTCGGCGCTACCCACGTCGATCTCGGTGCCTTCGGCCACCAAACCTACACCATCGATAACAACGGAACCTACGGCCCCTTCGGAGGCACCTCCGGGGCGACCCCCCACGTCTGTGGAGCCGTCGGCCTACTCTACTCCGTTCCCGTTCCAGCATTCATGGATATTGTCAAAGAAAACCCCGCAGAAGCGACTCAAATTATCAAAAGATATATTTTCGAAGGGGTGGACCACAACGAAAGCCTGGAAGGCATCACGGTCACCGAAGGGCGTCTCAACCTGAACAACAGCGTACGAAATATGCTCTTCGACTTCGATCCCTGCCCCATCCCCATCTCCCTAACCAATAGCGAGGTGCTGGATACTAGCCTGAGTTTTACTTGGGTCTCCTCGGATTCTGTCCTGCAGTCTGACCTGCGGTACCGCATCCTCGGCGATACGGTTTGGAACCAGCTCGACAGCGTCAGCAGCCCCCTGATAGTCAATAACCTCCAGGGCTGTACGACTTATGAGCTACAGGTGCGCAGCAGCTGCGATAGCCTGCAATCAGCATATACTACCATTGACGTTTTCACCACCGAAGGCTGCTGCACCGCCCCCGAAACCCTCCAAATCGACGACCTGGAGGAAGGTCTAGCTACTACCAGCTGGCAAGGCATCTTCGCTGGTCAATCCTATAACTTACAATACCGCCCAATCGATAGCCTGGAATGGACAACCGTCAATATCAGCGATACGGAGACCCCAATCAGTGGGCTGGACAATTGTACGCGCTATGAATATCGAGTGGAAAGTGTTTGTGCGATTGACTCGGTGAGTGGCTATTCTCCCATTCAAACCTTTATCTCTTTCTGCCCCTGCGACCGCCCGGCCAATGTGGATACGACGATCGTAGGTACCAGTAGCTTTACCTTGATCTGGGATGGAGCTGTTGAGGCCGTATCCTACGATATTCGCTACCGACGACTCGGCGCTGTCAACTGGACTTTTGTGCAATCATCTACGCCAAGCATTACTGTCGATAACCTAGAGAGCTGCCAAAATTACCAATTCCAGATTCGCTCAGATTGTAATGTCATCAACAGTGGCTACTCCGGCTCTCAGATCATTCAGACTGATTGTGCAGTGAGTACGAGCGAGCTGGCGGCTGGTGTTGAGGCCCTACAGGTCTACCCTTCTCCCTTCTGGAATGAGCTGATGTTGGAGCTAGATTTAGAAGAGTCTATGTTAATCAATGTGGAGCTGCGCAGCCTGAGCGGACAACTGGTCGATCAGCAGCAGCAGCAATTGGCCCAGGGGCGTCATCGGATGCCGATTGAGGTAGAAAGCGATCTTCCTGCCGGGGTGTACCTCCTAAGTATTCAAACCCAAGAAGGTAGGATGGTTCGTAAGGTACTTAAGCAATAATGGCGTGGCAGTAGGAGGTTCTGGGAATTGATCAGGAATTTGTATTTTTGGGATAGCCGCTCTATTTGTGGTAAAAATCGAAAAACAAAACGACCAATATGAACCGACTGCTCTATCTGCTCTCCTTGCTGCTCCTGCTCAGCATGGCCTGTAATAATAAGAATAAGCCCAATCCTGGCACTACAACCGATGGCTCGACGAGTCAAGTCACCGATGCCTCTGCCAGCAAAGATGGCTGTTTCGATCCCTCTCGCGTCAATCCGGATGCTATGTGTACAGCTCAGTACCAACCCGTTTGTGGTTGTGATGGAAAGACTTACAGCAATGCTTGTGTTGCCGAAAATAAGGGAATTTTAAGTTGGCTGGATAAGCCTTGCTGCGAGCCTGGCCCCCAACTGGATAAGGGCTGCCCGGAAATCTATGCTCCGGTGTGTGGCTGTAACAACAAGACTTACAGCAATGATTGTGAGGCCACCAATGCGGGAGTGAAGCAGTGGACGGATGGACCTTGTGCGAAAGACTGTATTGTGGAAAGTGAGATCGACCCTGATCGCAGTTGTACGAAAATTTTAAAGCCGGTTTGTGGCTGTAATGGGAAAACGTACAACAATGATTGTGAAGCGCGGAAGGCAGGCGTTATCCATTGGACACAAGGCGAGTGCCCCTAAAAAAAATATCCGGGGAGACGCCGCTCCCCGGAACTGTATTCTTTTTCATAAATTTCTTGTAAAGCTACTGTCTTTAATACAAGTTAGTAGTTGTCTATCGTTGCGAATTGTGTACAATTAGAATGGGCAACCCTCGCAGGCATCTACCCGCGGGTTAGCCTTCGGCTGCGATACTTTCCGAACATCATACTCGCCCTTGGAGCCCAAAATTCGGAACTCCGTACGGCGGTTCAGCTGATGCTCTTGCTCGCTACAAGGAATGTTGTTCTTACAATCATTCACATTTCTCGACTCTCCATACCCCACCGGTACCAAACGATTGCGTTCAATCCCATTAGTGGTCAGCCAACGGACCACCGATTCGGCACGACGCTGGGATAAGCGGCGGTTGTAGCTGTAAGAGCCCCGCGAATCCGTATGCGAACCAATCTCTACGATAACATCCGGATTCATCTCCAACATTTCCTTGAGGTTGGTGAGTTCTGGCTCTGCCTCTGCCCGAAGGTAGGACTGGTCAAAATCGTAGTAGATGTGCAGCAGGTAGGCGACCGATTCTCCGGTCTCCACATTGCCGTTAGCGGTAGATGGGCCGATTTCGAAGGACTTATCGTCTTCTTCCAAAGCGGCAACGCCTTCCTCTGTTACCTTTTTACCTTTATCGTAAGTCACGCCATCCACTACAATATTTGCAGGTTGGTTGGTCTCGCGGTCGATGTACATGCCGGTCACTGGATCGCGGTAGATGGGCGAATCAGCGTTGTCAACACCAGCCATGTCTGTAGGGTCTGTCTCGTTGCCTTGTGGGTCTTCGTTGGCCATGCTTTCAATCAGCTCAGGCGTCACCTTGGTTGGCTTGAGGTTCAGATTGACTTGCAGGGTCATGGTTTCGGTAATGCCGCGTGTGCATTGGTCTTTGGCCTCATCGGCCAGGTAATCGGTAGCTTCGCCGCGAACGACGTAGCAGCATTCTTTATCTAGTTTGAAATAGTAACTTCCGGTGTTGTCCGTGACCAAGCTTTGCGGTTCTTTGCCGCAGTCGGAGGTCAGAGTGACGGTAGCGCCTTCGATGGGAAGGCCTGTTGTTTCGTCAAAAACGACGCCTTCAATATCGAAGCTGAGTTCTTTAGACAGTGGGATTTCTACATAAACGGGCTCTCCGATGGGAACGTCCTTGGTGCAACCCTCTTTCTCATTATCCAGATACGCTTCTTTTGAAGCGGCAAAATTACAGCATTGGTCCATTTTCATATCAACGATGACCTTACCGTCTTCTCCGGTGGTCATGGTTGCGCCGGTGCAATCATCGACGACGGTTGCGCCGGGAATGGGTTCGCCAGTCTCTTCGTCGTAAACAAAGACGTTGACGGGGGAAGCCGTTTTGCGGAAGCTGTAGATGTCATCCCGGCCAGCGCCGCCTTCGCGGTCGGAGGCAAAGAATCCGCAGGTGCCTGCTTCGTCGAAAATAACGCTAAAGTCGTCAGAGATGGAGTTGATCGGATACCCGAGGTTTTCAATATCTCCCCATTCGCCTTCGCCCTTATCTTCCATCTGGTAGATGTCTAATCCACCCAGGCCGATGTGTCCGTCGGAAGAAAAGTAGAGGCGACCGTCTTTGTGGTAGAAGGGAAAAACTTCGTTGCCCTCGGTGTTGATGCTAGGTCCAAGGTTGAGGGGTGGGCCCCAGCGGCCACTTTCTCTTTCCGAGACATAGAGGTCCATTCCTCCAAATCCACCCGGCATATCCGAGGCGAAGAAGAGCCGATCCCCGTCTTGCGTCAGCGTAGGGTGGGCTACGGAGTATTCATCACTATTAAAAGGCAAACTTTCGATATTGTTCCAGTTGTCTTCGCCAGCACTTTCGGCGGTAAAGACTTTGAGCTTAACCGTACCATCATCCGATTTTCCGGTTTTGCCTTTCACGATATTATTTCTAGTAAAAAAGATTTGCTTCTCATCATCCGAAAAGGCGACGGCCGCATCGTGGAATTTAGAATTCAGCTGCTCGGCAAATTTGGTTGGACGACCAAACTCGAATACACCGCACTCCTCCCCTGCTGGCTTGGCATCAATGTAATACAATTCCAAAAAGGGGTTACCCGTCCAGGAGTGTACTCGCTTAATCGCTGTTCCTTTATCTCGCTCAGAAGCGAACACCAAACCATCCTTAAAATAAGTAGGGCCAAAATCATCGAGGTTAGAGTTGAAATCAAGGTGCTTGATCTCAAAGATGCCGGCATTTTTTGACATCAATTCTTCCTCATAATCACAGGCTTTGACCAGGTATTGACCGCGAAGGTCATCCGGTACTTCCTCTACATAAGCCTCATACCACTCTTTAGCCAAATCGCACTTGCCATTGCGCTGCAACATTTGTCCATAAAAAAGCTTGTGGATCGGCTCGGCATCGGCAGATTGTACCACCTGACCGTACCAATATTCTGCATTTTCCGCATCCCCAACCTTACGGTAACAGTCCGCAATATTGATCTTGGCATCCGGATTATCGTTTTTCTCTAATATTTGATTGTACAGCACGATGGCCTCGGTATAGTTGAGGTCATCCATGTATTGCTGCGCACGCTTCAGTTTGGCGGATTGAGCGACTACAGAGCCTACACTAAAGGTGATAAGTAGGAGGGTAAAGATCGCTTTATTCATATTCATAATATAGTTGTTTTAGCATTTGTCCAGTTAAGTTAATACCAACCGCGATTGAGATTCAACCTAGAAATAACGCGGTGTTACTGCTTTATTGGTGCGATAGTCAAATTCGTAGCCTAGCATGATCTCGAAAGAGCCTTTGGCTGCCGTTTGCAACTCGGTAAGCGTATAGTCATAAGCTGCACCGATGCGCAGGCCGTTGGCCAGGTAGTAGGCCGCCCAAATATCTATCGAATCAAAAGAACTCGAGTCCCCAACTACTCCTTCAACCGCCGAGCGGAAGGAAGCCCCTACCCAGAGGGTTTGGTAGAAGAACAGGGAGACGTCGATGTCAAATTCTGTAGGTGCGCCGATACCTTGATAAGCTTCATCTTTATTGAAGCTGCTCAGTAAACCGACATTCTTGACCAGCAAGGAAGGTCGGAATACGACGTTGTCACCAGCAACGGGGATGGCAGCACCAGCGGTAAAGAAGTAGTGGCGGTACTGTCTGGCCCATTGGGCGGTATTGATATTATCTTCTCTCAAATCATACTCAATCAGCTGAGGACTAGAGAACCCTACATAAAAGCTCCTGGTATAATAGTAAATACCTGCACCGAAATTCGGCAGCCAATAGCTGGGGTCGACCTCTGAGAAAGCATCGTCGCCAGTGTCCTGCAAGTCAACTTCGCTCCAATCGGCACGCCAGTTCATCGCTCCCCCCTGAATACCGATGGACAGCTTGCCCTTTCCAATCGGAATTCGGTAGGCGTAGCTGAGGAACGCCTGCATGCTGCGGGTTGGTCCGATGACGTCATTCACTGCCGATAGGCCAACGCCTACTCGCTCGTTAGCAAGCGGGCTGTGGATAGAGAAGGACTGTGTTTGCGGGCCTCCCGGAATGCCCCACCATTGGGTACGATGCAACAGGTTGATCGACATAAAGTCTCTTGAGCCTGCGTAAGCTGGGTTGAAAACCAGGCTGTTGAACATATACTTGGTGAACATCGGATTTTGCTGTGCACTCACATAACTACTCCCCATACACAACAGCACGGCCATTAAAGTCAATGTTTTTCTCATATTCATGATGTAGTTTATTTCTCTAGTCTTGGATAAGGTCTCTGTGTCTATCTATTCAAAAAATTTATCATAAGACAAAAGACAAAAATTATGCTAAAAATATTTTCAATTTCTTCCTATAGCTATTATACTGAATATTATGCCAGCTTATCGCTGCAGCATCACATAGCCAGATAGCGAGTTACCATTTCCGTCGTCAAAGACGTAAAAATAGACTCCGTCGGGCAGATCACCTCCATCCCAGGTCCCCTGCCAGTCGTTCTGATAGTTTTGTGTTTCCAGCACTAGGTTACCCCAGCGGTTATAGATGTATAAAGTATGGTCAGGGAAGCCCTCTATTCCTTCGATGACAAAAGAGTCGTTGCGAGAGTCTCCATTGGGAGAGAAACCGTTTCTGATCACAAATTCTGTAGACGGACAGTCGACAAAGATCGTTACGGTGCTGGTATCACAGCCATCGTCATTACAGACAACGTAGCTGAAGTTATCAAAGTCTCCACAAAAATCAGCGTCCGGGATGTATTGTATGGTGCCGTCAGCAGGGTTACCGATGGTAGTGCCATTGTTGGGTCCAATTCCACCGCTGCCTACGGGCAAGATAAAGAATTGTGTCCAAAAATCATTGGGAATCAAATCATTACCCAAAACATTAATAGTAATCGGAATATTCTGGGTGGTAGTATCAAAATCGCTCATCGCCTCCGGCGGCGCAGGCATACTGAAATCATCTATCGTAATTCTCAAAATCGTTGTATCACAAACCGCCAGGTCATCACAAATCACTAGACAGATCGTATCCGTACCGCTCCCCGTCCCCTCAATCTGTGCACAATAAGTCGTACTATCTAAGCTCAAGGTCATCGCATTGCCATTGAAAGGCGCACACAAGAACAAGGTATCCAGCAAGTCACCACAAAGCTCGGTAGTATCGACACAAAAATCAATGGTCAACCCCATCCTCACCGTATCTGTGATCACCTCCGTCTGTGGCAATTCCGCTGTAATAATTAAATAGGTCGTATCCAAACCGCCCAGCTGATCCCGAAGCAGAATACAGGCCGTATCGGTACCGACATCAATGGCCTGATAGTTCACACACAGGCTGGCATTATCGACCGTAAAGTCTATGAATTCCCCCGAATTGGCATCACAGAAATTATCCAACATCAACAAGGGCGCATTCAAATTACTCGTATCAAAATCGCAGAAGGTATCGCGCTTATTCACAATAAGCGTATCTCGCCGCACGACCGGAAAATCCCGGAATACATCGATTTGCAATTGCAGGGTATCGCATTCATTTAAAGTATCACAAAACACGATGCAGGCCGTATCTACCCCCCGAAAGGCCAAGCCTTCCAAGTATACGCAGTAATTAACGGTATCAATCTCCACTCCCGCAAAAATACCATTGCTTCCACTACAGAGGTCAAAAATCGTATCCAGTGGATTATCGAAGGTGGTGGTATCTACACAAATGGTATCCCGAGCACTCACCGCTAAAGAGAGGTCCCGGACGAACAGTCTCCGTGGATTGCGAACCGTCACCACAAAATAGCTGGTATCGCAGTAACCCAGTTGATCACAATAGGCAATACAAGCAGAATCCACACCAACCGACAGTGCAGTAAAGGAAACGCAAGAATCCCCATTGGTCATCGCAAAGCTCACCAGTGGGTCAGAAATATTTTCACAAAAATTATTAACGGAATTGACATCGGCCCCTAACTCGCTGAAATCCAAACAGTCCTGCCCAGATTCACTCAATTCTAGCGTATAGCGAAACGTCTGCGGACGAATGCAGCGTACTTCTACATAAAAAGTATCCGAACAGGCCGTTGCAGACTCATTAATGATCACCTCACTCATGCCTTCCCCAAAATTAAGCAGCGATCCTTGGCTGATGTAAAACTCATCTAAGGTCAGCAAGTCCGGCTCTCCAATAGAAGGCACCCAGACCACCATACTTACACTGTAGGTATTGGCATTATCTCCACCCAAAATCCGATTATTGGCCGGGTCGTCGGTCCAGTTGCCCGTAGGGTCCCAGACATTCATCGAGTCGATTAATTCGTTGAGGGTAGTGAAAGGGGTGGTATAAATATCTCCATTAAAAATCCAGCTTTGCAACACATAGGGGCCACTTGCCCCCTGTCCTTCCAGATCGGCATAGGAGTAAAACGTAAAGGTATCTCGATCGCACTGATCAAGCCCTCTTGAGTAGGGCTGTCCATTATGAAGAATCTGGAAGTTACTAATATCGGACAGAGGAATATCCATACAGACAAAGACAGAATCTGTACAATTCGAAATTTGACGATACAAAGTATCTTCAAGACTAACCAAATTTGAATTGACGGAGAAAGAACTTCCATTATCGACAGGGGCATCGAGGGAAGAAGCGGTAGTGGCTTTAGAGATAGTGAATTGCAAAAAAGACAAAAAACACAAACAGAGTGTCCATTTCCTTTTCATGGCGTTTGTTTTAAACGTAAATCCTCCTTTCAATTCAACAGGGCTAGCCAACAGGTCGATCGGTTAATGTCTTCTGGGATTATGGTGCCACGGAAAGTGGGCGTGTAATAAAGCAAGACTTGTAAAATCTAATCGGAAGAACAGGTAATAAATGGGTATCTCTAAGGTATAGTAGTGTGTTAAACCTGATATTAACTTCCTTCCTAATACCGAAAACCATGCCAAACCCTTGAATTCACTGGGGAATTGCTGGATTTTTGGGGCTTTTTTGTTGGGTTGGGGGCTTAGGGGAAAATGGGTATATTGCGCCTTTGGCGCTGGGGTGGGCACCTGCGGTGCTGGGGGTGGACGGTGGAACACCTGCGGTGTTTTAGGTGGACGGTGGACGGCGAACGGCCGGTAAGAAGTGAGACTTAACCAGTGCGGAGCTGCGTACCACTACAAACCACTACTTCTGACTGTCAACCGTCAACCATCAACCGTCAACCGTCAACCGTCAACCGTCAACCAAAAACGCCAAAGGCGTCCAACTATGAAAAACATCACCGTATTCTGTGGATCAAAAAAAGGCAGCCTTCCCGAATATGCCGCCGCCGCTCAAGAATTGGCCGCCGCCCTCCTCCGACGGCAGATGGGGCTGGTGTATGGCGGCGGGCACGTTGGCCTGATGGGCGTCCTCGCTAATGCCATGCTCGACGGTGGCGGGCCAGTCATCGGGATCATCCCCCAAAAGCTGGTGGAGCATGAGGTGGCCCACGCCCATTTGGACCGCCTCGAAGTCGTCGAGGATATGCACCAGCGCAAAGCCCTGATGTCCGAGCTGGCCGCTGGCTTCATCACCCTACCCGGCGGCATCGGGACCTTGGAAGAACTCTTTGAAGTCTTCACCTGGCAAGCCATCGGCTACCACGATAAACCCTGCGGCTTGCTCAACACCGAGGGGTATTACGATCAGCTGATCGAGTTTCTGGATCATCAGACCCGTTCTGGATTTTTGGGTGAGGCGCAGCGGGCACGACTCATTGTCGCAACGGAGGCGGAGGAGTTATTGCAAAAGATGGGCTTTTAGACAAAGAGATCGAGGATGATCAGACAGCCCAGGATTAGGCTGGCGAAGCCATTGGTGGTAAAAAAGGCCAGATTGACCCGACTCAGGTCTTCAGGGCTAACCAGGCGATGCTGGTAGACCAATAGAGTGATAAAAATCAGAGCGCCCACCCAGTGTATCCAGCCAAACAGCTCGGGCTGCAAAGACAGTTGATAAGCCGCAAATAAGATTAAGCCCCCGCAAATGAGGTGGAGGGCCGAGGAAAGCTGTAAGGCTTTGACCTTGCCCAATGCCGTTGGCACCGAGTGGAGGTTCAAGGAGCGATCAAACTGCTCGTCCTGCAAGGCATAGATGATGTCAAAACCGGAGACCCAAAGGAGGACGGCAAAGGAGTACAGTAGCGGGATCAGATCGAACTGCCCTCCAGCGGCGAGGTAGGCCCCGATGGGCGCTAAGGCCAGCCCCAGCCCCAGCACAAAGTGACAGAGGTAAGTGAAGCGTTTGGTGTAACTGTAGCCCAAAATGACCAGCAAGGCTATTGGAGAGAGGTAAAAACAGAGCGGGTTGATCCACCAGGCCGTAAAGATAAACAGCAGGCAATTGATGATCACAAAGGCCAGGGCCGCCCCCGGGCTGATGATCCCCGCCGGAATCTCCCGAGTGGCCGTACGCGGATTGCGCTCGTCGATGTCCCGATCCAGATAGCGATTAAAGGCCATCGCTGCCGAGCGGGCAAACACCATGCAGAGCAGTACCAGGGCAAAGAGCCGCCAGTCGATCCCATCGCCGTAGCGTTGCATGCCAATAAAGAAGCCCAGCAATGCGAAGGGCAATGCGAAGATGGTATGGCTGAATTTGATGAGGGACAGGTAATTTTTCACTTTTTGCGTTTTTTCTTGGAGCCTGCGGCGGCTTGGGTCTTTGACGGTGCGGGGTGGCCTGCGGCGGCGCGGGGCCTGCGGCGGGCTGGTGGACGGTTGACGGCCTTTGGCAGTTTGGTGGACGGTGGACGGTGGACGGCCAGCTGTAGTGGTACGCAGCTCCGCACTGTTTGCGTCTCACTTCCTATCGGCGTTCGCCGTCTACCGTCTACCGTCTACCCCAGCACCGAAGGTGCAAGAATAAAAAAAAGCCCGTGCGATTTTGTTCAATCAAGCACGGGCTTTTTTTATGATATAAGGCTAATCCTTAACTTACTTCTTCTGCGCTGGAACTGGAGCAGCAGGTTGAGCAGCATTAGGATCAGGAGTAACTTCCCCTTTGATGGTCAAGAAAGTTTGAACGGGATCAGTATTAGCCGTGATGGTTACCCGCTTACTTTGCTTTCCTTTCTTGTTCTTAGAATCGAACTGTACCTTGATCTCTCCGGTATTACCAGGAGCGATAGGCTCTTTTGGCCAGTTAGGAACAGTACATCCGCAGCTACCCTTGGCGTTGCTGATGATCAGTGGCTCATCACCGGTGTTGGTGAATTTGTAGACGTGGGTTACTTTTTCACCAGCGTCAACAACACCGAAGTCAAATTCAGACTCTTCGAATTCAACAGTTGTGGTAGGACCGGCAGGAATCGCAGGCTCAGCAGGAGCAGCGGGGTTAGCAGGATTGGCTGTTTCGCCAGGAGTAACAGCTTTGTCACCTGTTACTAAGGTTTGACGAGCAGCATCTTTAGCGTCCTCAGAGCCTGATCCGCCCATGATACCGTCGAATACGCCCGTTAGGCCGAGTACTACCAGCAATGCGATCACACCCAGCAATCCGATTTGAATTTGTTTTGACTTTTCCATTACAAAAGTTTTATCTTTTAGTGATTTAAAATTAATTCAAAGCGCAAAATTACGCGATTTTTTTGATTAATGAAAGCCGATATAGTTGATTACAGCTTCCTGCATATCCTTACGGCAATCAGATCATAAAGTTAGCTAATCGGCATCAAAGCCCTTGTTAATGAGCTTTCAATAATTGTTAATGAGTTGTTAATGGCTAAAAATTCACGCCCAAGACCAGTTCTAGACCCAAATCAAAGGTGTAAACTTTCGAAGTTTCTAGCTGCTGGAAAAAGTCTACTCCAAAAACCACTCCCTTATCCTGCCAGGGAATCAACCTCAAGCCCTGACTGGCTCCCAAGCCTATGATGAAATTGAAGGAATTGTTCCCTTCTAAGTCCTCTAGCAGCTCAAAACCAACGGGGACATTGGTACTCATTGTGGCGTAGGCTCCTTTGAATAATCTTTTGTAAAAAAAATACAGCTCCGGGCGAAAAATAAACGAATTGACCTCTGCATAGCCATTTTCTTGTGCCACATCTGATCGGGCCCAGGTCACTTCCAAAGAGGTTTCGTAGGGCCTAATCAATCCCTTCTTATTGTCTACAAACCCCGTGTAGCTGATTCCATATCCAGCAAAATACCAACTTTGCATGCCCTTCACCGTAACGAGATTGAACCACTGACCAAGTTTGGCCTCTAACTGATCGTTTTCGCGGGTAGGCTCGAAGTCAGGAAGGCTAATCTGGTCTTTGGTTCGTTGATAATTATTCAAAAAAACGTGCATACAATATTCCAGGGCAGCCCGTATCCGCTTCTCGTGAGTACGGTACAACCCCTGCTGATCATCCAAAGCAAAGACTTCATCTTCGTTGTGCTTGATCCTGAATAATTCCTTCATCACGCCTCCCCTCTTTTCCAGAAAGACCAAGGAGACATGCACCCTAGCCACGCGGGTAATTCCATTGTTCATCCTGCGTATGGATGCTTGTACGTTCAGCTCCTGAATCTGTAAATAAATGGCTGTGCTCGTACTATCTTCTTTGAAGGTCAAATCGTAGAAGGTCTTAATAGCAGATGCCGCGCCGCCATTTAAGGAGAGGGTAACATAGTCTGCTGTTGTGTTTCGCTGGATACCCAAATTTTTCACTACGCGCTTATCGGTAACTGCGGCCACATGAATATCCTTGGCGTAAGCCGTTAGGAATGGAATCGAGCGTAGCGAAACGATTTCCTGGGCATGGGTAGAAAGAGTGGCTTGCACAAACAGCCATAAAAATATCCGGTACTTCATGGGCCTTTTACTTGGAGGAAACGTAGTGAACTTCCCAAATTCGGTATTCATCGGTGTCATAAGTAACCACCATTGATTGATCAGAGAGAAAGTGGAGGTACAGCTTTTCCTTTTTACCATTTGTCGCCTTTAGTTCAATGTATTGTCCATTTGTATTTAAAATCCAGCTTCCCTCAACGGCTTGCCCTTCTGAGACCGCTTTATAGGTGCTGTCCTTCCGAAAGGAGATGTAGTCCTTCATCTCTTTTTGGGGAGGTAAATAGTACTCCTCTGCATCAGAATATTTATCCAGCTTCCAGGTATTGTACAAGGCCAGGGGGTTGATGGTCTGTGCACTTGCATGGAGGAAGAGCAGAAAAAAGGGGATGACCAAAGTTACTTTCATAGTGCTATCAATTATCGTTTAAAAGCTCATTTACACATAATTTCGCCGAGGCTATGGCATTGTGTACATTGCCCCAGTCATAACCTTGAGTGTAGGCGTCGCCAGCAAAAAAGAGCTTATCCGCAATGGGTTTTCGCAGTCGGGCGATGTCTCTGGGGGCTGTATAATCACTGACGTAAGCGCCCTGCGCGTACCCTTCTTCCGACCAATTTTGTGTGATATGGTTAATGTAATATCGACTAGCCTGCCCCTCAAATATCTCGTCAAGCTCTTGCAAGAGCTGCTTTTTGAATGCTTCTTTGCTCAAGCTTCCGTACTGCTGGGCGGGTTGGCCTACGGAGAATAGTCCGAGGATCGGCTGGTCGCTTTTCTGCCCCCAGGCCGCATCGTAGAGCGATACCTGACCTGCCGTTTCGGGCTGGATAAGATAATCTACAAAAGAAGGGTAAAACTTTTTTTCAAACCGAAAAAAGGCCTTGAAGCCATCCCAATACGTGATATTTTCGATAGCCCCCCTTTTCTTTTTGGGTAAGGCTGGTGTAAACTGAATGCGCCCAGTTTTGAGAAGAGAGACAGGTACGGTGAGGATGACCCGATCAGCAGTGTACTGTTCTTTGTCAGTACGGAGTACAATTTTTTCCCCAGAATAGTCAATAGCCCGCACCGGCGTATTGTAAAGGATATTATCTTGAACGGAGGGTAGGATGAATTTCTCGAAAAATCCCAACCAAGAACTTCCCACAAATTTCCGGTCATTGAAGGTATTAAGCGTTCCTCGAATCAGTTTTCCATCTTGCCAGATGGCATACTCCTCATCTTGATTATACCCCTGAGTAGGGATCGCTTGCAGGACCTCTTTTTGCGGTATCAGCTGCCCGAATTGCATATTGGCCGAAGAAATCCATTCGGCTCCCAAGGCAATGGGAAAATCAGCAAAGGAGCGGTTGATTTTCATTCTACCTCCGTACTCGGGAGCAGCCTCAATAATTTTGCAATCAACCCCTCGTTGCTTTAATAAAAAGCCTGCGGAGAGGCCTGCCGCCCCCGCTCCAACAATGACTACGCTCCCCTTAAAACTTGGCTTTTCAAGGTAAGCCCTGGCGGCCCCAAGCTGCTGAAAGGAGAGGCCCAGCCCTAATAAATTAAAACTACACCTTCTAATAAACTCTTTTCTGGTCATCGGCAACGGTAATAGGGTTTCATTCATCTAGACAACGACCGCTGTAGAGTATAGTTTAATGGTGAATTGTTAACGAAAAATTAAGGGCTCCGACTAGGCCCGTTGCCTGCTGAGTACGAAGTAGAAGAGGAAGAATACATCGTCTATACGGGAGAAAAATCTGCTGAAGCCGTAGGTTTTGAAAGGGTTTCCATTGAAGTTAGCCCGGAAGGTACACAGTGGGTGAAGAAAGCCACCATGAGCAACTGCAATTCGCCTAATCCTGAGAAAGACTGCCTGGTCTGGTGCTTAGAAGAAGTGCCGTCGGAGAAGGTAGAACTCAAGGTCCTTAAGGATCCTAGCCAAACGAGCGATTACAAAGTGGTAAAAATCCAGAAAAAAATCCTGACTTCTAAAGGCGGATTTAGCGTTTGGAGAGAGGTCTTGTGCAATGCTGCTATAACCAGTGATTTGGTTCGCCAAGTTCGAAAATCCTTGAGGACCTACGGTTACTATAATCAGAACGACCCTAGCCATCTGGCTATGGATGGTGCCACCAAAGATGCCTTGATCGCCTTTCAAAAGGGCAACCAGATTCCTTTTGGCAACTTAGACAAAGAAACCATTACGATGTTGGGCATCAACTTCGATCAGTATTAATAAGGGTCCATCAACGGGAAATGTAATTCGCAAAGCCTTCGGCATCCAAGCAATTCAAACAGCGATCGGCGCTCAAGCGCCCCTTCCGGGCAGCGAAGACGCCGTAGCGAATATCTCCGATGCCCTCCTTGCTGTGCGCATCCGGGTTGATTGAGATCATCACGCCCTTCTCCAAAGCGTAGGGAATCCAGCGCCAGTCCAGATCGAGGCGGTAGGGATTGGCGTTGAGTTCGATGGCGACGCCGTTGGCGGCGCAGGCATCGATGACCTTGGCGTGATCGATGGGATAGCCTTTGCGGGAGAGCAGCAGGCGGCCCGTGGGGTGGCCGAGGATGGTGGTGTAGGGATTTTCGATGGCGGTGAGGAGGCGCTGGGTAGCCTTGGCCTCGTCCATCCGCAGGTTGCTGTGCACGGAAGCGATGATAAAGTCAAACTGTTCCAGCAGGCTGTCGTCGTAATCCAGCCTGCCGTCGTTGAGAATGTCCGATTCGATGCCTTTGAAGATGCGGAAGGGCGCCAGCTCGGCGTTGAGCTGATCGATTTCTTCCATCTGGGCCAGCACGCGGTCTTCCTTGAGGCCGTTGGCGTAGAAAGCGGATTTGGAGTGATCGGTGATGCCCAGGTAGGCGAAGCCCTGATCGCGGGAGAAGGTCGCCATTTCGCGCAGGCTGTGGATGCCATCGCTGTAGGTGCTGTGGCTGTGGACGACGCCTTTGATGTCTTCGACTTGCACCAGGGCGGGGAGTTGACCTTGGCGGACCAGGTCGATGATTTCGCCTTCTTCGCGCAGCTCTGGCTCGATAAAGGGCAGGCCCGCCTTTTCGAAGAGGGCCGCTTCGCTGGGGAGGCCCCGAAAGTCAGTCCCCTCATTGCTCTTGATAAAAGCCTCCATAAAGTCAGGAGTAGCAGTATAGCGGAAGAGCTTGGAGCCTTGCTCGGCTTCGCTACAGTGGTAGAGGTAAACGGGCAGGCCATTTTCTAGTCGGGCCGTATATTGCTGCTCTTTGCGAGCGACGAAAAATAAGTTGTCATTATCAAAAGCCGCCTCCATATCGGCCTCCCCGACAACCAGTAACTCAATGGCATTGACGATGGTATTGCGGCGGCGCAGTTGGCCACAAAACTGGATTTGAGTACCCAGAAGGCGTTTTTGTAGGACCTCCACCAACTCCAGTGCCACAGGTTCCAACCGAGCGTAGTGGAATTTATCGCGCGATTGCTGGAAATACTCCAACTTGCTGCGCAAATCCTCCTGCGTTTTTTGCCCAAAGCCCTTCAGTTCTACCAAGCGATTTTCATTACAAGCGTACAACAGCTCGCCTACACTCTCCACGCCCAACTGATCCCAGAGGGTTTTGACCTTCTTGGGGCCAAAGCCTTTGATTTGCAGCAGCTCGCGGATGCCCTCCGGCGTTTTTTCCAGGTATTTATTGAGCGTTTGCAGCTCTCCGGTATCAACCAACTCCCGGATTTTGCTGCTGATGGCCTTCCCTACCCCTTTGATTCCCGCCAGCTCCTTCTCAGAAAGTTCGGCCAGCGGCTGCTCGATTTTGCGCAGCGTACGGTAGGCATTTTGGTAAGATCGGATTTTGAAGGGATTCTCCTCATACAATTCCATAATACGGGCCAGCTCGTTGAATACGCCAGCAATTTCTTTATTGTTCATCGCGCGGTACGTTGGGTGGTTTAAGGCCCCAAAGATATAGGATAAAATGAAGAGAAAGGGTAAATCAGCGATGTAAAATCACATAGCCTGTTTCGCGGCGCTGATTCTCATTATTGAGTTCTAAAACATAAAAATAAGTGCCATCGGGCAGCTCCTCCCCCTTCCAGCGGCCTTCCCAGTCATTGGTGTAACCCTGCTGCTCAAAAACCAGATTCCCCCAGCGGTTAAAAACGCGCAGCACGTTATTAGGGTAAAGGGTCAACCCATCAATTCTAAAGGCATCATTGACCCCATCACCGTTGGGAGAAAAGCCGGAATAGACCCGAAGTTCATCGCAAAGAATGTTCAGTTGAACAGTAGCCGTATCACAGCCCGTTGGGTTACAGATGGCGTAGCGAAAGCTGTCGTTTCCACAAAAACCATCCTCTCCCTGATAGCCAAAAATTCCGTCTCCAATCTCGGCCAACATCCCCCACTGACTACTTTCAATCAGCTTCAAGGTATCCGTACTGACATCGAAGGTGTCGTTGAGGCTCACGTTGAAAATCAAGCGATCGCCCTCGGGAATGGTATCGCGATCGTCGTTGGCCTGCGGCAGCGGGAAGGGCGGCGCAAAACGCGATTCCACAATCAGCAACAAGGATTTACAATCGCCCATATCGGTACAAAGCTCAATACAAGCCGTGTCAAGGCCCTCATCCAGG
>JBCDGZ010000068.1:0-38779 GCA_038750655.1 Bacteroidota bacterium | reverse complement strand
TTATAAAATTCAATATCATGAAAGAGATCAGAAATCTGCAAGAATACAAGCAACTCATTGAGCAAGGTAAACCCGTACTTCTTGACTTTTACGCCGATTGGTGCGGCCCCTGTCAGGTTCTCTTACCGACGGTGGAAAGATTAGCCGACAAATACGACGGAGAGATCAATATCGCTAAGGTCAACGTCGACGAAAATCGCGATCTGGCCATGCAATTTGGCATCCGTAGTATCCCCGCACTGTTTTTCCTCAAAAACGGTAAGATCGATAAAAACCTCCTTGGAGTGCAATCCGAGGCTACACTAGAAAAAGAGATTCAGGCTTATACCGTTGCGGTATAGTAATTACATAGAGTTGGAGAAGCGCTGGCCTCCAACGGGGGCTGGCGCTTCTTTTTTACCCCTATTTTTTATTTAAATGTTTCACCAAAAAATCCAATGATTATGTTGTTTCAAGAAAATGCTCGTTCCGCCCAAACATCATCTGCTACTACCAATAATGCGACCGCTTGCCCAAATTGCTGGGGGTACTCCCGATGGGAGAGCCAGGACTGCCCTGCCTTTTTTGACATCGATAAAGGCCCGCAAGGCGAGGTGAATAGCCGCAACGGTTTCATTCGCAGATTTGTTAAGAAATTTGTAGGTTGAAACAATTGCCCATAACTATTCAAACGACCCAAAATGTATATCCTGAAATTTGCTCATCATAATCCAAAGACGGCTGCTTTGGAGGAACACCTCCGAGCACTGTCTTTGGGATTTAAAACCGAGGAAGTCACCACATTGGAAGCCCCAGAACTGCACAATGGGAAGCTGTTGGCGACAGGATTCGAAGCCATTACGACCCATTTGGAGGAATTGGCCGGGGAGCTGAACGATTGGTATTATTGCTCCTGTAACTAGCCCTGGCTAGCTCCAAAGCAGCTATCTACTTTATGGCTGAGCTCCGGTAGGGTTACCAGCGTCTCCACTGCCCCGGAGAATATCTACAACGATAGAGATTTCTTCCACTAGTACCTCGTTACTGCCATTAAACCCCGTACTGCGAAAACGGATGTTGCCCTCCTTGTCGATAATGAATTTCGTCGGAATACCATTGACGCCATATTCGGATACCATCGAATTGTCATTGTCCATCAACACATTGAAAGTATAACCTTTACTGTCCATAAACTTACGGGCATTCTCTTCCTTATTCTTCGCACTTTCCCATGTGTCAACAAAGAGAAATGCGACATCATCGCTTTCACGGTATTTATTCACGGCTTCTTGCATACCGGGAAAAGAGGCCTTACAAGGGCCACACCAGGTCGCCCAGAAGTCAACCACTACGATCTTGCCTTTAAGCTTTTCCAGGTGAACTTCCGTGCCATCAAGGTTTTTCAATGCAAAACTCGGGGCTTTCTCGCTGATCATCTCTTCCTTGATCGATTCGATCTTATGGGCTAGGGCGCTTTCCTCCAATTTTTCCATATACATGGAATAAGCCTGCTCTAATGAGACATTGGCTTTGAAGAGTCGGGCAAATTGTGCTTTCATTTTAGCATCAGCACCTCCCTTTAAGATCATCTCTTCTACAAAGGCCATGGCCTCTGTTGCCCCCTGGGCTTCTTCGATAAAAACAGCATAGCGGGCATTCATCTCTGCGTCTCCCATTTGCTGGGCTTCACAGGCGATTTTCTGGTAGTGAAGAGCCGTCTTCGGATCGCCATTTTTGTACGCCAGCAAAGCATAAGTATCACCGTAGTAGGCGATATAACTTTCCAGCCCTCGTTTCCACTGTCTTGCTGAATACCCCTTTGGCTTCCCCTTCATAGTCTCCATATTCTGTTCTAGGACATTTAGGCTTTTCATAGACATCTCCAACCCTTCTTTCAAATGATGCCCTTCTCCCTCGATACTTTCACCAGAACATTCCCAGGCAATCTTATTGTAGATTCCAGCTTTACTTTTTGCACTCGACAGGCGCTCTGCGTATTGATACATATTTTCAAAGTCATTTTTTTCGCCGTAGGAAATGGCAAGCGATCTTTCCATATTGTCTAGTATGCTTTTAAAGTCCTCATTGTCCTTGTAATTGGAGTAGGCTTCCTCGTACATCGCTAGTTGGTCTTCAAGACTGTCCAGCTTTCTGAATTTGGCATACTTGGCCCTAATGGCACTTTTACCCTTCGGAAAATCACTTTTTATTTGTTCCTTGATGGTATCAGACAGCGCCTTGTCTCTCACTATATTGGCAATATTCGCCATCTTACTCATTTCTTTCTCTGTTAGTTGGCCTTTGGCCAATGTTGATTTTAGATGTTGGATGATTTCCGATTTCCCTTCTTCATCCTTTGTCAATCTGACTGCGACTGCGTAGCACTTGAGGTGGTCTTTACTGAGGCGATCGGACGGATTTTCTGTCCCTTTCTTGAGTAGTTCGGCGGATTTAGCTCCGTCGGTTTCTATACCTATCAGGTCCGCATGTTCTCCGTAGATGCCAGCGGCCAAGGCGTACGAATGTGGAGCAATTTGATCTCCGTTGTAGAGGTAGGTATAATATCCCTGTTCCTTATTATTATCGACTTTATCTCCTCTTTCGTTTTCGAATCTGAATAACACCAACTGCGCTTGGTCGGGAGCCTGAAAATCACCGGTGTAACCATTCCCGGCGTTAACCAGTGGCACGTCGTGGGCGACGACTGCTTGTCCCATTTCAAAAACATAGGCGATGGCATAGACTTCCATTCCTTCGAGTTCACCTCCATTTGGATGGTATTGAATGGTCATTTTATCACCGGACTGCGGCTGTTTAGGCTGTAGTTGCCATTCTTGAGCAAGAAGATTGGAGAGACAGAAAAATAGGCTGAAGGCTAGGATTAACTTTTTCATATTGTATTTTTTTAATTCAAGTTGCGATTCACTTTTACAAGAGTCAATGCGTCAGATATTTGAATCACCACCTCGTGGTTCACAAAATCTTCCTTACCTGCCTGCCGGCAGGCAGGCTGACTCTCGTTCATCGCAACTTGGGTTTTTTACTAAAACCGAGATCATTGATCCGTTAAAGCTAATGAAATAAGCGCCAAAATTTGATTAACGGAGGGGGTAAAACAGCAGATCGGTACCGAAATGCTTCGATACCGATCTGTTGGTGTAGGAAGATGCAGAAAAATAATTGCTTTATTCAGCTAATTCTACATCCGCAGGCACTGATGAGCGCCCCTTAGTGATTCCTCTGAACCAGTACTGGAAGCGATAAGCCAGCCAGTACATGGACGGTACGACGACCAGGGTCAGGAAGGTCGCGAAGACCAAGCCGTAGATCACCGTCCAGGCCATGGTTCCCCAGAAGGCGGCATTATCCCCACCGATGAAGAACTGAGGATCCAGTTCGGTCACCAGGGTGAAGAAGTTGATGTTGATGCCGATGGCTAGTGGGATCAAACCAAGGACGGTAGTGATGGCGGTCAGGAGTACTGGCCGCAGGCGGGTTCCGCCCCCCAGGATAATGGCATCCTTGACCTGTTCCTTAGTGAGTTGGTACATGCTATCTAATCCCAGCTCCTCCTGTTTTCGCTTGATCAGTAGGTTGATGTAGTCAATCAGTACAATGGCGTTGTTGACTACAATCCCTGCCAGGGAGATAATCCCTACACCCGTCATTACAATCTCGATGTCCATACCCGTAAATACATAGCCTAAGAACACTCCGATGGTACTGAATACCACAGAAAGGATGATGATGAAAGGCGAAACGATAGAGTTGAACTGAGCAACGATGATGATGAAGATGGCAAAAAGAGCAATCATAAAGGCCGAATTGAGGAATTCCATTTCTTTGGCTTGTTCTTCTTGTTGGCCGGTAAAAGTGTAGGTGTAGCCCTGTGGCATTTCGTAGTCCAGCAGAGCATCCTTAATTTCTGCCACGACTTCATTGGCGTTGTAATTATCCAGGATGTTGGAAAATATGGTAATCATCCGTTCCTGATCCTTACGGTTGATGGCGCTATAGGTTGAGGAGTAGGAGATGTCGGCAACTGCTGAAATCGGCACTTGAATGATCTGTCCATTCGAAGGACTACGGAAAGTGATGCGCTGATTGAGGATACTTTCTACATCGTAGCGATACTTATCGTCTACCCTCAGCTGAATCGGATATTCATCTTCTCCCTGTTTGAATTGAGAGATTTCTTTTCCAAAAACGGCGGTGCGAATCACATCGGCGATATTGAAGGTCGAGATGCTGTAGCGGCGGGCCGCCTCTCGATCAATATGAATGATCAACTCTGGCTTACCGATCTTCACATCGGCAGTCAATTCCTCAATCCCTCCAATATTTTTGCCGTTGATGTAATTGATCACATCCTCAGAGAGGCTAGCCAGCTTGTTGATGTCATTGCCTTGCAGCTCCAAATTGATGGGCTTGCCCGTCGGCGGGCCACTGGCGTCCTGCTCTACCGAGAGCTTCACCCCCGCAATTCCGCGGATGCCCTCGCGAATTTCCTCCATTACCTTCTTGCTCGACAAATCCCCCCGCTCCTTGGATGGTACAAAAGAGACCGTCAGCCGCGCCTTATTCGGCGATGCCCCAAACTGCGGCCCGGCATTCGGATCACTGGTGTTTTCACCAATCTGGGCCAGCACCGCCTCTACAATCCCTTCGTAGGGCTCCACAATCTTCTGAATCCGTTTCTCCAGCTCTCCCATGATCTCATTAGTTGCTTCGATGTCCTTACCCAGCGGTAATTCCACAAAGGCGTTGACGTAGTTGGGGTCTGGAATCGGGAAGAGCTTGACCTTGGGCATATTGCTGCCTAACAGGCCAAGGGCAAAGAACAGCAAAAAGATGGTTCCTCCGAACACAAACACCGGTACATATTTATAAAGGGCACCGCGGATGAAGCGGTTGTATCCATGTTCGAGAATCGGCAGAACGCGATTTTGGAAGAAGAAGGAGGCCCCGCGCAAGACAAAATAATTGAGGAGGCTAAGGGCGGCGGCGATGCCCAGGATATTGCGCATCCACATAGCTCCCATGCTCTGAGCCGCAAAAGCAGCGATGCCCATCAGGCCCACCCCGATCAAAATATTACGGGTCTTACGACGCTTAAGAGCCTTGTCGGTAATTTTTTCATCCACCTTCATAAAAGCAGACGTAAATACCGGATTAATAACCAGGGCGACAAAAAGCGAGGAAGACAGTACGATGATCAGTGTGATCGGCAGGTATTTCATAAAGCTTCCCATCAGCCCTGGCCAGAAAGCCAGCGGAATGAAGGCCGCCAGCGTAGTCGCCGTAGAGGCGATGATCGGCATGGCCACCTCGCTGGCCCCATACCGGGCCGCATCCAGCCCCGAATAGCCATTTTGCATATATCGATAGACATTCTCCACCACCACAATCGCATTATCCACCAGCAGCCCCAACGCCAGGATGAGCGAGAAAAGCACCACCATATTGAGGCTGTAGCCAATGATATTGAGGATCAGGATGCCCATCATCATCGACAGCGGGATGGCCAGCCCGACGAACATCGAGTTGCGGATGCCGAGGAAGAACAGCAGTACGATGACCACCAGGATGATCCCCGAGATGATGCTGTTTTGCAGGTTGTCGACCATGTCGCGGGTCTGGTTGGAGAGGTCATTGAAAAAGCTGACCTTGAGGTCTTTGGGCAGCACATCTCGCTTGGCCTTCCGAACCGTTGCTTTGATATTATCGGAGGCCGAGAGCAGGTTCTCGCCGCTGCGCTTGATGACATCCAGCGAAATAACTGGCAAGCGGTCGGAGCGGGCAATACTGGTTTGCTCTTTGAAGCCCCAACGCGCCGTTGCAATATCTTTGAGGTAAATGGGCCGCAGGTTCTCACTCTTTATAATCATCTCTTCCAACTCTGAGACCCTTTCGAATTCTCCAATCACGCGGATGGTTCGACGAAATTCATTGCTGATAATTTCTCCACCCGACATGGTGATGTTCTCCGAGCGAATGGCATTTTCGATGTCGGTAAAACTGACCTCCATCGACTCCATCTTGTACATGTCCACTTGGATCGTCACCTCCCGCTCTCGATCACCTTTCATGTCAACCTTAGAGATTTCGTCGATCTCTTCCAGTTCATCTTCCAGGTATTCCGCGTAGCTCCGCAGTTGATCGTTAGGGTAATCCCCCGAAATATTAACAGTCATGATCGGAATTTCGGACATATTGATGTCCAGCACCTCCGGTTCCTGCGTCAAGTCGTCCGGTAGCTCCGGAAGGGCTTTATCTACGGCGTCCTTCACCTTGCGGGTAGCATCGTCGAGGTCGACATCCGCATCGAACTCGGCCATGATCAACGAATAATCCTGTAGAGAAGAGGACACAATATCTTCGATTTCGGAGATTGATGCCAGTTCCTTCTCAATCGGGCGGGTCACTAGATTTTCGATGTCTGTGGCAGCATTACCGAAGTAGGGGGTATTGATGTAAATTTTGGGCCAGGGAATCTCCGGGTAAGCCTCCTTAGGCATGGTATTGTAGGAGCGAATACCAAACAGCAGCAGCATAAAAGTGAGGAGAAACACACTGGTGGCATTGTCAACAGCGAGAGAAGTTAGACCAAACTCCCGCAGGCTCTCTTTAAATTTATCCAACATTTTACTCATGGCTTAGTCTTTTAACTGTTTGCATTATCTGCTGATGCAGAGGTGGCAGCAGGCGCTTTGATTTCAATTAATTCGTTATTCGCCAGGCCCCTGGCGCCGTCCATAATCAGCTCTTCGCCGCCCTTCAGGCCAGAGGTGATGATAATCTCCCCATCGAAGCTCTCGCCCATTTCTACATAAGCTTTTTGGGCAATCTGTCCTTCGCTGCTTTGGCCAGCAAGGTAAACATAGTTGCGACCGTCCACCTCTTGTTGCACCATTTCTAGCGGAATGGTGACCACATCATCAGCAGAATAGTCATTGATCATCATCATGGCCAGCAGATTGGGCTTCAAAGTACCGTTGCCATTAGGGACCATCACCTCTACGGCGAAGGTGCGGTTCGACGGATCGATGGTGCGGCCAATCAAGCTGACCTTGGCATTGATCTCCTTATCCAGCGCCGGAAATTTGACCGAAACGCGCTCGCCGCGGCGAATCTTACCCAAATAGTTCTCCGGGACATCGGCGACCACTTTTACTTTATTGGTGTTGAGAATCTGCAAAATCGGGGTGCCGGGGGCCGACATCTCGCCTCCCTTGAGAAAAACCATATCGACGATGCCAGAGATAGGCGAATAGACCTTGGCTTTGGTCAGTTGGAAACGCAGTGTTTCCAGACTTTTATCCAGGCGCTCCACATCGTTCTTGGCCTTGAGGTATTGCATTTCTGAGCCGATATTCTGGTCCCAGAGGCGCTTTTGACGGTCGTAGACATCGACAGCTAATTGTTTAGACGTTTCCAGCTCGGCGATTTGCTTGTTGATGCTTTCCAGGTCGATCGTAGCGACCAGTTGGCCCTGGCGGATGCTTTGGCCTTCTTTAAAATTGACCTTCAGAATACGCCCCCCTGTTTCGCTACTGGCCATGACGACATCATCCGATTCGACATTGGCCTGAATTTCGACAAAGCGTTTGAAGTCCTTCCGGGCGACTTTTTGCGTAGTCACCAACCGGCGAGGCTTTTCCATCTGTACCGTGTCGAGGTCCTGAACTTCGAGTTCCAGTTCCTGGACTTCTTTTTTTAGGGCCATCAGTGCTGTTTTCTTTTCTTTGAGCAGGGCTTTTTTGCCTTCCAGTCCTTCCGGCTCAGGAGTAGGGGCCTGGCAGCTCGCCAGTATTAATAAGAATAAGATGGGGAATGCTAGGTATTTCATTAGAGTATCTTTTAATAAGTTTGGTAGCGGGCTTATTTGCCCAAAGCTCTATATAAGGTTGATTTAGCGACAAGCAACTCGAAGAGTGCCTGAGTGTAATTTTGTTGGGTTTGGTAAAGACCTTGCTCGGCTTGGGTAACTTCCAGACTAGAGCCGACCCCTTCGCGGTATTTGATTTGGGTGGTCTGGTAAATTCTGTCGGCCAATTCCAAGTTTTTCTTTTGGCTAGCGACCCGTTCTTGGGCACTGCGGTAATCAATACGCGCATTTTGAATCTCCAGGGTGATGACGCGTTCCAAGTCTATTTTTTGGTTTTGAGAAATGGCCATCGCTACACGGGCGCGCTGCACCTTCGCCTTTCGGTCAAACCCGTCGAAGATTGGAATGTTGAGCCGAATGCCGGCTAGGGTGTTGGGAGCCCAGAAGCCGTCGCCTCGGAAGAGTTCATTGCCTTGGTAGCCGTATTGCCAGTTGGCGAAGCCTCTGAGGTCGGGCAGGTATCCAGAACGATAGCGATCGATGTTGAGTTGATTGAGGGTGACGCCCAGTTCGGCGACCTTGTACTCAGGGCGGCCATAAAAGTTAATTGGCCCCTCCAGATCATCGGGAGTGGCTGCTTCCAGCAAATCATCAATTTCATCAGAAACTTCTAGTGGCTCGTCGATGGGATAGCCGATGGTGAGTTTGAGGACATTGATGGTGACTTCTTTCTGGCGTTCGAGGTTGTCTTTTTCCACTTGAAGATTGGCCAAAGAGAGTTCGAGTCGGTCTACATCCAATTGTTCGACAAAGCCCGCTTTATAGGTCTCCCGGGTCTCGTTGAGTAGCTTTTCCAGATTGCTGATATTTTTGTCGAGAATACCCAGATTTTCCTTGAGAATTAGAGGCGGAAGATAGGCTTCCACCACTCGGTTTTGCAGGTCTTTTTGGGTAGCGACCATCTCCTGTCCGACGTACTCGCGGTAGAGGCGGGCCGCCCGCAGGCCAATAAAGTAGCTGCCATCGAAGATCATCGTGTTCAGCTCTGCCCCCAGGTTAAAATTGTTGCGAAAGGCAAATTCTGCTTGCCGCGAGAAGCCCTCGGGCAGCTCACCACCGTTTCCGGCCTTGACGATTTCTTCAAAGGCTTCGGGTAGTACAGAAACAGGAATTTGAAAAAAGTATTGGTAATCGACCGATGCGTTGATTTTGGGTAAGCCAATAGCTCTATTCTCAACAATTTGCTGGTCGGCATCCTCGATATTGAGGCGAGCATTTTCTATGCTTTTGTCATGCTCATAAGCATAGCCTACCGCCTCTTTTAGGCTCATTTGCGGTACCTCCTGAGCCGATAAGGGAACCAGCGGTAGGCAAAATAATAGGTAAACAATTAGGCGCGTCATAACTTATTTTTGGTGTATTTTTCTAAAAGTTTCATTCCTTTTTTGGAGGCGACTCCATGAATGTGGTATCGGATATATTCGCGAAAAAGTATTTCCATATTGTATTCCCGAATAGGAAACAATGCCTCGTCAACCACCAAAGAGGTCTTACCCACATAGAGTTTGGCCACAATATCGGCATTGAGACCCTCTCGGTAGTACCCCTCGCTGATGCCTCTTTCGAGGTTGGATTTAATGACTTGATAGATGTGCTGCTGGTGCAGGCTTTCCATCAACTGCCAGGTATCTCTATAGTACTTGCGCATATCGTAGACCATGGTCGGGGAGGTTTTCCGCAGCAACTCCGTCACGTAGCGAGCAATACCCAATATTTCGTGTACTGCATCCTTAGAAGCCATCATGATCGCATCCATCGCCTTTTTCTCTTCTAGGATGTGCTGATGACATATTTTTTGGAGTAAATCTGCCTTGTTTTCTACAAACTGGTAGAGCGTTTTTTTGGAAATCCCTAGACTACGAGCAACATCATCCATAGTAACACTCTTGATACCATAGCGCATAAACAGGTTTTCCACCTGAGTAAATAGCTGCTGTTTTGATTCCATTGATGTTTTTGTAATTACGCGGGCAAAGGTATATCATAAAAACATAGGAAACGATTTTGGGTTTCAAAGTTTCCTGGGTTTTTTTAGTTTTTTAGCGAAATATTTTTCTACTCCAATGGAAATGGCTGATTGGAGGATCACGGCCCGTGCTGCACCTGTCAATCTGACCCGTTAGGTGACAGCAGCGACGATTTATTTTTGGGGACTGTTTTCTTTTATTCGGGCAAAATGATACATTACAGCCGGTTTACAGAATCTTTCTAATTTTCTAGTACATGTTGCGTCTATCAACCCTATTCATCGTCCTGGCGGCTTTTGTTATCGCCTGCGGCTCTGAAGGCCCTTCTTCGGAGCAAATTGCTGAGGGCAAAGCAACGTATGAAAAATTCTGCGTGGCCTGCCACGGAGCTAAGGGAGAGCTGCAGATGAATGGTGCTAAGGACTTTACCCAATCTGAAATGACCCTAAACGAACGCATTGAAATTATTACTAAGGGTAAAAATATGATGGTTCCCTTCAAAGGGGTACTCAACGTAGAGGAAATCAAAAATGTAGCCGCTTACACTTTACAATTGACCAAAGGAAAAATTTAAATTTAAGAATGGCCAAACGGCACTATAAAGTTCTCGGAATGATGTCCGGCAGCTCGCTGGATGGACTAGATATTGCGGCCTGTTCTTTTGAGCTGAACGATGAAAATCCAGAGCTGGTATGGGCCTTAGAGGCGGGACAAACGCTGCCCTTTTCTGCGGAATGGCAGTCCCGGCTGCGCCAGCTCCCGCAAGCCCCTGCGCTACAATTCGCCCGTACCCACTGTGATTTTGGGCACTACTGCGCCGAGTTGCTGGATCAATTCCTCGCTGCCCATCCCTTTGCTGCTGACTTTATCGCCAGCCACGGCCACACCGTATTCCACTACCCAGCGGAATGGCGGCTGACCGTACAGATTGGTGACGGTGCAGCCTTGGCGGCCCGCAGTGGCCTACCGGTCATCTGTGACTTTCGGACCCAGGATACGGCGCTCGGAGGGCAGGGAGCGCCGCTGGCACCCATCGCCGACCGCCTGCTCTTTGGCAACTACGATTTCTACCTCAACCTGGGTGGCATCGCCAACATCTCCGCCCAAATCGCTGATCGCACCATCGCCTTCGACATCGGCGGGGCCAATCAGGTGCTCAACGCCCTGGCCGCCCTTCGGGGCCTTGAGTACGACGCTGAGGGAGCCCTTGCTGCGCAGGGACAGGTGCTACCCGAGCTGCTAGCCAGCGTCGATCAACTGCCCTACTTCACCAGTCCCTGGCCCAAATCGCTGGACAATCAGTGGGTACAAGAGCAGATAATACCCCACTACCTCAACTACTCGGCAAGCGTAGAAGACCGCCTTCGTACCGCCTGTGAACAGCTGGCTCGACAGCTTGTTCTATCCATAAGGCAAATTAAGCAGCAGGAACAACTGGCCCAACCCTCGTACCGCCTGCTGGCGACCGGGGGCGGTGCCATGAATGACTTTTTAATGGAGCGACTGCGGGAGCACTGCCGGGCCGAGCAAGTCGAAATCGTCCTGCCCCAAGCCCATATCATTGCCTACAAAGAGGCCCTATTGATGGCCCTGATGGGCGTATTGCGCCTAGAAAACCGCAGCAATTGCCTACAATCAGTTACGGGCAGTGCGCGCGATGCCATCGGCGGCGCCATTTATCAAGGCCACACAAAAATGATCTGAATGGATAAGAATAAACGCATATTGGTCACTGGAGCTACCGGATTTGTTGGGGCGTATTTACTGCGTTATTTACTCGATCGGGGCTATACCAATATCTCGGCGCTGCATCGCCACAGCAGCCCCTGGAACCTGGTGGAGGATATTCGGGATCGGGTGACTTGGATAGAAGGAGATATTTTGGATATTTTCTCTTTGGAAGAGGCGCTGGATGGGGTGGAGCTGCTGTACCACTGTGCCGCCATCATTTCGATGGACCCTCGGGACAATCAGCTGATGCGGCAGGTCAACTACGAAGGAACGGCCAATGTGGTCAATATGGCTTTGGATGCGGGGGTGGAGAAGATGCTGTATACCAGTTCTATTGCAGCCATCGGCCGCACGAAGGAATCCCGGACGATTGATGAGAAGTACAGCTGGGAGCGCAGTAAGTACAATTCTAATTATGCCATCAGCAAGTACCTGGCCGAGCAGGAAGTCTGGCGAGGCATCGCCGAAGGCCTGCCTGCGGTGATCATCAACCCTGGGGTGATTATAGGCAGTGGATTTTGGGATCGTGGTACTTCGGTGATGTTCCAACGGGTCTGGAAAGGGCTACAGTTTTTCCCCGGTGGCGGCTCTGGTTATGTTGATGTTCGAGATGTTGCCAGAATGTGCTTGCAGTTGATGGAAAGTAATATTGCAGGGGAACGCTTTATTGCCGTCAGCGAAAACTGCGATTACAAAAACCTTTTTACGATGGTTGCCGATAGCCTGAAAAAGGGCGCTCCCCAATACCAGCTGCCCAATTGGGTAGGAGAGTTGGCTTGGCGCTTGATTTGGCCGGTGAGTAAATTGACCAACACCAAGCCTCTTTTGACCCGGGAAATGGTACAGATGACGGCCAAGACTTATGTGTACAGCAACAAAAAATCACTGGATCAATTGAACTTTAAATACCTTCCTCTTCTGCAAACGATTCAGGAAACGGGGGCTCAGTTTTTACAAGCCGAAGCCGTCCAGTTTCGCCCTTCTCTTTTGCCACTGGCATAAAAATTTTCTTTTATTTGACAGGGTCTTTACGGCCTAATATTTGTAGTTTCTGCAATTATCCCCTATCTTCAGCAAGCTTTTATAGTATTAGAGATTTAAGTCCTAAGGACAGGATACATTGAATGATCCGCGTTGAACCCATATTATCCACACTAATAGCATTGTGCCTGGTTTGGTCTACAAGTGCGCAGAATGTGGTGAGTGGTCCTGCTTTATTCCTCAAGTCTGGTACACAATACCTTCCCGAAAATATAAGATTTCACGATCAGCAGCTTTCCTTTGAACGGGCAGAACTGCTCGGTGGATACTACTACCGAATTCTGCAATTTCACCATATTCCCAGTTCTGCCGAAAAGGCCGCAATAGCTGGTCTGGGGGTGGAATTGCTTTCGTACTTGCCCCAAAATGCCTACATCGCGGCACTTCCTGCCGATATTAGCCAACGACAGTTACAGCGAATGGGCCTGCGCCTAGTGCTCCCCATTCGTGCTGAATACAAAGGGAGAGATATGGTGATTGCAGACCTAGGAGAAAAAGAGCAACAGCGAATTGCCTTACAATACCACCGTAACCTACAACCTGCCCTGGTTGATTACCTGCTTAAACAATCTGAATGTGAAATTCTAGCGCATTATCCAGCGCAGCATTTTGTAGTGTTAGATGCTTCAGTAGAAAAAATACATACACTTAGCGCCCTGCCTGCGGTGGCCTACATCGAAAAAGCCCCAGACATCGCCCTCGCCGAAGATACTGGCGGGCGAGGCTTCCACCGCTCCAATGTCTTATTCAACGCTTTCCCCGGCGGTAGGACCTACGATGGCAGTGGAGTGCACGTCGCCATTGGAGATGATGGCCCCATTGGTCCCCACATTGATTTCAGAGGACGAACGGAGCAGGAGGCCATTAATAGCGGGCAAGACGGCCCGCACGGCGAAATCGTAGCCGGCATTCTAACCGGCGCCGGCAATCTTAATCCTCGCATCCAGGGAATGGCCCCTGGTGCTATCCTGCATGTTTACAATCGATTCGATGTCGTCAAAACCGGAAGCGCCAGCCCTATTCACCAAGAAGTGGTCATCACCTCCACTTCCTACGGTGACGGCTGCAACCGAGGCTACACCCTCTTCACCAGCATGGCCGATCAGCAGGTCCGCGAAAACGGTGCCCTGATCCATGTCTTTTCAGCCGGCAACTCTGGCATCGAAGATTGTGGCTATGGCGCTGGCGCTGGCTGGGGTAATATCACCGGTGGCATCAAAGTCGGCAAGAACGTACTGGCTGTTGCCAATTTAAATACCGAAGACCAAAGGGTCAACAACAGCAGCCGAGGCCCATCGACAGATGGCCGTATCAAACCAGATATTAGCGCCAATGGCAGCGGACAGCTGTCCACAGCACCAAACAATACCTATGCTCCCGCTACAGGCACCTCCGCTGCTGCACCTGGCGTGGCCGGCGTCCTGGCTCAGCTCTATCAAGCCTATCGGGAGTTAAACGACGGCAATGAGCCTGAATCAGCATTGATGAAAGCCTGCATCCTCAATACTGCTGATGACCTGGGCCCCAAAGGCCCCGATTTTTCCTACGGCTGGGGGCGCATTAATGCCCGTCGGGCCTTGGGGATATTGGAACAAAAGAACTACCAAAGCAGCGCAGTTGAGCAAGGGCAGTGGGAGCGGCATGAGTTACTGTTGGAGGCAACTGCGGCGGAGCTGCGCGTCATGATCTACTGGCACGATGTCGAAGGGTCGTCGCTGAGCGGCCGCGACTTGATCAATGACCTGGACTTACTGCTGGTAAGCCCGCAGGGCGATACCTTGCAGCCCTGGGTGCTTGACCCTACGCCAGACCCCAAACGCCTGGCTGCCGCGGCCGGCCGCGGCGTAGATCGATTGAACAATATGGAGCAGGTAACGCTGGTCGATGCGCCGGCCGGTCGCTATGAGCTGCTGGTGCAGGGAACGAGCATTCCCGAAGGCCCACAATCCTACTACTTAGTCTATGAGCAGCAGCGCGAGGAGGTGGTGCTGACCTACCCCTACGGTGGCGAGCACCTGGTGCCGGGCGAGATGGCCAGATTGCACTGGGATGCCTACGGCAACACTGAGGAATTCCGCCTCAGCTTTTCCGTCGATGATGGCAATAGCTGGGAATTGATTGATCAGGTGCCTGGACACCAGCGCATGTATGAATGGACGGTGCCGGATCGGGTAGGGGGCTTAACGCGGGTTAAAGTCAGCCGGGGCGCTTCTTCGGATGTCAGCAAGGCCAGCTTTAGCATTTTCAATATTCCTGATCATCTCCAGGTCGACCGGGTCTGTCCGAGATTTACTCGACTTTCTTGGAACGTAGTGGAAGAGGCTACAGCCTATGTCGTTTATCGCCTTGGCGAGCATTATATGGACAGTATAGCCACGGTGACCAACACCAATATAGACATTCTCAATTACGATCCTTCGATTGAACAATGGTACTCGGTGCAGGCTATTGGGGCAGACGGGGCCCGCAGTCGCCGGGCTGTAGCCGTCAGCGATGGTATCGGACTAATGGACTGTGAGGTGGATATTGATGTGGGATTGGTGAAGATCAACTCGCCGGCAACCGTCACTTATCAGAATTGCTTTGATAATGCCTTGCCGGTTAGTGTGAATATAAAAAATACGGGGAGTCGCCTGCGCGCTGACTTTCCCGTATGCTACCAGTTGGATGGACAGGCGGTTGTTTGTGAACAATACGATCGGACCATTCCCTCGGGCATTACGATTAACTATACCTTTGATTGCGCCCTAGCTGGCATGGCGACCGGGGAGCATCAATTGAAGATTTGGACGGCGATGCCGGAGGATGAGGCAGTATTCAATGATACTTTGGTGCAATACCTGCGGGTGAGCGATAGCGAATTGATCCAGCTGCCTTATTTTGAATATTTTGAGGATTTTCCCTTCTGTCCTTCCAACGATCAATGCATCGGCAGTTGCGCTCTGGCTAAAGGCTGGACCAATGCGAAGAATCGTCAGGAGGATCATATCGACTGGCGCGTCAGCAAGGGGCCTACGCCGACTTATGGCACCGGTCCTTCGACCGATCAGAATACTCGGAGCGAGGAAGGGCAATACCTTTACCTGGAGGGGTCCGGCGGCTGCTACGGCCGGCAGGCCACCCTGATGAGCCCCTGCTTTGACCTGAGCAATGTCAGCAATCCAGTGTTGAGCTTTTGGTACCATATGTACGGTGCTGATATGGGCGAACTTCGAGTGCATCTTTTTGAGGGGCAAGAATGGCACAGTAATATTGTTTTACCCATAGAGGGCGATCAGGGCAACCGCTGGCAAAAGGCCCTAATCGATTTGAGTAGCCTGGCGGGCAAGTCGGTCAGCATTCAGTTTGCCGGAACCACTGGAACGAGTTATCTGACGGATATTGCTATTGATAATGTCGCCTTGTTTGATGCCAATTCGCCGCCCGTGAGCGCCTTTACGGTCAGTCAATTGTCGAGCTGTCCGGGAGAGGAGATTCAGTTGAGTGATAATTCCTTCAATTCCCCAACAGAGTGGCTATGGGAGTTTAGTCCGGCCAATTCGGTGGTTTTTCTGGAAGGCACCTCCGCCGCTTCTCCCAATCCCAAAATCTATTTTACTTCCGAAGGCCTCTATAGTGTCAGCCTAACCACCTCTAATAGTTTTGGGTCCAATCAGACCACTTCAGTAAGTTTTATCAGCATCTTCGAAGGTATGAATATGCCCGTAAAGGAAGATTTTGAGCTGCCCACAGCATTGGCGAGCAGGTCTTGGACGGTCAACAATCCCGATGACTTCATCAGCTGGGCTATTCTCCCGGTGATTGGAAAATCAGGAACGATAGGCAAGTCGATTTATGTAGCCAACCACAGCTACAACGTGCCAGGGCAGCGGGACGAGCTGGTTTCCGAGGCCATTGATTTAACCGATGCCAGGCGGCCCTACCTGCGATTTGACTATTCATATTCCGAGTACACTTCGCAGTATAAAGATGAGCTACAAGTCCTACTAGCACCCGACTGCGGGGACCTATTTACCCAATATTTATTCAATAAAAAAGGAGCGGACCTGTCTACGGTAGATTTCAATTCGACCAATTGGCTACCTCGTAAAGGAAGCGATTGGCAAACTGCCGTTATCGATCTGGGAGACTACGTCGGCCAGTCGGTGATGCTAAAATTTGTCAATATCTGCGGTTTTGGTAACAACCTCTATTTGGACAATATTCTAGTGTACGAAGAGGAGGACTTTCCACAAGCTAACTTCAGCCTGAAGACATCGGGCGATTCGCTGGCCATTTGTACGGCGGCTACGGTCCAGTTTGAAAGTACGACCGTTGGCGGGCAAGACAATGTTTACACTTGGGATTTTGGCGAGGCGGCCATGCCGAGGCAGGCTTCTGGCCCTGGGCCCCATGAGGTGCAATACACACAAGCAGGAAATTACTTTGCTCGCTTGAAAGTCAGTAACACATTGGGGCAAAGTGAAAGTTGGCGACCTGTAGAGATTACTCCTTCGACAACGGCGGCCTTTTCCTTCGAAATCCAGCAGCAGCAGGTTGAATTTTTCAATGAATCTATAGCTGCTGATAGCTTTTACTGGGACTTTGGTGACGGCGAATTCAGCACATCTCAGCACCCTGTACACGACTATGCTTCTGACTCAAGTTATACCGTTCGACTGGAAGCCTACAATGCCTGTGGCTCGGCCATTTTTAGCCAGGAAATAAAAGTGACCACCTCCATTGCTCAACCCACCATTAGCCCGGGAATCAGGGTTTATCCCAACCCGGCTCAATCTACCTTATTCTTTTCTTCTGATGATCATCGCTTTCAGCGGGTTGCTGTAGCTATTTACGACTTGCGTGGTCAGCTATTGTTCCATCGGGAAGGCCTAGAACTGGGGCTGCAGCAGGTTCAGCCCCTGGATATCACTGCTTTAGTCGCCGGCACTTACTTCTTGCGGATCAGCAACGGTGTGGAGGTGCAGACCCGTCGGGTGCTCATTTATAGGTGATTTATCGGTACTTATTTGATTTTTCGTTATATAATTCCATTTTTTTTGATTAGTAGCCGCTCAAATTTTGAGAAAGGCGAAATTCAGCAATTTTTCTTTGTTAATTAAGCATTAATTTACTAAATTCATTTTCCCTTTTTTGCTAAATGTAGAATTAGGGCCTATCCATCCAGAATCACCTAAGGAAGGTATTCACCGTATATTTTAGTTAACTCTTTAAACCTGTTGTATTTATGACTTACGATACCAAAAATATTAGGAACGTTGCACTGCTGGGACATTCGGGCTGTGGTAAGACGACTTTTGCGGAGGCGATGCTTTTTGAGGCGGGCGCCACTACGAGAAGAGGAACAATTAATGATAAGAGTACAGCTTCCGATTATACCAATATCGAGCAGGAGCGCGGAAATTCTATCTTTAGTACGTTGATGCACGTCAGGTGGAAAGATTCTAAGATCAATATCATAGATACGCCGGGTTTTGATGATTTTGTGGGCGAGGTGGTCGCCTCCTTGAAGGTAGCTGATACGGCGGTGATGCTGCTCAATGCCAAGAGTGGGGTAGAAGTGGGAACAGAATTGATCTGGGAATACATCGAGAAATTCAATACGCCGGCTCTATTTGTCGTCAATAATCTAGATAATGAAAAGGCCGATTACGAATCTACGCTGGAGCAAGCCCAGGCGCGTTTTGGTGCCAAGGTCATTCCGGTACAATATCCGCTCAATCAAGGGGCGACGTTCAATACTATTATCGATGCTCTAAGAATGACGATGTATGTTTTCTCCGAAGAAGGAGGGAAACCCGAAAAGAAGCCTATTCCGGACGGTGAAATTGAACGGGCGCAGGAAATGCACGAAGCTTTGGTTGAAGCTGCTGCCGAAAGTGATGAGGGACTGATGGAGAAATTTTTTGAAGATGGTAGCTTGACGGAGGACGAACTGGCCAAGGGCCTTACCGCCGGTCTGGCTGCGGGAGCATTCTGTCCGGTATTCTGCTGTTCTGCTGAACGCAACATGGGCAGTGGGCGCATTATGGGCTTCCTCAATGATATTGCTCCTTCTCCGGCCGATCGCCCTGACGCAGTATTGGAAAGTGGCGAGACAGTTAAGTGCGATTCCAAGGGTAAGCCCGTCACTTTTATCTACAAAACGCTTTCTGAACCTCGCGTTGGAATGCTTTCCTACTTCAAGGTCTATTCGGGCTCTATTAAGGGGGGCGATGAATTGGTGAACAACAGCAATCGCAATTCTGAGCGCCTGGGGCAGCTCTTTGTCGCCAATGGCAAAAATCGCGATGCAGTCGATTCGCTCAAAGCTGGGGACATCGGCGTTACCGTTAAATTAAAAAATACCCATACCAACGATACGCTGACCCAAAAAGGCGATGATCGGCAGATTCAGAAAATCGACTTCCCCGAGCCTCGTATCCGTACGGCCGTCAGCCCACCGAGTAAGAATGAGATGGAAAAACTCATTAAGGCGCTCCACCAGATTCAGGAGGAAGATCCTACGCTGATTCTTGAACAATCCAAGGCGCTTAAGCAAACCTTGCTGCACGGCCAGGGCCAGCTGCACCTCGACATCATCAAATATCGGATTGAGAAGGTCAACAATGTTTCGATGGACTTCATCAAACCCCGTATTGCCTACCGCGAAACGATCACTAAGGTGGCCAACGGCAGCTACCGCCACAAAAAGCAGAGTGGAGGGTCCGGCCAGTTTGCGGAAGTACATATGCGCATCGAGCCCTACTTCGAAGGGATGCCCGACCCCGCCAATCTGACCGTCAGAAATACGGAGGTCGATGATCTGCCCTGGGGCGGTAAGCTGGTCTTCATGTGGTGTATTGTCGGTGGGTCTATCGATGCCAAGTTTTCCAATGCCATTAAAAAAGGGGTAATGCAGAAGATGGAGGAAGGTCCGTTGACAGGATCGTACTGCCAGGACATTCGCGTGTGTATCTACGATGGAAAAATGCACCCGGTAGATTCTAATGATATGGCCTTTATGCTGGCTAGCACGCAGGTATTCAAAAATAATTTCCAGGAGGCCCGTCCGCAAATTCTGGAGCCTATTTATGACCTCGATGTGCTCTGCTCAGATGAGGTGATGGGCGATGTAATGGGCGATCTGCAAACGCGCCGTGCGACCATACAAGGCATGAGCTCTGCTGGACATTACCAAAAAATTTCTGCTCAGGTGCCATTGGTGGAGATGTATAAATACTCCTCTACTTTGCGCTCTATCACTCAGGGCAAAGCCAAATTTACCCGCCGCTTCGCCAAGTTCCAGTCAGTGACGCCGGACATTCAGAAGAAATTGGTAGAGGAGCATAAGCAAAAGCAGTTGGAAGCGGCAGACAAACGCTAATCAATGACTCAAAACTGGCTCTACAAGAATCTGCAATGCTGCCGGTTGGCAGGCAGATTCGTAGGGTAAGCTCAAATAATTCTACAAAGCGTGCCTTTTCTGAAGGTGCGCTTTGTCATTTTTTTAAGAAAAGATACTACTTTGTAGGCATGCTTCGAATTGGGTTTGATGCCAAAAGATTGTTCTACAATTTGACTGGGCTGGGCAATTACAGCCGTACCCTGGTTCGGAACCTTTCCGCGTATCATCCCGATCATCATTATTACCTTTATTCTCCCCGTTTAAAGCGAAAGCCAGAGACTACTTTTTTTCTCAACTCCCCCAGCTTTGCCACCCGCGAGGCCCCCCATCGCTTCCACGCCTTCTGGCGCTCCTACGGCCTAAACCAACAACTGCGTCGTGACCAACTGCAAATCTTCCACGGCCTCAGTAACGAACTTCCACGCGGCCTGCCCCGGGGTATCAAGGGCGTCGTTACCATCCACGACCTGATCTTCAAACACCGCCCCGACTGGTATCCTTGGATAGACCGCAATATTTACGATCTCAAGTTTCGCCACAGCTGCCAACGCGCCGATCATATCATCGCCATCAGTGCCTGCACCAAAGCAGACATTATTCGCCACTACGCCATCCCACCCGAGAAAATCAGTGTCATCTACCAAAGCTGCCATCCCAAGTTTATGCAAACCCTCAGCGATCGCCGCCGCAAGGCGGCTTGTGCGAAGTACGGCCTCCCGCTGGATTACATCCTCTACGTCGGCTCCGTCATCGAGCGCAAAAACCTGCTGGGGCTGCTCCAAGGTCTCCGCGCCCTCCCGAAGGACCTCCGGCTGCCGCTGGTCGTCATCGGTAAAGGAGGCGACTACCTTAAGAAGGTCAAAGCCTACATCGCCGCTAATGGTATGCAAGCCTCCGTTTTCTTCCCCGCATCGTTCGACGGTGCAGATCTGCCTGCGCTCTACCAGCAGGCCCGCCTGCTGGCCTACCCATCGTACTATGAAGGCTTCGGTATTCCGATTATCGAGGCCCTATTCAGTCGGACGCCGGTGTTGACGGCGCGGGCGGCGTCGCTGCCGGAGGCGGGGGGACCGGGCGCGCACTATGTCGATCCTGCCTCCACCGAAGAGATGGCCGAGGGCCTCCGACGTCTCATCAGCGACGATGCCTACCGCGCTCAGCTCGTCGAGGCTGGGTTGGCCTACGTCCAACGCTTTGACGCAGAGCGGACGGCGGCGGCGGTCATCGCCGTTTATGAATCTTGTATGGAATAGAAAAGCGGCCTCCCTTGTAGAGGCCGCCAAAATGATAAGGTTTGTATTTGCCTGTTAGATAACGCAGGCTTAATGCAAACTAATAGTGCCGTTGTGAGTAACTGACTAGCAAGCTATGATCCTCAAATCAATATCAGTTAAATGTATATAATATATTATTCCCTGAAAAACAGAAAAGGTAATAGGAAGGCAGGGGAAATTAGCGACTGAGTTGTTGCAATAACTCCTGTGCTTGGCTATGGAATGGGCTACTGGGGGCAATGGCTTGGAGATAGCGTGTGGTACCGCTCAGGTCATTATTTTTTAAGCTGGCCAGGGCGGCGTACCAGCGTGCAGGCTGTTGATAGAGCGGATCGTTGCTGTCGATTAAGGTCTGGAAATTGCGGAGGGCTTGGGGGATTTGTTCGGTTTCGAGCTGGCAAAGCCCTACGGCGAAGCGGAGTTTAGGGTTGTCGTCATTGGCGAGTTCGGCTTGCAGTAGCGGGAGGGCCTGATCGTAAGCCTTTTGCTTGTAGAGTTGATTGGCTCGGAGCAGCGGCGAGTCGTCCCCGCTGTCTCGTCTGGTGAAGGAGAGGGGGTAGCTTTGGTGGTATTGGGCGTAAAGTTGTTCGGGGCTGGCAGGACTAGTGGATCGGGAGAACCACCAGCCGATGAGGAGGAGGGCGGCCAGCAAAAGGATAAGGGCGAGGAGGAGGTTGCGCCGGGAGGCTCCTTTGGTGGGCTGAGCTTCGGCTTTCATTTCCCGATGAATGCGGCCGACACGGGCCCGTAGCTGCTCATCGGCATGGTGCTCTAGCAGCTCCGTGGAGGCTTTGTACTGTTCCAGCTGGCCTGCCAGTTCAGCATCTTGAGCTAGTCGCTCTTCGAAGGATTGTCGTTCTTGCGCAGACATTTTTCCTCTTAGGTATTGATCTATTAATTGTTGATTATTGTTTGTATACTCCATTGCCTCGTCCTATTTGTTAAACAGTGATCTGAACTGTTCTTTAGAATCGGCGATCAGTTCATTCAGTTTTTTCATACAACGCGACTTTTTGTTCTTGGCCACCTGCTCGCTGCTGTAATTCATCAGCTTCATAATCTCCTTCATACTCCGTCGCTCGTAGTAATAATACATCAGTACTTTGCGGCAATCATCCCCTAGCTGTTGGAAAAGTGCTTCCACAGCAGCTTTCTGGTCGTCGTCGATAAAGCTCTTGATGCCAGCATCCTCCGTAGGGATGGCTGTCATCTCATCTGTAAGTTCGGTTTCTTTTCGGTACTTGTGCAAGCGTTTGAGCCACAAGTTTCGACAAATTGAGTAGATGTATGCTTCAATGTTGACATTTCCGTCCACCTTTCCCTGTCGGACCATCTTGAAGATGGCGATAAGTGCTTCCTGAAAAATATCGTCTGCATCCGCTTGACTGCCTTTGTTGTTCAGCAAGAACCGGCAGATCATTGGATAGAGCCTACGATGCAGGTATCGCAATATGTCGTCGTTGGTACGCTCATCAGGAGACAGGAGTTGTTCAACGATGGTATGATCCGAAAGTCGTTTATCCATTTTGTTTTGCACTATTACTCAAACAGTCTACTGTGCACGCAAAAGGTAACAAATTTTGCAGAAAAAAATCGATTTAAATTTTTTTCGAAAAGAGAAAGGAGGGCTGATTACTTTCTTTTGGCTTGGATGGATGAGGAGATGTAGGCCTATCAAAAATTGAAAAATAGTTGCCTCTGCAAAGAGGCATCAATCATCATCTTTTAACACAAAAAAATATTGGTTATGAAAAAGTACAACTTGCTACTGACCTGTTGGTGTATGCTGTTTTACTTCAACGCTTCCGCCCAACCTAATGAACAAGACATCAGCGAAATGCTGCGTCGCTCGCTGTCGGTCAACGTGACTTCATTTTTGCACAAAAAAAATTGTGACCCTAACCAAATCAGCCCGCTGTATTACGATATGATCGACAAGCTTCAGCAGATGGATGCCAGGAATGTGATCGGTGGCTCCATGTGGGGGATACAAGGAAAGAAGATCGCCGGAGAAAATTTCTTTGATCACCTCCAATGCTTCCGCTCCGATTTGATCAACGGCCACCCTAATCCTAAGAAAGTATTGCTGGAAGCGGGTATTTACGAAATAGTTTCTAAGGACATTGTCGACCCCAGTCACATCGAAGATCCTGACTACCCTATAGAGACGCCGAACTCTGATAACTATAATATCAGGATACCAGAGTATGTCTGGGAAGCCTATAATACTACACCCTACGGTTCGGGGGATCGATATTTCGATTGGAGAAGAATGGTCTACCGATCTGCTTACTATCTGAGTCATTGTGGGCTGGTTTGGGATAAAGAGGCTTGTGAAGGTGGAAATCTGGGCGGAGCCTATGGTTTTGCACCAGACATCAAGCTCATCGAAACTAGAATGTATTTTTACTTTTTGGCCACCAAATACATCGATTTAGGCTATCGCTCTATTCACTGGGGACAGTACTGGATGTACCAAAATTCTCAAACGCCTAACCGAGCCGAACATTTTTATGAATTATTTGAGAAGCTAAGAACTTATGTGGCACAGAATGATCAGTTCGGGCAGCCTTGGGTATTGATGAATGCAGATACAGAGGGAGAATGTTACAATGGCTTGCTTATTTTCGATTTTCACAATCGGCCATCCAGAATTTCGGAAGTCTGGCAAGAAAGGATGGATGGGGAATTGCATACTTTGGTATTGCCTGATCATCCAAGTGCCAACTATGGTAGGAGCTTGGCGGGCACTACGGCTTATGGTAATGACTACCCCGATGGCACACCCTACCGAATTGGCCCGGACTCGGACTCCTTGAAAGACGAAATGGCCTGCGAGACCTTTACCAAAGGGATTGGTAATAAAGAAACCTGGGGCTTGACGGAGCAGCGTTGGCTGCTGCAAAGGGATCGACAATTCAGAAAAGATTGGCTCATCCACGCCTACTGTCGCACCAATTCAATTGATCGCCACGCCTGGTTCAAGTTTAGAGCTAAGGTTACGACGTCTTACTGCCCTGGTGGCGGAACACTGGAACACAATGTATTTGACAACGGAGAATGGGAAGATATTAAGGAAATCTGGGACAGCCACGATATGAGCAACAACTGCTGCCCTACGCCCTACGTCAATAACCATCCAGTACTCAACTATCAGGATAATGTCAAAACCAAAAAAGTCGTTTCCGGGGATTTTGACGGCGATGGAAGCCGGAATGATATGGCGACTTTCTATGATTTTGTTTTTGATGGAATCAGCTATGGATTGGCGGATGTATGGATTTCGGACGAACAGGATGAAGGGGGAAAGTTTGACTATCGGCCGGGATGGTGGAGCAAGAAGAGCTACAAAACCTCAAGAATCGCAGGTCGTATGGTCGCCGGTGATTTTAACGGCGATGGTATTGACGAGGTGGCTGCTTTTTACCTCAAAAATGATGGGGGAACAAGAATTCACGTTTGGTTGCCCGATGGTCATCCAGAAATTAAGGTTAATTTTTGTCGAGAAACCTGGTGGAATGCCAGCTGGTATACGCCAGCCAAGATCACCAACCGAGTCGTTGCGGGAGACTTTGATAATGATGGGGTAGATGAAATTGCTGCGCTGCACTTTGATGAAGATGGTACCGATGTGCACCTTTGGGATACGGATGTGCTGCTCGGTCAAGGAGGGAATAATCTCGAATTCAAATACAAGGGAAGCCAATGGCATGACCCTAACTATCCTGCCCCAAAGGTTAACGGCAGAGTCGTGGCCGGTGATTTTGATATGGATGGCTACGATGATATTGCGGGTTTGTACGATGCGTCTCTCAACCCCGAATATGTTTTTACAGAACTCCACTACTGGACCCCTAGCCGCTATCAGGCCAATACCTTTCACTTGATTGATGACCTTTGGCGAGAGCAGTGGTACCATGCCTCCAAGATTACCGATAGGGTAGTGGCTGGCGATACGGATGGTGATACGAGAAATGAGGTACTGGGCTTTTATGAGCATATGGAAGAATATGCACGCCTACATCGCTGGTCACTTGACGGTTTAGATTTGGAGGAATACTACTACGGTTCCGTTCCGCCTTGCGGGGGGAGTTGCGTGAATTTCAAAAGCAACTATTGGGAGCAACCCTTCGGTGCCTACGACCCTGGGAAGATTACCGGGCAGGTGGTCAGCGTCAAGGTCAATAATGACAATAACGTGGATATTGCGGCCCTCTACGAAACAGGCTTAGGGTCTTCGCAGATTCATACCTGGCGTATGGTCAGTAGATTTCAGGGGACCGTCTTATGGGGCTCGGACTGGTGGGATTCCAACTGCCCCTGGATTGGCCATAATACCTTGCACTTCAACCAGGCTGCTTGCTATGACAATCTAAACGGCGGGGGCGGCGGCCCTGCGGCAAAGATGGTCCCGGATCAAGAAGAGGAGCTTGAGTTGGAAGATAAAATAGAATTAGCTTTGATGCCCAACCCCGCCAGAACGTCTATCAACCTAGTCATCAATACAAGCAATGCCATCGCATCAGATTTGAAAATTGTAAATGTACTTGGTGAAGTTGTACAATCTGTTCCAGTAGCCTTAGCTCAGGGCCAAAATGAGCAATCGATCAACATCGACATCAGCTCGCTGAGCAGCGGGGTGTATACTTGTCTACTAAAAAGCGGCGATACCATCGTAAGCCAGCCCTTTATCAAACTCTAAAAACAGGTAATTTAACTAGCATCAGGAAAGTGCTCGAGTCTTAGCGATAAGATTGGGGTGCTTTCCACTCCAAAAAAATATTTTAAAATTTCTCAAAAAAATCAGAATACACTGATTACCTTTCTTTCGGCTAAACGGATGTTACCATGTATAAGGCATAATTGGATAAGGTTTAATTTATTCACTCATTTAAAAATATAATAAAATGAAAATGCTTAAATGTTTAGCTATTAGTGCAATCATCTGTCTATCTGGTATTTTACCGAACAGCGTCTTTGCTCAATCAGAAGATCCTGTGGGGCATATTACTCCTCTCATTGGAGGAGGAATCATAGGTGTTGAAAACTGCACTGGACTCAATCTCAGTACAACAACCCTCAATTTTATAGTTGGATCCACTGGAAATAATGTTCCCGAGTGTACTGTTGATCTTTATCTGGCTGTTTATGATCATACAAACTATGCCCCATTCAAGAACATAATTGGTATACAACATATTCCCTATTCTTCTTTTGCTTGTCCAGAAGGTGGTAACGGGAGTAACAAGTCAAGCAACAGTTTAGTAGGAGATTGTTTTGGGATGTGTGAAACTAATGTAAGTGTTGTAGTAAATATACCTAATCATATGTGTGATGGAGTAGAAACGACTGTAATTGATCTAGCCTATCGACTGGTTACACAGGATGCTTTCGGTTTTTATGTCCCTTTTCAGAATGTAGCCTCTGTCGCTTGTATGGATGCACTTTTCAGACCGGGATGTTTCTATGGGTACAACACGCCTAGGTCTTCACAAAATCCAGAAGACAGGTATTACGAGCATGATGAGAATGATAATGTACCTCTTGAATGTTGTGATAATACTCGTTCCTTAGATGAAGAAAATGTTACAATATTTACACCTGCTCTGAGAGTTCAAAATCCATTTTCAGGTACACTCAACTTCTCCCTAGATGTAGCCGAAGGTGACTTGCAGCTTACCTTAGTTAACCTTGAAGGCCGAGTGGTTTGGCAAAAGCAAGAAAATGTCGACCAAGGAATTCGTGATTATAATGTAAGTACGGATAAGTTGCCCAATGGACTTTACTTCTTGCGCATCATGCAAGGAGAAAATATGGAAACAATAAAGCTTATGAAACTGTAGCCGCTATCCACAATGACTAATAAAGGTGCAGCTTTCCGAAATACGGAAAGCTGCATTTTGATTTTAGAGCAATGATCTTCTTACAAGATTAGTATCTTTATGTCGAATAGTAAGAATTACTATAATTTACATTTACTATTTCACTATGAAAATTCATTGTCTATTCTCTATATTGGTAGTCCTGGTCAGTCTCCCCTCTTTTGGCCAAATTCCTCAAAATGAAGCCAAAGACTCCCTAAACAATCTAGCTAACTATTACTTGGAAAAATCAGAAATCGTTTTCCAAAAGGATTTAGATAGTTGTTTGTTTTATACCAAGGAGGCCAAGGACCTCTTCAGAGTAGCTCAAAATTGGCCACAATACGTTAATACCTTATCTGGGCTATCGGGAGCGTATTATTACCAAGGAAATTTTGAATTAGCCTTACAATTCAACAAAAAGGCGATTCAAGAAGCGAAGCGTTATTTGGGGGAAGGAGCAGCGGCCTATGGAAATACATTAGTTGCACAAGGGGTTTTACAAGATAAGAAGGGGGAGCTTGACGCAGCGATTCGATCGTTTAAGCAGTCGTTAGATTTAGCAGAAAAGCATCAGATTACTGGCGTGCGATATATCTCAATTTTGTACAACCTATCTAGTGTTTACAGAAGAAAAGGAGACTACACTCGATCATTGCAATATTTAGAGCAAATTTTGGATTACAGCAATCAGCTGGAGAATGAGTCCGAGCAGGAGCGGTTTCGCCTACGCTCGTATTATGAAATCGGCATTTGTTATAAGTGGATGCAGCGTTTCAGATCGGCACTTAACTTTTTTTTAAAAGCTAACGCCATTCTAGAGCGAAAACCCTCTGGTGATTTATATGACCAAAGACGCATAGATGTTTTTATCAACATGGGAGAAAGCTATCAGTCGCTAGGAGCATTAGATAGCACGATGTTTTATGCTAGGCAAGCACTGAAGTTCCAAAAGCTTAATACGGTCTATCTAAAAGAAAGAAGCTATACATTACTTGCAGAGGTTGAATTAAAAAAGAAAAATTTTGCTGAGGCCCTATCATTCTATGAAGAGGCATATGAAATCAGTCTTCAACAATTTGAGCAATATAAACGGCATCCAATTATAGCTAGCAGTCTGGCCAATATTGCTAAGGCTTATGCTACTCAAAAAGACTATCCAGCTGCGCTGAATTTTCACCAACAAGCCCTCATCCAACTCTCCCGCAATTTCGAGGATACCACCATCGCCAGCAACCCCGCTAACGAGGAGCTGATGGATAAGCTTGAAGGTATCAAAATCTTCCGGGCCAAGGCCGCCATACTATCCAAATACCACCAACAAACCCAAATCCCCGAACTGCTCCACCAAGCCCACGCCACCCACCTCCAACTGGCCGAACTCATCGCCCTGGTACGCCGCAGCTACCGTGAGGAAGAATCCAAATACTACCTGGCCGAAGCCGCCGCCGAGATCTACGAAGAGGCCATCGAAACGGCGCTGCTCCTCCACCAGCAGCAGGCTGACCCCCGCTACCTCCAAGCCGCCTTCACCTTCGCCGAACGCAACAAAGCTACCCTGCTGCAAGAAAGCATCCAAGCCCGCCTGGCCTCCGGCCTCGCCGATACCCCCGATAGCCTGCTGGCACAGGAACGTCAGTACAAAACGGCCATCAGCTTCTACGAGCGGGAGATCGCCGCCCAGGCCAGCCAGAAAGACGGCGGCGATGCGGCTAAGGTCAAACTGTGGAAAGAGCAGCTCTTTGACGCCAAGCAAGCCTATGAGAAAGTCGAGCAGCAACTGCTGGCCGAGGATAGCCGTTATCGGGAGCTGAAGCGGCAGGAGCAGCTAGTGGATATTCCGAGCTTGCAGCAGCAACTGGGGCAGCAGGGGCGGGCCCTCGTAGCGTATTTTTATGGCCAGCGGCAGGTCTATGCCTTCTTGCTCAGCCCCGAGGTGGTGGAGGCCTACCCGCTGGGGCCGCCGGAAACGATTACGGCGGCGGTGCAGCAGCTGCGCCGCCTCAGCTCCCGTCCGCCGGACAGCCGCACCTTTGCAGCGGAGTACGAGCAGTTCCAAGCCCTAGCAACTGACTTATACCAGCGCTTATTGGCCCCTTTGCAAGCGGCGATTCCCGAGGGCAGCACCCGACTGGGCATCGTACCGGACGATGTGCTCAACTACCTGCCTTTTGATCTTTTGCTGATGGAGGAGTCGAAGGCGGGGGCGGCTAGCTTTTCGCCGCAGCAAAACGCTTATCTATTTGATCGGTATACGCTTTCCTATGCGTATTCGGCCAGTTTATCTACGGCTGCGGCCAGGTCTGGGGAGGCCGCTGTCGGCTTTCTGGGCTTCGCCCCCAATTTTGGCGACATCGTCAGTACGGAGCGCTCCTGCTCGGCCAATGAGCTTTCTGCGCTTTTGTGCAATGAGGAAGAAATTCAGTCCATCAGCGCGCTCTTTTCCGGGCAAACTTTCGTAGAGGGCCAGGCGACTAAGGCGCAGTTTGAGGCCCTGTCGGGTCGGTATCAGATTTTGCACCTGGCTACCCACGCCTGCCTGGACGCCGAAGGCGGTAAGCTTAACAAAATCTTTTTTGCCGATGATTACCTGTCTAACTTTGAATTGGCCAACCTTGACTTGAAGGCAGACTTAGTGGTGCTGAGTGCCTGCAACACCGGGACCGGGCAGTTGATCCGGGGGGAAGGTGTACTGAGCTTGGCGCGGGGATTTACCATCGCTGGCTGCCCCGGCACCCTGATGAGTTTGTGGGCGGTAGACGATTGCTCGACTTCCCGGCTCATGTTGCGGCTCTACGAGCAGCTTAGAGCAGGCCAGCCGAAAGATAAGGCGCTGCGGCAGGCCCGCCTACAGTTTTTGACCGAAAGCGATGAAGAGCACCGCCACCCTTATTACTGGGCGGCCTTTGTGCAGTTCGGGAATATCGAGGCGCTGAGTCAGGTAGGGAAAACAGGGCCTCTTTGGTACATCTGGGTACTAGCGGGCGTTTTGATATTGATTGCTTTGTACCGAGTATTCAAATGATTAGTTAATCGAAGCCGTCGACATATCCGGCACCAGTGTCATTTTCAACAATTCCCCTTCCTCCATCATCGAAATCACCAGTTGTTGTTTGGATAGGCTGACAATATCCACCGGCTCATCGTAGGGACTGTCCGGGTCGACGATCTTACTTTCCTGGATAGCGTAGCGGCCATTTTCGGTTTGGCCATCAGGTGTAGTGAAAAAAGCAGTGCCATCTGACTTAAACTCAAAGGCGATCTCGCCGCCTAGTAGGCTAGCCGGAACCACCTGTCCGCCTAGATTGACCGACTGCACCACCCATCTTCCGATGATCAATTCATTTTGTGTAGGGATTTTCTTAACGGTAGAGCAGGAAAAAAGCCCCAAGATAAGCGTAAATAGACTGATAGTCAGTAGTTTATTGATCGTTCTCATTCGTATTGGTTTTAGTAGCAGCTTGGAGGGACTGCTAATTAATTGTTATTTCATATATATCAATTATTGTGCCTATGGGCAGGAGGGAGACTTTATTTAGACGGTTTTTGAATCCATAAGACGAACTTGGTCGTAAGAGAAAGGGATCAGGCATTCAATTACGGCGCATTCTTGAAAAAGAGCATATAAAGTCGTAATTTTGCACCCGAATTTGTAATATAGAATTTCTCACAACCAAAAGAAGCTTATCATGGCAACAGTAGAACCAAGTTTGAAGTATAAAGTTAAAGATATATCCATGGCCACCTGGGGTCGCCGGGAGATCGAATTGGCCGAGGCCGAGATGCCAGGTCTAATGTCATTGCGCGAGGAATACGGTGAATCTAAGCCGCTCAAAGGGGCTAGAATTGCGGGTTGCCTGCACATGACCATCCAAACTGCTGTATTAATCGAAACTCTCCTTGAACTGGGAGCCGAAGTTACCTGGTCTTCTTGTAATATTTTCTCTACACAAGATCACGCTGCTGCGGCCATTGCTGATGCTGGTATCCCCGTTTATGCCTGGAAAGGAATGAACGAGGAAGAGTTCGACTGGTGTATTGAGCAAACCCTGACGGCCTTCGAAGGTGGTCAGCCATTGAATATGATCCTCGACGATGGAGGAGACCTCACCAATATGGTATTGGATCGCTATCCTCAGTATGTAGAGAACATTAGAGGACTGAGTGAAGAAACCACTACGGGCGTACACCGCTTGTACGAGCGTGTGAAGAATGGTACTTTGCCGCTGCCTGCTATCAATATCAATGATTCTGTTACCAAGTCTAAGTTTGATAACAAATACGGTTGCCGCGAATCTTGCGTCGATGCCATCCGTCGGGCTACGGATCTGATGCTGGCGGGTAAAGTTGCTGTGGTTGCTGGTTATGGAGATGTTGGAAAAGGCTCTGCGGCTTCCCTGCGTGGCGCTGGTTGCCGGGTAATCGTTACGGAGATTGATCCAATTTGCGCACTGCAAGCGGCTATGGACGGTTTTGCAGTTAAGAAAATGGAAAATGCGCTCAAAGAGGCCAGCATTGTCGTTACTGCTACCGGAAACAAGGACATCATAACGGGTAAGCACTTTGAGATGATGCGCGATAAGACGGTCGTTTGTAACATTGGCCACTTCGATAATGAAATCGACATCGCCTGGTTGAATGACAATCACGGGGCTACTAAGATTGAGATCAAGCCACAGGTAGATAAGTACACCGTTGGTGGCAACGACATCATCATCTTGGCCGAAGGCCGTCTGGTGAATCTGGGTTGTGCGACTGGGCACCCCTCGTTCGTAATGTCTAACTCCTTCACCAATCAGGTATTAGCTCAGATCGAATTGTGGAAAAACTCTGCTAATTACGAGAATAAGGTCTACATGCTGCCTAAGCACCTCGATGAGCAAGTTGCTCGTCTGCACCTGGCTAAAATCGATGTAGAGCTGGAAGAATTGTCTAAGGATCAGGCCGATTACATTGGCGTGAAGCCAGAAGGTCCCTTCAAACCAGAGTACTACAGATACTAAGTCGACGCTTTTGCGTTATATAGATACAGTCAGCCTTTGCAAAATAATTTGCAAAGGCTGTTTTGCTTCAATGCCAAATTGAGTCTATGCTTCGAATCCTGCTTCCATCTTTCCTTCTTCCTTTCTTCGTCATCTGCTGTATCAGCTCAACCTACGGCCAGGTTGATTCCACGCTACTGCAAATTAGTGTGAACTGGAAAAAAGGAGAACGCCGACAATATGTACAGGATTACATCAAAAGAACCTGGAATCGAGACAGTCTGGAAAGTCATCAACAATACAAAACATTGATCTCTTTTGAAGTTTTAGATTCGACAGTTAATGGTTATCTTATCGCCTACAAGATTGATAGTGTTTTGTATGACAATATCCAGCCGGAACAAACCGTAGCTTCTTATATAAGTACGATTTTAAATCAAATGGTCTACCAGTTTCGAACGAACGAGCACGGAGAATTTCTGGATTTGGAGAATTGGGAGGCCCTGCAAGATCAATTTATTGACTTGATCGAACGGAATCTGGCAGCTGAAGGGGAGGTGTTGAGTGTGGAAAAAAGGCAAACCCGCGATATGCTCTACAGCTTGGTGGACTCGAAAGAACAGCTAGAAGATTTACTCTTACGGCGAGTTTTGTGTTTGTTTAATTCGTATGGCAAGGCCTATCGCGATGACCAATGGTATGAATACGATGATGAACTACCGAACCCCTATCAAGGATCGGAACTCACCGCCTACGGTCAATGGAAAGCCTGGCAAGACAAAAAGGGGCGCTTACGCTATAAGGACGAGAGGATTACCGACGAGGATGATGGGCAGTACTACCTACTGGATATGTTGACTCACATGCTTGAACAAATGAATCTCCCGATCGGCGAGCGCATCCGTCAAAAACAAGCGTTGAGGCAAGATATGGGAGATTTTACCTATAGCATCGCAGACTTTAATGACCTGACCTTTCAGAAGGATTCTGGTTGGGTGGCCTCAGGAGCCTATAAACGAATCCTGATGACCGTCTATCTCAATACCAAAACTGTTCGGGAGGAGTACCGACGCTTTCAACTCCTGAGATAAAAATAGTAACCCTATGTCCTCTGTATTTTCTACCTATCTTCAATTAGGCTTTGATCACATCTCTGACATCACGGCCTACGATCATATTCTTTTCATTGTCGCCCTTTGCGCTATTTATCGGCTGCGAGAATGGCGCAAAGTCCTGATTCTGGTCACGGCTTTTACCGTCGGCCACTCCATTACCCTGGCCTTAGCCGTCTTGGATATTATCCAATTCCCCGGTGACGTCATCGAATTCCTCATTCCCCTCACCATCCTCATCACTAGTATCTACAACGTCACCCGCAACGAATCGCTCGATCAGCCATCTGGGCAAACCTTCACTCGAAGCCTGAATATCAACTATGGCTTCGCTCTCTTCTTCGGCTTGATCCACGGGATGGGCTTCTCCAATTTCCTCAAATCCACCCTCATGCCGGGTCAGGAGAGCGAGCTGGTCACCCAGCTCCTCGCCTTCAATATCGGTATCGAACTCGGACAGCTTTTGATTGTTTGTTGTATATTAGTTGCCTCTTTTATAGCGTTAAATCCTCTGAATATCCATCAGCGCGACTGGCGGCTCTTTATCTCCGGCGCAACTGCGGGGATTTCTTTAATTTTGATGTTGGAAGTGGGGGTACCCTGGTAGACTAGGATGCCGAAGGCGCAAAAACAAGAACAATGATACTATTATCCATATTCCTCCTGATCAACTCTTTCCTACCCGGCTCCGCCGCTGCTGAGGACCACAAGTTTCACCTCAGCAAATGTCAGATCGATTACAGCGTTGCCGATCAGGCTCTGCAGATTACCCTACACATCTTTATTGATGACCTTGAGGAGGCCCTTCAGACTCAGAGTACCGATCAGCTATTTATCGGTACTTTCCAAGAACACGAAGGAGCTGATCAACGTATTTTTTCCTATATTCAACAAAAGCTCAAGCTCGAAGTAGACAATGAGGCCGTCAACTATGGTTTTGTAGGGAAGGAAGTCTCGGAGGATTTGCAGGCGGTGTGGTGCTATCTGGAAGTGACTGAGGTGGCGTCGCTTCAAAGCCTCAGTGTCAGTAATGATATTCTCATGGAAACCTTTGATGATCAAAAAAACATCGTCGCAATCAGTGGACCGAACAAGAAAAGTGGTTATTTCTTATTTATGAAAGGTAAATCTTCAGGTACTGTAGAGTTTTAGCCTTCACCTTCGAAATATAGAGTTCATGAATCAACTACTCAAAAAAATATTCATCCTGCCCATCCGCTTTTATCAGGTAGCCATCTCTCCGCTCTTAGGCTCCAATTGTCGCTTCACTCCCACCTGTTCGCATTACATGGTCGAAGCCATACAAGAGTGGGGGGTATTGAAGGGCGTTTGGTTAGGACTTAAGCGCATTGGCAAATGCCACCCTTGGGGGCCGCACGGACATGATCCGGTGCCGAAGAAGAAAAATAGCTCCAATAGGCAATCGTCGTGCCACTGTTGCGACAATTCATTTCATTAGTCTCATTATCTTTGCCTCCATGTTGATACGACCCAGAAGAAACCGCCGCACCCCCGCCCTACGGGCGATGCAGCGTGAAACCCACCTCCACGCTCACCAACTCATTTATCCTCTATTTCTATACGATGGCCAGGGCATCAAAGAGGAAATCCATTCCTTGCCAGGCAACTACCGCTGGTCAGAAGATCAGCTGCTGCCGGAGATTGAGGAGTGTATGGAGTTGGGGATACAGAATTTTGTGCTTTTCCCGGCGGTAAAGGAAGAACTGAAGGATAAAACAGCAACCTACAGTTATCATCCCAATAATTTTTACCTCAAAACGGCCGCCGCAATCAAAGCCCGCTTTCCCGAGTGCTGCCTGATCAGCGACGTAGCGATGGACCCCTACAGCTCGGACGGCCACGACGGCTTGGTCGAAGCGGGGCAAATCCTCAATGACGAGACGCTACCGATTCTGGCCAAGATGGCGGTGGCGCAGGCCCAGGCGGGCTTCGACCTCATCGCTCCCTCGGACATGATGGACGGGCGCGTCGGCGCTATCCGCGAGGCGATGGATATGGAGGGCTTCACCAACACTGGCATTCTGGCCTACACTGCCAAGTACGCCAGCGCCTTCTACGGCCCCTTCCGCGATGCGCTGGACTCTGCTCCCAAGGCTGGCGATAAAAAGACCTATCAGATGGACCCGGCCAACAAGCGGGAAGCCCTCATCGAAGGGGAGCTGGATACTGCCGAAGGTGCGGATATGCTGATGGTCAAGCCTGCCCTCAACTACCTCGATGTCATCCACTTGATGAAAGCCAATTTCGACCTTCCCATCGCTGCCTACCACGTTAGTGGCGAGTGTGCGATGCTCATCGCCGCTTGCCAGAACGGCTGGCTCAACTATGAGCAGGCCATGCCAGAGACGCTACTGAGTATTCATCGGGCAGGGGCAGATGTGATCTTGACTTATTTTGCGAAGGACTATGCAAAGTTGGTGAGAGAGGGAAAGGTGGGGTAAAAAAAGAGGCCAATAGTTTGTACTATTGACCTCTTTTTTAGTTTTTGGCGTAAGCAAGCTACGCTCATGGGTGTGTTATGTAGATTATTTTTTTATCACTGTAAGGTTACTTCTTTTTCTTCGATCATTTTACGAATGTTGATCAAAGCATAACGCATTCTTCCCAGAGCGGTATTAATACTAACTCGGGTGAGTTTGGCAATTTCTTTAAAGCTCATATCCGCATAATGACGCAGGATCACGACCTCTCTTTGTTCCGGAGGTAGCATATCAACGAGTTTGCGAACTTTAGAATGGGTTTGACTACGGATCATACGCTGTTCGGCATTATCATCCGTCACCTGAAGCACATCAAAAATATCGAAAGTCTCGGTGGGCGATACCTTGGGACGGCGCTTGGTACGGCGGAAATAATCCACGCACATATTATACGATATGCGCATAGCCCACTGCACGAATTTGCCTTCGTGGTTGTACTTGCCCTTGCGTAGGGTGTCGATAATTTTGATAAATACTTCTTGGAAAATGTCCTCGGCGAGGCTTTGATCTTTTACGAAAAGGTAGATCGAAGTGTAGATTTTACTCTTGTGTCGAGTGAGCAGCTCTTCGAAAGCTCTCTCATCTCCGTTTAGGTAACGAGCAATCAGTTGTTGGTCGTTAAGCGGCGTAACTTGCATAACTATCCTATTTTTTACTAGATGGATAAAAAATAATTTAGTGTAGAAGTTTGTTGCCTATAGAAAATAGTTTAGTTGAAAAAAATTTTGTGTTAGCAAGAGAATTCGATGAAATATTCTCAAAGACAAGACCAATTTAGTTAAATCTTCTATCGAGAAGTATCTTTTAACCTTCGTTAACAAATAATTAACTGATTCGTTAAGGTTTAAATGTGTCCCGAAAAGCTTGCCTTTCTCTTGTACTACCTTACAAATATGTACAAAAAATACTCCAGATGCCATTTTTGATGCTCAAAATATCGTCGATTAGTCATCATTTAACTTTTTGGAAATACTAAAACCTGACTAAATTCAGGAGGTGTACGAAAAAGTTCCTGTTTTTTTGTTTTGAAAACAATTTGTGTTATATTGTGCGAAATTCTGATTTTTGCCATCGTCCAAGCACAGAAATTGATACCAGACCGACCGCTTTGGCAATTCCTTTTAATGACATATTCCCTTTTTCTTTACAAGGCCTAGGAGGAAAGAGGATGCCATCTTACTTAGAGGAATTCTTGCGATCTACACTGCAAGGGCTGACTTTTTATAGTCGGTGCTGAAATTATTGTAGGTCATTCTCAAATTTGGTGGCATAATACCCAGACAGCGGGCCAATAGCATCCACAGTGTACGCACCGTTGTTGTTAAGGTTGGGGTGCACGTAGGGAAGGTACTGTTTCTCCTGCCGCCCCAGGTGGTCGTAGGTCATTGGGGTAACTAGGTCCTCCCCATTGCCCCCTGCACGCTGTGAAACGGACTGCAAGGGTCTTCCAAGGCCATCGTAATAAGTTACACTCTCAATCTTTTCGGCGTTGTCTACGTTGCCGCTGGTGGTCTCTACCTGGTAGGACACCGATTTTACGTAATTCTGGGTAGTAGTCTGTGCGTTCACTGCCAAAGGTGAAAGCAATACGGCTAATAATAGGTATAGTGACTTTTTCATCTCTGCAGTGGTATTAGTTATTTCTGTAGTTGTATTCGTTCTCTGTCAATAAGTTACCGTCCATATCCTTTACATGTTTTAGGCGGTTCAGGTCATCATAGTGGAAGGTGACACGGTCGCCCCTAGCATCGGTAATGGTACTTACGCCTATATACGGTTTATAGGTGTAGGTGGTAATGAGTGCCCCATCCAGAACGGCAAGGTCGCGCAATTGCTGTAGCTTGGTGAGCAGTTGGGTTTCGTTAGTGGTGCTATTGATATCTGCTAGGAGGGAGGCATCTAATTGACCGTAGGTGACGTCGTGCTCAATCTTGGCCACGGGGAACTGATCGTTATAGCCCCAGACGTATAGTGTGGATACATCCGCCGGTTTAGCTACCTCCACGGCATTACCATTACTGTAGGTGCGGAAAACACTCCTGTCCTCTAGGTTCTCGCCCATCTTTGCGGTCTGTACCTTGTGTGGGAGGTACATGCCGTTGTGTTCGGTGAACACGGTTTTCTTTGTGGACAGTAGTTTTGGCGTGGTACCAGACTCCAGGGTCTTTACCATCACAGGAGAGGCCAGTCGGTTCTGTTGGATGATGTGGTCCATCTCTGGTTCGCCCGGCACTTCCTCCGGATAAGTATACTCGGTGAGGAGCGTACGGCCGCTGCCCGAGCTCGAGGTCTGCTTTGGAAAATAACCCAGGGATGCATCGAACTGGGTGCTTGAACTGGTAGTGCTGGCGATCCCATTTCGATACTCCGTATTGTTCTGCTGGGAGGTAAGGGGGTACTCTGTATTTGTTTCGGTGATGTAGGGAATGATGCGTGCAGTGGCTTCCTGTTCGGTGAGCACCTCTATGCAGTTGCCCGTGCAACTGGGAGGAACAATCTCGCCTGTACTGGGGTGCAGGGATCCCGGGACTACATCGAAAAACACATCGTTTCCTACCTGTTTCAGCATAACGAAGTGGAAGTTGTTCTGCCCCCAGTCCCTTATAGAGAAATGCTGGTAGGTACGGTTGCCCATTGGGTTTTCCATGATCGCACTCTCTGCAACCGAAAGCAGGGTTCCGTTGTCATGGAATACCTCCTGCTTTATGAGCATCCCCTTCTCAAGGTTCATGTGGTAATCCTCACCATAGGGAGGTATGTTGTTGGGGGCGGCACCCATGTATTCGCCGTCGCCAGATTCGTTGTGGAAGTAGTAGACAGTGTGACCATCGTTCGCAGAATCATTGGCTGGGTTTACCCGCTTTTCGGTCACCTTCCCGTAGGTAATGTACGGGCTGCTACCCAGGATGGGCTTGGAAACCCGGTTGTGCAGCAAGCCAAATGATGGTGTCCCGCCGGTGTCGACCCCCGTGCAATAGGGCACCGCATAGTGCAGCCGGGGTTCGAAGTTCTGCAAAAAACCTTCGTACTCGTATGTTTTCTTGGTGGCGGCCGAT
>JBCDGZ010000067.1:0-38842 GCA_038750655.1 Bacteroidota bacterium | reverse complement strand
CCAGCCCATCAACAGTCACGCAAGTTGGAAGTATACGACCCAGGCCAATGGCGATACCACCCTCGTTGGTGTTCCCGATCTGCAATCTACAAAGTTCACGGAATCACCAACAACTACTGTTCTCAATGCTCCTATCCCACTAGATAGTAGGATTAAAATGGCGGAGCGGGTCACCGACTATGCAGAAAAGCAGCCGACTCCAGCCGCGGCCGGCCCTACCATTCGCATCAAAAGAAAAGGCAATCGAGTATACCGCCCGGCGCGGCCGCAGCGGCGCTTAGAGCAACAATTACAAACCGTTTCTTAAATCAAAAAATTATGGCAATAGCAGAAGTACACGTAACCGTCGTAGATGTCGGCCAAGGACAATGCACCTTTGTTGAGATTTATGATGATAGTAATCCTAGAAAGTTGGTTCATACGCTTCTATTCGACTGTGGGTCAGATGACTTGTCTACAAAAAACCCCAAGCCCGAAATAGATGAAAATCTTAAATACATGATAGGGAAGATTTCTAAGATGGATACCCCGAAAATTGACCTCATCGTTTTCTCCCACAGTGATAACGATCATATTAGTCTTACCAGGCCCCTATTAGATAAATTTGAATCCCAAAAAAAGCTCATTGTGGAAATGGTCTTTTACGGAGGAAATGCAGAGAATTACACAAAAAATAATTTCAATATTTTAAAATACCTAGAAACAAATGAGTATTGCGATAAAGGGAAAATTTGTGGGCTGAATCCCGATTATACTTCCTATAATACGACGGAGGGTTTTACGGAATCGTTGTGGAAAAGCCCCGATGGAACCGTCACTGTATTCCCTTTAGTTGCCAATGTGGTATCTGGTACACTGAGTACGAATACCACGGGGGAACCACCCCAAAAAAAGATAAAATCCGAGCCACTCAACCGCGTTTCCATCGTCTGTGCCCTTTTTTATAAAAAAATCTGTTATGTCATCTGCGGGGATGCGACCAATAAAACTATGTCAGCATTCAACCAAACTTTTCAACCGTCTCAGAGCCCTCCTCCTTCTCTATTTGCCTCAAATATAATGACCACTCTACCTCATCACGGAAGTCGAACGACAGGTCTCGCAGTTACGGGTAACAAGAGAGCGAGTGACAACCATGTCGAGGTTGTAAAAACCTTCGCTACCATTCTGCAATCTAAGACGATTAGCATAAGTTCTTATGAGCGGCATCAGCATCCTTCTTTAGAATTGATCAATCGTTTTAAACCGCCATTGACTGCACCTTTGATAAAAGATCCTCGCCTCCAACAAGATGATGCGCATCGGATTCAGTGCTATTATGATCAAGACTTGATCATTACTGCCCCTTTGATAACGCCGACCAAAAATCTCTCCTATACGTTTGATACTCAAAGTAACATCTTCGGAACCCGATATTCGGGCACTGATCCTTATCTCACTTACAACTTTGGAAGCGACAGTGCGCAGTCAGCTAGTGGAGTAAATACTCTCCAGCCCATCAACAGTCACGCAAGTTGGAAGTATACGACCCAGGCCAATGGCGATACCACCCTCGTTGGTGTTCCCGATCTGCAATCTACAAAGTTCACGGAATCACCAACGACTACTGTTCTCAATGCTCCTATCCCACTAGATAGTAGGATTAAAATGGCGGAGCGGATCACCGACTATGCAGAAAAGCAGCCGGCTCCTGCCGCGGCCGGCCCTACCGTACGCATCAAACGAAAAGGCCGACCCCGCCCAGCCCGCCAAGCCTCCCGCTTCCAACAACGATTAATTCAATTCTCCTAAAGCCCCCTTCCTATGAGTGCGACACAAGTTTTCAACGCCTTAAATGGCTTCCTCCAAACTGGCCCCGGCCAGCCTACTATCGACCTATGGACTGCCGCCAACGGCTCCACCGATCTCAGCGATATGGTCCCTATGCTCGGCCTCTTCGGCATCAGCACCAGCTACGTTCTCACCGAGGCCAGCCTCGGCCTTAGCCCCGACGGCGGCACCGTCACCCTCTCCGGCGACGGCACCTTCGCCGAGCCTGGAAATACCATCGCTGCCAACGCCTATAACATATCCGGCACCCTGGTCTACACCGAAAGCAATACCACCTTCACCCTCTCGCTGGCCGTGACGAGCAACTGGAGCTTTTCCCAATTCTTCCAAAACCTGCCCGAGACCTTCATGCAAAACCCCGATCAGGTAGGCCTCAATTGGCAGACCTCCGTACTGACAAAATTCACTATTAGCAATGCCATCTTCAGCGGGAAGAGTGGTGTAGAGCAGCAGCTACTACTCAATGGTAGTTTGTTGCAACCCGATGATCAATTTATTCTCGATAAAACCATCATGGTCGGCAACTGGCCACTGCCCCTTTCTGGAACGGTGGACATGCCCACCGTGGATCGCAACTACCCGCTCCTCGAACTAGACGCGCAAGGCAATGGGATGACCATTACCGGAACCCAGCAAGCAGATGTGGACGGCCCCGCTACCCTACCCATCAGCAATCCGGGCCTGACGCTGGTGAGCACTCAATCGGAAGACGAATATGCCCTCAGCGAGGCGTTTACGAGCGTGGAGTTGTTTGGCGACTTCGCGCTGGGAAGCCTCCAAGGGCGACTTTCGGTGCTGATCCTTTCGACGGGTGATGTATGGAGTTTTTCGGTAGATTTTCAAAAAGAGACGACTACTTTGGTGCAGGGATTGTCGCAACTGACCAGCATCTTTGGGGTAGACTTGCCGGTACCGATGAACTTCCCTCTGCTGAGCGATTTTTATGTGTCGCGCATCAATGTCGACTTGCAGGTCAATACCTCGCAGTCGATCCCAACTTTCTCGATGAACAGTTTATCGATGACCATACAGTCGGATAAGGAATGGAATCCGCCGGTACCCTTTGTAACCGTCAGTGATGTTGGTATCCGTTGGGTTTGGAGCTGGTCGATGGTGCTGGATGAGAGTGGACAATTTCAAAAAATCAATACTTTAAATGGGGCAGCATTTGGGACCTTGAATTTTGGCAGCGAAGGAGACGGTGTGGTGCTATCGGGGCTGATACCAGACCCCAATTTTCCCGCTACTGGTTCTACAGAAAATCTAGAGCAGGTCAGCAATAAGGTATCTTTGCGGACCACCTTATTGATTCCCGATTTTATCATCAATGGTTATTTGACTAAGGACAGTTACATTCCGATTGGTAAGGCGCTGCAGTATTTCTTCGGCAGTTCGGGGCCTTCGACGGGACTACAGACGATGAATATTACGTCCCTCACGTTTTCTGCCGATCCGCTTGATCAGAACTACTACGCTGATGCGAATATTCTTTTTGGTGACCCTGCATCACCGGATGCGGAGCAAGGTTGGCGCATTGACCTCTTCGTCCTGACCATCATTCTCAATCAATTGGAATTTTACGTTCAGGTATTGGGGGGAAAAGTTTCGGGAGGAATCAGCGGAGTGTTTTTCATCGATCAGGGCGATCCGTCGGACTATACGCGGCCAAGAATTGTCATCAGCGCAGAGTATCCCACGCAAAATCCCGATGCCCCAGAAGGCTGGCGGCTCAGTGGCTCGCTCTATCCGGGCACTTCTATTAGTGTGACCAAGTTGGTGTATAAATTTATATATGGAGAAGTGGGTCAGCTACCGCAGTGGGTGCCAGATATTGCCATTGATCGTTTGATGGCGGATTTTACGACGGGCTCTGGCACTACTCAATCGTCCTATAAGTTTGGGGGTACTGTTTCTGCCCGCTGGCAGCCCAACATTTTTAATACCACTCTAAAAATCAATGCTTCGGCGAGTGTGGATGTTGAAAAACCTTCGACTTCGAATACAGCTAGTGGTTCTATCAGTGGTTCGTTTAGTGTCAATAAACTGGCGGTAACGGCAAGCCTGACTTTTGGCGTGCCCGAGCCTACTTACCAATTCAAAGTTCAATTTGATCAGCTTTGGTTGACGGCAACGACCTCTTGGCGTGAGGGCAAGAACGGGGATAATCACCAGGTGCTCTCGCTCCAACTCGGTGGGGTTACGCTGGGCGATATGTTAGAATACTTAGTCAACCTGGCGGCCCCTACCCTTGGCTTCCAATTGGATTCCCCCTGGGATGCGCTCAAAAAAGTCGACCTCTCTCAGTTTGTATTGACCATTGATCCCAAGGAAAACATTGTTGAATTTGTATTCAATGCCGATGTAGATTTGGTCGTCGCTAAACTGGATTCCATTGGGGTGCGCTACTCCCGCGAGTCGCAGGACGGGAAGGTGGATATGATTCTGACGGGAAGCTTTTTGGGGCAAAATTATGGTGCTGATGATCCGCTGACCTGGGATGTTATCAATGATCCGCCGCCAGCGGTACCGGGCAAGGGGCAAAGCTTCGTCGACCTGCGCTACCTGGGCATTGGGCAGCATGTCACCTTTAGCGGAGAGACAACACCGGCTACCGTTGCCGAGAGCATCGCTAAGCTCCGCGCGGATATGCAACCTCCCGATGAAGATACTAACCCCCTCGATGGCCAGGGCCTCGTTTATTCCAGTGAGAGCGAATGGCTCATCGGCCTGGACCTCACGCTGATTGATACCCTCGACCTGAGCTTCATTTTCAATGACCCTAAGCTCTACGGCCTATCCATCGCGCTGAGTGGAGAGCGGGCGGGCTCGCTAGCGGGTTTACGCTTCGAAATTCTCTACAAAAAAATCACCGATGACATCGGAATGTTTCGGATCGAATTCCAGGTACCGGAGCTGTTTCGAACCATTCAATTGGGTGCGGTATCGCTCACCCTGGGCATCATCGTTATTGAGATTTACACCAACGGCAACTTCAAAGTCGACTTCGGCTTCCCCTACAACCGCGACTTCGATCGCTCTTTCAGCCTGCAAGCTGCCATCTTCATCGGTCGTGGAGGCTTCTACCTGGGTGTCCTCAACGGCGATACCTCTACGCAGGTCCCCCGAATTACCAACGGCGATTTCTCTCCGGTCATCGAATTGGGCATTGGGATTTCCGCAGGCGTGGGGCGGGAAATCAAAGCGGGCATCTTGTCTGGCGGCGCTTATGTGCAGCTGGAAGTCATTTTCCAGGGCGTGCTCGCCTGGTTCAACCCGAGTAGCAATGGAACGGCTCCGGCACAATATTTCAAATGCCAGGCGATGGCGGCCATTCACGGTAAGGTCTATGGCTCTGTAGATTTTTCAGTCATCAAAGTCTCCGTGACCCTGGAAGCTTACGCACAGGCCAGCATCACCTACGAGTCTTACCAGCCCATGCTGATTGAGTTCAAGGCATCGGTCTCGGCTAAAGCCTCCGTCAAAGTCTTATTTGTCAAAGTCCATTTTTCTTTCAAAACGGATCTTAAACTGAACTTCACCGTTGGATCGGCGCAGCCGACACCCTGGATCATCAACAGCAGTGCAGGTGATAGTTTGAATAGTGGTAGCTCGCGCTTGGTGGCAGCTAGTGGGGGTAGAATGCTACAGATGCCTGTGGCGCGACGGCGCAATACTAGCGGTGGATCGTTTGCTTTGCGGCGCAACCGCTATCGGCGCAATCAGGTGCTGAGAAAGCAGCACTTTGCGGGCTTGCAGAGTGCGGTAAGTAGTAGGGTTGTTGCTGCTGAAGTCACCTTGGGTAGTCCCTTGGGCCTCAATTGGCAACCCGACCAAGCTGTTTTTCCAGATGCCCCACGGACAGCACACCTCACCCTTTTACCCGTATTCACCATTGCCGATGTCCCCCTCAACTGGAATGAGACCGTACCCGCTAATCCTACCCCAAATTACCGCAGCGCAATGGTCCTTTTTGCCGATACCGGCATCGCTCCTGATGCCCAATCGGCTGCGGATTGCAGCGACAGGAGTGCCGATCACAGCGCGATGGCTACAGACCCTAACGATACGAGCACCTTAGCGGCAGATATATTGACTCAAGGCTTGGTGCAGTACGCCATCAACGCACTCCCTCGCTCCGTCGAGCAGGGCAATACCATCACCGCCGGACAGCTTGAGCTGCTAGTGGAGGCATTAGATGATGCCGACACGATGGCAACAGGATTCAGCATCAACAGCCTGGCTATCTTTTTTTCCAACAACATTCACCTCTCTGTTTCGGGTGACCCCAATACGCCTCCAAACGAAAAGGGAGCGATGGTCGTCCCCATGCCGCCCTTCCTACAATGGACTTCTACGCAAATCGACGATGTTAATTTTGCCAACAAAAATGAGATTGGAACACTTTACGAATGGGGAATTTCGCAGTTGTTGAAAAATTACTTTCCTGTAGGGGCCGACAACGGAGCAGCGCCAACGGATGATAACCCCACAAATTATGAATCCTTTACCAGCTTTATGTTTCGAGATTTTTGTTTGATGTTGGTGAAAAATGCCCTGCAAGAGATGCAAAAGCTCACGAGCAATACCGAGGTAACGGTGCAAGAGGTGAATGGAACTGTACAAAATCTTGTAGATATTGCCAATGGATTGCCGAGTGCGACTGTCAGTTACACCTTACAATCGGGAGATACGCTGGCGAGTGTAGCGGAGGCCTTGGGAGCCACGATAGAGGAATTACAATTTCTCAATCCCAACTTGGCGAACGACCTCGCGACTAAAGATGTCGGTACCAGCTTAGATGTTATCATTGGTGTACCCCCAGAAGTCATTGCCCTGGATAATTCCAGCGTAGCCTTCGCCATCGACCAGTGTGATCTGGGGACATTAGTTTATCAGACGAAGAGTGGGAATACCTTAAGAACAATTGCCAACCTTTTTCAAATACAAGATGTCGCTACACTTTTGGATTACAACAATACTGATTTTCCCGTCTTGAGTACTTCTAAAGAACTCCTATTAGCGGACGCTACCTTTGATTTATCCACACAAACCTTTAATAATGCGCCTGCGGATTTCGACCAGTTGAGAACGGCGGGGACTTTCTTTGTGCGGTACAGTGCACCGTCTATTTTTCAGGATTCTGCTGTGCCAGAAATGGCGAGTTGGTATGTGCAGGCCATCACTGGAATAACAGAAAACGCTACCCTATTGAATGGACTGCTTGCAGGATCAAACATAGCCTCGGATGTCGAGCTGCCTCCTGGCCAAACGTTGACCGTACCAAATACTTTTCAGATTGCTTACAATAATGCCAGCAATCGGAATAATTACACTACTGTAAATGGCGACACGTTGCTGCGCATCGGCTACGCGCTGGTGTTACAGCAAGATTTTGCCAACAGCGATCCGAACGGCGTCTCGAATTGGCAGAGCTTTCAGGGGGCGGTCCGCTCGTCGAGTGCCAATACTTGGTCCATCCCGGCTGCACCGGCAGCCATTGCCGTACTACCCGGCGAAGACATCGTCACCCTAGTCCGGCGCTTGATCGTCGGAGCAACATGGACGCGATCAAATCCTAATGCCGAGGACAGCTGGACCTACAATTGGCCCCAGGTGGCACAGTGGATGGGAGAGGCCAACATCCTCGCTCCGCTCGCCGCCGTGACTGTTCCACAAGCCCGAACTGCCCAGCATAATCCGCTGAGCTTCGATGTCATCACCCAGACCTATGGCCTGAGCATCGAAGAAGCCACCGATGCCTTACTCCAGCTCAACGGCCTGTACAGCGAGGGGACCACACTGCAAATAAAACTCCTGCCCGCGCAGGACATCTCTGTCCTCATCAATCAGGTACTGCAAGGCGATAGCTTCCCCTCCGTAGTCAACCAATCTTCCAGAATGCTGATGGCGGGCTTGCAATTGCCAGGGCTGAAAACCGACAACGGCCATACGGTCCCTGACCCTGATAACCCCTTACCACTTTATGACCTCACCGGGCAGCAATTCGACATCAACGTCAATAGTGCACAGCCTACTGCTACCGCCTTTGCCCTGCAGCTTGCTTCGAATCAATCCTGGATTACCCTGATGGAATCAAGAACAGTCAACGCCGGGGACAGTGTGGAATCACTAGAAACAGAGTACCCCGATTTACTGACTTATAACCCTGGCCTAACTAATGACCGACTGCAAACGGGTATGGTGGTCCTCACCGAACCGGCTGACAGCACCCTCAATTTTAGTTATACCAACCAACAGGTGATCGATCAAAGTCCCGCCAGTGGTCTGAATGTAGTTCCCATTCCTCCTACGCCCCCTAGCCCCGAAAAGCTGCCCATCAGTGGAACGGTACTGCGTACCTACGGTCTGGAACATCGAATTGAATTACAAACTCCAGTCCCTCTACCAATACCGACTGTAGCAGGGCAGGAAAGTGTTAACGGTAACCCCAGTTTGTGGATGTTCCCAGAGGACTTCTTGCAGCAGGCTATAGCCGGCGTGACCACCCTGTACGAAGTGCTCTCCACCCAAAAAGGAGAAGATGGAGGAAGCTCAGCACAACAACAGCAGAATGCTACTTACGGGATGCTATTGCCTTTTAAGATGAAACAATTGAATAGTGGAACAGAGCAATTTTCTTTGCTGGGTGTAGACACGGAGAATCGTCAATTATTACTTGCCCTGCGAACTTGGTTACTGGCCCAGCAGGATACCAGCAGCACCCAGGCCTTCCTGCTGCTGTCGCCCGCGCCGAACGCTTCGAATACCTCGGGGCTCACCGTCTTGACGCCCAATCCCGATGATACTTACATCATCAAGAGCAATCTTTCTACAGAATCCGCACCGCCGAGTCCGGTGTTCAGTGCCGTCCGAATGGCCGATCCTGCGGCCCCCAATTCGCCCCTCTATGCCGCCAGCCTTTCAGCGTTGACGGATTTCACTACCCTACTTTGGGAAGGCAGTGTCGTTGGGGGCACAGGCTTCTACTTTGATGCGGGGCAAGAGTTACCGGGCAGTGCTATTGATGAGCAGGGCAATATTACCTTGCAATTGCTGGTCATTGCGGGGACGCAGCAGGCTTTGGCACCAGATGGACGAGCACTACTACCGTTCAACAACTGTGCGCTGCTGGGGCCAGGTCTCAATGCTGCACAGCAAACGCTGTACATCGAAAGTGCCGACGGCTCTGAGACCATCACGCAGGCGCTGGTGCCTCCCGGCAACATTGGTTTCCAATTGCTCACCAACAACCCCTCTGTGTCGCCGGGTAACGACAGCGACGCTCAAATCCAACTCAAAGAGCTGTACAGCCTGCTGACTTTTGCAGTCAATGCCAAGACAGGGTCTCCTTTCGTCGCTTCGGCCTCCGGCTTGCCCGTGATGCCAGGGCCCTCCGACGGGACGCAGCAGCAACCTTGGGAGCAAGAAAAAGACCTGCGGAATGCTCAGGCAGCAGGTACTGAACCTTCGCAATCGGAGGTCGACGCCGCAGAGACCTACCACTATTACAAGCAGGTATTGCCCGTGGCGAGATTTGTGGCGGAGGGGACGCCCGAGGCGGCGGCCCAGGTTGTGGGGCTACCCGATCCATCGGAGGACCCCTATCGGGGCTATGGCATGCTGAGTAGCCTGCCTTCGGCTGAGTTCGCCTTCGGGTTCGGAGATGTTTTGGGGAACCGCACCCAAGCAGCCGGGGCCAATCAAGGGATTACCGAGATTGAGGTAGGCTATACCGATAACCTGATTGGTTTGTCGGAGTGGCCAGCCATCAGCAGCTATTTCGAAGTCCAGGGGACCTCCGGCAACGCCAGCTTGAGGGCTGTCATCACCTACCGCTCTTCAGAGTTGGTGCCCTCGCCCTCGCAGAGCGCGGCCGCCACCCAAGACCTTATTACCCAAAATATTAATAAATACCGCGCTGTTTATTATCAGTTGGTTCAATCCAATATCACCGCCTGGATCGTTTCTTCCCTCAAAGTTGTTGACGATCCCAACTATAGCAACCGAGGCTTACAGCTACCCGACGTTGGTCTCATTTGGAAGTTTGTCGCTGGTGCCTACGTCTATGCTTCCGCATTGAGCAAGCTGAACCCAGCCCAGCCCACTACTTTTAGCACCCTCGATGCGATGATCACCACTTACGGCATCCGGTACACCGAGTTGGCGCAGGCCAATGCAGATACTTTATTGCAAGATTTATTTGGCTCCACCTTACCCGTCGTTCCAGCCTATTACCCTTATGTAGAGAACCAATCAATCAGCACCTTTTATGGGTTACCTCCCAACGGTTGGCCCAAGCCTGCTACGGCAGCTGATCTACTTAAAGCCAGCGAGAATCAAGAGCTGCCGCTGCGAAGTGGAACGGCGATGGTCATTCCCACCCAAACCCTAACGACAGGCAATAACCAGCCTACCAAGGCTTTGCAAACGCTCGCTGCCGAACAATATACTCAGATTGAAGCACTGGCGAGTGAGAATGCCGCTGCGAATATCCTGGCGATAGGTTTTGAGTTTACAATGGAAGTAGATGAGGATACAGAGATGGTGATTACCGTGACCAATACGAATAATAATTTAAATGCGATTGTCGCCCAGTTTGTCGATGAAGGGGTCAACACGAATGTGATAGCATTGGCGCAGTTCCATCAGGCAGAACCAGGCATGTTGGCTACCGGGGTGAGCTTGAGCTACAGCAGCTACGTCGTACAGGAGAGCGATACCTTAGCGAGTAATAGCAGTGGACTGAGCAGCACCATTCTGGCCGATTCCAATGTCAATACGGCCAATCTTTTTGATCCGGGTGCTTTGATTTATTTTGGACAATTTGCCAATTTGAGTGCAGGAAATGCCCCACCGACTTTACAGGAGTTTGCCAATCAGTACGCTTGTCCGATCGAACAATTATTGAAAAGTAATGCTGCATTCAACCTCCCGGCTACCAGTGCTTTTGTGCTTCCGGGCACACTGGCCTGGCCTGCACAAAGCGAGGAGTTGCAAACAGCGTACACCATTATGTCGACGGATACCTTGGATGCGATCAGTGCTAAATTTAGTCAAGCTCCGGGTACCAATTCTGCTAGCGTGCTGCTGGCGCAGCTCAACGAAAACATGCCCGATACCCTTCTTCCACAAATCAATCTTACGATTGCGGTAGGAGGGCAAAATTATCAAATCAATACAGGGAATGCGCCTACCTTTGCCTCTACACTGAGTGAGCTACAGCTGCAGGTCCCTTCGGCTACGATGGACGATGTGGTGAATGCCATTGGCTCGCTTAATAATGTACTAAATACTGGTGCGCTGCTGCTTTGTCCACCGGCCCAGTTAGGACAAGACAGTAATCCTAGTAACATCACAGCGAGTTACGGTGTTGATGCAAGCTCTTTTGCCCTGGCTAACGCCGCTATGCAAGGCTTAATCGTCCCTGGCCTCACGCTCTATACTGCCGATGGGCTTACCCAAATCACGACCCAGGAAAACGATACGTTCAATACTTTGACAACCCGCTTTGCTGACCAGAATGTACAGGTGAGCATTGGAGAAATAATGACGGCTGGGCAGAATCAAGATACCACATTTCTGAAGGCTGGAGCAATTGCTCTGCTGCCTCCGCCCAACATCAGTGCTAGTGTCAACATCGGTAGCGGTGGGCCTTACGCTTCGCCAATCAATCCGTTGCAGGTTTCCCTCCGACTGGTTCGGCCAGCAACGCTCATCTATCCAGACTTTAGGACCAACAGTGGCACTGGCCCCGTAGAAATGGTAGAGTCGCCGATTTCAGCGCCGGCCCAGAAGGCGAGCGATCAGGGAGGGCTGACTTTTAATACTTTTGTTAATGAGCTGACAACGGCGTTGCCCAATTTGAGAGTAGGCACCGCTCAAGTCAGTGGCGTAACGCAGGATTTGTGGTTTGTTAACTTTGGCACCACCGGCATTCACAACGTTACTCTGGGCAACACAGATAGTCAAGTCGTTGTCTTTGGCAGTGGGCCTGCGGTTTCCAATACTACACCACCGAACTTTTTCGCTTTGACCCCCTTATACCAATATTTGGTATCGCGACAAAATATAAGCATTCAACCTCTCAATGCAAACGGTCAATTGGGGGACGCAACACTGGTATCTTTCCAGAATATTGATGTAGAAATGTGGGCCAGAAAGTTCGTAGAAGATTTTGATCGTTTCCTCTCCGGACCGTTTGTAACGGCGATCTATGATGATGAAGTACTACGCCAAAGCTTAACCTCCGCCATTTCCTCCAAACAAGCCCTCATCCCACTCATCGCCGAAGGGCTGGACAACGTTTTGGATATTGGTGTAGTCGAAGATGTGGAAGCATTGACCAACGCTAAAGCGGCCCTAAAGCAAAAGCTGGGTGTGAGCCTGGCCAAGGCATATGAGGCTTCCGTACTTGTTCAGTACAATTCCAGTATCGACTCTGCCTGGCAAGAAACCGGGTCAACCTTAGCTCCGGCAGCTTTGTATGGAAATGGGAAAGTAACAGGCAGCACTGTACCGCTGACCATTACGGCTGCGAAGACTCAGCTGGCTGATACCAACTCCTACGTCAATTTTCTGGTGACGCTCAATAATCCTCCTTTAAACCGAAACGTACAGGGAGCATTCGAATACGAGATTTCTCATCTAGAATTCAACATCTCCGACGAAAATGTGCCTGCTCCGTATCAGGCTTCCGACTGGTTGACTTTCGTTCCGCTGCAGGATAAGGAGGAAAAACCTGCGGCATTAATGAACACTGATCCGGGGGCTGTCGATATTCCCATCCCGCTGCGCACTTTCCCAGACCTGCCGATCATCATCGGCCAATCTGCAGAGCAGTCCAGTACTACTAATATTAGCTCGATTAGCGATTTGAGTTTTTGGGAATATACTTTTACCTACTCCCATCAACACGCCGAGCAGGATGCGGTCATGATCACTGCGGAGTTTAACCTTGCGCCGCCGCAGCTTCGGGCCAGCGCCCTGGCGGCCGACCGCGACCTATTTACGGAGCTGGCTCAGTATAACGAAGTAGCCACCCCGCTTTGGAAAGACCTGAATGCCTTGATAGACACTGAATCTACCGTTGATCGATCAACGATTCAGTATGCCGTGGCGACCTTCGCCCAACTCGCCAGTAATGTCAGCGAATACTGGGGGGCACGCATCCCTCCATCGCAGACCAGCAGTTCGCCGACTGACGATTTGGTTGCACAGTTGAGTTACAACTTTGAATCGCGCGTAATGTACCGCGAAGATGGCAACCTGGATTCGCTAACGCTCATCTCATTGGATGGTAACCCTGGTCCGAATGGCACCTGGCCAGTCGTTTATATCAAAGAAGTTGACGATAAATTCCACCCACTGGAGGCAAAGACGCCCAGCGACAATGCACTCGTTTATGAAGTTCCAGAGACTAGCGATATTCCAGCAACAGCTTGGCCGATATTTAAAATTGTGTGGGAAAATCTCAACATCGGAGAGGTACAGAATGCGCGGACGGAGATGTGGGTAGAACGCAATCAGGGGCTACTTGAAGATGTGCCGACCAACCCAAGGTTCTTATTTGCTACAGATCGGGTGCTGGCAGCCAGCGTAGTGACGCCACTGAATAACTACAGTGATCGAGTATACATCAACAGTATGGGCAGCAGCTTGACTGAGGCTTTGAATGCCACTTTCAGTGCCTTGTTTGCCACTGCGCTCAATGAGCAGCAGGTGACTATGGAGCTAAGCTATGGCTTTGAGTTAGTAGGTCCAGCTCCCGATGCAGATCAGGGCCTAGTGACCTATCAGCCCATTGGTCTCTATCCCAATCAAACCCTGTCTGCGGCTACTGGAAATGAGCTGAATACGGTAATTGAAAATTGGAAAACGGTATATAATCCGAGTACGACGGGTGGGGAGTGGGTGTTCTCTTTAAAGCTGTACTCCCGGTTTACGACGAATCCGCAGGTAGTGCTGACAATCGATTACATGGTGTATAAGATTGTATAGGAATGAAGGGCCGATATACTCAAAAATGATGCAGCCCACTGCCGAAACAGTCGACCGCATCTGTCAGGGTATAAAGGTTTGTATGCCAGCTGCCCCGCCATCGTCCACCCCACTCAACTAAGCAGCTCCATCGCCTGCTCCTCTAGCTCCAACCTAAAAGTGCTAGAGGCAGGGGAAGGAGAAACGCTTACATCAGCAGAGGACGCTGGCAAGGGCATCGGCTCATCGAAGTACGCGGCCAGGGCCAACTGCGCCCGGTACACATTCAGTAGGCTGATGGTACCAGAGAGGTAGGGTGCAGCCGCCGAGCAGCCACCAAAGTGGGCGTAGTTACCGGAGTTGCTGGTGGTGACGGTAAGCCTGGCCAGGCGTTCAGAATGTTTTCACATTTACATAGGCGTTAAATTTAGTAATCAATCATTATCGTATTTCGATTTGTGGATATAAGTGGCGGTGGCCTGGAATGTGACGTGACTTTTCTTTGATTTTTTTAGCGCCTAAATCTATTCCCTCATTGGTGCATCCACTTTTGAGCAAGAGCGTGCAATCCATTCTGCTATGGTTTCTCATAAAACATAGGCGTAAAACAATGGCAATGTAAAATAATTTGTAACAATATTTTTTTATCATAAACTTTATGACTATATTACTATTCGATAATTGATCATATTATCATCACATTTGCATTATGATTAAAATGCCTCACCAGAACAGTAGGCATTAGAAAGGAGAAAAGTAATAGGTACACCAAGTACTAAAAGGGAAAGAAGTACAATATTTTCTCCAATCTAATAAATCATATTTATGCCAATTGACAACATCAAAATTTTTCCTTCCATCGGTATTGCCAGATTAGGAAACAGTCCCACAGATTTTTTTATTGGCCCTGAAATCCCAGGTGTTATTCCCAAACCACCAGGCGGTTACAAAGACAATCAGTGTAGAATCAAAAGGCAAGCAGCCAGGTTTAGGTTATTTGCTTATGATGGCAACACCCTCGTTCAAGAAATAACCTCCTCCGATGCCACCATTAGCTGGAGTGTTCACTTGGTACACGGCAAATCGGCCAATTACAGCAACGACTCTTCAAGAAAAATCGATCCTGGTGTTCGAACAATAACAGGTGCTCTGCAGCAGGCAAAATTTAATACCGGTACATTTGGTTACGGTCCTCATACTCCGGTTTCGGTAGAACTCGGAGAGATACGTACAGATGATCAGGGACGCCTACTTGTTTTAGGTGGGTTTGGAAATTCGGGAACGGCAGATCCTACCCAGGCAACTACTATTACTAACTTTAGAATAAATACTGCCTGGTATGATGATGCATCCGATGGCTCCGTGAATGCTACAGTTATCATCAACGGCAACTCAATTCCCGTACTTGGAGCCTGGGTGGTTGTCGGTCCTCCTGATTTTGCTCCCGATATAGGCAACGCCATTTCTTTATATGATCGCTTAAAACAATACCATGCGGATAATGGCCTGTTGCCCTCAGGCTTTCCCCTTCCTACGGATGCTTCGTACCAGCCTTCTTTTAATGATGATATTTATCCATTGCTGAAAAGAGGCTGGGAAGATGTACAGGAAGTGCTGGATGTAGCCAGCCCGATTACACTTAATTACAATACCCTCTCGGACAATACTGGAGCTAGTCAGGCGGCAAGAACGGCGGCCATACAACATCTTAGACGTAATGGAGGGGTTGTTCCGCGATCATCGACAGAAGCACAGTTTGATGACCTTACTCCTTTGCAGTTCGCTATGCTACAAAAATGGGAGGCTGGTAATTTTATTAATGACTGGACAGGGGCGTTTATTCCAGGAAATAGTATAAGCCCTCAGGGTTTAGTCAAAGCTTCTTTAGACAACTCAACCGGAGCGGTTTTTTTTCCGGGTATTGAAGCCGGTGAACAACTGGTTACATCACCGAATCGATATGTATCAGGAGAGCTGTTCAGGATTGATCATAGCGTTGTCAGTCCGGGGGAAATTACCAAAGATATGGCTGTACCCTGGCAAGCTGACTTTTACGCTTGCAATGCTACAGCCTCTACTTGTACTTTATGGACCGACACCGCCTGGTGGCCCACGCAAAGACCGATAAATGCCTTGGATGCAAACTCCAATGTGAAAATTAATTGGAAAGGTGGGGTAAATGGTTTTTTAAGTATGGTCAATAACTGGCATACCCTTGGTTTTGTGGTGAAAGTCCAGGGGCAGTTTCAAGATTCGGAGCGTTGCGACACCGCTTCTATCACCTTGCTCACCCCAAGTATTAATTTTGGCGCGGTCCCTCTAGGGCCTGGTGGTTTACCCCGACCTGTTGCCAGGGCCATTGTATTCGAAGTCATCTCCCCATCTTCAAGTCTTAATTTCTCCATTACCAGCCCGCCGCCGCCAGTCAACGTTCAAGCCTTAAACCCTGGTCCTTTCAGCATTGGACCAACAGCTTCAAATTCATCCGAGCAATTACTCATTCCCATTCGGTATGTAGCTACCAGCGCAGGAAGTTCGGTAAATACCTCTATTACCATTCATAATTCTGATACCGGAAGAACCTGGGTTATTCCAATATCAGCCAGCACTAGTGCTTCCATCAAAAATGCCGTATCGCTCGTTTTGGATAGGTCAGGAAGTATGAATCAAGATCGTGGAGATGGTTTACCCAAAATACAAAGCCTAAGAGAATCGGTTAGAACCTTCGTAGACTTAATGGCCGCCGGAGATGCGACCTCTCTTGTAAGATATAATCAGGATGCTCAGGAAATTCTCGGGATGACCACTGTTGGTCCATCAGATCCATTAGATGCACCAAGAAATACCGTAAAGAGTGCGGTTGGAGGTGCTGATTTTAACCCCAGTGGATTCACCTCCATTGGTGACGGGATTATAAAGGGCCGTGATTCACTCAATAATGCATCAGGATTTGACACCAAATCGATGGTCATTCTAACCGATGGAAAGGAGAACCGATCAGCTTATATAGAAGATGTAGCTAATCAAATCAATGAACGTACCTATGCCATCGGTCTTGGAATGCCCTCTAACATCAATGTGGCTACCTTGCAAAGCATTACAGGCAATAACGGCGGATATTTACTGATAACAGGCGCAGCATTAACTGGAAACAATCAGTTCCGCCTACAGAAGCATTTTATGCAAATCCTCACAGGAATTAATAATAAAGAAATTATCTATGATCCTGATGGCTTAGTTCATCCTGGTCAGACTCACCGCATTCCTTTCTTGATTTCAGATGCAGAAATTGGAGTTGATGTTATTTTAGTTTCCTCCAATACCAAACATGTAGAGTTAAGCTTACAGGGACCAAGTGGCCGTGTCTATGATGCCAATCAACTAGTCGCTCTGGCCAACCTGAATTATTTTGTTTCCTCGGGAGTCAAATATTACCGCTTTTCACTTCCTCTTGAAGTAGCGCAAAATCGCTATGAATTTATTGGTCAATGGCAGGCCCTAGTGCATTACCCAGATAATATTGCTCACGGAGGAAGACCCATACCCTATAGTTTAAATGTTCATGCTTATTCCAGTCTACAATTTAGATTGACAGGAAATGTTTGTAAGGAGAATGATAATGTCTTTATTTTAGATGGTTCTTTGAATCAATACGATAGCATCCCGATAGCCAATGCTACCGTTTGGGCCGAAATACAAACTCCTTCAGGACTTACGACCACCCTTTCGTTATCCGATAATAAATTAGGTCGCTTTGAATTAAAGTACCAAAGCTGCTCTCCGGGATTATACAATATTCGAGTCTTGGCAAGAGGAAAAACTTTAAAGGGGGTAGAATTTCAAAGAGAAAAAACACTCAGCTTCCCTGTTATTAGTGGTCCTGAATTTTCTGATAGAGGTAGTACCTGGGAAAATCAAATTCCTGATCCCGATGGTGATTACCTCGTATATGGTACCATTACGGACGGAGACAACAAACCGATCTCTGGCCTAAGAGTTAGAGCCGTTGATCAGGATTTTACTGGCGAAAATCCTTTAGGAAAAGAGACCCAAACGGACATTGAGGGCAAATATCGTATTCCCTATAGCGCTCAGGATTTTATTATTGATGGTAAGGAAACAGGAGGTGCGGACATCATCCTATACATTTATGATAATCAAGATGAACTCCTACACCGATCTGAGCCGAGAAGGGGATCACCGAAGATTAAAGAGATCAACCTAAGTATTCAAAAATACAAAAAATAGTAGCCGTTGATTGATTATGATATTCTTATCGTTGGTGGAGGCCCGGCCGGATCAATTCTTGCCCGTTCACTAGCCTCCTCAGAAAAATCAATTCTTTTATTGGAGGGCAGTGATTATTCAGCACCACGTGTTGGGGAAACACTGCCCGCTCATATCATGCCTGAACTTAAACGATTGGGCTTGTGGGATGATTTTTTAGGCCTTAATCCTAGAAAGAGTTATGGTATAGAAAGCGCCTGGAATGAGCACAATCCCACTTTCAAGTCTCATATTCTAAATCCTTTAGGCAATAGCTGGCATGTTAATAGAAATGATTTTGATAAGCTGCTCTACTTGCAGGCCAAAAAGCATCCTAAGGTTGCTGCATATACTAATGTGAGGGTGAAAAATCTTCGCCAGTTACCAGATTATAGCTGGCAGATCACTTGGAATAGTGCACAAGGAGAAACAAGAGCCCATGCCGCTATCTATATTGATGCAACCGGAAGAAAATCGCCGGCCAAAAACAAAGACAAAGTTGCTTATCAATCCTTCGACCAACTGGTCGGCGTTGGGTGCATCCTCGATTCTATGCCAGAGCAAGCTCTAAATCACTTAATCCTCAATGCCTGCAAAGACGGTTGGTGGTACGCAGCGCCATTGCAGCAAAGCAAAAGTGTTATCTTTCTGATGACGGATTTAGATATTGTACGAAACAAGCAACTCACCAAAATTGGACATTGGAAGGCTACCATGCCTGCTGATGCTACTATTTTTAAGGCTTTCAAAAGATTAATAAAAAATGACGAAAAATTAATCGTTAGGCAAGCGCAAAGTCAAATAGTTGAAACGATACATGTTGATCAATTTTTCACCGTGGGAGATGCCTTAGTTAGTTTCGATCCTCTTACTGGGTTGGGAGTAACCAGAGCTATCCAGACAGCAATGGGTTTAGCAAGGTTCTTAAAAGCTTATGACCATCTTAATCCAGCGATTTGCCAACTTTTTTTAGACCAAATCCGCCCCTTATTTCAAAACTATTTAAGTCAATGGCACCACACCTATACTGTTGTCAAAGAATGGAAAGACTGTAAATTCTGGAAGAGGAGACACGAAATGATAATAAACTAGACTTATTTGTCACACCCTCCCCTTTCTCCGCTTATATCCACGAGTGCATCACCAGCAGCTTGCACCCAAAGGTATTGGCTAATCATCACTCGATTGATAGAATCCATTATTTCTATGAAGCGTCCAGCAGAAGGGGATTCGGCAGAAAAAGGTCAGGAGAAGCAGCAGCTTTGGCGGGCATTGCCTATCATTGCACCGGAAGAAGCGCCGCAACTCCAAGCACTCATGGATAAAAACTTTGGACTCAGCCCTGCCGACTTTGAGCAATTGGTGGAGCGCCTGAATGAGGGAGACGATCAGTTATTTGAACAAATTTTCCTCAAACATTTCGATGATGCTCATCGCTACATCATGCGCCAGTACAAGGCCAATCATGAGGATGCCTACGATGCCTGCATGAACACCTTGCTGGAATTTTATAAACGCTTGAAAGCTGGAAAGATAAAATACGGTAATCTCCGCTTTCTTTTCACTCGGATGGCGGGCCAGATTTATCTTAAGTGGATCAAAAAGGAGCAACTGCTCTCCCCCTTGCTCGATATTGACCTGGATGAAGCGCCCGCGCAGTTTGAGGAGGCCATGTTTCAGGCGCTTGATAAAGCGTGGTTAGAAATGGGTGCGTCCTGTAAGACGGTTCTTAAAGACTATTACTACGAAGGCGTTCCTCTGAAGGAGATTGCGGAGCGGATCGAGCGCTCGGCCGTCGCCGTTCGAAAACAAAAGCAGCGGTGTATAGAAAAACTCCGCCAACTCTTTGCAAAATATTATTAAGCTAAAGGGTCAAAACAAAAGCAGATTGATCTGTATAGCAACTGGCTGTATATAAACAAATGTGTATGATCATGGGTGATAATAATAAAAATTACCTCGACGGAAAGATGTCCCCCGAAGAGCTGGAGCAGCGTACCACTCAACTGCTCCGCGCCAAATTCGACAAGGAACGCAGTACCCGCTGGCAAAAGCTACTTCAAACGCAGTACGGTATGGAGCGGCAAGCCCCGACGAGCCCAAGGGCCTCGCGCCGCTGGCTTTACATCGCCGTCACCATCGCCGCTTTATTCCTCCTCCTCCTCTGGTGGGCGCAATCCTCCCCTCCCACACCCTCCCCACCCGCTTCCGCCGCCCAACTAGCCCTACACTACCTCGACTCCGAACCCTACGCACATGACCGCATCCGCAAAGGGACCCCCGCCGATGAGGCCCTCCGCCAACAAGCCCAGGATGCCTACAGCGAACAGGACTACGCCAGCTCTCGCCGCTATTACCAGCAGCTCATCGAGCAGCCACAGGCCGACCTCAGCGATTCGTTTTACCTGGCCCTCAGCCATTGCTACCTCAGCGATTACGACCAGGCCATCGCCCTGCTGCACCCCCTCGGGGCCAATGCCAGCCCCCAAAATCCCTACTACGATGCTGCCTTGTGGTACCTCGCCCTATCGCATCTTTTGCGGGGGGAGGAAGCCCAAGCCAAAGCCTATTTAGAGGACTTTTTATTAGTGAAGAACTGGGAGAATCAGAAGGTGAAGGCGAGGGAATTGTTGAGAACCCTAAAGTAAAACCTATGGCCTCACCACCCGATGATACCACTCCTCATAAACCGCCACACTCCGATCCCAATCAAAGCGCTGGGCCATGCCCCGTTTGATCATCGCCTTGATGTGCTTGGGGCGGTCGTACCAGGTGCTGACGGCCCAACCGATGGTGTTGAATAAGGCACCGACAGAGAGATCTTTGAAGAGAAAGCCGGTACCCTCGCCCGTCTGCTCATTGTACTGCTCGACGGTGTCGGCCAGGCCGCCGGTGGAGCGGACAATGGGTAGCGTACCGTAGCGTAGAGAGTAGAGCTGATTGAGGCCGCAGGGCTCAAAGCGGGAGGGCATGACAAAGAAGTCGGAGCCGGCTTCTACGAGGTGGGCCAGCGGATTGCTGTAGCCAATGAAACTGCCGACTTTGCCGGGATACCGATTGGGGAGGGCCATATACTGGGCCTCTAGTTGCTTATCGCCGCTGCCAACAACGACGAACTGGATTTCCATCTGTCGCTGTGCTTCGTGGATAACGGGATAGAGCACATCCAGCCCCTTTTGCCCGGCGAAGCGGCTGACGATACCGACGATGGGAATTTTAGGGTCCACTTTCAAGCCAAAGCGCTCCTGCAGCGCCGCCTTGCATTTGGCTTTGCCTTTCATGCTGCGGGTTGAGTATTTGGCGGGAAGATGGGGGTCTTTTTCGGGGCTCCATTCGGTGTAGTCTACCCCATTGAGGATGCCCAGATAGTATTCGCCCTTGCTGTTGAGTGGAGTCTGCATGCCTCGGCCCAGCTCGGTGGAGCGGGTTTCAACAGCGTAGGTGGGGCTGACGGTATTGACGAGGTCGGCGAAGTAGATGCCGCCTTTGAGGTAGTTGATACCGTTGTATTGCTCGAACTTTTCGGAGGTGAAGTTCTCCCAGCCCAGGCCAGTGTATTCGTAGTGATCACGGCCGAAGAGCCCCTGGTGATCGATGTTATGGATGGTGAGGACGCTGGCGGCTTTGGAGAGGACGCTGCTGTTCCAGTGCCAGAGCTTGTGGTAGGCGGGTACGAGTGCCGTAGGCCAGTCGTGGGCGTGCAGGATGTCGGCTTGGATATTTTTGTCGATGCAGAGCTGTAGGGCAGCTCGGCTGAAAAAGGCAAAACGCTCGGCATTATCGAGGTAATCCCGGTTATTGCTGTCGTTATAGGGCCGATCTCGGGCGAAAAAGCGATCGTGTTCGATGAAGTAAACGGGGACGCCATCCTCCGTTTCAGTCTTATTGACCGCACACCACTCCTGCGTATTGGCCCCCATCCAAACCCCCATAGGGGCATGGTACTGACTGATCTCATATTTGCTTCTATCAATAGAACGGTAATATGGCAGGATAATACAGACCTCATGGCCCATTTTCTTAAGTGCTTTTGGCAAGGCACCGACAACGTCGGCCAGCCCTCCGGTTTTGACGTAAGGAACGCATTCGGAGGCAATCATAACGATGTTCAACTTTCTTTTCATACCCTTTAACGGCTTGGTTTAAATTGCCCGCAAGATAAGGATATGTCCGTTAGCAGCCCAATTCTACTTCATCAAATGCTTAGGTGGAGAGACAAAGATGCCGATTCTGAAAAATGGTGCACCAGTGGGTTGCGCGTTGATCTCGTTAACGCCTTCGCTAAAGGCAGAAAATTCGCCCGTCTGACGCTCGAAGCGAGTGGCAAAGGGATGGGCGTAGCCTCCTCTAAATTCTGTCCATATCCAGCTGTTCAACCGATACTGGTAGCTCAATTCCAGTTGAAGTTCTGCATTGCGGAGGTGGAAAATTCCATTCTCCCCATTATCATCCCGAATATCTACAGAGTAGGTGCGGCCTCTAAAAGCGGGGCCGAATAGGAGTATACTGCGTTCGTTGATGTTGTGGCGCAGTTTGATTTTGACGGGCAGGGCAGATTCGATGCCCCATTTACTATTGAAGGTTTGATTATAGAGGAAGAAAGGAACGACGAGGGTACGCCGGAAATTTTTGTTAAAAAGTACCCCCATTCCATATTCCAGGTCATCGCGTTTTTTGCGGGCCACCATGAATGCCGCCCGGTAAATGGCGTAGCGATTATCAAAGCTCATGAGCTGGCTATAGTCGCCATTGGCCGCAGTCTCTAATTTCAGACTGGCGTACCACTTATCATTGAGGGACTTTAGGAAGTAGGCAGAAATTCTACTGGCCTTCAGCCGCTTATCATCCAAATCACTAAACAGACTGGCATCTCCCCTACTGATAAAGTTAAAGTTGAGCCGCTCCTGCCGATGCTCTGCTCCCAACAAGAATTTAAAGCCCGGCTTTCGAATAACCGGCACCTTGAATTTGAATAGCCACTGGCGATTGTGCTGAATCTGGCTGCTCATCCCCGTGTTGGTCGAGGTGCTGATGTTGTAGTTAGGTTGAATACCGTATTCAAAAAGGACTCCTTTGCTGGGTGACTTATTAATCACCCCGGGGCGACAAAAGGCATCGTTGGTAAGAGGGCTAAGAATATTCTCTTGGGCAGTGAGAAGACTGGCGATCAATCCACAAATGGCGCAGAGCATAAACCTCATAAAGATAAATCTTGTAAGTGTGAGCTAATTGGTTTAACGTAGAGTTGATCGAATAATTGGCTGGTTTTTAATCAAATATCCACAATTGTTGCGCCACAATTGCAGCAAAGCTCACAATATACCGAATTTCAGCAGGCTTGTCAATGAAGGCCGCCATTTTTGCATATTATTAAGACATTTTTAGTAGTTAGGCTTGAACTAATTCAATAAACCTTGGTATTAGCCGTTTATCCTGTAAAGGGACACGGCGGTTTTCTAGTACAGAACTCCTATTCCATTAGTGTTGTCAGTGTCCTCTGCGAGAGACACGGCGATTTTCCTTCCCTACCCCCTAAAAAGCATATCCCACCTGAAAGCGGAAACGACTCTGTTCGCTTGATTTGTACAACTCTGTAGACAAAACAATAAAATCAACCGGGGCGATCCAAATGCCGCCACCGAAGGCATTGTGCCAGGTGTCAGAATCCTCATCGTCCTGCCAAACTCGACCGTAGTCAAAGCCGCCAGTAAGGCCGAAGGAGAAGGGAATGACGCCGTTGTCTGAGTTGAACAGCTTGATGCGCAGCTCGGTTTGGTGGTAAAAGCTGGTTCGGCCAGCAAAACGCTGGGCATCGAAGCCCCGCAGGTTCGTATTACCGCCGAGAATAGAGGCCTGGAAAAATTCGAAGTCACCAAAGCTATGCATAGTACCCAGTCGGGTAGCGAAGATGATATTGTCCTTTTGGGTCAAACTCTGGTAGATGGTCAGCTCGGCGGCTACAGCCGTCCGTTGCTTGTCGTTATCTTCGAGGTTCAATCGCCAGTCAGCCATAGCCGTGAAGCGGATACCTCGATGGGTCATTTGCAGGTTGTCCACACTTTCGTAAAAGAGGTTGGCCTCTCCACCAGCGTAGTATTTTGACTCAAAGATGTCATCAGGCAGGTCGTTTTCTGCTTGAGAAATAAAGCGATTCTCCGTGCGCTCTACCTTCACTCGCTCGGCCAAAGGCCCAATGGTGAAAAAGGCATTGTCCCCGGCAAAGCGCCGCTTGAGGGCAGGATGTATCCGGTATAAGCTGTTGCGCACCCGGTTGAAATCGATGTCATCCACCGGATCTTCAGTGTCATTACCCAAGCCAAAGAAGTTAGTGGTAAAACGCGGGGCTTGGAATACCGCATCGATCAAAATATCAGATTTGCCAATGGCTTCGATGAAATCCCCTAAGTAAGTAAGCCGGTAGGCCCTGGTCGAGAAGGCAAAAGTCCCTAGTACTTGATGCGTCTGTCCAAATGGAGATTTTTTAAATTTATAATTGGTAAAGGCCAGTGAAGTCCCGATCAGCACACCATCATCAGGGTTAAACCCAAGGATGGGGAAAGGCATCAGAAAATCGTACTCGTAATGATAATCCTTGCGGTTGTAAATATTGTTCTCCCGATTATTTGACGTCCGGTCTCTGGCTTCCTTGCCCAAAGTCAGCTTATTGCCCTTCGGGGAATCGTAGATATGGGTCTTCTTGGAAAGCCCGCTCACCTTCGAATTATCGACAAATTCATCTTCATCCAAGCCACCAATCACTCGAATGCGAATGCCCTTCTTTACCTCCCCTCTGATGTTGAACTGGTCATCACCGTTCAGCCCAAAGATGCTAATGGCTTTGGTTTCGTTAGTGTAAAAAATTCGCTCATAACGCAAGGTAGGCTTCACCCCCTTCTTCCGATCCTTCTTCCCGGGCATGAAATACATCCGCACTTGCGTCCGCTGATCATCCAGTCGCACCACATCAAAACTGTCCCGCTTATGCGTACCGTAGACATCTACGTCCTTGGCCAGCAGCTCGTAATGCTTACGGGCGATCTCCATCAAATTATCGCGACGTGCCTTGAGGAAAGACATGATCTCCGGCGCTGTTTCCGTATACGCTACCTCTGGCCAAGTCGTACGGAAAGCCTCCTCGACAATCTCATCGGTCAGGCCCTCCTGCACCCTTTTGACCTCCTTTTCCCACTCTTCCCAGCTCAGTGCATTGAGGAAGCTCTTATCAAACTGCCGGGCATTGTAGTTGCCCCACTTACTATTGGTCACCTTCGGGGCATAGGGCTTCAATTGCTTGAGGAAGGGCAGGGTCAAGCGAGCAACCCCCACAAACAGCCCATCGTATTTCGAAAAGGGCTGATCGCGGTCGCGCGGTATCGGGCGATAAAGGGTGTAGCCATCCTTTTTGAAAGAGGCCCAGCGCCACTGATCGTCGTGCCGATCCCAATCGCCGATAACCATATCGAAGAGACGAGAGCGGACAACCCAAGGCTGATCTACCCGATGCTTATTGTTCTTAACGATCTTCTCTGCCAAATCGGGCGTACCGATCAGCTTGGAAGAATTGCCAAAGCTACTCAGGTTACTCCAATCCTTGGCAGCCCGCTCTTCGACGAGATAGACGCCTCCGCCGAAAAGATCGTTGTGCTCGGCCAGTACGGGTTGTTTAGGAATGTAGTAGAGTTTGGGGTTGGTATGGTAAATCCCGGCGGCGCTGGCCAGCGGGGGGATCACCGTCGCGGCAAAAGGATGGGTGGAAAGGAAGTTGTCCTCCACTAGCGACTTGGACGCTGTAATCTTATTGAAGGGATAGGGAATGAAGCGCGAAGCATCCTTGGTCATCGCACGCATCACATATTGCTTGCCGTCTTCTGTGCCTAGGCGCAAGGAGTTGGTTTGGTTTCCACCACCGCGCTTCAGCGGTACGACGCCCCCTTGGAAAGTATCTAGCTCCAGGACTGGGAAGTCAAATTTGTTGGTGTACAGATCGCGGTAGTGTTTTCCGAGAAGGGTGTGATGGAGGAAGCCTTTTTTCTCTACAGGAGTGGTCAGCACGTGGGTATTGACTGATTTTTTGTGCTCCTCGTACTCCGGAAAGCTGGTTTGCATTTCGACTGCCAGCTTCGGCAATTTATCTTTAATTTTTTTGCGAAAAACCCGGCGGGCCTCCTGATCTTTGGTGGGCGCTTGCCAGAATTCCAGCCAGGTGGAGCCGTCAGAATAGAAATCGAGGCGGGCGTAGCCCTGTTGGCCGTAGGCAAATTGTGCACCATTACCCAGTCGCGTAGGTGCATCCTTCGATCCTGCTCCACTCACTACATAATATTGCCGCTCATTTTCAAAATACTGCAAGGCATGCTCGTGTCCAGAGACAAAAATAAACTGCCCATTCTTTTTCGCCGCACGCATCAGCACATCCTTCATCTCCCGATAATTGGGATGGGCCAAGTCCTGCCTGGTACCCACTGTGCCGCGAATCAGGGCTGCCAGCGAACCCAGTCCGGGAAGCGGAACGTACAGGTTCTCATTAACATCTGTCAACGGAAAAATATGTTCTTTGGCAGTAAAATTTCCTCCGTGTGTTCCATTAGAATAAAGAGGATGGTGCATGGCGATGATTACATTCTTATTGCGATTCTTACGAACCATTTCCTCAAAGATAAACTCAAAGACCTTACGGCTCTTCGCCTCACAGCCGTCATTGATTTCCGTCTCCTTATCCCAGTCCGATAGCCACCACTGAGAATCGATGACCACGATCACTAAATTTTCGTTGACCTCTACCAGTTCCGGTCCACCGCAACCGTGGCTGGGCAGGAAATATTCCTCCCAATCATCCTCTTCCTCGATCCCCTCATTGAGGCGCTTCTCGATGTATTTTTCCTGCCGTTTTAGACCTTTAAGCCCATAATTCCGCCAATCGTGATTACCGGGGATAAAAAGCGGCTTGCCCTTAAAATCCTCAATGGCCTCCAACTGCGCATCCAGCCGATGCTCGGCCAGCTCGCGCTTGGGATTATTCTTGCGGGGCAGCCCATCGGGATAAATATTATCGCCGAGAAAGATCACCGTACTATTTTCAGAGGCTGATTTGAGATGTTCTTTCAATAATTTTAAAGCTGGAGATAGATCGCCCTTCGGGCTATTACCCGCATCGCCAATCAAATAAACGGAGTGCTCAGGTTCCAGCTCAGAAGGAGGAGTAATCGACTCCCAATCTTTGAGCTCTGGTGCAACATTCAGCTTATAATTGGCACAGGAAGATAGTAGATTAATAATCAGTAATAAGGACACTAAACGGAGGAATCGAGACATACTTTGGAGCGTTTGGTTAAACTCAGGATTTGCTTTTGATTGGTTAAGGTAGCAAAAAGTATTAAATCTATAAAATTTACCATTCCTTGCTCTTCAATTTATTGTACGCCAATTTGTCCGTCGCAATAATGTTGTAGAAGGATTTAAGGTAGCGGATGACCCTTTTTTTCTCCTTATTCGTCAGGTGGATATTTTGGATAATAATGTCAGTAAACTGGGGCTTCAATTCCCGAAATTGGGCTACCGTAGCCTGCCAAGCTTCTGGGCTGTGCTCGTAGCTGCCCATAAAATGCCGCTCCCGAACATTCGTAATCGGACAGTCGGGGTTGGGCTTGGCGTAAGGGGCGTCGACCATTCCGGCAAAGTCGAAATCAAAAGGGACTGCTAAAAAGGGGCCCTTGGCAGCTTTGAATACTTTGATGTTGTGTAAAAATGGAATGCGCCAGTCCGTATTCCCGATCATGTATTGAAAGAGGACCATTTTGTAGTATTCTTCCACTTTCATATCCCGACAGTTCAGATTATAAGTGTCTTGCTCCTCTGCCAGCAGCCGCCCCCCTAATTCGTCAACGCTTTCAATAAGGAAGCCATAGCGAGTAGGCCATTGATTATCCGACCCAATGTCCACAAAATCCATCTTGACCAATTGCACCTCAAAACTCGCCTCGGTCACTTCATTGTACAGCTTGTAGGCCAGGTATTCTTTCAAAATATCCTGCCCACTCCCCTTACGGTCCGAACAAGGGCAGACCAGCTTCAGATCATTCATCGAGGGTGCAAGGCCCTGCGCCTCTAGCTCCTTTTTGCTGAACTTCAACTTGATCGGTGGAAAGGCACAAAGGCGACGGCGGGACTTGCCCCGCGCCCTCATTTTGATTTTATAGGACTGAATAGATTCCCCTGCGACCAACAGCTCCAGCTTGGCCTTTTCGTACTGCCCGCTAAATTTCTCGTTGATGAGTTTGGTAAAATCACCTTTGATTCGGAGGTGCTGTATGGAATCGTTGAAGAAGGTTTCGAAAATGGACGGTAGCACCGCCTGCCCTGCTGTTGTCGTATCGATAGACTGCGCAGGAAGCTGTAGGAAAAGCAACAAAAACAGGGCGGTGAGGGCCCTTTTGAGTTGTGCAGTAATCAAGCGGAAATGGCGCATCATGAAAGCAGTATATCTTGAAATAAAGGTAGTAAATAAATATCGTTTCCAAGGATTGAGGAACCTAATTTGAGCCATCCTTGTAGAAATAACCGTCAATTCTATGTAAACTTTTAACCCATGTTACGAAGTCACAAAAGAAGAACAGCTACACGAGTAAAGCTGGGTAAAACCAAACATAAGAACAATCATCGTTTAACTCCAAATTATTGGAATACTGCTCAGAAAGATCTGATCATTGATGTTCAAAAGCCTGGAAAAGGATATAAGCATTTTGTAAAAAAGCGAGATCTCATCCAGTTTATTTCCATCATTCCTAAATGGAACTGTATCGCTGAAGGTCTAGATGCTATCTTATTAGCCGAAGGAGGACAGGACTGCGATGGTTGGTACAATAACAACGGCGTTATTGCTATTTGCGCCTGGGAAAAAGAACAGGACGTTTTATTGCATGCATCCTATTTTGAAGCCCATCAACCGCTATTCGATCGCCTCAATGTAAAGTATGAAGCGCAGGATGGTGCCTACTACTGCGATTTCACAGCACAACAGATCAAAGCCTACCAGCTGCTCCATGTGCTCCTGCATGAATTAGGGCATCATTATGATCGTATCAATACCAAAAGCTGGAATAAAGCAGCCAGGGGAGAACAGTTTGCCGAACAATTTGCCTTTGAATACGAGTCTCAGATGCTAGATGCTTATTACTCGACCTTTGGAATGCCTTAGTATCAACCAAGCCATTCTTCCTAAAACAACGTCCCACTCTTAGAAGGTGGTACGATCCCCAGATGCTCGTAGGCCTTGGCGGTCACCTCTCTGCCACGCGGCGTCCGCTGGATGAAGCCTTCCATGATCAGAAAAGGCTCGTGCACTTCTTCGATGGTGCCAGCCTCCTCGCCTACGGCAGTACCGATGGTGGTGATGCCGACTGGCCCGCCCTTGAATTTATGGATGATGGTCGATAGGATTTTATTGTCCATTTCATCCAGTCCACTTTCATCTACATTGAGGGCTTCGAGGCCATAGCGGGAAATCTTGACGTCGATGGTGCCGTCGCCTTTGATTTGGGCAAAATCGCGGATGCGGCGCAGCAGGGCATTGGCGATGCGAGGAGTGCCGCGACTGCGCCGGGCGATCTCGTTGGCCCCATCATCGGTGATCGGAATATCCAGAATTTGCGCGGACCGCTTGACGATCTTAACGAGGGTAGCCACATCGTAATAATCCAGGTGGCAGTTGATGCCGAAGCGGGCGCGCATGGGAGCGGTCAGCAAGCCCATTCGGGTCGTCGCACCGACTAGGGTGAAGGGATTGAGAGAAATTTGGATGCTTCGGGCATTGGGGCCGCTGTCGATCATGATGTCAATGCGATAGTCCTCCATTGCGGAGTAAAGGTATTCTTCGACGACGGTGTTGAGGCGGTGAATTTCATCGATGAAGAGCACATCGCCCTCATCGAGGTTGGTAAGCAGGCCGGCCAGGTCGCCGGGTTTTTCCAGCACGGGGCCGGAGGACAGCTTCATGTTGGCCTGCAGCTCGTTGGAGATGATGTGCGAAAGGGTTGTTTTGCCCAGGCCCGGAGGGCCGTGCAGCAGGACATGATCCAGGGCTTCGCCGCGCATGCGCGCAGCGGCAATAAAGACCTTAAGGTTCTCTACGATCTTGGGCTGCCCGCTGAACTCTTGCAGCGCCTTGGGCCGCAGGGCCTTTTCGAACTGCCGGTCTTCTGAGCTGTGTTGCTCGTCTGTAGGATCAAGATGAGGATTTTGCATAGCCGCAATATCTTAATTTCTGGGCAATTTTAATCGCGCTGTCCGAGGTTTTGCCAGATGATCAGCCCCGACTCGGGATTCTTGACGCTGCGGTGGCATTGCGAGAGCTCTTTGCCCTCCACCTCACAAATGAAGAAGCCTTGACAACTGTACAGGTAGCCTTTGTCTTTGGTGCGGAAAAAATAGGCAAACCCATCGATGTAATCATAGCGCAGCACCTTCGTCACCGGATATTTCCTCAACACCTCCTTCATCCAATTTACCGTCGTCGGGTCTTTGGTTTTGTGGCATTGGGGAATATTCGGCTTCCCCCCTTCCCCTTCTACCGCTTCGATACAGGTCAGCTCCACTGCTTTGGATTCCGCCATACAGACGCTAATCGCCCCTTCTTTTTCAATATAATCAAAACGGATGCGCAAGCCATTTACGAAAGTAAAGTTTTCATCGCTGACTTTCATAGGCAGCCACTTCTCTCCATTGTCCATAACAATGAGAAACTGACAGCCATCCAATCCAGTATAATCGACCAGCGTACCTTCGTTAGCACACTGGCCGTTGCCGTCAGCCGATTTTTTATTAGAAGAACAGGCCAGGGTACATAGCAGGAGTAGGGCAAGGAGGAATTTATTCATTATGCTGTTGGGTTGATTTATCTTCTTTGGGAAGGAAACGCTCCAGGAGATTGGTCAGTTGCTCGACACCAAAATCTTTGATGAGGATTTTCTTGTCTTTGTCCAGCAAGTAGAACTTAGGGGTCCGGCCGACATTGTACTTTTGCACAAAGCGCGACTTGTTGGCACTATCGGCGGTATTGATCCAAACATTCATTTCCTTTTCTTCTACATCCTCCCAACATTTGGGAGTCTTTTGACGCAGGCTGGTGCAGAGGCCAAATACTTCGACTCCTCTGTCTTTGTATTTTTCGTAGGCTTCCAGGACTACGGGCGTCGCCTTTTTGCAGTAACCACAGTTGGGTCGCCAGAAGAAGAGGACGGTAAGTTCTGCTTTGACATCGTGCAGCGCGATGGAGCTGCCATCCTCTTTTTGCATCACAATATTGGGCGCTGTTTTACCAATCAGGATGGGCTTGAGGCGCTGCGCCGTCTTGAGGATGGTGATGCGTTCGCGCTCGTCCAGCCAGCTTAGCGGGCCGGCGGCGTAGTAGGTTTCGGCGAGATGGACGTATACGGCATCCAGCCCGATGTAGCGGGGTTTTTCGTAGGATTTCAGGAGGTAGTCCATCAGGAAGCGGTGGTTGGGGCTGCCGGGGGGCAGTTGGGCGATTAGGTTATCGACGGTTGGGGCGACGGAGTCGGGAACGGGCGGGGTGAGTTTGGTGAGGTAGTGGTTGATTTTGCGGACGAAGCGCGGGCTGGCCAGCAGGCTGCTATCGGCCAGATCGATATAGTCGAAGAAGTGCTGTCGGCGATAGCGGTAGCGTTGATTTTGTTGCTCTTCTTCGTTGTCGGAGGTGGTGGGGAAGGGGGGTTCGAGGTCGAGGCGGGCCTGGGTGGCGACGATGGATTGGGGGTATTGATCGAGGAGGTTTTGCTGGTAGGCCCGTACGGCATTGCTGACGCTATCCATGCGCTCTTGCAGCACTTGCTTTTCGGCCCCCTCTTCCGATTCCTGCCGCGCTTTGCTCAATTGTCCAACCAGCTGACTGTTGCGATTCATGTAGCGCAAGTAGTCGTAAAATCGCGTATTGGACTTCGAATCCGCTACCTCTATTTTGGTCGAACTCAGGGCCTCATAATCCGCTTTGACACTCACCCGTTGATCATTATCCTCAACAATCAACTGGATGGCCTTCCGCTTTCTGTTTAGGGGCAGCCATACGATGTACAAGCCTCGCTCGAGGGCGGTGTCGCTGCTAAAGATAAATTGACCACTACTGTCAACGGTAGCACTATCAATGTTGTTGGTAGCACTGCCGTAGTAATTAGCCAAATAGATTTTGGGGCCTTCGTAATTGTCAATCTCCAAGCTCAGGTGATGGCCTTGCTGAGCCGAAAGCAGGGAAAAAGAAACGAAAATTATGAGGCTGGTCAATAGGCATTTCATCAAAATCGACGGATTGAATATGAGGGTCACAAAAAGATTAATACGCTTTTGAAACGTCTGCAAATAGACTTACGTTTCACAAAATATTTTAAACTCGAAAATCAGCTTTAAATTACTTACATTTGCGTTGAATTTTCTAAAAAGCTTAACTAAATCAAAATAAGAATTTACAATGAGCGGAACAAAAATAACACTTGTTGACGGCAAATTAAACGTTCCTAATGACCCAATTATTCCCTATATTGAAGGGGATGGTATCGGTCCGGATATTTGGGCAGCCGCTGTTCGGGTATTCGATGCAGCAGTAGAAAAAGCCTATAAAGGCGAACGCAAAGTCGAGTGGCTGGAAGTCCTCGCTGGTCAAAAAGCGATGGATAATACGGGCAAATGGTTGCCTAGACCAACCCTTACGGCGATCAAAAAACACCTCGTGGCCATCAAAGGCCCTTTGACTACTCCCGTCGGCGGTGGTATCCGTTCTTTGAACGTGGCGCTGCGTCAAAAACTCGATCTCTTCGCCTGTTTGCGTCCGATCACTTACTTCAAAGGCGTTCCTTCTCCGGTTAGAAAGCCAGAGCTGGTAGATATGGTGATTTTTAGAGAAAATACCGAAGACATCTACGCCGGTATTGAGTACTTGCACGGTACGGCCAAGCTGCGCAAATTCAAGAAATTTTTGGTGGAAGAAATGAAGGTGAAGGAAATCCGCTTTCCCGATACTGTTTCCTTGGGCGTTAAGCCGGTTTCTATTGAAGGGACAGAACGCCTGGTTCGCTCGGCGATCAACTACGCTATCGAAAATGAAAAGCCTTCGGTCACGCTGGTGCACAAAGGGAATATCATGAAGTTCACCGAAGGTAAATTCAAGGAGTGGGGCTACGAACTGGCCGAAAGAGAATTTGGCGATAAGGTCTTCACCTGGGCACAATACGATCGCATCGCGGCGGACAAAGGCAAGAAAGCAGCGGATAAAGCGCAAGATAAGGCCCTGAAGAAAGGAGCGATTCTCATCAAAGATTCTATCGCCGATGCCTTCCTGCAGCAAATCCTAACGCGTCCGGCAGAATACTCTGTCATCGCCACCCTCAACCTCAACGGCGACTATGTCTCCGATGCCCTAGCGGCTACTGTTGGCGGTATCGGTATTGCTCCTGGTGCTAATATCAACTACGAAACGGGTATCGCCCTCTTCGAAGCGACGCACGGTACGGCACCTAAGTATGCGGGCATGGACAAGGTGAACCCTAGCTCCGTGATCCTCTCCGGTGAAATGATGTTCCGCTACATGGGTTGGACCGAAGCGGCAGATCGCATCATCAAAGGTATCGGCCGCTCTATCCGCAAAAAGCGCGTTACCTACGATTTCGAACGACTGATGAACAAGGCGACGCTGCTGAAGTGCTCGGAGTTCGGTACAGAGATTATTAATAATATGTAGTTGATTGAAGCGCCGTGCCCCCCAGTAGGGAAACACGGCTCGAATTCAACTTAATGCATAAAAGAATATTTTAGATTGCGCCGTGTCTCTTACTAAAGAAAGGGCACGGCGCTTTTCTATTTATTTCTAATGCAGTACAATTTCGTAGACCTGCCGTCGAGTATCCGCCGCCAATTCGATTAGGTACACCCCATCGGCCAAGTGGCCAAGCTCGATGCTTTGCCGGGAGGAGGGTGACATGATGAAGGGGACAGCCTCCACCACCTTACGTCCTACTGCATCATAAACAGTATAGTTGAGCTGAATTTCTTCCTCTCTAGCTCTGTAATAGATTTGTACGCTATTCTGAGTCAGCGTAGGAAAGACCCTAAAGAGACTGTTCAGACTACTGCCTCTTAACTCGGAGCAGTCAGGTTTGAAGAATAAATCTTTGTAGGGTAACGAAGAAACTCCCTTCGCAGCCGGACCTTTAATGATCTCATTTTCTATAGGCAGGATATGGACCCCACAAATAGAAATAATGTAGTCATCACTATCAAAACGCTCAAGCAGAGCAACAAACTCCATCCCATCTTGAAAACCATCTGTCGATATGTAGCACGTTGCGCCATTACCGCCACGGACGATTAGAGATGACCCGGGAGCATTTCCAGAAAGTACTTCCTTCACCCTAATCTCCATCCCTTCAGGGACGGTATTCATTTTTTGGGCTCGGACTACCAGAGGCACCTCAGAGCTCGGTGATCTGAGCTTTTCAGAAACAGTTTCGCAAAAATTATCGGGGCCGAAGCAAATGCAAGCAGTGCTCAGAAAAGGAAGGAGTAGAAATAAAAGGGGTAAATTCTTTTTCATAAGCTCTTTTTTTATTGGACAACAATTCGATAAACCACTTTACGGAATTCAGCCACTAGCTCGACCATGTAAATGCCTTTGGCCAGATTGCCCATTTCGATAAACTCGCTAGCCGACGGAGCCAAGGCAAATTCGTTGGACTGGATCATCAATCGCCCTAGCGCATTGTAGACATTATAGCGCAGGCGCAGGTCGTTGCGCTCAGCCCGAGATTCGAGCTGCACCGGGCCGCGGGTCAAGGTCGGATAGACTTTGAGTATATCTTCGAGGCGGCTGAACTTTAGATCACCGCAATCAACGGTGCGAAGGAATTGCTCGTAGGATAAATTATTAATACCGGGCTTGATATTGCCCCTTACAGTGTTGTCTTCAATACGCAAAAAGTTGTGCCCACAGATAGAAATGCTATAGCGCTCTCCGAAGCGATGTAAAGCCAGGATTAGCTCCTCGTTCTCTTCAAAGACTCCCGTATGCAAACCGCAGTCTGCGCCATTGCCATCGCGGACGATGAGGGAACCATCGCTCTCTTCGCCATACAAGACATCTTGAATTTCGACGACCATTCCATCGTTAAGCGTTTTAGTTTTACGCGCTCGGACGATCAAGCCGACGGTAACCTCGCCATCGCCTCCATAGGTGATGGTTTCGCAAAAGGTAGGGATGTCTATACAGCTACAAGCAGTACTTAAAAAAGGCAGGCATAAAAAGAGAAAGGGTAGATATTTTTTCATAAAAACTAGCGTTTGGTGCAAGAAGGATAATATATTGGTTGATTGCTTCTAAAAGGATAGACCTGGGCCTAAAATAGAAGGGTTGGGTATCCCTGATGGAGAAGGTGTTAAAGATTGGTTAAGGCTGGGGGGAAAATGAAAAATCCTCCAAGGCAGCTACCCTGAAGGATTTTTCAACAGTATTAAATTCCTATAATCTAAGCGGAGAAAGAAGTCCCGCAACCGCAGGTTTCTTTGGCATTTGGATTGTTAAAAGTAAATCCTCGGTTATTCAGTCCCTCCAGCCAGTCGATTTCAATACCGAGTAGGTAGATGGCATGCGCCTTGTCCAAAAGCACATCAATCCCGTTGATTTCGTATAGGTCATCGCCCTCTTTTCTGGCATCAAAACCCAATATATAGGAAAATCCAGAGCAACCGCCACCTTTCACTCCAACTCTAAGGGAGTGGTCGTCAGGTACATTCTGCTCTGTTCTAATTCGTGTCAGTTGCTTTATCGCTCCATCGGTCAAAGTGATGGGAGACTGCACAACAGTTTTGGTATCGCTCATGACTTTGTAGTTTTAATTATCTCTTAAACAAACATACGTAAAATAATAACATCCCGAAAGGGCATATGTTGCAAATTGGAGAAATCTAAAGAAAAATAAGAAAAAATCCCTCCAAGCCGTTATTTTTGCGCCATTCTCCGTTAGGAGGGTATCCATCATTTAATCAAAGATCGTTTATGTCTACTGTGGTAACAGTTGTTCTGGAAATTATCAAAATTACGGTTCCGGCCCTAATTGTCTATTTTACGGTTCAGACCCTTCTTAAGCAGTATCTCGACAATCGATACAAACTGGAAATGCTCGATTATAAGCAGAATCAGCAGAAAACGACGATTCCGCTGCGCCTACAGGCCTACGAGCGCCTTTCGCTCTTCTGCGAACGCATTGCCATCCCCAACCTGGTCCTGCGGCTGCGCACTGAAAAAATGAGCGCCGGAGAGCTGCGTCTGGCCATGATGATTGCGGTACAAAAAGAATTCGAGCACAACATCACTCAACAGGTTTATGTATCTGACCAACTATGGCAGATCATCAAGATTGCCCGCGACGATGTCATTAATGTCATCAATGTCGTTTATCAAAATACGGACCCTGCATCTGACGCCCGCGACTACAGCCGTGCGATGTTTACTGAGTTGCAAAACCGCGAGATGGCTCCTCTCGAAAAAGCACTGGTCGCCGTGAAGAAAGAGGCAGGGCTGTTGATGTAAGCCCCCTTATCATGAAAAATTTGCTATTTTCTCTATTACTCGGACTGCTGCTCCTGCCGGCCTGTTCCCGTATATGGCATATCGCCGATGTGCAACCCAACAGCTATCGCGTCACCAAAGCAGTCGATGCTAGCGCCGAAGAGGACATCCGAGCCCTCATCTCCCCCTACAAGGAGCAACTGGACGCCGAAATGAATCAGGTGCTCGGTCGGCTTACCCATCCCCTAGAAAAGGCTAAACCAGAGTCGACCCTGGGCAACTGGATGTGCGATATGCTCCACAAAAAATCGGAAGATTACTACCAAAAACCCATTGATTTCACCACAGTCAACTACGGCGGCATCCGCCTCTCCTCGCTGCCCGCTGGTGACCTGACAGTGCGTACCATCTTTGAACTTATGCCCTTCGATAACCAACTGGTAGTCCTCAGGGTGGACTCCGCCATCGTCCATCAACTCTTTGAGCGGATGGCCGCCAACGGCGGATGGCCGATCAGCCAACAAGTCAGCTATCGCATCGTCGATCAGCAACCCCAAGATATTCGAATCAAAGGGCAGCCCCTGCAAGGAAATCGCACCTACTACATCTCTATTTCCGACTTTATCGCCAACGGCGGCGGGCGCTGTTTCTTCCTTCGCGACCAGCCCCGCGATGCTTTGGGTAAGCAGGTCCGGGAAGGCATGATCGACTATTTGCGGGAGGAGACGGCCGCCGGCAGAGCCTACTCCGCCGCAGTTGATGGGCGGGTAAAATCTTAATTTTAAAACCAGTAGCTCATGAAAAGAAGACATTTTTTGAAAAAGGCAGGGGGCGCGGCCTTCTTGCTGAGCAGCGGCGGCTTTCCCTTCGAGGCCATCGGCACGGCGGAGGTGGTGAAGCTCTGCATTTTGCATACCAATGATGTGCACAGCCGTATTGAGCCGTTTAAGGAAGATGGCGGAAAGCGGGCGGGCTTGGGCGGTGCAGCCCGTAGGGCGAGCTTGATTCGGCAGGTCCGAGCCGAGGAGGAGCATGTGCTGCTGCTGGATTCGGGCGATATGTTCCAGGGAACGCCCTATTTCAACTACTTCGGTGGGGAGCTGGAATTTAAGCTGATGTCGGCGATGCAATACGATGCGGCGACCATTGGCAACCACGATTTCGATGCAGGCCTAGAAGGACTCCACAAGCAGCTGCCTCACGCTAACTTTTCGTTGCTGAGTTGTAACTATGATTTCTCGGATACGCTGATGAACGGCAAGATCCGCCCCTACCAGATTTTCGACAAGGGCGGCATTCGAATCGGCGTCTTTGGGCTGGGGATTGAGCTGGAGGGGCTGGTACCGACGGAGTTGTATGGGGCGACGCGCTACCTCGATCCGGTGAAGAATGCCAATCGGGTGGCTCGCGAGTTGAAGAAGGTGCAGCGATGTGATTATGTGATTTGTTTGTCGCATCTGGGGTATCAGTACCGGAGCGAGACGATTTCGGACGTTCGGTTGGCTAAGGCCAGTACGGATATTGATCTGATTCTTGGGGGGCATACCCATACGTTTTTGGAGGAGCCGCATGTGGAGCAGAATGCCGAAGGCCGTCCGGTAATCATCAACCAAGTGGGCTGGGCGGGGATCATGCTGGGACGCTTGGACATCCAGTTTGAACGCAATCGCAAAAATCGTTGTGTGAGCTGCGCCAATATTTGGGTAAAAAATTAAACGATTAACTTATTCCGCTTTTTTTCAGCGCCCTCTTCTCCGCATTTTTTTTCGTGGAACATTGGCCAGACTTTAGCTGCAAGTTAGCCAAGCTACTTTTAAAGAATTGATAGTCAAACTAATCGCTTTTTTGCTTAAAGTTAGGGCTTTGTCATTAATAGTATGACATACATTATATTAATAACAAATTAACATTAAATTAATGTTCAGATAGGGCAAATTTTCATTTTACTATCTGGATTTTTTTTCTCAAATTTGTAGTCCTCCGTAATCAAAGTATTATTTTACAAATGTGATTTAAATTTGGTTGCGCTGAGCCGATTGATGTTTTCGACCTTACTCGTCGCTCGACATTACTGATACTAAGAAATCTACACTTTAATCTTTATCGTTATATTATTTAACGCGGTTATCCGTATTGAATCTGGAGAATGCTAAAAGATCACTCTACAGTGTGGGACAATTGTCTGCGTACGATCCGCAGAAATGT